>DATKKW010000012.1:0-78389 GCA_035542715.1 Myxococcota bacterium
CGCCCCCTCCGACACGCATCTGGATCTCCGACCCTCTCCACGGCGGCCGCTGGCTCGACGACGTGCTGACGGCGAACGGCGTCGACATGACGGGCTGGCAGCTCGACGAGCTCGTCGGGATCTCGGACGACGGCACCCGGCTCGCGGGGAACGGCACCGCCCCGAGCGGCCAGCGCCAGGGCTGGTACGCGGTGCTGCCGGACCTCGCGGAGAAGTAGACGGATGGCGGCTCGACACGCTCTCGTGACGGTGCTCTCGCTCTTCGTCGGGCTGCGTCTCCTCGTGGCTCCCGAGGCCGGAGGCGTGGTGCTGCAGACGGCGGTCGGCGGCGCGCCCGACCCGACTCCGCGCGTGATCCCGCTCGGCGACATGCCCGGGGACCGCGACTCCTCCGCGCCGGTCGCGGTGTCGGTCGACGGCAGCGTCGCGATCGCGAACGGCATGTCGGCGCACGGGCCCGAGGCGTTCCGATGGACCGCCGCGACGGGCTCGGTCGGGCTGGGAGATCTCCCGGGCGGCGGGTTCTTCAGCGTCGCGCGCTTCGCCTCGCAGGACGCTTCGGTGGTGGTGGGCCTCAGCAGCTCCGATCTCGGAACCGTGCCCTTCCGCTGGACGGCAGCCACGGGAATGCAGGCTCTGATCCCGAGCCCGGGCGGCCAGGGCTGCGACGTCAGCGCGACGAGCCCGAGCGGAGACGCGATCGTCGGCGACTGCGAGAAGCCGTTCGTCTTCGCCACGCTCTTCCGGTCGGGCTGGATCTGGACCGCGGCCGGCGGGTTCCACCGGCTCACGGGTCTGCCGTGGAGCGGAGTCGAGTCGGCCGCCCTCGACGTGAGCGCCGACGGGAAGGCCGCCATCGGATGGCGCGCCAACGGCTCCTCCGTGCGCGAGCTCGTGCGCTTCGAGGCCGGACCGGACGGCGTGTTCGAGAGCGCCGACGACCGCGCCGCGCAGCTCGTCGGGATCACGATGCGGCCCGAGCCCGACTCCGACCCCGTCTACGCCTCGGCCGATGCGCGTGTCGTGGTCGGCTACGGCGTCCGGCTGGGTCGGGAGATGTCCTTCCGCTGGACGGCGGGCCGCGACGGCATCGCCGGCACGAGCGACGACACGATCGACGACCTGTCGTACCGCGGCCGCGCGTTCTGTCTCCCGACGGGCATCAGCGACGACGGGACGACGCCGTTCGGTGTCTGCGGTCCGCCGACCGGTCCGATCTTTCCCGTCCGTTGGAGCACGTCCCAGGGCTGGACGCGCCTCGGCACGGCGCCGATGGGCAGCCAGGGCGGCCTCGCCACCGCGGCCGCCGCGAACGGGAGCGCGATCGTCGGCTTCTTCGAGGTCAAGTCCGGACCCGCCCCGTGGAACACGGTGTTGCGTCCCTTCCGCTGGACGTCGAAGGCGGGGCTCAGCCTGTTCGCGACGGTGGCACCCGAGCAGGCCGCCTGCGACCGCTGCGTCGTGGTGTCGTCCGACGGCGGCGACGTGCTGGGCGCCGAGGGATCTCCCCAGGGAGACGGGCTCTTCCTCTGGAGCGCGGGGCACGGGCGACGGCACTTCGCCGAGCTCCCGGGGGACTGGTACGGCTCCCTGCCCACGGGTCTCTCGGACGACGGGCTCGTCGCGGCGGGCAAGGCGATGACGGCCGCCGGCTTCCAGGCGTTCCGCTGGACGGAGACGGGCGGCACGGCCGCCGTCGGGCCGCCGAGCACGCGTTCGCTCGACGTCGCGCTCTCGGACGACGGCGCGACCCTTCTCGGCGTTGCCTCGTGGGACCGCGAGCGGCACGAGGCGCGCTCGGCGTTCCTCTGGCATGCGAGCACCGGGAGCGCCGCCTCCCTCGGCTCGGGCTTCGCGGGCTCGCCCGCGTGCTATCCGACTGCGCTGTCGGGCGACGGCACCGCGGTCGTCGGGGGCTGCGCCGGCGGCGCCCAGGCTCCCGCCTTCCGCTGGACCGCTGCGACGGGCGTGCTCCCGCTCCAGCTCCCGAGCGACCACAACGACTGGGCGTGCTCGGCGTCGGCGGTGTCGCAGCACGGCGACGTGGTGGGGATGACGTGCCGGCGGCCGATCGGCGGCTCCGAGCTCGAGTCGCGGGCCTTGCTGTGGCGCGACCTCGGAGCGCCGCTCGTCGACGTCGATGCCCCTTGGAGCGTGGGCGACGTCCACGTCGAGCTGCGGGACCTCTCGTCGGACGGCGCCGTCGCGATCGCCGATGCGAGCCCCTCGCGGACCGGACCGTGGCAGACGGCGATCGTCTGGACGGCCGCCACGGGCGCGCGCACTGTGGACACCGCGATCTGGCCGGGACGCGCGGTGTCGACCCTCGACGTCACGGCAGACGGCGCCCTCGTCCTCGGTCAGGCGGGCGGCCTGCCGTACCTCTACGACCCCGCGACCGGAGGGAGGCAGGCAATCGCGGCGCCCTTTGCGTTGGACAAGGGAACCGTGCACGGGGGCCTGATCTCGGACGACGGCAGCACGGCGTTCGTCGCGTACGAGGTGGCGGGGCCGGACCGTGGACTGCACGCGCCGCCGGCGACGAGGATCTGGCTCTGGGACGCGACGAACGGCGGCCGGTGGCTCGACGACGCGCTGACGGGCGCCGGTGTCGACGTCGGGAGCGCCTCGCTCGAGCGCGTGGTCGACGTCTCCAGGGACGGGAAGCGGCTCCTCGGCTACGGCATGGACGCGAACGGAACGCTCGGGGCGTGGTTGGCCGTGCTGCCCTGAGACCATCCGGCGTCGGGCGAAGGCCTGGCCTCCTGCGCGCCCCCGAGCCGGGCCTTTCCCCGGAACGGTCCTCTCTTGCCCCCGGTCGAGCCCGCTGGGCTAAGGTGGCCACGGCGGTCCTTCCGATCCGGTGTCGTCGACCCGCTCCCGGTTCGTCCGTGCCGCGCGGAGGTTCGCGAGATGTCCGCATCGACCAGTCCCGACCTCGCCGAAGATCGCCTGTCCGGCCCCGCGCCCGCGTCGAGCCGCGAGATTCCGCGGGCGAGCGTGCTCCACGCGCTGCTGCGCCTGCCGACGCTCCGCACGAATCCCCTGGCGACCTGGAGCGAGCTCTACGAGCGCCACGGGCCGGTCGTGCGCCAGAACCTGATGTTCTTCGGTGACGCGGTGCACGTCTTCGGCCCCGAGGCGAACCGCACGCTGATGCTCGACCGCGACGGCGTCTTCAGCGCGAAGGGCGCATGGGACGCGATCATGGGTCGCATCTTCACCAACGGCCTCCTGCTGCGCGACGGCGCCGACCACCGCGAGCATCGCAAGCGGATGCAGGTCGCCTTCAAGACCGAGGCGCTCAAGGACTACTCGCGCAAGATGAACCCGCTGATCGCGCGGGGCCTCGAGCGCTGGGGCGACGCGCCGGACGGTCGGATCCACGCCTTCCCGTCCTTCAAGAAGCTCACGCTCGACCTCGCCTGCAACATCTTCCTCGGCATGGCGCTCGGCCCCGAGGCGGACCGGCTGAACCACGCGTTCGAGGACACCGTCGCGGCGGCCATGTCGTTCGTCCGCCTGCGCATCCCGGGCACCGAGTTCTACCGCGGGCTCGTGGGCCGCGAGTACATGATGGAGCTCTTCGGCCGCATGATCCGGGAGCGCCGCGGCGGCACGGGCACGGACATGTTCAGCCTCTTGTGTCGGGCCGAGAGCGAGGACGGAACGCGCTACAGCGACTCCGAGATCGTGGACCACATGATCTTCCTGATGATGGCCGCCCACGACACCACGACGAGCACGCTCACGTCGATGCTGTACGAGCTCGCGAAGCACCCGGAGTGGCAGGAGCGCGTGCGGCGCGAGTGCCAGGCGATGGCGAGCGAGAGCGGGGAGGAGTTCCTGCTCTACGACGCGATGGACGACCTGCCGGACGTGCGGCTCGTGCTGAACGAGACGCTGCGGCGCTACCCGCCGCTCTCGACGATCCCGCGCATGAGCGAGGGCGAGTTCGAGCTCTACGGCTATCGCATCCCGGCGAAGGTGCTGGTGCTCGCCTATCCGCTCCACACGCACCACATGAAGGAGTACTGGAAGGATCCCTTCCGCTTCGATCCCGAGCGCTTCGCGGCGCCCCGGGAGGAGCACAAGCAGCACACGCACCTGTGGGTGCCCTTCAGCGGCGGCGCGCACATGTGTCTCGGCGTGCGCTTCGCCGAGATGCAGATCCGGCTGATCCTGTTCCAGCTCGTGCGGCGCTTCCGCTGGAGCGTGCCCCGCGGCTACAAGATGCCCGTGCAGCAGGCGCCGATCTCGAAGCCGATGGACGGGCTCCCGCTCCGGCTCGAGCGGATCGCATGAGGAGCGCCGGGCGCCGCGCGGCTACGCTGCGCGGCATGCCCGGCCGACCGCCCGCCCGGACACCCCTCGCCCCGATGCGGCTCGCCCCGAGGCGGCTCGGCGCGAGGCTCGTCGCCCTCGCGCTCCTCGCGGCCTTCGCCCCCGGCTGCGCTCGCGGGCCGGCGCCGCTGGTCGAGACGGCGCCCGTCCCGTTCACCGCCACGCTGGGCGCCGGGAGCCCGCTCGTCGGCCGCGCCTTCGACGTCGATGCACGACGCGAGATCGCGTGGGGCGACCTCGTGGCGGCCCTCGCCGACGCGCGCTTCGTGCTGGTCGGTGAGCGCCACGACCATCCGGACCATCATGCGCTGCAGGCCCGGATCGTGCGCGAGCTCGCAGCGCGCGGCGCGCGCCCGGCGGTCGCGTTCGAGATGCTCGACGCGGAGCAGTCCGCGGCCCTCGCCGCGTCCCTCGCCCGATCGCCCCGCGACCCCGACGCGCTCGCGCTCGCGGTCGACTGGGCGCACTCCGGGTGGCCCGACTTCGCGCTCTATCGCCCCGTCTTCGCGGCGGCGCTCGATGCGGGCCTCCCGATCGTGGCCGCGAACGCGCCGCCGGCCCGCGCGCGCGCGGTCGCGCGGGGCCACGGCGATCCCGCGGCGAAGGCGCTCCTCGCCCGCGCGGCGCCGCTCCCGGCGGCGGGGCGCGCGGCCCTTTCGGAGGAGATCCAACGCGGGCACTGCGGCTTCGCTCCGCCGGAGATGATCGACGCGATGGTCGAAGCGCAGCGCGTGCGCGATGCCGCGATGGCCGAGGCGCTCGTCTCCGCGGCCGGCGCCGCCGTGCCGGCGGCGATCCTCGTCGCGGGCAACGCCCACGTCTCGCACCGCACCGGCGTCCCGCTCCAGCTCGCGGCGCTCGCTCCCGACGCGCGCGTCGCGAGCGTCGCAATCCTCGAGGTACAGGACGGTGTGACGGACCCGTTCGCCGCGGACGAGGCCTCCGAGCTCACGGGCTACGACTACGTCGTCTTCACGCCGCGCCTCGACGACGAGGATCCGTGCGCGAAGTTCCAGGAGCAGCTCCAGCGGATGCAGCACCCGCCCGTTCGTCCCTGAGCCTCGCGCGCCGCGCCAAGGGAGGGAGCATGGCCAAAGGAACCGTCCTCACGACCGGCGCGAACTCGGGCATCGGCCTCGCGACGGTCCTCGAGGTGGCGCGGCGCGGCTACCGCTCGATCGGCTCCGTGCGCTCGAAGGCGAAGGCCGAGATCGTGCATCGCGCCGCCGACGAGGCGGGCGTCGAGGTCGAGACCGTGCTCCTCGACGTGGCCGATGCCGCGGCCTGCCAGCGCGTGATGCGGCGGCTCGCGCTCTACGGCCTCGTGAACAACGCGGGATACGCCCTCACGGGCGCCGTCGAGGACGTGGACGACGCCGAGGCGCGGGCGCTCTTCGAGACCATGGTGCACGCGCCGATGCGGCTCGCGCGTCTCGCGCTGCCGGCGATGCGCGAGGCGGGCAGGGGACGGATCGTGAACGTGTCCTCGGTCGCGGGCCGCACGGTCTCGCCCTTCGGCGGACACTACACCGGCGCGAAGCACGCCCTCGAGGCGCTCTCGGATGCTCTGCGCATGGAGGTCGCCGGAGCGGGCGTGCAGGTCGTGCTGGTCGAGCCGGGCGGCTTCCGCACCGGGATCTGGGAGGAGTTCGAGCGCGACATCGCGAAGCGCGAAGCCGCGGGCTCGCGCTTCGCCGATGCGTATCGACGCTTCCTGCGGCTGCAGCGGCTGTGGGAGCCTCTGATGGGCGACCCGCAGCGCTGCGCCCGGGCGATCGGCGGTGCGCTCGACGCCCGCTCTCCCCGGGCGCGCTACCTCGTCGGCGCCGATGCGCAGGTGCTGACGACGATCCACGCCTGGACGCCCACCTTCGTCCAGGACTTGTTCCTTCGCCTCGGCAGCGGCCTCTGAGGCGCGCAGCCCGCCGACGGCCGGGAACGCTGGGCTCCCGTTTTTGAAACGTGTATCATTTTTCGAGACGAGGAGCCCCATGGACCTGACGGACTCGCCGGCCGAAGCGGCCTTCCGCGCCGAGGCGCGCACCTTCCTGGCCGAGCACGCCCCCGCCCACAAGCTCGACATCTACGACGAGGACCAGGACGAAGAGGCGCTGCTCCAGCAGTCGCGCGCGTTCCAGCGCACGCTCCACGCCCACGGCTGGGCGGCGGTGCTCTGGCCGAAGCAGTACGGCGGGCGCGGCTGCGGTCCGATCGAGCAGATCATCTGGAGCCAGGAGCTCGGCCGCGCGGGGATCGGCGAGTCGGTGTTCGTGGTCGGGATCGGGATGGCCGGCCCGACGATCATCGCCCACGGCAGCCCGGAGCAGAAGCAGCGCTACCTGCCGCCGATGCTGCGGGGCGACGAGATCTGGTGTCAGCTCTTCAGCGAGCCCGGCGCCGGCAGCGATCTCGCGGCGCTCGCGACGCGCGCCGTCCGCCACGTCGACGAGTGGATCGTGAACGGCCAGAAGGTGTGGTGCTCCGGCGGCCACTACGCCGACTTCGGGATCCTGCTCGCGCGCACCGATCCGTCGGCGCCGAAGCACAAGGGCATCACCTACTTCCTGCTCGACATGAAGACGCCCGGGATCGAGGTCCGGCCGCTGCGCCAGATGAACGGCAGCGCGCACTTCAGCGAGGTGTTCCTGAACGACGTGCGCGTGCCCGACGCAGCGCGCCTCGGCCCCGAGAACGCGGGCTGGTCGGCCGCCATGACGACGCTCCTGAACGAGCGCATGGCGATCGGCGGCATCGACCGGATGTTCTCCCTGGAGCGCTTCCTCGAGCACGTGCGCAGCCATCGCGACCGCCTCGACGCCGCGGCCCGCGACGAGGTGGCCCGGATCTACGTCTGGGCGCGCTCGCTCGAGATGCTGAACGCGCGCGTCATGACCAAGCTCGGCCGGGGCGCGCTGCCGGCCGCCGAGAGCTCGGTGATGAAGCTCGCGATCGCGCGCATCGTCTCGCGCTCGTCGGACCTCGCGCTGCGGCTCCTCGGCCCCGAGGCCCTGGGGCGCCGCGGCCGCTGGCAGAATCACTGGCTCTACGCTCCGGCGCTCCACATCGCCGGCGGCACCGACGAGATCCAGAAGAACATCGCCGCCGAGCGGGTGCTCGGGCTTCCGCGCGAGGCGGAGCCCCTGCGCGACGTGCCGTTCGAGCGGCTGCCTCGCGGCTAGCCGGGCGGCGAGCCGCGGCGCCGACGTGCGAGCGCCGCGGCGGCGGTGGTAGCCTCGACGGGCGTGCCGACACCCCGCAGGCCGGACGACCCTTCGAACCCCGATGCTCCGGCCTCCGGCGACCCGGCGGCGGGCGAGCCCGAGCGCGTCGTGCGCGATCAGGGCGGCCGGCCCCTCGGACGCCGCGCCCTCGTGACGCGCGCGCGCCTGCTCGAGGTGACCGAGGAGCTCCTCGCGCGAAAGGCACTCCGCGAGATCTCCGTCGCCGACATCGCGCGAAGCGCCGGCACGTCGCCCGCGAGCTTCTATCAGTACTTCAAGAACGTGGAGGAGGCGGCCCTCGAGCTCGCAGAGCACGCGAGCGAGGAGCTGCCGGCAGTGGTCGGCCTGATCGACGGCGGGTGGGAGGGGAAGGACGGCAAGGCCCGCGCGCGCGAGCTCGTCGAGGCGTTCCTGCGACACTGGGATGCGCATCGCGCGGTGCTGCGCCTGCGCAACCTCGCGTCGGAGGAAGGCGACGTGCGCTTCATGGATCTCCGCCGCCGCGCCATGGTGCCGGTGCTCGACGCCCTCGAGCGGCGCATCGCCGCCGCGCAGGGAGAGCGTGGCGGCGACCCCGACGTCCATCCTCGCAGCGCCGCGGCCTTCCTCGCCGCGGCGCTCGAGCAGCTCGCGGCGTACCACGCGGAGCTCGAGCTGATCGGGATCACCCGCCAGGACCTGGTGACGACGGCCGCCCGGATCCTCGGGCGGACCGTCACCGGGCGCCGCTAGCGGCGCGGCCCTCCGCGCCGCACGAACCTCTCGGCGCCGGCGCCCGCCGCGGGCTGGTGCGTCACGCTGCCGTGTCGCTCGAACGACCGCCCGCCCTGGGTGCGCGTGCTGGAGCCGGTCTCGTGCAGGGTGCGCCGGCCGCCGTTCGGGCCCACGCGCTCGGCGTTGCGCTCGAAGCCCCGCTGGCCGGCGCCGTCGCGCCAGGTAGAGCTCGAGCGCTGGGCGGTGCTCGTCTTGCCCCGGTCGTTCGTGGTGGTCGCGGTGGACGTGCGGTCGCGACCGCCGTTCGCGTTCGGCGTGGAGGCGCCGTTTCGGTCGGTGGCCCAGCTCCGCGTGTTCCCGTTCGGGCCCGTCGCCGTTCCCTGGGTGGTCGACTGCCAGCTGCGTACGCCGTCCTCGCCGCGGGTCACGCTGCCCGTCGTGGTCTCGTCGACGCTTCCGCCGTTCGGACCGGTACGCGTGCGCTCGTGTTCGAGCTGCTTTCCGTCCTCGGTGTTCGTGACGGTGGTGTGATTCTCGACGGTGGTCGACTTGCCGGTCTGGTCGTTGGTCGTCGTCCGGCTGCGGTCGTACGACTTCGAGCCGTCCTCGTTCACGGTCTTCTCGCCCGAGCCCGTGGTGGTGTAGGTGTGCGTCTCGCCCGTCTTCGGGCTCGTGACGGTCGTGTGAACCTCGCGCTCGTAGCCGTCGCCCGTGCGGGTCACCGAGCCGGTCGCGTCGCGCTCGATCGTGACACTCCCGGGCGGCGGCGCCTCGGGCGACTCCTGCGCGACGGCCGCGCAGGGCGCGCCGAACAGCGCGGCGACCAGGGCGATTCGAACGGGGATGCGGCTCCCGACGGGACGTACCTTCATCGAGCTCTCCTCCGGCGCGGTGCGCGCCCGCCCCCGTGAACCCGGGGCGGGCGCGCGGGTTGCGTCGGTCTCATCGGAGGGCTTCGAAGACGACTGGAAGGGCGGCGGGCGACCGGAAGACGTCTCCGCGGATGTGCACGTCGCCGGCGTCCGGTGCGAGCGCGAGGCCCTGGAGATCCAGCAGCGCATTCAGGGCGATGCGCAGCTCCATGCGCGCGAGCTGCATGCCGAGACAGCGATGGGGGCCGAAGGCGAAGGCCACGTGGGGCTCTCGCGCCCGGTGCAGGTCGAAGACGTCGGGGCGCTCCCAGCGCTCCTCGTCGTGGTTCGCAGCGCCGAGGCAGACCACGACCGGCGCGCCAACCGGGATCGGCACCCCCTGCACCTCGGTCGCTTCGCGGCAGATCCGGACGATGCGGTTGACCGGCGTCTCCCAACGCAGCGCCTCTTCGATCGCGCGCTCGACGAGGCTCCGGTCGCGGCGTACGGCCTCGAGCTGCTCCGGCTGCGTGAGGAGCCCGCAGAGCAGACTGCCGAGCACGCGGTACGTCGTCTCGGCGCCCGCCGGGAGGAGCAGGCGCAGGAACGAGAAGATGTCCTCGTCGCCCAGCCGCTCGCCGTCGATGCGGGCGTGCGCGAGCAGGCTGATCAGGTCGTCGCCCGGTCGCGTGCGGCGCTCCTCGAGCAGCGGAGCGAAGTACTCGGCCAGCGCCTTCGAGGCGGCGAAGGCACGCTCGAAGTCGACGGCGATCGCGATCAGCTCGATCGCCCAGCGATGGAATCGTGCGCGGTCGCGCTCGGGAAGGCCGAGCATCCCCGCGATCACCTGCACGGGAAACGGGAAGGCGAGCTCGCGCACGAGCTCCGCGCGCCCGCGGCCCGAGAAGGCGCCGACGAGGCGCACGACGATCGGGCGCATCGTCTCGTGCTCCCAGCGGGCGAGCGCCTTGCGCGTGAAGGCCTGCTGGAGGAGCCCCCGGTAGCGCCCGTGCTCGGGCTCGTCCATCTGCAGGATGGTGCGGCCCATGACCTGTCCGATCGTCGCGGCGTAGATGGCCGAGGAGAAACGTCGGTCGTCGCGGAGCACCTCGAGCGCCGCCGCGTGGCCGACCACCACCCAGACCCGGAAGTCCTCCGGGAGGTCCCTCAACGCGCCGTTGGGCGCCATGCGGAAGATGTCGCGAGGATGGACGGGGACGATCGGCGCCTGCCGGCGAAGGGCGGCCCACCGCGGATAGGGCGTCCCCGTATCCGTCGCGCCCGTCGCCCGCTGGAAGGCCGCGAAGTCGTCGTCCTCGATCGCCGTCGTCACCCGTCCTTCCTCGCCTACCTCCCGCCGAGCCCAGTGATGCCCGGGCATCATCGACGGTTTTGTTCTGACGATCAATCAGAATCTGACGAAGAATCAGAGAATAGATTTTTGATTGCCTCGGCTCGTTCGGCCGATGTAGAAGGAGAATCGGATTCTGTTTCGGAGTTCCGATGGACCGCTCCCACCCGCTCGACAGCGTGGCGCGCCCGAAGCAGGCCCGGAGCCAGGGCACGCTCGAGCGGATCCTCGACGCGGCCGAGGCGCTGATCGAGGAGAAGGGCCTCGCCGACGCGTCGATCCCGGAGATCGTGCGGCGGGCCGGGTCGTCGGTCGGCGGCTTCTACGCGCGCTTCCAGGACAAGGCCCAGCTCCTGCGCGCCCTCGAGGAGCGCTTCTTCGACGACGTGTACCGCCGCCTCGAGCGCCTGGCCGAGGTCGGAAGGTCGGGCACCGCCTCCGTCGGCGAGATCGTGAAGGCGTGCGTCGCGGAGCTCGTCGGTGTCACCCGCGCACGCACGCGGCTGATCCAGGCCTTCGTCTTCCGCGCCGCCCAGGATCCCGCGTTCCACGCCGACGCGCTGCGCTTTCGAGCGCGCGTCTCCGAGCGCGTGAAGGAGATGGTCCTCGCCCGGTCCGAGCCCATGGGCCACCCCGAGCCGGCGCTCGCCGTCGATCTCGGCGTGCAGCTCGCCTTCGGGCTCATGTTCCAGCTCGTCCTGCTCGGCGAGGTGCGCGCCGACGGGCGCGTGCTCTCCGACGCCGAGATCGCCCGCGAGATCGAGCGCATCGTGCTCCGCTACTTCGGCGTCGGGGAGACGCCGGCCTCCGCCTGACCCACATCCCGTCGAGACCAGGAGACCCCAATGCAGTATCGCCAGCACAACCCCGTTCCCGTCCCGCGCTCCGGCGCCTTCGAGTCCGTCAAGTCCACGATCGACACCGTCTTCGACTGGCAGTACGAGCTCGCGCAGCAGAACCTGCTCGCGCTGTACGAGAAGGGGAAGGCGGCGAGCTGGAACGCGAGCGAGCTCGACTGGTCGACCGACGTGAGCATCGAGCGGATCGTGAAGCAGCGACAGGCCGCGGGCGCGAGCGGCATGATGAACAGCTTGCTCAACCCTCCGAAGACGCTCGGCGAGGAGGAGATCCTGACGCTGAACCTCCACATGAACGCGTTCATGCTCTCCCAGTTCCTGCACGGCGAGCAGGGCGCCCTGGTCGCGACCGCGAAGATCGTGCAGACGGTCCCGTGGGAGGAGGCGAAGTTCTACGCGGCGAACCAGGTCGCGGACGAGGCACGGCACGTCGAGGTCTACCACCGCTACCTGACCGAGAAGCTCGGGATCTCCTACGAGGTGCACCCGAGCCTGCAGCAGCTCCTCGACGACATCATCACCGACGCCCGCTGGGACGTGACTTACCTCGGCATGCAGATCATGGTCGAGGGCCTCGCCCTCGCCGCGTTCGGCATGCAGCGCATGATGATGCCCGAGGAGTCGCTGCTCGTGGACCTCACCACGCGCATCATGGGAGACGAGTCGCGCCACGTCGCCTTCGGCGTGCTCTCCCTCGAGAACCTCTACACGCGGGAGATGACGCAGACCGAGCTCAAGGAGCGCGAAGAGTTCGTGATCGAGGCGACGCACCTCTTGCGCGATCGTCTGCTCATGACGCCGGTCTTCGAGCGCCTCGGCTGGGACGCCCCGCTCTGGACGGCCTGGGCCCAGGACACGCCCTTCATGAAGGGCTTCCGCCAGATGACCTTCTCGAAGATCGTCCCCAACCTGAAGCGCCTCGGTCTGCTCACCCCGCGCGTGCGCGCGGAGTACGAGAAGCTCGACCTCCTGCGCTTCGAGAACCTGAAGGACTCCGTCGAGGAGCCGGAGGCGACGCCGCCCCAGGAGCTGGTGCAGCTCTTGATGGCGTTCCTGGCGCAGAACGCACAGGCGCAGCCCGGGAAGGCCGGACCCGCCGTCGCCGCCGGGCGCTAGCCACGCGCGTGCGGAGCGGTCGCCCCGCGTGAGCCTCGTGCTGCTGCACAATCCGCGCTGCTCGAAGAGCCGCGCCGCGAAGGAGCTCCTCGAGGCGCGGGGCGTCGCCTTCGAGGAGCGCCGCTACCTCGAGCGGCCGCTCACGCGCGCGGAGCTCGCGACGCTCGCGAGGAAGCTCGGGCGTCCGGCCCGCGAGTGGGTGCGCCGGGGCGAGGATGCGTATCGCGAGGCCGGCCTCGGTCCGACCTCCGACGACGGCGCGATCCTCGACGCGATGGCCCGCCAGCCCGTGCTGATCGAGCGCCCGATCCTCGTCGGGGACGAGCGGGCCGTCGTGGGGCGCCCGACGGAGGCGCTGCTGGCGCTCCTCGACTGAGCACGGCTAGCCTCCCGCGATGCGCTCGACCCCGCGCAGCGTCGCCTTCGTACTCACGCTCGCGATCGCGCTCGCGAGCGTGGTGCCGTGCGCGCGGCAGTCTCCGGACGCGTCGTACGATCCCGGTCCGGTCGCCCACGCGATGCACGACGCGCCACCGAGCCTGCAGCCGCAGCGGGGCAGAGGGGACGTGCGCACGACGGCCGAGCTCGTTGCGAGCTGCCCGTGCGGCTGCAGCGAGCGCCCCACCGTCGCCGGCGGCTCGAGCGGACTCGCGCCGACGCTTCCGAGTGGCGGCCTCGGCCTTGCTGCAGAGGCAGCGCGCGCGCCGATTCCCGCGCCCGCGCTCGTCGCGCCCCGCTGCCCGCCGCGCGCGCTCGATCACGTACCCAGAGTCGGCTGACGTCCGTTCGCTCCGAGGCCGGCGTGCGCGAGTCGCCCCGCGATCGCGCGCACCTTTCGATGGACGTTCGCGCGCACGCCCGTGCGCGCTCCGGAGATCCGACATGCATCTCGGTCACCGCTTCGCTGCGGCGCTCGGCGCCGCCCTCGCGCTCGCATCCAGCTTCGCACCTTCCGACACGCGCGCCTGCTCGATCTGCCAGGCCGGCGACCCGCTCTACTCCGGCTTCGGCGCGACGCCGCTCGAAGCGTCGTCCTTCTCGCTCTATCTCGAGATCCAGGGCTGGCGGAAGACGAGCGGCCTCCTGCCCGAGGACGGAGTCGTGGAGAAGGGACGCGAGGTGAACGAGAGCCAGATCCTGAGCGCGTACCTCTCCTGGTCGCCGCTCGACCGCCTGACCCTGACGCTAGACGCGCCGTGGCGCTTCAACGCCGTGATCGAGGAGCCGGAGGAAGGGCGATCGCGCTCGACGCTCTCGGGCTTCGGCGATCTCTCGCTCACGGCGAGCTACGTCGTGCTGCGAAATCGGCCGGTGCTGCCGACCACCTGGGTCGACCTGCGCCTCTTCGGCAAGGCGCCGACCGGGCAGCGCGAGCAGACCGTCGACGGAAAGACCGATCCGCACCTCCAGCTCGGCACGGGATCGTGGGATTGGGGCGTGGGGATCGCCGGTGGCCATCGCGTGGACTGGGGCTCGTTCTACCTGAGCCTCTTCTACCGCTTCAACGGGGCGGGCGCGCTCGACTACCGCTACGGCGACGTCGCCCTCGTGAACCTCGCCTTCGACACGCCCCTGGGTCACGTGGTCGGCGTGCCGGCGCTCGACTTCCTGACGCCGGGCGTCGAGCTCAACTTCCGCTACGCGGGCGAGGACATCTCCGAGGGCGCGCGCTACCAGGACAGCGGCGGCGCCATCGCCTACGTCACGCCCACGCTCCGCATCCGGCTGCCCTGGCTCGAGGGACGCCGCCCGCCGTCGCTGCGCCTGGCGGCGCAGCTCCCCTTCGGGCAGACGTGGCTCCAAGGCGAGCAGCACGAGGGGGTGACCTGGTCGGCCGGAGTTCTCCTACCGTTCTGAGATGGAGCGTCGCGCCGCCGTCCTCTCCGCGATCCTCGCCTGCGTCGCCGCCCACGCGTCGTTCGCGCGGGCGGACGGCGCCGACACGATCTCGCTCCAGGCGCCCGACGGCGCGGCGCTCGTGCTCGCCGTCGGGCCCGACGCCCCGCCTCTCCTTCTCCACTTCTGGGCCACCTGGTGTCCCGACTGCGCCGCCGAGCTGCCGCGGCTCGACGCACGCCTCGCCGCGTGCGACGGCACGCCGGTTCGCGCCTATCTCGTGAACGTGGGCGAGCCGGCGGCGGCGGCCCAGGCCTTCCTCGCGGCGCGCGGGGTTCGCGCGCCGCTCGCCCTCGACCCTAGCGGCGCCGTCTGGCGACGCCTCGCGCCCCAGGGGCTTCCCGCGAACGCCTTCTTCCGCGAGGGCGAGCTTCACCGCGCCGCCGGCGCGCTCGATGCCGACGCCTGGGCGCGACGGCTCGCCGCGCTCGGCTGTCGCGGCGCATCGCCCGACGAGGCGGTGCGATGAGCGGCTTCACCCTGCGCGGGATCGTCGAGGGGTACTACGGCCCGCCCTACTCGGCCGAGGATCGGCTCTGGTGGGTCGAGCGTCTCGCGCGCTGGGGCATGAACGCCTACTGCTACGCGCCGAAGGACGACCCGCTGCAGCGCGCGGAGTGGCGGACGCCCTATGCGGAGGACGCGCTCCGCGAGTTCGCCCGGCTGATCGAGGCCGGCGCGAAGCAGGGCGTCGAGGTCGGCTTCTCGGTCTCGCCGGGACTCTCGATGGTGTACTCCTCGCCGGAGGACCGTCGCCTCCTCGAGGCGAAGTTCCGTGCGTTCCAGGCGATGGGAAGTCGCCTCTTCATGCTCGCCTTCGACGACGTCCCGTCCCATCTCGCCCACGACTCGGACCGACGCGCGTTCGCGTCGCTGGCCGACGCCCACGTCGCGGTGGCCCACGATCTCCGCGACGCCCTCGGCGGCGATGCGACCGTCTTGCTCGGGCCGACCGACTACGTGGGCGCCGAGCCCACCGACTACCTCGAGACGATGGGCGCGTCCCTCGATCCCGCGATCCCCGCGTTCTGGACGGGCCGCACGGTCTGCAGCCCCGAGGTCCGCAGCGACGAGGCGGCGCTCCGCGCCGCCACCTTGCGGCGCCGGCTCGTGCTCTGGGACAACGTGCCCGTCTCGGACGGTCCGATGCGCCCGCTGCTGCACCTCGGCCCCTACGCGCGGCGCGAGCCGGGTCTCGTCGCCCACGTGTCCGGCGTGCTTCTCAACACCATGGAGCACGCCCGGGCGTCCGCCGTCGCCGTCCACACGGCCGCGGCGTGGCTGCGCGATCCGGAGCGCTACGACGCGGAGGCCGCATGGCGCGCCGCCCTCGACGAGCTCGGCGCCGGCGCGCCGGCGGCATTCGCCGAGTTCGCCGCAGCGCATCGCTTCTCGCCGATCCATCCCGACGATCGCGACCCGGAGCTCGAGGGGGCGATCTCCTCGCTGCGTGACGAGCTCGGCCACGGTCGCGACGGCCACGCCCTCCTGGCGGAGCTCAGGCGCTCGCTCGAGCGTCGTGCGGGCTGTGCCGAGCGGCTGCGACGCGATCTCGCCGACCGCGCTCTCGCCCGGGAGCTCGAGCCCTGGATCGCGTCCCACCACGCCGAGACCCAGCGCATGCTCGGGGCGGTATCCCTGCTCGAGACGGTGCTCGGGCCGGCGCGGCGACTCCACCGTGTGTTTGCGTTCTTCGGCTTCGAGACGCGCCTCGCGCGGGAGAAGCTCTCGCCGGACCGTGTGAGCTACGGCCCGCGGCGCGCGGTCTACCCGCAGCTCGCCTCGCTGCGCGACGACGAGGCGGGCTTCGGCCGCGACCCGGCGCTGTTCCTCGACCGGAACCTCGGCGACGAGCTCGTGCGTCTCGCCGAGCGTGCGGCCTTCGCGCGCCTCGGCGGTCGGCCCGGCTAGGGGCGCCGGGTCACGACGCGACCCGCGCCTGTCGCGCGAGCTCGCGCAGGCCCTCCTCCCGGGAGACGCGCCCGAGGTAGCCGAGCTCGCGACGCGCTTTCGCGTCGCTCACGGTCACCTGCTCGCCGACGAGCCGCACCGCGGCGCGCGTGAGGGGCGGATGTCCGGGGAGCGGCAGCCAGCTCCAGAGCGTCTCCGCGGCGGCCCCGAGGAAGCGCGCGACGCCGTGGGGGATGCTCCGCGCATCCTCCACCGAGACTCGCTGCGTCGCGAGGAGCTGCGTCAGGAAGACGCGAAACTCGACGGGCTCGCCGTCGGTCAGGAAGTACGCCTCTCCCGGATGGCCGCGCTCGGCGGCGAGCAGCGCGCCTTCGCACACGTTCGCCACGTGGCACGTGCTCGTGAGGTAGCGGCCTCCGCCGAACCAGGCGAACTGCCCCTTTCGCACGGCCTCGACGAACCGCGGCAGGAGGGAGGAGTCGTCGCGTCCCCAGATGAAGCGTGGACGCACGATGCAGGCACCGAGACCGCGCGCCGCCGCGGCCTGGACCCGTCCCTCGGCCAGCCCCTTCGTGAGCGGATACAGGCCGATCGGGTGCGGCGGGAGCGGCCACGTCTCGTCCGCGTCGACGATGGGAGGGCCTCCGACCAGGACCGCCTCGGTGCTCACGTGCACGAAGCGCGGAGCGCCCACCTCCTCGGCCGCGCGCAGGACGTTCTCCGTGCCCCACACGTTGATGCGTCGGAACTCCGCTTCCTCGCCGAAATCGTCGACCTTCGCCGCGGCATGGTACACGGCGGCGCAGCCTGCGATGCCGCGCCGCAGCGCCGCGACGTCGTCGAGATCGCCCGCGACGGGCTCGGCGCCCGCGGCGCGGACCGCCGCCTGCGCCGCGGCAGAGCGCGCGAGGGCGCGCACCTCGTCGCCGCGCGCGCGCAGCGCGCGGATCAGGTTGCGACCCACGAACCCGGAGCCGCCCGTCACGAACGCACGGCCCGGGAACGCGCCGCCGCCGGCCGCGGGATCCATCTGCGCCCTCCGATCGGACCCGTCGAGTGTACCCGCGTTCCGCGCGGCTAGACTCGGGCCATGGACGCGGCCGATGCCGGCGCGGTGAGCGCGTACCTCCAGGCCCTCCAGGACCGCATCTGCCACGCGCTCGCGGCGGAGGATCGCGAGGCCTCGTTTCGCGAGGAGCGCTTCGAAGGCCCCGGCGCGACGCTCGCCCGGCCGCGCGTCCTCGAGGACGGCGCGGTCTTCGAGAAGACGGCGGTCCACTTCACCCGCGCGCGGGGCGACCGGCTGCCGCCGGCGGCGACCGACCGGCGCCCCGAGCTCGCCGGCGCGGGCTTCGAGGCGGTGTCGCTCTCGCTGATCGTCCATCCGCGGAACCCCTACGTTCCGACGTCCCACGCGAACCTGCGCTTCTTCGAGGCGCGGGCCGAGGGCGCCGAGCCGGTCTGGTGGTTCGGCGGCGGCTTCGACCTGACCCCGTGCTACGGCTTCGAGGAAGACGCCGTGCTGTGGCACCGCACGGCGCGGGCGGCGTGCGTGCCGCTCGGCGACCACGCCTACCCCCGCTTCAAGAAGTGGTGCGACGACTACTTCGTGATCCGACACCGCGGCGAGACGCGGGGGATCGGCGGCCTGTTCTTCGACGATCTCGCCGAGGGCGGCTTCGAGACGTGCTTCGCCTTCGTGCGCAGCGTGGGCGACGCCTACCTCGAGGCCTACCTCCCGATCGTGCGTCGCCGCCGCGACATGCCCTACGGCGAGCGCGAGCGCGAGTTCCAGCTCTGGCGGCGCGGGCGCTACGCGGAGTTCAACCTCGTCTACGACCGGGGCACGCTCTACGGCCTCCAGTCGGGCCGCCGCGTCGAGTCCGTGCTCGCCTCGCTCCCGCCCCTCGTGCGCTGGCGCTACGACTGGCAGCCGGAGCCCGGAAGCCCGGAAGCGGAGCTCGCCCCGAGGTTCCTGCGGCCCCGCGACTGGCTCGGCGAGACCGAGCGGAGCGGCGGGTAGGGGCGCGCGCTCAGAGGATCTCGAGCCGCCGTCCGCCGCCCTCGAGGACGATCTGCGCGAACTCCCCGGCGCCGCTGCCGTGCTGGAACAGCGCGACCGCGATGAGCCACGCCGCGACGATCCGCCGCGGCGGCTCGCCGACGTAGCGCGCGTAGTCGTCGTGCACCCGACGCTGCTCCGCCTGCCAATCGCCCAGGCCCACCGGCCCGGAGCGCACGACGACGTGGGTCTCGCGCGGCGTCCAGGTCGGGATCGGGCAGGCGTAGCCCGTCTCGACAGGGAGCGACGCGCTCCAGTACCAGGTCAGGTCGCGGCCGTTCTCGAACTCGAGGGCGAGGCTCAGGTAGTCGTGCTGGAGGAGGTCGTTCTCGGCCTTCTCGGACGGGAGCTGCGACACGCGCCAGCGCCAACGGAGCGTGGTGTCGGGAGCGAGCGGGAGCTCGACCGGCTTGCGCAGGATCGCGACCTCGTCGCGGAAGCAGGCGCCGATCGTCGCGTGGGCCGTGGCGTCGCCCGCGACCTGCGCCCGCCCGGACGCGAAGACCTCGGCCTCGCCGAGGAACCAGAGGTACTCCCAGCCCGGCGGCCGCGTCACCGGATGGGCGAGGCGTGCGCGCTCCGCGGCGATCAGCGGATCGCCGGGCAGCAACGCCTCGAGGGCCGCGAGGCCCTCGGCCGCCCGTCCGCGCCAGCGCAGGCAGACGACGTCGATCGCGCCCGTGACGCCGGCGTAGGCTTCGAGCGGCGTCGCGAGGCGTCCGTCGCGCGTGCCCCACTCGCCCTGGAGGAGTCCCAGCCGAAGCGTGCCGCTCGCGGGCGCGGGCCGCGTCTGCGTCTCCTGCGTGCCGCGCCAGATGGTCCCCTCGTCGCCGACCTTCGCCCAGAGCGCGTAACGCGGCCCGGTGTGGAGGCCGAGCGCCTCGGCCACCACCACGCGGCCCTGGGCGAGGAGCGTGAGATCGTCGCCGCGCTCGACCGCGAGGCCCGTGTCCGTCCAGGGCGGAACGTTTCCGGGAAGGCGGACGACGCGTGCGTCGGCGAGGAGGGCGCCCGCATCGCGCGCGCGGAGGCGGGCGATGGCCTCCTGCCAGCGCGCGCGGAACGCGTCGCCGTCCACGCTAGCTCGCGCCGAGCGCCGCGTAGGTGGCGTCGACGAGGCGCGCCGCACGCGGGTCGATCAGGATGTGGGGCCCCATGTGGTTCATGACGTAGCCGAAGCCGAGCTTCGCCTCGGGGTCGGCGAAGCCGAGGGACCCGCCCGCGCCGGGATGGCCGAAGCTCCGCTCGTTCGGTCCGAACGAGGCGCCCTCGATCCCGGGCTGGGGCAGCATGAAGCCCTCGGCGATGCGCGTCGAGATGCGGAGCACGGCGTCGCCGCCGCGCGATCGCTCCGTGCGGGCGCGCTCGATCGTCTCGGGCGCGAGGCTCGGCGCCGTGCCGTTCGCCACGGCGCCGTAGATGCGCGCGATGGCGCGGGCGTTCCCGTGTCCGTTCGCGCCGGGGATCTCCGCGCGGCGCCACTCGGGCGTGTTGGCCGACGTCATCACGGAGGGCGGGTTCACGAACGCGCGGGCGGTCATGCCCTCGGGCTCCTGCAGGATGATCTCCATCAGGCTCGGCTCGCCGCCGCCCGGCGCGGGCGGTGCGATCGGCGGCGCGCCGAGCCGGGCCACCCGCTCGTGCTCCGCGTCGGGCAGGCCGATCCAGAAGTCCGCATCGAGCGGGCCCGCGATCCGCTCGTGGAAGGTCCGGCCCAGGCTCTTGCCCGTGATCCGTCGCACCACCTCGCCCACGAGCCAGCCGAAGGTGACCGCGTGGTAGCCGTGCTGCGTGCCGGGCTCCCACCAGGGCGCCTCGGCGGCGAGGGCGCTCGTCATCGCATCCCAGTCGAAGAGCGCGTCGCCCGGGAGGAGCCGCCGTACCGCCGGAAGCCCGGCCCGATGCGAGAGGAGCCAACGCACGGGGATGTCGCCCTTGTCGGCCGCGGCGAACTCCGGCCAGTAGCGCGCGACGGGCGCGTCGAGATCGAGCTGACCTTCCTCCACGAGCTGGTGCGCGCAGAGGGCCGTCATGCCCTTGGTCGTGGAGTAGACGTTCACGAGGGTGTCCCGCTCCCAGGGCCGCGTGGCGCGGGCGTCCGCGTGGCCGCCCCAGAGATCGACGACCGTGCGGCCCTCGACCACGACGCTCACCGCGGCGCCGACCTCGCCGCCCGTCGCGAAGTTCTCCTCGAAGGCGCGCCGCACCCCCTCGAACCTCGGCTCGTATCGACCCTGGACCTGCACCTTCGACATCTCGACTCTCCTCCTCTCGAGGACCGACGCTATCGCAGCCCGGCGCCGCGAGGATCAAGCCGTACGGCGAAGCTCCGACACCGCGCCGAGAGCAGGGCCCAGGGCCGCGCAGAAGGCTTCCACCGCCGGGCGACCGAGCGTGGTCTTGCGTGCCACGAGGCTCACCGGCCGCCAGAGCCCGGCCCCGGGAAGGCGCGCCAGCGCCGCATCGGGCACGGCCATCGCGGCCGCGATGCCCCGCGGCACGAGGGCGTGGCCGAGGCCCGCCCGGGCGAGCTGCACGAGGCAGGCGAAGGACTCGACGGCGCGCTCGACGCGGAGCTCGATCCCGCGCTCGCGGGCGAGCTCCGCGGCGGCGGGGCGCAGCGCGCGCCAGGTCGCCGAGCCCTCCTCGATCGTCATCACGGCCAGGGGCCCGCGGCGGAGCACGATCCGCGCGAGCCCGCTCGGCACGATCACCATCTCCTCCGAGGCCAGGGGCTCCACCACGAGGTCGCGCGCTCCGAGGCGACTCCCCGCGACGAGGGCGAGGGCGGCGCGTCCCGAGCGGACGGCGTCGACGGCGACGGGCGAGCGGTGCGCATGGAGCTCGAGGCGCAGACGCGGGAGCCGCGCGCGCACCGCGGCCAGGACGCCGGCTCCCCACGACGCGAGGATCGACTCCGAGACCGCGATCGAAAGCGGCGTCTCGCGCTCGCGCACCTCGGGCGAGAGCGTCGCGCGGAGCTCCGCAAGCAGCGGCCGGGCGCGCTCGACCAGCGCCTCTGCGAAGGGCGTGAGCCGGACGCGACGGCCTTCCCGCTCGAGGAGGCGCGCGCCCACCTCGTGCTCGAGGGCCGCGACGCGCTTGCTCACCGCCGACTGGGAGATGCGAAGGCGCGTCGCCGCGCGGGTCATCGTGCCGAGCTCCTGGACGGCGAGCAGCGCTTCGAGCGGGGCGAGCATCGTCGATTCCATTCTGGCATGGATCGCCTTCCATGGATTCGCTTTTCGCGCCGGTCGGCGCGCCCGATCCTCGGGGCATGGACCCGCTCTGGACGATCGCCGTCGCCGCCGTCGCGACCTCGACGCTCTCCGGCGTCTTCGGCATGGCCGGAGGCCTCGCGCTGATGGCCGTCTGCGCCGGCCTCCTGCCGGTGACCGACGCCATGCTCGTGCACGGCGCGACGCAGATCGTCGCCAACGGGCTCCGCTTCTGGCTGCTGCGGCGGCACGTGCACTGGCGCGGCGTCGCCTTCTTCTCGCTCGGGAGCCTGCTCCCGCTCGCGCTGTTCCGCGCCTTCGCGCTCGAGCTCGACCGGGGCGCGCTCTACCTGCTCCTCGGCGCGGCGCCGATCGCCGCCTCGCTCGTGCCCCGCGGCCTCGCGCCGCGCTTCGAGCGACCGGGTCAGGCCGCCCTGTGCGGCGTGCTGACGACCGGAGGCCAGCTCTCGGCGGGGGCGAGCGGCGCGCTGCTCGACGTCTTCTTCACCCGCGGCGAGCTCGGACGCCACTCGGTCGTGGCGACCAAGGCCTGCACCCAGGCGCTCGGCCACGCCTGGAAGCTCCTGCACTTCGGTCTCCTCGCCGCCGCGTCCCCGACGCCCTCGAGCGTCACCCCGGCCTCGCTCGTCGCGTTCGCGGCGGCCGCGCTCGGGGGCACGCTCGTCGGCCGGCGCTTCCTCGATCGCATGGCCGACGGCGCCTTCCGCGCCTGGACGCGGCGCCTCGCGCTCGCCCTCTCCGCCGGCTTCGTGGTCCAGGGCGCGCGGCTCGTGGTCACGGGCTGCGGAAGATGAAGAACACGGCGCCGACGATGCAGAGCCCGGCCCAGAGATAGTCGAGCTTCACCGGCTGCCCCATGTAGAGGACGGCGAACGGCACGAAGATCGAGAGCGTGATCGCCTCCTGCAGGATCTTGAGCTGCGCGACGGACATCGTGCCGAAGCCGATCCGGTTCGCGGGCACCTGGAGCATGTACTCGAAGAGGGCGAGGCCCCAGCTCGCGAGCACCGCCAGGTACCACGGCTTGTCGATCAACGTCCTCAGGTGGCCATACCACGCGAACGTCATGAAGACGTTCGAGAGCAGGAGCAGCAGCACGGTCCGGACGACGACGCCCGTGTCGATTGGGGGGCCCTCCCGAGGCGATGGCAGGATGAGTGGGGTCTTCGTCATTGCGGACGGATCCCGCCGAGCCGATGATGCTCCCATGGCGCAGCGGTCCCGACAAGCGACGCGGCAGATCTCGATGCTGGCGTATCCGGACTGCCAGATCCTCGACGTGACCGGGCCCCTCGAGGTGTTCGCGCGCACGAGCCGCTGGCTCGGGGAGCGACGCCGGCAGGCGGGCCCGGCCTACGCGGTGGAGATCGTGGCGCGTCGGCCGGGCATGGTGACCGCATCCTCGGGCCTCGGCCTGCGCGTCGACCGGACCTTCGGCGCGGTGCGCGGCCCGATCGATACCCTGCTCGTCGCAGGCGGCATCGGCTGCGTCGCCGCGATGGGAGACCGCCCGCTCCTCTCGTGGGTGCGGCGCATGGCGCCCCGCGTCCGCCGCCTGGGCTCGGTCTGCACGGGAGCGGGGATCCTGGCCGAGGCCGGCCTGCTCGACGGCCGGCGCGTCACCACGCACTGGTCGTACGCGGAGCGGCTCGCCGCCCTGTATCCGAAGGTCGAGGTCGACCCCGAGCCGATCTTCGTGCGGGACGGCAAGATCTGGACCTCCGCCGGCGTCACGGCCGGCATGGACCTCGCCCTCGCGCTCGTCGAGGAAGACCACGGTCACGAGGTGGCCCTCGCGGTCGCCCGCGAGCTCGTGATGTTCCTGAAGCGCCCGGGAGGGCAATCCCAGTTCAGCGCGCAGCTCGCCGCCCAGGCCGCCGACCGCGAGCCGCTGCGCGAGCTCCAGGCCTGGGTCGCCGAGAACCCCGCCGAAGACCTTCGGGTGCCGCTCCTCGCGCGCCGCGCCGGCATGAGCCCGCGGCACTTCGCGCGCGTCTTCGCGAGCTCGGTCGGCACCACGCCCGCCCGCTTCATCGAGCGCGTGCGCGTCGAGACGGCGCGCCGCCGGCTCGAGGAGACCGCGGCCGGCGTCGATGCCGTCGCTGCGGAGTGCGGGTTCGGCAGCGCCGAGGTGATGCGGCGCGCCTTCCTGCGCGCGCTCCGTGTCTCGCCCGCCGACTACCGCCGGCGCTTCCGGCTCCACTGAATGCGGCTCGCGCCGCACGAGGAGAACGCCATGCATCCGACCATCGGCATCCTGATCTTCGACGACGCGGAGGAGCTCGACTTCGTGGGCCCGTGGGAGGTGCTGACGGCGATGTGCGCATCGGCCGGGGGCGGGCGCACGGTGACGATCGCCGAGCGGAGCGGCGCGGTCCGCTGCGCGAAGGGGCTGCGCGTCCTTCCGGACCACACGTTCGCGGACGCGCCGGCCCTCGACGTCGTGCTCGTGCCGGGCGGCCAGGGGACGCGACGCGAGGTCTCCAATCCGGTGCTGATCGATTGGCTGCGCAAGGTGGGCGCGCAGGCGACCTGGGTGACGAGCGTCTGCACGGGGGCGCTCCTCCTCCACGAGGCCGGCTTCGCGCGCGGGAAGCGCGTGACGACGCACTGGGCGTTCGTGCCCCAGCTCCGCGAGCGCGGCGACGTGACCGTGCTCGACGGACCGCGCTACGTGCGCGACGGCAACCTCGTGACCGCCGCCGGCGTCTCCGCCGGGATCGACATGGCGCTCTGGCTCGTCGGCCAGCTCCACGACCCGGAGACCGCGCGCAAGGTGCAGCGCTACATCCAGTACGAGCCTGCGCCGCCCTACGCCGCCGAGGCGTGACGGGCCGGCCCGCAGCCGCGACGGATGCGGGCGGCCGCGCGGACGCCTACCGTCCCGCCTCCATGGCGCAGACGGATCGGACGGACGCACGGGGATGAGAGCGCTCGCCGGGCGCACGGCCGCGGCGTGCGCCGCCGTGCTGACGCTCGTCGCCTCCGCCCTCGCCGGCTGCGCGCGGCAGGAAGCACGCCCGACGAGCGCGGTCCTGATCGTGATCGACACCCTGCGCGCCGATCATCTCTCCCTCTCCGGCTATCGCCGGGACACCTCGCCGCGGCTCGTCGAGCTCGCGCGCGAGGGCACGACCTTCCGGCGCTGCTACGCCCACAGCTCGAGCACGCGGCCGTCGGTGACGACGATCCTGACGTCGCGCCTGGTGTCGGCCCATGGTGTCGTCACCCACGGTCGCGACGCGCTCGCGACCGAGATCCCGTACCTGCCCGATCTCCTCCACGCAGCCGGGCTCCATACGCTGGCCGTCGTCGCGAATCCGCAGATCCATCCGCGTCTCGGCTTCGCGCGGGGCTTCGACGTCTTCGTGCCCGTGTTCCCGCGCTCGCTCGACCCGGCCCACGTGAGGGCGGTCGAGATCGCGAGCCGGCCGGCGCAGGAGGCGTTCGACCTCGCGCGCGCGCAGATCGAGGCGCTTCCGGCGGGGGCGCCGTTCCTCGCCTACGTGCACGTGCTCGATCCCCACGCGCCCTACTCCGCCCCGGAGCCCTTCCGCACCCGCTACACCGATCCGGGCTACCACGGCCCCGTCACGGGAACGATCCTCGACTTCGTGGTGAAGGAGGAGATCCGGACGAACCCGGCGAACCTCGCGCAGCTCGAGGCCTACTACGACGGCGAGATCGCGTACACCGACGACGCCCTCGGACGGTTCGTCGATTGGCTGCGTGCGAGCGACCGGCTCCGGAGCACGCTCGTCGTCGTGACCGCCGACCACGGCGAGCAGTTCCTCGAGCACGGCGACCTCGGGCATGGCCTGCCGCTCTTCGAGGAGGTGGTGCGGGTACCGCTGCTCTTCCTCGGGCCGGGGGTGCCCCACGGACGCACGAGCGACGCGCTCGTGGGCCTGGTCGACGTGACGCCGACGATCCTCGACCTGCTGGGCCATCCGGCGCCCGGCGGCGCGCTGCAGGGCCGGAGCCTCGAGCCCGTCTGGGCAGGGGCTTCTTCGGGCGCGGCGGAGCCCGCGCGCGAGGCGCTGCTGCTCGAAGGTCCGGGCGTGGGCTCCGTCGCCCGGCCGGCGGGCGACGTGCCGCGCGTGGCGCGCGCGGTCGTCGACGATCGGCACAAGATCGTGTCGGCCGAGAACGTCCGGGGCGAGCCCGGCTGGAGCGAGCTCGAGGTGTTCGATCTCCGCGCCGACCCGAAGGAGCAGCACGGGCGCAAGCTCGTCGCGGGCGCACCCGCGACCGACGAGGACGCCGCGCTGGTCTCGCTCTACGAGCGCACCGTCGCCGAGGCCCTTGCGACGCGCGGCCCCGCCGAGGTGCCCTCCGTCGCGCTGCCGGCCGACGACCTCGAGCGCCTGCGTGGCCTGGGCTACGTCACGCCCTGAGCTCGGGGCGCGCGTCGTGTGCACCGGCTCCCGCTAGAGTCGGCCCATGGCCGGCCCCCGGGGTGCGATCTTCGTGTCGGAAGCGGTGGAGCGGACGCACGGGGCCGAGCTCGAGCGCGCGGCACCGGGCGTACCTCGCGTCGTCCTGTGCGAGGCGGGCCCGCGCGGGGATCCCACGGCCGTCGAGATCGCCTACTTCTCGGGTGATCTCTTCCCCGAGCGGACGCGCGACTTCGCGCTCGCCCTCGCGCGCGCGGAGCGCCTGCGCTGGCTCCAGACGTTCAGCGCGGGCGTCGACCATCCCTGGTTCCGCACGCTCCTCGCCCGGGGCGTGCGTCTCTCGACGGCGTCGGGCGCGGCGGCCGTGCCCATCGCGCACACGGTGATGCTCTACCTGCTCGCCCTCACGCGTCGGCTGCCTCTCTGGCTCGACGCCCAGCGCGAGGCGCGCTGGGCGCCCCACGAGGTCGTCGATCTCCAGGAGCGGACCCTCGGCGTGATCGGGCTCGGGCCGATCGGCCTCGAGGTGGCGCGGCTCGGCCAGGCGCTCCGGATGCGCGTCGTCGGCGTGCGGCGCACGCCGCGCGGGGACGAGCCGTGCGAGACGTGGCCGCTCGCACGGCTCGACGAGCTCCTCCCACGGCTCGACGCGGTCGTCCTCGCGCTCCCGCTCCACGACGAGACCCGCCGGCTGCTCGATGCCCGGCGCCTCGCGCTGCTGCGCCCCCACGCGCTCCTCGTGAACGTCGGCCGCGGCGAGCTGGTGGAGGAGCCGGCGCTCGTGCGCGCGCTCGCGGACGGACGCCTCGGCGGCGCCGGCCTCGACGTCTTCGCGACCGAGCCGCTGCGGCCGGAGAGCCCGCTCTGGCGCCTGCCGAACGTGATCGTGACGCCCCATTCGTCGGGCGTGACGCCGGGGAACCAGACGCGCGCAACGGCGATCTTCCTCGAGAACGTCCGGCGCTACGTGCGCGGCGAGGCGCTCCGCAACGAGGTGGCGTGATCACTCGACGATCAGCGTGCCGTCGTTCGTACGCTGCGGATTGTCGATGTTCTCGGGCCTGTCGAAGTAGCGCACCTTGAACGGATACTTGCCCTTCTTGAGCGCACAGGGCAGGACGAGATTGGGCGCGTCGCCGGAGAGGGGCATCGAGATCAGCGCGTCCGCGCCGTAGCTCCAGTCGGGGCGTGCGTCCTTGCACTCGAGGTCCTTCACGATCGCGCGCGAGAACGTCACGGCGGCGAAGCTGGTCGCGTCGTTGTTGAAGGCCACGGTGCCGCCCTCGGCCACGTGCGCCGGCGAAGGCCGGATCATCTCGTCGAGGATCACGATCTCGAGATCCTTCTTCGGAGCGTCGGCGGCCACGGCCCGGGTGGGTGAGACGGCCGCGAGGACGAGCAGCGATCCGAGCAGGCAAGCGAGGCGCTTCATTCGATGGTCTCCCTCTCCGCGTCCGCCGTGTACGCGCCGGGCCTGTGGCGTCTCGTCACGGCGTGGCGAGCGCGACACCGCCGGCCTGCCGCCGGCCCGGGCGGTGGGCGCATCATGCGCGGGAAGGTCACGAAGCTCAAGCCAATTTTGGGGCGCCGGGGAGGCCGAGGGCCGCCGCGATCTCGGCCCGCACGCGCACGCCGTCGTCGAGCAGCACCTCGCTCGACTTCGCGCGCTTGTAGTAGAGGTGCGGGTCGTACTCCCAGGTGAAGCCGACACCCCCGTGGATCTGGACGTTCTCGGCCGAGGCGCGGAGGTAGGCGTCGATCGCCGCGGACTTCGCGAGGCTCGAGGCGAGGGCGAGCTCGCGCGGGTCGGGCGTCGCCTGCGCCGCCACGGAGCCGGCGTAGTAGACGAGCGACTTCGCGGACTCGAGCTCCAGCAGGACCTCGGCGCACTTGTGCTTGATCGCCTGGAACGAGCCGATGGGGCGCCCGAACTGCACGCGCTGCCGGGCGTAGGCGACGGCCATCTCGAGGCAGCGCTCGGCGCCTCCGACCATCTCGAAGGCGAGCGCGATGCGCGCGAGCGCGAGCGTGCGCGCGAGGGCCGGCGCTGCCTGGCCCGGCGCACCGAGGGCTCGGGCCCGCGCGCCGGTGAAGCGCACCCGGGCGATCCGGCGCGTGGGGTCGAGGGCCTCGATCGGCTCGATCGCGACGCCGGCGGCGTCTGCGGGAAGGTACGCGAGCGTCACGCCGCTCTCGCCCTGCGTTCCCGGCAGGCGGGCCGCGACCACGAGCAGCTCGCTCGACGGTGCATCGGTGACGACCGCCTTGTCGCCCTCGAGCGCGAGACCGCCCGCTTCGGGCCGCGCGACGGTCGCGATCCCGTCGCCGGACTCGATCCACGCGAGCGTCGCGATCGTCTCGCCGGAGGCGATGCGCGGAAGGAGTGCGTCCTGCTCCGCGGCGGTGCCGGCGTTCGCGATCGCGCCCGCCGCGAGACACACCGTCGAGAAGTAGGGCACGGGCTGGAGCGCGCGGCCGAGCTCCTCCTGCACGATCCCGAGCTCGAGGAAGCCGAAGCCCTGGCCCCCGCGCGATTCGGGGATCGCCACGCCCTGGAGACCGAGCTCGCTCGCGAGGGCGCGCCAGAGCTCGGGCGCGAAGCCGCGCTCGGTCTCGAGGTGCTTGCGCAGCTCGCCCATCGGCGCGCGCTCCGCGAGGAAGCGGCGCAGCGTCGCGCGAAACTCCTCCTGCTCGTCGCTGAAGGCGAAATCCATCGACCTACTCCGCTCGGCTGCGCCTCGCCGGGCGCTTCGCTTGCAGGGTCCTGCTAGATCGCGCGCTCGCGGCCCTGCCAGTAGGGGTCGCGCAGCTTTCGCTTGTAGAGCTTGCCGTTGGGGTCGCGCGGGAGGGCGTCGACGAAGTCGATGGTCTTCGGGGTCTTGTACTTCGCGAGCCGGTCGGCGCAGAAGGCCAGGATCTCGTTCGCCAGGGCGGGGCCCGGCGTCGCGCCCTCCGTCACCTCGAGCACGGCCTTCACCTGCTCGCCCCAGTCGGCGTCCGGGATCCCGAACACCGCCGCATCCGCCACCTTCGGGTGTTGGAGCAGGGCGGCCTCGATCTCCGCGGGATAGATGTTGACGCCGCCCGAGATGATCATGTCGTTCTTGCGGTCGCACAGGAAGAGGTAGCCGTCGGGATCGAGGTAGCCGACGTCGCCGACGGTGAAGAAGCCGTCGCGGCGGCTGGCCTCGGTCTTCTGCTTGTCCTTGTGGTACTCGAAGGCCGCGGCGCCGAGGGCCATGTAGACGGTGCCGGGCGTCCCGGGCGGAAGCTCCTTGCCCTCGTCGTCGAGGATGCGGATCGCCGAGCCCGGCCAGGCACGGCCGACGGTGCCGGGCTTCTTCTTCCACTCCTCGGGGCCGACGAGCGTGCCGCCGCCCTCGGTCGCCGCGTAGTACTCGTCGATCACCGGGCCCCACCATGCGAGCATCTTCTGCTTCGTCTCGATGGGGCAGGGCGCCGCGGCGTGGATCATGTGACGCAGCGACGACACGTCGTACTTCGTGCGCACCGCGTCGGGCAGCGCGAGCATGCGGTGGAACTGGGTGGGGACCATGTGGCTCGTGGTGACCCGGTACTTCTGGATCGCCTCGAGGCAGCCTTCGGGCGTCCAGCGGTCCATCAC
The DNA here is from genome assembly GCA_035542715.1 of Myxococcota bacterium. Taxonomy (GTDB): domain Bacteria; phylum Myxococcota_A; class UBA9160; order UBA9160; family UBA9160; genus DATKKW01. The sequence continues at coordinate 29,585 of DATKKW010000012.1, forward strand.
CACGACGCTGTGGCCGAGGTGCAGCGAGCAGCTCGCGAAGGTGAGGACGGCCGTGTGATAGAGCGGCGAGCCGCAGAGGTGCACGTTGTCATCGGCCGGCGTGATCCCGAACATCTGCGGGAAGGCGCTGAAGAGCGACGCCACGGTGTCGGGATCGAGCGGCGCGAGGCCGCGGCGCACGCCCTTCGGGCGGCCCGTGGTGCCCGACGTGTAGAACATCACGCTGCCGGCGGCGCGGTCCGGCGGCGCGCTCTCCGGCTGGCCCGCGCGCAGCTCGGCGAAGGGACGGAAGCCCGGCACGCTGCCGATCGCGAAGCGCGCGTCCGCCGGGAAGCCGATCTCCTCCACTGCTCCGCGCGCAGCCGGCGCGAAGCGCTCGTGCGCGATCAGCGCCTTCGCCTCGCAGTCGCCGAGGATGTAGGCGATCTCGGGGGCGGTCAGATGGTGGTTGATGGGCGTCATGTAGAAGCCACCCTGCAGCGCGGCCAGGTAGAGCTCGAGGAAGGGCGCGCCGTTGGGCAGCACCACGGCGAAGCAGTCGCCCCTGCGCAGGCCGAGCGCGCGCAGCCCGTGCACGAGCTGGTTGCAGCGCGTGAGGACGTCCTTCGCACGGTGCTGTGCGCCGTCGGGCTCGACGATCGAGACGTGGTCGGGGTTCACGGCCGCCCAGGCCCAGTAGCTCTTCTTCTCCGGCATCGTCGGCATCACGACCTCCGCTCCGCGGAGGCGGCGTGCTCCACGGCGTACTTCTTGGCCCAGGGGTAGTCCGGCTTCCCGCTCGGCGAGCGCAGCATCTCGGGCACGAGGTGGAGCTCGCGCGGCGTCTTGTAGCGCGCGACGTGGGACGCGCAGTGGCGCTCGAGCTCCGCGAGGTCGAAGGTCTTCCCGGGGCGGAGCTGCACGAGCGCGCTCACGCGCTCGCCCCAGCGCTCGTCGGGCACGCCCACGACGACCGCGTCGAAGACCGCAGGATGCGCCTTGAGCGCATTCTCGACCTCCTCGGGGAAGATCTTCTCGCCGCCGGAGTTGATGCACATCGAGCCCCGGCCGAACACGGTGCAGGTGCCGTCGGCCTCGGGCCGTGCGAGGTCGCCCGGGAGCACCCAGCGCACGCCGTCCTTCTCGAAGAACGTGCGCTTCGTCTTCTCCGGGTCGCCGTAGTAGCCGAGCGGGATGTGGCCCTTGAGCGCGATGCGGCCGATCCGTCCCGAGCCGGGCTCGATCGGGTCCAGGTCGTCGTCGAGCACCGCGGTGTTGGGGTTCATCTTGAAGCGGATGCCGCCTTCCTTCTGCACGCCGCCGGCATCGGCTCCCTGGGAGCCCGTCTCGCTCGAGCCGAAGGCGTCGACGATGGCGAGCTTCGGCAGGTGCGTCTTGAGCTCGTCCTTCACCGCCTGGGAGAGGATCGCGCCCGCGCTGCTCAGGATCGCGAAGCCCTCGAGGTCGAAGCCTTCGGCGAGCGCCTCCGCGAGCGGGCGGGCCATGGCGTCGCCGACGAGGGAGAGGGAGATCACGCGCTCGCGGGACGCCACCCGCCAGACCTCGCGCGCGTCGAACTTCGGCACGAGCACGGCCTTTCCGCCCTGGAACAGCGCGATCAGCGTGCCGAGCTGCGCGGCGCCGTGGATCAGCGGCGCCGCGGTCATCATGCCGAGCGGCGGCCGCGCCTTCGCGCGCTCCGCCACGGCCTCGGGCCGTTCGGGCGGCGGTCCGTACGGGTTCGCGCCCATCAGGCAGGAGAAGAAGGCATCCTCGTGGCGCCACATCACGCCCTTCGGCATGCCCGTCGTGCCGCCGGTGTAGATCACGTAGAGATCGTCGGGCGAGCGCGGGCCGAAGTCGCGCTTCGGCGACGCCGCGGCGACCGCGTCGTCGAAGGCGGTGGCGCCGAGCGGCGCGACGTCCACGCCGCTCTGGTCCTCGATCGCGAGGAGGTGTCGCAGCCCGGGCGACTGCTTCGCCACGGGCGCCACCCGGGGCGCGAGCGCGCGCTGGAAGAGCAACGCCTTCAACTTCGCGTCGGCCACGAGATAGCGGAGCTCCTCCTCCACGTAGCGGAAGTTCACGTTCACCGGGACGGCGCGCAGCTTGAACGCCGCGAGCATCGTCTCGACGTACTCGACGCAATTCTGCAGGTAGAGGCCGACGTGGTCGCCCGGACCGATGCCCACGCTCTCGAAGTGGTGCGCCAGGCGATTCGCCCGCTCGTCGAGCTCGGCGAAGGTACGACGGCGGTCGCCGCACACCAGGGCGTCGCGCTCGGGCACCGCGTCGACGATCGATTCGAACAGGTCGGCCAGGTTGTACTGCATGCGCAGCGATCCCTACGGCTTCTCGGAGCCGACGATCCACATCGAGAAGAACTGCGATCCCCCACCGTAGGCGTGACCCAAGGCGAGGCGCGCACCCTCGACCTGGTGCTCCCCCGCGAGCCCGCGCACCTGGAGCGCCGCCTCGGCGAAGCGCAGCATGCCCGAAGCGCCGATCGGGTTCGAGGACAGGACGCCGCCCGACATGTTCACCGGCAGGTCGCCGTCCATCGCGGTGGCGCCCTCGTACGTCATCTCCCAGCCCTTGCCTTCCTCGGCGAAGCCCAGATTCTCCATCCACATCGGCTCGAACCAGGAGAACGGGACGTAGATCTCGGCGCAGTCGATCTCGCGACGCGGATCGGTGATGCCCGCCTTCTTGTAGAGCTCGGCGGCGCAGTCGCGCCCCGCTCTCGGATTCACCTGATCGCGGCCCGCGAACATCGTCGGCTCGCTCTTCATCGCCGTCGCGTGCACGAAGGCGGGCTTCCGCGGCGCCCGGCGCGCCGCGCCCTCGCTCGCGAGCACCATGGCGCAGGCGCCGTCGCTCGACGGGCACGTCTCGAGGAAGCGGATCGGGTCCCAGAGCATGGGGGAGTTCTTGACCTGCTCGAAGCTGATGTCGGGGAAGACGAGATGGGCGTACGGGTTCTTCTGCGCGTTCTGGCGATCCTTCAGCGCGACGCGGATGCCCGTGTCCTCCGGCGCGCCGCTGCGGCGCATGTACGCGCGGATCAGCGGGGCGAAGTAGCCGCCGGCGCCGGCGACCACGGCCTGCTGGAACGGGACCTTGATCGTGAGCGCCCACATCGCGTTGCTCTCGCTCTGCTTCTCGAAGGCCACGGTCAGCACGCGCTCGTGCACGCCAGCCTCGACGAGGCTCGCGGCGACGATCGCCGTGCTGCCGCCGACGCTGCCCGCCGTGTGGACGCGCAGCATGGGCTTGCCCGCGGCGCCCAGGGCCTCGGCGAGGTAGAGCTCGGGCATCATCACGCCCTCGAACATGTCGGGCGCCTTCCCGACCACGACGGCGTCGATCTCGCTCCAGTCGAGCTCGGCGTCGGCGAGCGCGCGCTCCGCGGCCTCGCGCACGAGGCCCGCGATCGAGACGTCGACCCGCTTCACGTCGTGCTTCGTCTGCCCGACGCCGATCACGGCGCACGTCCGGCCCATCACTTCCCCTCCAGCACGCAGACCAGGTTCTGCTGCAGGCAGGGCCCGCTCGTCGCGTGGGCGACGGCGCGGCCCGCGCCGCCCTCGAGCACGCGCTTCGCGGCCTCGGCGATGCGCAGGAGGCCCGCCACCATGATCGGGTTCGCGCACAGCGCGCCGCCCGAGGGATTCACGACGGTGTCGGGCCCGAGGCCCAGGGCGTCGCGCAGGATCGGCTCGTGGTGCGTGTAGGCCGCGTGCAGCTCCGCGACGTCGACCCGCCCGCCCGCGACGCCCGCCTTCTCGGCGGCGAGCCGCGTCGAGGCCGAGCGCGTGAGGTCGCGCAGGCCGAGGGCCTGCACCTCGATGCGGTGGTCGATTCCCCGGATGAAGGCGGGGCGCTTCGCGACGCGGCGGGCGAGGTCGCCCGCGGCGAGCACTACGGCGGCGGCGCCGTCGGAGATCGGCGGGCAGTCGTGCTCGCGCAGGGGCGACGCCACGAACGGCTCGGCCAGGAGCTTCTCGACCTCGAAGTCGCCCCGCAGCTGCGCGTTCGGATTGTCCTTCGCCGCGCGCCGGCTGCGCACCGCGATCTCCGCGAGGTCGCGCTCCGACACGCGGCCGCCGTCGAGCAGCTTCCGCGCCTGGAGGGCTTCGAGGCTCGTCGCGTCGACGCCGAGCGGTGCCAGGTAGTACGGATCGAGCTGGAGCGTCAGCACCGCGGCAGGGTCGCCCATGGACGACTTGCCGAAGGCGTAGACCACGGCCGACTCGAGCTGCCCGGTCTGGATCTTCACCCAGGCCTCGTATAGCGCGAAGGCGCCGTCCATCTCGACGTGGCTCTCGGTGATGGGAGGCCACGCGCCGACGGCGTCGAGGGCCGACACGAAGGAGAAGGGCTGGCCCGCGAGGTAGTCGCAGCTCCCCGACACCGTGAAGCCGATCTCGCGCTTCGCGATCCCGGAGCGCTCGACCGCTTCGGCCACGACGGGCATCAGGATCTCGACCTCGTTGCGCTCGAGCTCGCGGCGCTTCGACGGCGCCTGCGCGACCGAGACGATCGCCACCTCTCTCGACATCACAGATGGTCCTTGTACGACTCGAAGGCCGCGTCGGGCTCGGCGATCGGCCGGAAGTGACGGATGCTCTCGAAGGTCGCGCCGAGCTCGTCCTTCGGCGCCCACACGGCCTCGACCCGCATGCCCATGCGCACCTCGTCGAATGGGCACTCCTGGATCAGCGCGAAGAACGGGATGTCGGCGCCGTCGAGCAGGATGTGGGCCGCCACGAAGGGCGGCTTGATCGAGAGGTTCTCCGACGGGATGCGCACGATGCAGAAGGTCGTGACCGTGCCCTTGCCGGCGATCTCGACCTCCTCCTCGGTGGGAACGGCGCAGCGCGGGCACGCGCCGCGCGGGGGCACGTAGACCTTGCGGCACGAGGGGCAGCGCTGGCCCAGGATCTTCCCCTGGGCCATGCCGTGCAGGAAGCGCGTGGAGGCGCGCCCGGCCGTGTACTGGTACTCGAGATGGATCGGCGTGGCGATCGACTTCACCGGCTCGATCTCGCTGGCTCCGCTCACGCGCGACCTCCCTCGACGGGCTCGAAGCACTCGATGTCCCGCATCTCGCCCACCCGCTCGGCGCGGAAGCGCGCACGCACGCGCAGGCCGGTGCGCACGCGCGACGGGTCTCCCGCGTCGACGGCGTGCAGCAGCGCGGAGTCGGCGCCGTCGAGCCGCACGAGCGCCCACGCGAAGGGTCGCTGCAGCGGATGCGCGCGCCGCGGCGACGCGATCCAGGTGAAGCTCTCGACGACGCCCGTCGGCGCGAGCGCCACGAAGTCGGCGACGTCGCGGCCCAGGGGCTGCGCCGTCCTCGGGTCGTACTCGGGCGGCGGCACGAGCACACGTCCGTCGCTCGAGCGCACGCCCAGGATCACGCCGGACTTGAGCCCGCCGAAGAACCGGCCCATCACGGGCCCGACGCTCCGGCGGTACGGGTACTCGACGATGTGGGGAGCCGAGAGCTCCCCGCCGCGGGGGGCCGACACGCGCGTCTCCTCTGCTTCTTCCGCGGCGCGGGCCGCTACGCCGCCGCCTCGGTCACGGCCGGGGCCGACCCCTCGGGCCAGGTGTAGAACTGGCTGCACCAGCGCCGGAACGCGGGCACCGGGCCGTCCCCGTCGCACAAGAGCGGCTTCGGCACGTAGCGCTTGTTCTCCCAGATCGGCATGTCCTCGCCCATCTGCTTCTCGATGTCCGCGACCAGCGCCTTGCCCACGCCCCGCGTCACGTCGGCGTTCCCGATCTTCTTCACGGTGAAGGAGAAGCGGACGTCGACGTACTCGTCGTCGATCGGTGTCACGCAGCCGAGGAGCAGCGTCTCGACGATGCCCGTGAAGCGCGTGTGGCCGAATCCCATGCCGTAGTTCGTGCTCGCGATCTGGCCCTCGATCGGGCCTCGCGGCGTCGCCATCTTCGAGCGCTGCACCATCCGGAGCAGGGGGCCCTCGATCTCGACCGAGGACTCCGGCACCTCGAGGGTGCCGTGGACGTAGTGGAAGTGCGCGCGGTCGACCGCGTTCTCGGCCATCTCCTGGTTGTGGCTGCGGATCCGCCAGCGCAGCCGCTTGTAGTCGGTCCACGCCTCGTTCCGGTACTCGGGCAGGGTCGGGATCTCCCACTGCGGCGGCTTCCTCTCGGCGTGGTGCCAGACCAGCACGAGCCCGTTGCGCTCGATCACGGGCCAGCACGGCGTGCTCGACTTCGGCGGGATGCGCTTCGCGTAGGGCACCTCGACGCACGCGCCGCTCGCGTCGAAGCGCCAGCCGTGGAACGGACAGCGCAGCGTGTCGCCCACGACCTTCCCGCCGACGGCGAGATGGGCGCCGAGGTGCGGGCAGTAGGCGTCGAGCACGTGCAGCTCTCCGCTCTCGCCGCGGAAGGCCGCGAGCTCGCGACCGAAGTACTGCAGGCGCACGACGTCGCCGGGCGCGATCTCGTCGGAGTAGCCGACCTGGAACCAGCCGTTCGGATAGCGGGGGAAGGGGAAACGCGACATCGATCAGTCCTCTCCGAGCATCAGGGACGCGGCCGTCCGGACCTGCTCCGACACCGTCTTCCCGGCGTGCAGGCCGCCGGCCCAGCCCGACAGCGACGAGAACCAGAAGTTCATGAGCACGAACGCGATCTGGCGCTCGCGCTCCGAGCCGTACGACCCGTCGACGGGCGCCGACAGGTCGGGCACCTCGCCGCGCAGGGTCGCCACGATGAGGCGCGTCATGCGCAGGTGGAAGGACGCGATCTGCAGCGCGAGATCGCCGTCGCCGGCGGCGATGGAGCGCAGCACGGCGCGCGAGAACTGCGGCCGTCGCGTGAGGCCCGCCGTGGCGCGCCGGAAGAAGCTCTCGATGCGCTCCAGCGCGGTGTCGCCCTCGGGAGGGCGCGCCGCGACCGCCGCCTCGAGGCGCCCGACCTCCTCCGAGAGCGCGAAGAGGAGTATGTCCTCCTTGCTCCGGAAGTACTTGTAGAGCGTGCCGAGGGCGACGTCGGAGGCCTCGGCGACGTCTCGCAGGCGCATGCCCTCGAAGCCGCCCTCCTCGGCGAGGCGCACGGCGGCGTCGACGATGCGACGGATCCGGCGCAGCTGGCTCGCGGCCAGTCCGGCCACGACGGGCGAGGGCCGCGCGGCGTCCGGGCCGCCCCGGAGCTCCGCCGCATCGGCGGGGCGGGCCCGCTCGCGCACGCCGGCGGGGCCGCCGCTCTGCGGCTCCCGTCGCGTCTTGCGCGGCGTCTGGCTTCGGGGGCGGGCCACGAAAAGATTAGAACACGTTTCAAATCCGTTGTCGAGGCGCGCCCCGCGGCGGCCTCCGCCCGCGCTCGCGGGCGCCCCGTCAGCGCTCGGCTTCGAGCTTGCGCCGGACCGCTGCGAGCTCGCGCTTCGCGGCCGGGCTCACCTCCGGGTAGTGGAGGTCGAGCGCGTTCAGCGCGTCGAGCACGGCGCCGGCCACCACGAGGCGCGAGAACCACTTGTGATCGGCGGGCACGACGTACCACGGCGCGTGCTTCGTGGCCGTGGCCGCGATCGCGTCCTCGTAGGCGCGCTGGTAGTCCTTCCAGTGCTCGCGCTCCCGGACGTCGGCCGCGGAGTACTTCCAGTTCTTCTCCTCCTCCTCGAGCCGCGCGAGGAAGCGGCGCTTCTGCTCGCCCTTCGAGAGGTGCAGGAAGAACTTCAAGGTCACGATCCCGTTTCGCGCGAGGTAGCGCTCGTAGTTGCCGATGTCCTCGTATCGCTCGTCCCAGATGCGCTTCGTCACGAGCTTCGGCGGCAGCTTCTGCCGCTCGAGGATCTCCGGGTGCACGCGCGTCACGAGCACCTCTTCGTAGTAGGAGCGGTTGAAGATCCCGATCCGCCCCCGCTCGGGAACGCACTTCATGCAGCGCCACAGGTAGTCGTGGTCGAGCTCTTCGGCGGAGGGACCCTTGAACGAGTAGACCTGCACGCCCTGGGGATTCACGCCGCTCATCACGTGCTTGATCGCGCCGTCTTTTCCCGCCGCGTCCATGGCCTGGAACACCAGGAGGAGTCCCCAGCGGTCTTGCGCGTACAGCATGTCCTGGTAGGTGGCGAGGAGCCGGACGCCGCGCGCGAGGACCTCCTGGGCCTCCCCCTTGACCTCTTCCCCGAGGCCACGCGTGTCCTTGGGATCGAAGTCGCGCAGCCGGAAGCCCTTCCCGCTCGTCACGCGGAACGGCCTCACGAAGCGCTCGATGTTCTCCGGGCTGACACGTTCGTCGTCGTTGGCCAAGCAGGGCTCCTCCGTACAGCCAGTCTACCTTGTGGCCGGTCGCGTCCACGAGAATCGCTGCGAACGGGATGGGAGGGAAGCGGTGCGCGGGATTCGCGGTGTGCCCCGGGGCGTCGTGGCGCTCGGTCTCGTGAGCCTGTGCATGGACGTCTCGTCCGAGACGATCCACGCGCTGCTGCCCGTCTTCCTCGTGACGGTCCTCGGGGCCTCGACCGCGGCGGTCGGCTGGATCGAGGGGATCGCGGAAGCCACGGCGTCCGTCACGAAGGTGTTCTCGGGCGCGATCTCCGACGCGCTCGGCCGCCGCAAGCTCCTCGCGGTCCTCGGCTACGGGCTCTCGGCGCTGACGAAGCCCCTGTTCGCCCTCGCGACGTCGCTCTCCTTCGTCGTCGCCGCGCGCTTCCTGGATCGCGTCGGCAAGGGCGTGCGCGATGCGCCGCGCGACGCGCTCGTCGCGGACCTGACGCCGCCCGGCGCGCGCGGCGCGAGCTTCGGGCTGCGCCAGTCGCTCGACACGTTCGGGGCCTTCGCGGGCCCGCTGCTCGCCCTGGCGCTCATGGCGGCGACGGCGGGCGCGTTCCGCGTCGTCTTCTGGGTCGCCGTGCTGCCGGCCGCGCTCGCGGTCGCGCTGCTCGTGTTCGGCGTCGAGGAGCGCGGCGCGCCCGCGGAACGCGGGGTCGCCGCGGCGTTCCGCGCGCCGCTCCGACTGCGGGAGCTCGCGGCCCTGGGCCGGCCGACGTGGACGATCGTGGCCGTCGCCGGGCTCTTCGCCCTCGCGCGCATGAGCGACGCGTTCCTCATCCTGCGCGCACAGAGCGTCGGCGTCCCCGCGCCGCTCGTGCCCCTGGTCTTCGTCGTCATGAACGCGGCCTATGCGCTCTCGTCGTATCCGGTGGGCGCGCTCGGCGACGCGCTCGACCGGCGCGCGCTCGTCGCCGTGGGCTTCGCGATTCTCGGCGTCGCCGACGTCGTGCTCGGTCAGGCGACGCAGCCCTGGCACGTGGCGGCGGGGGCCGTCCTGTTCGGGCTCCACCTCGGCGCGACGCAGGGCCTGTTCGCGGCGATGGTCGCCGACGCGGCTCCGGCGCCGCTGCGCGGAACCGCCTTCGGTGTGCTCCATCTCGTGAGCGGGATCGCGCTCCTCGTCGCGAGCGTCGCCGCCGGCGTGCTGTGGGACCGCTTCGGCGCCGCCGTGCCGTTCCGCGTCGCCGCGGGCGCGATCGCCGTGGCGCTCGGCGCCTGGGGAGCGCTGCGACCCCGCTAGAGCCCGGCCGCGCTGCAGATCGGCGGCAGCAGCACGCTCGCCTCGAAGCACTCGCGCGCGATCTCGCGGGCGGCCTTCGCGTGGGCGGCGTAGTCGCGCGAGACGCGCTCGATCGCATCGAGCGCTTCTTCCGCCGTGCTCCACGGGAAGAGGCCCGCGCCCGTCCGCACGCGCGCGCCGAAGCCCGTGTCCTGCAGCACGCACGGGCGTCCGGCCGCGAGGAAGCAGACGCTGCGATCGCTGAACCAGCCGACCTTCGTGCGGACGAGGTCGTCCTTCTCGACCGAGAACTCGGCCTTCGCCCCGCAGATGTAGCGCCGGTAGACGAAGGCGGTGTGGGAGACGCGGACCGGATCCTCGACCTGCCAGCCGTGCGACAGGAACTCCTGTCGCAGCTCCGCGCCCGGCGAGACGAGCGCCACCTCGAGCCGCTCCTTCGTCCGCTTCGGCAGGTCCATCACCTTCGGCCAGTTCGGGTGCTTCGACCAGTAGTAGGTCTGGCCGCCGATCACGACGTCCTTTCCGCGATTGCGGTAGGTCGCGATCGTTCGCCAGTCGCCCGCCGGGCGCGGCGGGCTCTCCCACAGGTCGGCCACGACCGGCGGGTGCGTCTTCAGCCAGCGCAGGCCGGCGTCGGGCACGACGCAGTCCGGCCGGCCGATGTTCACGCCGTACGTGCAGAGCAGGTCGTGGCCGTCGAGGAAGGCGCGCGTCTCGGGATCGCCCTCCTGGTAGCGTACCTGCTCGAGGATCGGGTCGGTCTCGATGTACACCAGGCAGCCCCGACGCTTCTGCACGGGGTCGGGCCGGGTCGCACCGCACACGTTCACGATCGCGTCGGCCTGCTCGAGCCAGTCGCGCGCCTTCGCCCCGGTCATCCCGTACCACTTCTTGCCGCCGGAGTCCCAGTACGCCCACTGCTCGGCGAGGTCGAGACGCCGGAACGTGTCGCGCAGGAAGCGAACGTTCTCCGTCGGACGCTCCACGATCGACTGGGCCTTCGGCGAGTAGGGCGGCGCTCCGGAGTTCTCGACGTAGACGCAGTCGTAGCCGAGCCGGCGGAAGCCGATCACGTGGTGCAGCACCTGCCAGGCCATGCCGCCGAGCGGGTACTGGCCCATCAGCCCGAGCACGACGATGCGCTTCCTCATGCCTGCACTCCGTTCGTGGCGCCCTCGGGCACGTACAGGAACTGCGCCTCGTGGAGACGTTGGAAGAGCCCGCCGGCGCGACGCAGCGATCCGTAGCTCCCGGTCTCGACGAGTCGGCCGGCCTCGAGCACGAGCACCAGGTCCGCGCGGCGCACGGTCGAGAGCCGGTGCGCGATCACGAAGGTCGTCCGGTCCTTCATGACGCGCTCGATCCCGCTCATGACGTACGCCTCGGTCTCCGCGTCGAGCGACGCCGTCGGCTCGTCGAGGATCAGGATCCGCGGGTCCTTCAGCAACGCCCGCGCGATCGTGACACGCTGAGCCTGGCCCTGGGAGAGCTGCTGGCCCTCCGGGCCGATCCGCGTGGCCATGCCGTGCTCGAGCTGCGCCAGGAACCGCGTCACGCCGGCGAGCTCACAGGCCTCCGCCACCTCCGACGCCGTCGCCTCCGGGCGTCCGTAGCGCACGTTCTCTTCGAGCGTCGCGGGGAAGAGGAGCGGCGCCTGGGGCACGAGCCCGACCTGCCGGCGCAGGCTGCGGAGCTCGAGATCCCGCAGGTCGACGCCGTCGAGCGTCACGCGTCCGGCGCTCGGGTCGTAGAAGCGCGGCACGAGGGAGACGAGCGTGCTCTTGCCGGCGCCGGTCGGGCCCACGACGGCGACCAGCGCCCCGGGCGCCGCCTCGAAGCTGACGCCGCGCAGGCCGAACGCCTCGCCGCCGTACGAGAAGCTCACGTCGTGAAAGCGCACGGCGCCGCGCGGGCCGACGACGACGACGGCACCGGGGCGGTCCTTCACCTCCGGCTCGGCGTCGAGCACCTCGAAGGCGCGCCGCGCGCCGGCGGTCGCGCCCTGGATCAGGCCGGTCGTCTGGGACAGCGCGTTGATCGGCCCGTAGAGGGAGGCGAGGTACGTCACGAACACGATCACGTCGCCCGCGCTGATCGTGCCGGACAACGCCTGGAGCCCTCCCGCGAAGAGCACGGCGGCGGTGCCGAGGGCCATCACGACGCTGACCAGGCCCGAGTAGCCGGTCTCGAAGACGTAGAGCCGGAGGGCGGCCTCGAGGGCCCGGGCCGACGCCGTCATCACGCGCTCGTGCTCGCGCTGCTCCGCGGTGAACGCCTGCACCACGTGGATCGCGCCGACGCCGCGCTGGGTCTCGGAGAAGAACGCGCTCTCGCTCTCGCGCTGGCTCGCGGCGAGGGCCGCGATGCGCCGCCCGACGAAGCGGATCGTGAGGAACAGGAACGGCGCCACGCCGGCGAACACGAGCGCGAGGGCGGCATTCATGCGGAACAGCACGAGCGTCATGCCCACGAGCAGCGTGAGCGCCGTCGCGAGCGGGAACAGGCCGTTCATCGTCATCGACTGCACCGAGAACGTGTCGAAGGCCATGCGGTAGACGAGATCGGTGCTCGGGCGACGGCCGAAGAAGCCGAGCGAGAGGCGCTGCAGGTGCGCCATCAGCTCGGCGCGCAGATCGGTCACCATGCGCTGGCCGATGCCGATCGTGAAGCGATTCTGGATCACGCCCAGCACCGACAGCGAGACCTGCAGCAGGAGCAGGCCGAGGCATGCGGCCGTGAGCAGGCCCCGTGCGTCGAGGCCGCGCGCGAGGCCGAGCGGCAGCTCCCGACCGCCGATCACGTTGTCGACGACGATCTTGAGCGGCCACGGCCGCGCGAGCTCGAGCAGCGCGTTCAGCGCGACGAGCGCGAGCGCCCCTGCGAAGCGGACGCGGTAGGGGCGCAGGTAGCGCCCCACGCGGCGGATCGCGCCGGGAGCGTGGCGCTTCTCGGGGCCCGCGGCGCTCACCCCTGCGGCAGGGCGCCGTTCTTCTCCGGCTTGAGCGGATCGAGCGGCAACGACTGGAACGTGATCTCGACCGCGTGCCAGACCGTGCGGCCGAGACGGTAGGCCTGGTAGGCGAGGAAGCTCGCGGTGCCTGCCATGGCCGCCAGGAGCTCGACGGCCAGCATGGGCCAGCCGCCGACGATCGAGAGCAGCGTGCCCACCCCGAGCAGCGCGAGGATCGCCTTCGCGAACGCCGTCGTGCGCAACGACACGCCCACGTCGACCTGGCGCTTGTTCCCGCCGTGGTTCTGGATCAGGAACTTCATCTCCGCCCGCACCCAGATCCCGCGCGAGATCGAGACGTCCCACGGCTCCCAGCCGTTGTCGAGGATGACGGGGTACTTGCGGGGCCGCAGGAAGTCGACCACGGCCGAGATGCACGCTTCCTTCTCGAGGCCCGTCTCGTTCCAGTAGGAGAGGATGAAGCTGCGACGCGCGAGGTCGAGGTCGGGCTTCTGGCGCAGGCGCGGGAAGCGGATGCGCTCGACCTCCGAGAGGCCCTGCACGCGGACCTTGTTGCGCTCGATCGCGCGCAGGAAGGGACCGAGATAGTTCAGCGCAGCGACGAGCGTGCGCGCCTTCCAGGGGGCCACCGGCACGCCCGACACGTCGACCTGGAGGCCGGTGTAGACGGCCTGGGCGACCGAGAGGCCGAGCAGCAGCAGGCCGACCAGCACGAAGGTCGGGAGCGGAGCTCCGACCGCGTAGGACAGGAGCCCGAGGAGCGTCATGCCGAGGCCGGTCGCGTTCCATTCGAGCGTCGTCGGAAGGTGTCGCAGGAGCGAGCTCGGCGCCTCGTAGAGCGTCTGGAAGAGGCCCGAGCCGAAGGGCCCCTGGTAGATCACGGGCCGCCGGCCGAGGATTCCCGGCCCGAGGTCGCTGTAGATCCGCCCGAGCCAACGCGAGTTGCCGAGGAAGTTGAAGCGGTAGGGGTGCTTGAAGTAGAGCAGCGCCTCGGCCCGCCCGTATCCCTTCTGCTGGTTCAGGTACGCGCGCACCGTCGCGCGGCGTCGATGCCAGACCAGCGCCGCGGCCGCGAAGCCGATCTTGTAGCCCGCGTTCTGGAGCCGCCAGCAGATGTCGACGTCGTCGCCGGCGGAGCGGTAGATCGGGTCGAACAGCCCGACCTCGAGCAGCGCGCTGCGCCAGAAGGCCATGTTGCAGCCCGGGATGTGCTCCGCCTCCCAGTCCGTGAGCAGCACGTGGGTCGGGCCGCCGGGCGAGCGCGCGACCACCTCCGGCACCCAATGCTCTTCCGGTGGCGGGAGGTTCGGGCCGCCGACGCCGGCGAAGCTCTTCTCCGACTGGAGCCGGTGCACGAGGAAGGTGAGCCAGTCGGGATCGACCGCGCAGTCCGAGTCGGTGAACGCGACGATCTCGCCCGTCGCGGCGAGGATGCCCTCGTTGCGCGCCACCGACAGCCCGCGGTTCTCGTGGGAGATCAGCCGGTACTCCGGATAGCGCTCCGCGATCTCCCGGGTGCGGTCCGTCGAGCCGTCGTCCACCACGACGACCTCGTAGTTCGGATAGCGCACGCGGTCGAAGCGCAGGCTCTCCATGCACTCCTGCATCGTGCTCTCCGCGTTGTACGCGCAGACCACGACGGAGACCTTCGGCGCGGGATCCGGCGGCTTCGGAAGGTCGCTGCGATAGGCGCGCTGCACGGCGTCGAACGCCGGCTTCGGCGTGCGCTCGCGCGTGACGAGCCCGAAGGCCCAGTCGCTGATCTCGTGCCCGCCCGTGTGCCACTCGTCGGTGAAGGAGAAGACGACGGTGCCGGCGCAGCCGAGCTCCGCGGCGGCCTCGATGGTCGTGCCCGCGACGCGCGCCTGCTCCTGCTCGCCCTCGCGGATCGAGTCGACCCCGAACTCCGACAGCACGAGGGGGTGGAACATCGCCACGTTCTGCAGGCGCGAGACGTAGCGGCGGAAGTCCGCCTCGCGATGCAGGTAGACGTTGAAGCAGGCGAAGTCGAGGAAGTCGAGCTCGAGGTACTCGGTCATCGGGAAGTTCGCGTAGGAGACGAGCGCCGCGGGGTCGACCTGACGGACCTCGTCGGCGAGCTCCGACAGGAACGACTCGACGCGGCCGGGCCCGTACCAGCGCGCGGTCTGGGGCGGGATCTCGTTGCCCACGAGGAGCGCGAGGAGGTTCGGGACGTCCCGCAGCGCGCGGGCCGCGTCGCGCACCCGATGGCGGATCTCGTCGCGGTCGTCGCGCGTGTCGAGGAAGCGGATGTGCTGGGCCCAGGGGATGCCGACCATGAGGCGCAGGCCGAAGGCGGCGGCCGTCTCGCACAGCCACGGCGCCGGCGGGTGGTACACACGAACGGTGTTGGCCCCGAGATCGCGGATCAGGGCGAAGTCGCGCTCGACGCCGCCCTTCTCGGGAAAGGGCTCGCCCAGGGTGTTCGACTTGAACGGCCCGTAGGAGACGCCGCGGACGAAGAATTTGCGGTCGTCCTCCATGAGGAACATGCCGCTCGTACGGACGCGCTTCACGGAGTACTCCGAGCCGCCGGGACCCAGGGACGCGCGAGCCCGGCACGGGCGCCGGGCTCGTCGGGGGTTCGGGCGGCCACCTTGAGACGGGAGGCTCGCGGGAGGATTCAGGGCCGTCAAGCTGGGGCGGAGTGTCTCGGTGTTTCCCCTGCGTCCGGGGTGACGGGCGCGACGGATCGTGCGGCCCGGCGTACGATCCGCTCGCCGCGTCGGCGCAGGAGCGCGGAACCGTTCCGGCCCGATCGGCGCCGCTCGAGGAGAGCCCATGCCCCCCGACCGCCCGACCGCCCTGCCGTCCGCGCCGCCGCGGGACGCCTTTGCGACGCCGATGGAGGTCTGCTGGCAGTTCGACTACGCGGTCGGGATCGAGCAGCTGCGGTCCCTCTACTCGAAGTCGAAGCGCCTCCAGTGGGACGCCGAGCGCGACGTCGACTGGGGCGTCGCGATCGACCCCTCCCGCCCGATCGTGGACGAGGGGCGCTTCGGCTTCGACCGCATGCCGCTGTTGCAGCGCCTCTCCGCGGCGCAGCGCGAGACCTTCCGCGCCCACGTCTCGGCCCACCGCCTCTCGCAGTTCCTGCACGGCGAGCAGGGCGCGCTGATGGTCGCGGCCGCGCTGGTGCATGCCGTCCCCGATCACGAAGGCAAGCTCTACGCCGCCACGCAGACGATGGACGAAGCACGACACGTCGAGGTGTTCGAGCGCTACGTCCGGCGGCTCGCCCAGGTCTACCCGATCACGCCTTCGCTCAAGCGGCTGATCGACGCCACGCTGCGCGCCGACCACTGGGTGAAGATCGCGATCGGCATGAACATGGTGGTCGAAGGCCTCGCGCTCGGCGCCTTCCACAACATGCGACGTGCGACCTCGTGCGCCCTCCTGCGCCAGGTGATCGACTACGTGCTGCGCGACGAGTCGCGGCACGTGGCCTTCGGCAACGTCTACGTGGGCGAGGCCATCCGCCGCATGCACGACGACGAGCGCGAGGACGTGGCGGACTTCGCCTTCGTTGCGCTGAAGTCTCTCGCCGACTCGGTCGGCGGAGCGAACGGACGCGGCCACTACGAGCCCGATCCGGGCTTCCGCGACGTGATCGTGAACGCCGGCATCGACCCCGCCGACTTCGCGCGCGGCCTGAAGGAGGCGCGGACCCAGGGCCTCGCCCCGACGCAGCCGCCGGGCAGCGTCCACGCCTTCCAGGACCTCATGATCCCCGCGCTGGTGCGCGTCGGCGCCGTCACGGCGCGCACGCGCGAGCGCTTCGCCGAGGCGGGCATCGCCCTCCACGAGGACGCGTCGGTGCTCGAGTCGCTGGAGGATGGGACCACCGGAGAGATCGTGCTCTGACCGGCCGACGGCCTTCGCCCTTCCCTCGCGAGGCACCGGGTGCGGGACGCCTCGAGCTCGCGGAGCAGGGAAGCCCGAGGCGAGAGATGTGCGCCGTCTTCGGAGGCTACGCGAGCCAGCTCCTCGAGCTGGCCGGAGCCCGCGACGTGGCGGTCGCCAAGGACGCCTGTCGGGTCGATGGTGCCGCGGCCTGCGCCTGGCGCGTGAAGTGGCAGGACGCCGGGTGAACGGCTGAGTCCACCGTCTCAAGGCGGACCTCCTGGCGACCGATCCCCTCCGTCGGGAGCGGCCGCATGGCGAACATCAAGGGCACGGGGATGGTCCAGCCCGTCCGGGACGTGCGGAAGAGCCCGGAAGCCCGCCGCCTCGTGCCGGCGCGTCTCGCGAAGTACCTGGCCCCCGACATGCGGATCTCCGTGTCCGAGTGGTACCCGGAGGAGGACTACATCGCTTTCCTTCGGATCCTCGTCCGGGCGGCCGGCGACCCGGCCGGGATCTGGGAGAAGCTCGGCGCCATGGCCGCGAGGCAGGACATCGCCGGCGTCTACAAGGGGCTCCTCCGCCATGGGAATCCGGGCGCCACGGTCCTGAAGGGCGGAACCCTCTGGTCGTCGTACCACGACACGGGACGCTTCGTGGTGCGGCTCGAGGGTCGCGGCGCCGCGCACCACGAGCTCTTCGACTACGGCTACCCGAACCCCGAGACTTGCGGGATCACCACCGGCTACACGCTCGCCTTCATCGAGCTCGCCGGCGGGAGGGAGGCGAGGGTCGTCCACACGTCCTGCGTCCACCAGGGAGACGACACCTGCGTGTGGCAGTCGCAGTGGAAGGATCCGGACTAGGCGCGGCACGGGCGCGATCAAGAAGGCGCCCGCTCCGACCGATCCGAGCAGGGCAGGAGATCCCGATGGCCAAGATCAAGGGCACGTCCTTGAGCCAGACCGTGGCGGCCCTGCGCGCGCTCCCCGACGGAGCGGCGCGTCTCGACCCGCGCCTCCGCAGGTATCTCGACGGGGGCGAGCTCGTCTCCGTCGCGGACTGGTATCCCGAGGAAGACCAGGTCGGTCTCCTGCGTCCCGTGGTGCAGCACCTCGGAGGCGGGACCGACGCGTGGAAGCAGATGGGGCGCGCGGCGGCCACGTTCGACCTGCGCGGCGTCTACAAGCACTTCCTCCGCCCGGGCGATCCGACCGCGACGATCCGCAAGATGGCGGTGCTCTGGAGCTCCTACCACGACACCGGACGCCTCGCGGTGATCCTCACGGCGCCCTGCGAAGTGCGCTTCGAGCTCGTGGCGTACGCGGCGCCGTCCCTCGAGATGTGCGCGATCAACGCCGGCTACTTCCGCGGAATGCTCGAGCTCGCCGGCGCGCGGGAGATCGAGATCGTCCACGAGGACTGCACGCACTCCGGCCACCCGAGCTGCACGTGGCGCGGGAAGTGGGTCGATCCCGAGTAGCGTCCGCCTAGCTCCCGGCGAGGCGCTGCGCGATCCGCTGGACGGAGGGATTGCGAAGCAGCGTCCAGCGATCGCCGCGTTCGAGGGCGCGCTGGACCGCCGGATCCTGCATCAGCTGCTTCACCTCGGGATCGTTCGCGAGACCTTCGATGCGGGGCGCGATCGTGCGCACGGCGTCGTCGAGGGCCGCCTCGAACGCCTGCGGCGACGATCCCGCCTCCGGCGGGAGCGCGCCCAGGCCCACCAGATCGGCGCGCAGGGGCGCATCGAAAGCGAGGGCACGGAAGCTTCCGTTCGCGAGGGCGCGGTCGACGTCCCCGCGCTCGAGGGCTTCCCAGAACGCGCCGTCGTCGCGCAGCTTCTCGATGGACGGTCGCGCGAGGACGTCGCGGAAGCCCGTCAGCGTCTCCGACGGCCGGGCGAGGAGCTTCGTCGTCACGCGACCGGACGGCGTGTCGCCGAGCACGACGCCGAGGCTCGACTCGATCGCCTGCTCGGCGAAGCGCGCCGTCATGGAGCCCGCCGCCCCGGCGATCGGCGAGCCGGGAACGCCCGGGGCCACGCTCTCGGGAGGAATCAGGGCCACGCGCGCGGCGTCGGCCCACGCGACGAGCCAGCCCAGGAGGATCACGACGACACCGCCGCGCAGCGCGCCGAGCGCCCCGCCGCCCACGCGATCGAGGGCGCGCGTCGAGGCCGGCGCGGCGGCCAGCGTCACGCGCCGCCGCGCGACCAGCCGCCGCGACACCACGCCGAGGACCACGCTCGCCAGAAGGAACACGATCGTGCCCGCCACCGGCCCGCCGAGGAAGGGCGAGAGGCCGAGGGCCGTCGCCGTGGCGTCTCCGAGCGCCGATCCCGCGACCAGCGCGATGGCATAGGACACGACGAGCGTCGCGATGCCGAGGGCGGTCGCGACGGCGCCACGCAGGGCTCCGATCAGGACGAAGAGCGCGAGGATCCCGAGGGCGACCTGGTCGACGATCATGCTGCCTCCATCGGCCGAGCGGCGGCGTCGCCGCAGTCGATCCCGCGCCCGCCGCGGCGGGTGCGGGATCGCGAGGGCTCAAGGCTCGAGGCTCGGGAGCTTCGGCAGGTCCGTCACGCCGGGATCGATCCCGGCCTGCATCAGCAGGGTCGTGGCCTGGCCTCGATGGTGCGTCTGGTGGTTGAAGAGGTGGGTGACGAACACCCAGGCGGGTCGCGCGCGGGTCACGCCGTCGGCGGCGCTCGTCACCGCCAGGCGCTCGGCGAGCCAACCTGCGGTGACGCCGCGCGCGAAGGCTCGGATCTCCGCGTCCATCTCGCGTCGGGCGCCGGCGAGGGCGTCGAAGTCCTCGTACAGCGTCTGGCCCAACGGGACGACCCGATACGACCGCCCGGTGAATCGTCCGATCCACATGCGATCGCCGAGCAGGATGTGGTCGAGGGTCCGATGGAGCGAGCCGAAGAAGGCACCGCGGTCGCGCTTGCGCTCCCCGTCGGGCAGCGTCGCGGAGAGGCCGTAGAGGCGCTCGTTCATCCAGCCGTTGTAGTCCGCCATGAGGCGACACCAGGCGACGTCGATCATGCGGCCCTCTCCGGCGCGATCGCGAGCTCGAGCGGGAAGCGGCGCACGCGGCGCAGGCGGCGCGCGAGGGGCACGACGCCCCGGGGCAGCCTCGCGCAGTACTGCGCGAAGCCCGACAGCGTGGCGAACGTACGCTCGGCCGCGGCGAAGTGGGGATCGCTGCGGAGCGTCTGCTCCTCGCGCACGATCGACGGCGTCGCCGGGTCGGCGCGGAAGCGGCGCACGTAGTCCAGGAGGCGCGCGTGATAGGCGGGATCCTCGACGATGGCGCCGATCGTCCGCGCGCGCGGATGGGTGCCCGCGACCATCGCCTCGACCTGGCGCTCGAAGTCCTCGAGGCCGTCGTCGAACATCTGGATCAGCTGCAGGTCGTACACCGGGTTCAGGTGCACGACCTGCATCACGTGTCCCACGATGGTGTCGCGGTCGGAGACGAGGCCCGTCGGATCGATCATCGAGACCGGATCGTCGAGCACGCGCAGGAGCTGGTGGAATCCGAAGGAGATCCCGATCTGGCGGTAGTAGTCGCGCGCCGCGGGCTCGATCACGAAGCGCAGCATGTCGAGGCCGCCGAAGAAGAGCTGCGCGCGCCCGGGGCGCGTCGGGATCACGCCTCGCGCCTCGAGCGTTCGGAGGCGGCGCTCGATCTCGGCGCCGTCGGTCCAGATCCGGAGCGTGCGGCCGAGGCGCACGAGCTTGCCCGCGACCTCCCGCCGGCCCCCGATCGCCTCGCGCAAGAGGCGCCACGGCGGCGCCGTCCGGCGCAGGGAGGATGCGCGCTCGGGCGCGGCGGTCGACATGGCGCGAGGGTACCGCCTCCCCCGCCGCGTCAGCCTCCGGGGCGCCCGACCAGGCCGCTCGCGAAGTGCGCGGCGCCGAGCAGCGGGACGCTCGGGTCGAGGGCGACGGCGATCGGGATCCGCTCGAGGAGGGGCTGGAAGCGGCCCTTCGCCCGGAACGCCTCGCGGAAATCGGGCGCTTCGAGGGCGGGCAGGATCTTCGGCGCGATGCCGCCGCCGAGGTAGACGCCGCCCCGCGCGAGCACGCGGATCGCGAGGTCGCCCGCCTCGGCGCCGTAGATCCGGACGAACCGACGCAGGGCCGCCTCGCACAGCGCCGACTTGCCCGCGAGCGCGAGCGTCGAGATGTCGGCGCTCGGGTCGCCCTGGGCGAGCTCCTCGGCGAGCCACTTCGGCTCTTCGAAGCGGCCGGTGTCGCGCAGGAACTCGTACACGTGGCGGAGCCCCGGCCCCGAGAGCACGCGCTCGGTGCTCACGTGGCCCTGGAGACGCGCGCGCAGATAGCGCAGCAGCTCCACCTCCTCGTCGTCCTGGGGCGCGAAGCTCGCGTGGCCGCCCTCCGAGGCGACGGGATGCCAGCGCGTGCCGTCGTACCAGAGCATCGCCTCGCCGAGGCCCGTGCCCGCGGCGATCACCGCGCAGTTCGCGCGAGGGCGGTCGCCCTCCTGCAGCACGTGCAGCTTCTCCGGCGGGAGGTGCAGCATGCCGTAGGCCGCGGCCTCGAGATCGTTCAGGAGCTTCACGTGCCGGCAGCCGAGGAAGCTGCCGAGGGCGCGCTCGTCGAGCTGCCATGGCAGGTTCGTCGCGTTCGAGCGTCCGTCGATCACGGCGCCGGCGACACCGAAGCACGCCACGTCGATCGACGTGGGCCTCCGCGTGTCCTGTCGGAAGCGCTCGAGCACGGCGTCGAAGCTCGGGTGGTCGCGCGAGGCGTAGGTCGCGTCGGCCACGCGGTCGATCTGCTCGCCGCGCAGGACGAAGAGCCCGAGGTGCGTCTTCGTGCCGCCGATGTCGCCCGCGAGGATCATCCGTCGACGACCGGAGCGTGGACGAGCTTCGAGGCCGCCGCGCGGTCGACGAGCCACACGAGCCGCCCGGCGACCGGCGCGACCCCCTGGGCCGGGAGCCGCTCCGGATCGGCCGGCCCGTCGAGCACCTCGGCCAGGCGCGCGGCCTTCGACTCGCCTTCGACCAGGAACACGACCATGGCGGCGCGGCGGAGCAGCGGAAACGTCACCGTGAGCCTCCTCGCCTGCGGCAAGAGGGGCGGCGGAGGCGCATCCGCCGCCACGACCCAGCGCGCGGACTCGCGCAGCGCGGGCGCGTGGGGGAAGAGCGAGGCCGTGTGGCCGTCGGGGCCGAGCCCCAGGAGCACGAGATCGAGCGACGGCGGCGGCCCTCCCGCGTCGCGCGGCCGCGTACCGCAGACACGCGCGAGCGACGCCTCGTAGTCGCGGGCGGCGGCGTCGAGGTCGTCGCGCTCCGCCTCCATCCGGTGCACGCGGGCGGCCGGCGCGCGCACGGGGTCGAGCAGCGCCTCCCGCGCCATGCGGTAGTTCGACTCCGCCGCGTCGGGCGCGACGGCACGCTCGTCGCCGAACAGGAAGTCGACTCCCGCCGGCTCCCACATGCCGGCGAAGGGCTCCGCCGCGAGCGTCCCGTAGAGCCGCCGGGGCGTCGATCCGCCCGCGAGCGCCACGCGGAAGCGTCGCCCCTTCGCGCGCGCGGCGCGAAACAGGCGCACCCACTCGCCCGCGCCCGCGCGCGCCACGGTCTCGGCGTCGGCGAGACGGCGCACCACGGGCCGGCTCGCGCGGCCGGCGCTCACGAGGAGAGCGTCTCCGCCATCGCGCGCGCGAGCGCGAGGCTCTCCCGGAACACCGGGTCGCGGAAGCGCTTCGGGAGCTGGCGCGCGACGAGGGCGGCGCGCGGGAGGCGCGGCGCCGCGAGCAGCCGGGGCGGCGCCGCGTCGAGGGCCGCCTCGAGCCGGTCGGCGCCCGCCCGGCTGAACGTGGCCTCGCGCCGTGTGCCGCCCTCGCGCCAGGCGATCCGGACGCGCGCGACCTCGGCGGCGCCTTCGCCGAGCCGACACGCTCGCGCGACGATCGGCCCCGCCTCCGTGTCGAAGCCGAAGTCGATCTCCACGCCGGGCGCCACCTTCCCGCCGCGCGGAAGCCAGCCGAGGCGGGAGGCGAGCCAGCCGATCAGGAACCAGGCGTGGGGCAGGGCGTGGGGGCCGTGCTCGATCTCGATCTCCTCGAGGCTGCGCAGGGCGAAGGGCTCGAGACGCGGATCGAGCGCTTGCGACACCATCCAGCGCCAGGGCTTGAGGCGGCGCCAGGCGAGGTCCGACAGCAGGCCCTGCATCGCGCCCGTCCGCACCGCGCCGGCGGCTGCGGCCCACTCGGTCACCGTCAGCATGCCGCGCACCGGGTCGCTCCAGCCGGCGCTGTCCCAGATCACGTGGTCGACCATCGAGGCGAGCTCCTGGAACAGGGCGCCGCCCCCGGGCGGAGGCTCGGCGCTCGTCCACCAGAGCGCGCTCGGCAGGTCGCCGATCAAGAGCGCCCGCACCGTCGGGGGCAGGCTTCGCTCGGCGTCGCGCCCCGCCTCGAGCGTCACGTGCTCCGAGCAGACGCGGCCGCGCTCGGGCCCCGCGACGTGGCACACGGCGGTGACGCTCGCCTCGAGGCCGGGCGACGCCCCCCGCGCGTCACCCACCAGGAGCAGCACGCGCGCCGGGTGCTTCTCGACGATCGCGCCGATCTCCGACGGGAGGTCGCGCGCCTCCTCCGGCGAGCCGCACCAGATCACGAGGTTCGACATGCAGGCGCGCGTCACGGCGTCCGCGCCGGGCGCGGCCTCCTCTCCCGAGCGCGCCGCGGGATCGGCCCAGAGGCCGGCCAGCTCGCGCTCGATCGCGGCCACGTCGACGGGCTTGGCCCCGGCTCCCTCCGGTGTCACAAGGTCCGCCACTTGCGACCGTCGGCCTCGATCAGGCGATCGGCCTCGACGGGCCCCCACGTGCCCGCGCCGTACTGGGGCAGCCAGCGCAGATTCTGGGCCTTCCAGCCCTCGAGGACGCCGTCGACCCAGCGCCAGGCCGCCTCCACGGCGTCGCGCCGCATGAAGAGCGTCGCGTCGCCGGCCATCACGTCGAGCAGCAGCCGCTCGTAGGCCTCGGGCGTCTGCTCGCCGAAGGTCGCGCCGTATCGGAAGTCCATCTTCACGGGATAGACGCGCACCTTCGGCCCGGGGAGCTTCGTGGCGATGCGCAGCGAGAGACCTTCGTCCGGCTGGATGCGGAGCGCGAGCACGTTCGGCTCGAGGGGCGAATCGGCGTCGGCGTTGAACAGGATGGGCGGGACCTCCTTGAACTGCACCGCGATCTCGCTCGCGCGCTTCGGCAGGCGCTTGCCCGTGCGGAGGTAGAAGGGCACCCCGCTCCAGCGCCAGTTGTCGACGAAGCACTTCACCGCCACGTAGGTCTCGGTGCGCGAGTCGGGCCTCACGCGATCCTCGTTGCGGTAGCCCGGCACCTCGATCCCCGCGTGGAAGCCCGCCGCGTACTGCGCGCGCACCACGTGACGCTCGACCTCGCGCACGTCGATCGGGCGCAGACAGTTCAGCACGGCGAGCTTGTGGTCGCGCACGACCTCGCCCGAGAGCGACCAGGGCGGCTCCATGGCCGTGAGGCAGAGGAGCTGCAGGATGTGGTTCTGCACCATGTCGCGCAGCGCGCCCGACTCCTCGTAGTAGCCCGCGCGCGTGCCCACGCCCTCGGTCTCGGCGACCGTGATCTGGACGTGGTCCACGTACTTCTGGTTCCAGAGCGGCTCGAAGATCGCGTTCGCGAAGCGCATCACCATCAGGTTCTGGACGGTCTCCTTCCCCAGGTAGTGATCGATCCGGTAGATCTGGCTCTCGTCGAAGACGCGCGCGCACTCGGCGTTCAGCGCCCGTGCGCTCGCGAGGTCGTGGCCGATCGGCTTCTCGATGATGATGCGCGTGAAGGCGCGCCCTTCCGTCGGGGTCGTGAGCCCGGCGGTCTGCAGGTGGCCGACGCACGTGCCCATCGCGCTCGGCGGCACCGACAGGTAGTGGACGCGGTTCCCCGTGAGCCCGAGCGCGGGCTCGATCTTCTCCAGCCGCTCGGAGAGCGCGACGTAGGCGGCCGGGTCGTCGAAGCCGCCGCGCACCCAGAACAGGTGACGCAGGAACTCCTCGAACAGGGCCGGCTCCGCGGGCCGCCTCGAGTGCTTCGCGATGCTCTCGGTCGCGAGCTCCCGGAAGCTCTCGTCGTCGTGGTCGGTGCGCGCGAAGCCGACGACCGCGTAGGAGCTCGGCAGCACGCCGTCGAGCAGCAGGTTCCAGACGGCGGGCAGGAGCTTGCGACGCGAGAGATCTCCCGCCCCGCCGAAGATCACGAGCGTGCACGGGTCGGGCAGCAGCGTGCGCGAGAGCCCGGAGGTGAGCGGGTTGGCGTCTCGCGCTTCGGCGTCGGGCATGGCGTCCCCTCAGCCCTTCTTCGGGCTCTCGACGTGTCCTCCGAAGCCCTTGCGCATGGCCGACAGCACTCTCTCCGCGAAGGTGTGCTCCACACGGGAGCGGAAGCGCGCGAAGAGCGCCGCGGTGATCACCTCGGCCGGCACGTCCTCGTCGATCGCTGCCTGCACCGTCCAGCGTCCCTCGCCGGAGTCTTGCACGTAGCCGGAGAATCCGGCGAGGTCCGGGCTGTCCGCGAAGGCCGCGGCCGTGAGATCGAGCAGCCACGAGCCGATCACGCTGCCGCGTCGCCACAGCTCCGACACGTCGGCGAGATCCAGCGCGAAGCGCTCGTCCTCGGGCAGCGACTCCTTCGCCGCGTTCCTCAGGATGTCGAAGCCCTCGGCGTACGCCTGCATCACGCCGTACTCGATGCCGTTGTGCACCATCTTCACGAAGTGTCCCGCGCCGGCGGGGCCGCAGTGGAGGTATCCCTCCTCGGCCGTGCCGCCGAGCCGCTCGCGCCCCGGCGTGCGCGGGATGTCGCCGCGGCCCGGCGCGAGGGCCTTCAAGACGGGATCCAGGCGGGTCACCGCGGGCTTCGGGCCGCCGACCATGAGGCAGTAGCCGCGCTCGAGCCCCCAGACCCCGCCGCTCGTGCCGCAGTCGCAGTAGTCGATGCGCCTCGCGCGCAGCATGCGCGCGCGGCGCACGTCGTCCTTGAACCAGGTGTTGCCGCCGTCGATCACGACGTCGCCGGCCTCGAGCAGCTCGCCGAGCCTCGACACCGTGGCCTCGGTCACCGCGCCGGCAGGCAGCATGACCCATGCGTGACGCGGCGGGTCGAGGCGGCGCACGAGGTCCTCGACGCTCGACGCGGCGACGGCCCCTTCCTTCTCGAGGTCCTTCGCCTTCGTGGCGTCGCGGTTCCACACCACGACCTGGTGCCGCGCGCGCAGGAGCCGCCGCGCCATGTTCGCGCCCATCCGCCCGAGACCGAGGATTCCGAGCTGCAACCCATCTCCTCCTCGCCCGGCCCGCGGGCCGGTCAGCGCGAGCGCGTGCGCACCTCGTCGCGCTCGGGCCACTCGATCACGACCGCATCGGCCATGCCGACGAAGAGGCCCGTCCCGACGACGCCCGGGATCGCCAGCACCTCGCGCTCGAAGGCCGCCGGATCCGCGAGCGGTTCGATGCCGCAGTCGAGGATCCAGTTGCCGTTGTCCGTCACATAGGGGCGTGTCGCGTCGGCATCCTCGGCCCGGCGCACGGGCTTGCAGCCGAGGGCCTCGAGCCGCCGCGCGCAGAGCGGATGGCCGAAGGGGACGATCTCGACGGGAAGCTTCCCGCGCTCGCCCACGCGCTCCACGAGCTTCTCGGGTCCGACCAGGATCACGAGCCTGCGCGCGCTCGCCGCGACGATCTTCTCGCGCACGAGCGCACCGCCGTAGCCCTTGATGAGGTCGAGCCGGCGGTCGACCTCGTCGGCCCCGTCGACGCAGAGATCGAGGCTCTCGGCCTCGGCGAGCGTCACGAGCGGGATCGAGAGGCGGCGCGCGAGGGCCGCCGTGCGCTCCGACGTGGCGACGCCGCGGACGCACTGGCCGCCGGCCACGCGACGCCCCAGCGCCTCGACGAAGGCGTTCGCCGCGCGGCCGGTGCCGAGCCCGACGGTCATCCCGTCGCGCACGAACTCGAGGGCGCGCTCGCCGGCGCTCATCGTGCTCGCGCGGGAATCGCCGCGGAGGAGGGGGCCATGGGCGACAGCATAACCGCGCCGCCGGCCGGGCCAGCCCCGGCCTCGCTTTCCCGTTGAGCCTCGGCGGGCGATGGGTCAGGCTGGTGCCATACGCCGATGGCGGGGCAGCACGTGGCAGGCGCGGGGTCCGACGTGGAGCAGAGGGGAGATCCCGGCGAGGCGCCGCGCGCCGCCGTCCTGATGGCGCATCCGGGCCACGAGCTGCGCATCCACGGCTGGATCGAGCGGGCGCGACCGCTCGCGTTCGTGCTCACCGACGGCTCCGGCTCGGGGACGACCGCGCGGCTCGCGTCCTCGGCCTCCGTGCTCGAGCGGGCGGGCGCGCGGCCGGCGGATCTCTTCGGCCGCTACTCCGACCGGGCGCTCTACGCCGCGGTGCTCTCCGGCGACGCCGGCACCTTCCTGAAGCTCGCGGACGAGATCCTCGAGGCGTGGCTCGACGAGCGGATCGGCGTCGTGGCCGCGGACGCGCTCGAGGGCTTCAACCCGAGCCACGACCTGTGCCGCCACCTCGCCGACGCGGTCGTCTCGCGGCTCCGCGCCCGCGGTCGCGCGATCGCGAGCCTGGCCTTCCCGCTGGCCGGCGCGCCGGACCTCGCCCTCGGTCCGCGCCGCGAGGACGCGCTGCACCTCGCGCTCGACGACGCGGCCCTCGCGCGCAAGCTCGCCGCCGCGCGCTCCTACGACGAGCTCCATGACGAAGTGAAGGGCGCCTTCGCGGCCCACGGCCTCGAGTCGTTCCGCCACGAGTGGCTCTGGCCGGCGCCGACGGATGCGACGGCCGCCGCGGCGTCGGCGGACCCGCCCTTCTACGAGCGCCGGGGCGAGCTGCGGCGGGCGGCCGGCGTCTACACCGAGGTGCTGCGACGGCGCGAGCACGTGGCGCCGATCGCGCGCGCGCTCGCGGCCTGGGGCGACGCCGGCTAGCGCCTCAGCGTCGCCAGAGGGGGCGCTTCACCGGGAGGCCCTCGAGCGCGGCCAGGCGCCGCCGCAGCTCGTCGTTCTGCGTCTTGTAGTTGGCCGAGTCGACGATCGCCTCGGTCGAGGCGAGGCGCTCCATGTAGGCCGCGACGGCGCGCCGCTCCGCCTCCGGCTCCGGCGGGGGGACGCTCGCGTGCTCGTGGATCACCTCCTCGTACAGCGCCACCAGGGCGTCGACCGTCGTCTCGAGCCCGCCGCACCCACGGAAGCGCCGCGAGACCTCGGCCGCATCGGCAGGATCGTAGGCGCGGATCGCCGCCTCGACGCTGTCCGGCGTCACCGGGTCGCGCAGCGTGCGGCGACCGAAGTTGTTCGCGCGCAGGAGCTCGAAGCGCTCCGTCGTGACGAGCCCTCCGAGGCCGAGGCTCGCGCAGAGCACGACGGCTGCGCCGACGGCGAGGCCCTCCATCGCGGCCTTCGCCTTCGCGAACACGAGGTCGTAGGCACCGAGCAGCTCCTCCGGCTTCTCCACGCTCCGGCCCACGCTCGCGCCGACCACGTCGAGCTCCACGCCACAGCGCCGGCAGGCCTCCGCCACGGCGTCGAGGAAGCCGCCCGGCTGGGCGTGGTTGCTGAACACGAGGGCGCGTCGCGGGCGCGCCGGCAGCGCCCCGCGCGGCGCGAAGCGCGCGAGATCCACGAAGTTGTGCAGCACGTCGACGCGTGCCTCGGCCACGCCGCTCTCGGCGACGAGGCGATCGCGGCAGGCCCGGTCGACCGCCACGTAGCGACGGATGCGCGGGTGGTGCGGCGGCTCGTCGTGCCAGGCACGGGCGTCGTGGCAGAGGAAGATCCCCGGCGCGCGCTCGAAGTGGAGCAGCGCCGCCATCGTCTGGTGCGCGTGGTGCCCGTGGATCACGTCGGGCGCGAAGCCCACCTGGCCGAGCCGCTCGACCACCGGCACCGTGGCGCGGCGCAGCTCGTCGACGACGGAGCCTTCGGCCATCGGCGCGTACACCACCGGACGGTGTCCCCGACGGAGGAGCGCGAGCCCGAGGTCGCGCGCGTAGAGCTCCGTGCCCGAGCGGGAGGTGAGCTTCAGGTTCGTGACGAGGACCTTGAGGCCGTCCATGGGGCTCCGCAGGGCGAGGCTAGCTTCGCGCGCGCGGCGCGCGCCGCAGCGCGGAGCCGATCCGCTGCAGCGCCCCGCGCGCGACGCTCCGCAGCCCGCCGTCGGGCCGCGCCGCGAGGGCGCGCGCCAGATCGTCTCTCTCGCGGCGCACGCGCGCGAGCTCCGCGAGCTCTTCCTCGAGCCGCCGCCGGACGTCGTCGAGCTGGCCGATGCGCTCGCGGGCCAGCGCCTCGATCACGCCCTCGTGGAGACGCGCGATGCCGCCCGGCTCCTGGATCCTCCGCCACCAGCCGTCGAGCTCGACCAGGCGTCGTGCGGGGCTCCACGCGCTTCGACCGGACGCCGGGAACCGCAGCACCGTGACCTTGGCGAGGCTCGTGGCGCGAAGCCACGGCTGCTCGAGGAATTGGATCCACATCCAGGCGTCGCTGTTGATGCCGGCCGGCGCGGGCCGCCAGCCGTCGGGCAGCCGCCGGTACGCGTCGAGGGTGTGCGCCGCGCACGACGGCCCGAAGCCGCCGTGGTTCGCACGCAGGCGTCCGAGATAGCCCGGCGCGGCGACGTCCACGAGGCCCACCGTGAGGCGGCCCTCGGGATCGGCCACGACGACCATCGTGTGGACGAGGTCGTTCTCTTCGAGCGCGGGGAGGACGGTGCCGAGGTGGCCCGGGAGCCAGAGGTCGTCGTCCGAGAGGTAGCAGACGAAGCGGCCGCGGGCGTGGCGGAGCGCCTCGGCGCGATGACGCTCTCCATGGCGCTCGCCCTTCGGGCGATCGAAGAAGCGAACGCGCGGGTCGCGCGCCTCGAGCGCGGCCACG
Source organism: Myxococcota bacterium (assembly GCA_035542715.1). Classification (GTDB taxonomy): domain Bacteria; phylum Myxococcota_A; class UBA9160; order UBA9160; family UBA9160; genus DATKKW01. The sequence continues at coordinate 58,922 of DATKKW010000012.1, forward strand.
ATCTCGCGCGTCCGATCCGGCACTCCGTCGCCCACGACGAAGATCTCGAGCTCGTCGTGGCGCTGGGCCTGGACGCTCCCCACGGCGCCGAGCAGCGTGTCGGCGTGGTCGTGCGTCGGGATCAGGACGGTCACGAGGCTCATGCGCAGCTCGCTTGGCTCGAGGGCGCGCCGATGGTAGAAGGGCGCGAGCGATGGACGCCACGACACGAGGATCGGCCCCGCGGCCCGAGGCGGCCGTGCCCGCCACGGGCGGGCTTCCCTGCGGTGTGGCGCTGCGTCCGCTCGTCGCGCACGCCGACCCGCGCGGCGTCCTGTACGAGATCTTCCGCGCCGAGTGGAGCGCCCACGCGCGCCCGGTGCAGTGGAACTTCGTGCGCTCGGCGGCGGGCGTGCTGCGGGGAGTCCACCTGCATCCGCGGCACTGGGACTATCTCGTCGTGCTCGACGGGTGCATGACGCTCGGGCTCGCGGACCTGCGCTCCGGCTCGCCGACCGAAGGGCTCGCCTCGATCGTCACGCTCGACGCCGCCGAGCTGCGCGCGGCGCTGATCCCGCCCGGCGTCGCCCACGGCTTCTACTTCGACGTGCCGTCGCTCCACGTCTACGGTGTCGACTGCTACTGGAACCCCGCCGACGAGCTCGGCTGTCGCTTCGACGATCCGGGCCTCGGCCTCCGCTGGCCGATCGCTCCGAAGCTCCTCTCGGAGCGCGATCGCGCGCTGCCGCCCCTCGCGGAGCTGCGACCCCACGTCCCGCCCTACACCGCGGCCGCGGCGTCAGCGGGCGGAGAGCGCGCCCCCGCCTGATCCGGGCACGCCCGCGAGGCCTCGCAGGGCGGCGATCGTCTCGACCACGGCGAGGCCTTCGGCCGCGCTGCTGCGCGGCGGCGGGCCGCCTGCCAGGAACGCGAGGAAGGCGGCGAGCTCCGCCTCGAGGGGCATCTCGCGCGAGAGCGGGAGGCGTTCGGGCACGTCGCCGCTCGCGTCACGGCGCAGCGACACGTGCTCGGCGTAGGCGTCCGAGAGGCTCGCGACGCCTTCGCTCCCGTGCAGGTGGAGCTCGCGCCGGTGCGTCGGATGGCGCGAGGAGAGGTCGAGGCGAAGCCACGGAGCGTCGCCGAGCAGGGCGACGAGGCTCGTCACGCGACCGTCGTGCAGCTCGGCGTGCGCGCTGCGCGGCGCAGGGATGTGTCGCAGCACCTCGAGCGCGATCGCGAGGTCGTGGGGGGCGAGGATCCAGCTCGCGTCCGCGTCCTCGTGCGCGTTGCCCCACTGCTGGCGGATGGCGCGCAGCCCCTCGACGCGCCCCACCGCGCCCTCTCGCGCGAGCTCGGCGAGGCGCAGCACGCCCGGGTGGTAGCGCCACTTGTCCATCACGAAGAGGCGCTCGCCGGCCCGCGCCACCAGACGGCGTGCGCTCTCGACGTCGGTCGTGAGCGGCTTCTCGACGAACATCGGAAGCTCGCGATCGAGCAGCTCCTCGACCACCTCGGCGTGGGTGGTGGAGGGCGTCGCCACGACGAGGCCGTCGACCGCCGGCAGGTCCTTCGCGTGGGCGACGATCTCCCGCGCGCCGCCCGCCTCCGCGTTGCGCCGGCTGGCCTCGGTGGGCGCCACCACGCTCACGTCGCAGCCGAGGGCCACGAGGTCGCGCAGCACGAAGCGTCCCCAGCGGCCGCAGCCGACGAGCCCGACGTGGGCACGCGAGGCGCCGCGGCGCGCGCGGGGCGTCGCGGTCTTCGCCCCCGCGCGCGCGTCCAGGAGATCGCGATAGCGCGCGAGCACCTCGCGCGGCGTGCCCTCGGCCGCGACGCGGCCGGCCTCGAGGCAGATCGCCCGGTCACACATCGACTCGATGCTCACGAGGTTGTGCGACGCCAGGAGGATCGTCGTGCCCGCGGCGCGCAGCGCGCGGATGCGCTCGATGCAGCGCGCATTGAACTCGGCGTCACCCACGGCGAGCACCTCGTCGACGAGCAGCAGCTCGGGCTCCGCATGGATCGCCACCGAGAAGCCGAGCCGCATCTGCATGCCGGAGGAGTAGGTCTTGAGGGGCTGGTCGATGAAGTCGCCGAGGCCCGAGAACTCGACGATCTCGGGCAGCGCCGCTTCGATCTCCTCGCGCCGCAGGCCGAGGAGCACGCCGTTCAGGATCGCGTTCTTCCGACCCGAGAGCTCCTGGGAGAAGCCGATGCCGAGGCCCAGGAGCGGGGAGACGCGCCCGTGCACCTCCACACGGCCCGACGTCGCCGGCAGGATCCCGGCCACGATCGAGAACAGCGTGCTCTTGCCGGCGCCGTTCCGGCCGATCACGCCGAGCGTCTCTCCACGTGCCAGCTCGAGCGAGACGCCCGCGAGCGCCACGATCTCGTGGGCCGGCCCGGGGCGGAGCCAGCTTCGCGGAGAGAGCAGGGCGTCCTTCACGCCCGTGCGCACGCGCTGCGCTCGGAAGCGCTTCGTCACGTCGGTGAGGCGCACGGCGACGCTCATACGAGCTCCGCCACGAGCGAGGCCCGACGGCGATGGACCCCGAGCGCGAGCGTGAGCGCGAGCGCCGCCTGTGCCGCGGCGACGCCGATCCACGGCGAGATCGCGCCCTCCAGGACGAGGCTTCGCCAGGCGACCATGAGCGGCGCGAAGGGATTCAGGTAGAGCGTGAAGTGGAGCGACTCGGGCAGGAGCGTCACGGGATACACGACGGGCGTCAGGTAGAAGAGCAGCGACATCACGACCCGCACGAGCGGATCGAGGTCGCGGAAGAACACGTTCGCGCTCGCGAGGACGAGCACGATGCCGAGGGTGAGCGTCGCCTGTACGGCGACGAGCAGCGGGATCCCGACCAGCCAGCGTGCCGAGAGGCCGCCTCCGCCGGTGATCAGCACCAAGGCCACGAGCACCGGCAGGGTCGCGAGGAAGTGGACGAGGTCGCCCAGCACGACCGCGAGGCAGAGCGACGACGTCGGGAAGCGGAGCTTCTTGAGCAGCGGCGCGTTGCTGAAGAAGAGCAGGGGCGCCGCGCCGATCGACGTGGTGAGCCACTGCCACGGGAAGAGCGCGGAGAGGATGAACACGGGATAGTGCGCGATCGGCACGCGGTAGACGACGCGGAACGCGACGTGGAGCACGAGCGCGAAGGCGAGCGGGTTCGCGAGCGACCACAGCACGCCGAGGCTCGTCCCGCGGTAGCGGAGCTCGAGCTCCTTCTCGACGAGGACGCGCACGAGATCGACCCGCTGTCGCAGGCGTCCGGCGAGCGACTCGTGCGCCTCCCTCACGGCTGCCCGGCGGTGCCGCGCCGTGCGCGCCAGAGGGGCGCCGCCGCGCGCACGAGGGGCACGAGGAGCCCGAGGCTCGGGTGCAGGGCCGGGAGGTTCGCGAGCCGACGCAGCGCGAGCACCGGGTCGAGGCGTCGCGGCCGCCGCAGGCCGCGCGCGTCGAGCACGTGGGTCGCGTTCGCGGCCGAGAAGACGTACTCGGCGCCGCCGAGGAGCGCCTCGTTGCGCACGGCCTCGGGGCCCTGGAAGACGCCGCTCCGATCGCCGGGATGATGTCCATAGCCGTGGTCGGGGTGGACCGTGACGAGGCTCGCGGTGGCATCGACCACCGGCACCCGGGCGGCGCGCGCGTGATAGACGAGCGCGCTGTCCCAGCGGCCGCGGCCGATCGCAAAGGCCGGGAGCGACGCGAAGAGCCCGCGCGGGAAGACGAAGAGGTCGACGCCGCCGTAGACCGGCTCGAGGCGTCCGCGCGCGAGAGCGAAAGCCTCGAGCCTCGCGGCCCAGTCGGGCGCGGAGAAGTCCCAGGGCTCGGCGAGAGGAACGTTCCAGCGTCGCGCCACGAGGAGGAAGCGCGCGAAGCGCTCGGCCACGCGCTCCGCGGCCGCGAGGGGCGAAGCGGGGAGCAGGACGTCGGCGTTCACGAAGGCGAGGAGCTCGCCGCTCGCCGCGCGCTCCGCCGCGGCGACGAGCCCGTCGAGGAGCGGCGTCCCGAACTCGTTGCTGGGCACGTCCGGCACGCGGCGCAGGCCGAGGCGCGCGCACGCCTCGTCCACGCCGGGCGCGTCGCCGATCACGAGGATCTCCGGCCGGGGGTCGAGTCGCGTCCAGCTCTCGAGGGCGTCGGACTGGATGCGCGCGAACTCGCCGCGGAACGGCTTGCACGTGGTGAAGAGCGTGAGCCTCACTCAGTCGGCCCGCGCGGTGAGGAGGAGATGCCAGCCGAGCCGTCGCTCGAGGGCGCGGAAGACGGCGGGCGGGAGGAGCGCGAGCCACGGCTCGCGTCGGTACCGGTGCTCCACGTAGTCGGCGACGCGCCAGGGGAAGATGTGATCGACCTCGATCTCCTCCACGCGGAAGCCCGCGCGGGCGAGCCAGGCACGCGCCTCGCGTCGTGAGTAGCTGTAGGTCACGGGGCAGCCGGTCTGCGCCTCCGAGTAGCGCGCGACGAGACGGCGGGCGTCGAGGAACGCCTGCGGACCGCGCGCGAGCGCCGCACGCGCGAGGATCGAGAGCACCTTCCAGGAGCGGCGGTGGTAGACCATGAGCTTCAGCGTGCCGCCGGGGGCGACGTAGGGCCGGAGGGCGCGCAGGGCGGCGTCGGGATCCGGCGTGTGGTGCAGCACGCCGAAGGAGTAGACGAGGTCGTACGGCTCGGCGGGCAGCGCTTCGCCGAGACGCTCCACGTCCGCCTCCACGAAGCGCACCCCTTCGAGCCCGCACACCGCGATACGCTGCCGCGCGAGCGCGAGGGAACGCTCCGACAGGTCGACGGCCGTCACCGTGGCGCCGGCGCGGGCGAAGCTCACCGTGTCGGTCCCGATGCCGCAGCCGATCTCGAGCACCCGCCGCCCGCGCCAGCGTTCGAACTCCGCGAAGCGGGGGATGTGGGGCTCGACGAAGTACTTCCGCGCCTCGACCTGGTCGAAGTACGCGCGGGTGCCGACGGGCTCCCGCGAGTGCCGCAGGTTGCACGGGCGCGCGTTCCAGAAGTCGCGCACGCTCGCGATCGGAACGTCGCGGAATCCGCGCCCGGCGCGGCGCGCGGCGATGGGCCCGTCCATCAGCGCTCCGTGAGCGCGCGTTCCAGCTTGGCGCGCACGGCGCTCGGCTCGTGGGTCTTCACGTACCACTCGATCGTCCTCTGTACCCCCTGGCGGAACGTCGTCCGGGGCTCCCAGCCGAGGCGCTGCTTCGCGAGCCGGTTGGACGCGATCCGGTTGTAGGGCCCGGTCGGCATCTCCGGCCGGAAGCGCAGCTCGGCGTCGCGCCCCATCAGCTCGAGGATCAGGCGAGCGGCGTCGACGACCCGCGTGCGCTCCATGGTGCCGAGGTTCACGGCGCTCCCGTCGTCGATCCGCTCCGCGGCGCGGAGCGTGCCCTCGACGATGTCGTCGATGTAGGTCCAATTGCGGAGCTGCTCGCCCGTTCCCCAGACCTCGAACGGGTCCTGGGCGACGAAGCTGCGCGCGATCATCGCGAGCACGGCGTGGTCTTCCTTCCCGCCCGGCCCATACACCGTGAAGTAGCGGCACGACGCGCCCCGCAGCAGCCCGCGCTCGACGTAGTGGCGCAGCGAGAGCTCCCCCATGAGCTTCGCCCAGCCGTACATGTTGTCGGCGTCGTAGGGCGGGCCGACCATGTCCTCGGTCAGGTAGAGCTCCTCCTGGGTGTCCTGCTGCAGGTGGTTCGGGTAGACACAGCCCGACGACGCGAACACGAGCTTCTCCACGCCGGCGTCGGCGGCGGCCCGCAGCACCACGCCGTCGAGCACGAGGTTGCCCGCGCACTCGACGTTGTGGAGGTCGACGTAGCCCCGGCCGCCGTGGTCCGCGGCGAGATGGAACACGTGGGAGATGCCGGCCATCGCCGCGGCCGCGAGGCGCGGGTCGCGCAGGTCGCCGCGCACGAACTCGACGCGCCCGGCCTCGAGCTGCGCCGCGAGGTTCTCGAGGCGCCCGCTCGAGAGGTCGTCCACCACGCGGACGCGCGCGCCGCGCGCCACCAGGGCGTCGACCAGCGCCGAGCCGATGAATGCCGCCCCGCCGGTCACGAGGGTCGCCCGCTCCGTCCAGCTCACGTGGTGCCTCCTTCTCGCAGGGATGCGCGACCGAGCCGCCAGATCCGCCCGTCGTCGCGCCCGACGCCGTGGAGCAGATCGAAGCAGTCGACGACGAGCGGTCGCCGCGGGGCCTCGGCTGCGGCGATGCCGGCCGCACGGAGCTCGGGCCACGGGGTCGCGATCACGACCACGTCGGCGCCCTCCGCGCACGCGTCGGCGGACTCCGCGTACTTGATCGCGTCGCCGAGCTCGGCCCGCGCGGCCTCGAGGGCGAGCGGGTCGTAGGCGGTCACCTCGAAGCCGCGGGCCGCGAGGCCCGCGGCGAGCTGCAGGCCCTGGGACTCCTCGACCACCGCCGTGGCCGGCTTGTAGCTCAGGCCGAGCACCGCCACGCGGCCGCCCGCCGGCGTGCGCGCGGCGATCTGCGACGCGACGCGCCCGGGGAGCGCCCGGTTCGCCGCGTCGGTGGCCTCGGCGATCGGGAACGGCACGTCGAGGCTGCGCGCGAGACACAGGAGCGCGTGGTTGTCGCGCGGGAAGCAGGGTCCGCCGTAGCCGAGGCCGCCCTGGAGCGCGCGTGCGCCGATGCGGCCGTCGAGGCCGAGCGCTCCGGTGACCGCGTCGACGTCGCCTCCGGGCAGGCGCTCGCAGATCTGGGCGAGCAGGTTCGCGAATGTGATCTTCGTGGTGACGAAGGCGTTGAGCGCGAGCTTGGTGAGCTCCGCGTTCGCGATCGCCATGCGCGCCGTCGGCCGCGCGCCGTCCACGATCCGCGCCGAGACGCGGGCGAACCACTCGCCCGCCGCGGGGCCGGACTCGCCGATCAGGACGAGGTCGGGCGCGAACACGTTCCGCACCACGCTTCCGAGGGCGACGAACTCCGGCGCGTAGCAGAAGTGGAGGTCGCGCCCGACGCGCCGTGCGCTCGCGCGCTCGAGGGCCGGCACGAGCTCGCGCTCGCACGCGCCCGGGAGCACGGTGCTCTTCATCACCACGAGATGGGGACGCGGGTCGCCGCGCAGGGCGCGCCCGATCGCCTCGCACGCGGCGCGCGCGTGACGGAGCGAGTAGGAGCCGTCGGGCTCGCTCGGCGTCGGCACCACGACGAGGCTCACGTCGCTCGCGCGCACGGCCGCGTCGGCGTCGGCAGTCGCCGAGAGGCGGCCCTCGCAGGACGCGAAGAGGGCGTCGATCCCCGGCTCTTCGACGGGCGGCCGCCCGTCGGCGACGCGCGCGACGACGTCGCGATCGACGTCGACGCCCATCACCCGGAACCCGCGGCTCGCGTGGCACGCCGCGATCACCGCGCCGAGCTTGCCGAGTCCGAACACGGCGATGCGCTCGCTCGGCGCGTTCACGCGGTCGCTCCGGCGAGATCGCAGGGCGCCGCGCCCAGCATGCGCGTCTTCTCGCCGCCCGCGAGCACCACCTCGGACAAGGCGAGATCGCCGAGCCCCCAGTTCGGCGGATTCGTCCGGAGGGGACGCCGCTCCCGGTACATGCGGCCCCAGAGCTCGCGCAGCAGGCCGACGTCGAGCCACGGCGTGCGCGCGAAGGTCGCGAGGCGCTGGCTCGCGTCGAGCGCGACCCAGGAGCGCCCGTGCTCCAGGTGATACAGCCGCGCCGGTGGCCGCAAGATCCGCTGCTCCGCTCCGCTCGCCGCCGCCATGTAGCAGAGCAGCGAGTCGAGGTGCATCGACCAGAGCGGGAGCTCGGGATGGCCCTCGAGGGCGAGCCAGCGCTCGCGCGAGAGCAGCGTGAAGTCGCCGCAGCCGTTCGTGTGCACCGCCGGCGTCGCGTCGAGGAGCTTCGCGAGCTGGAGCAGGAGCAGGCGGACGGGCTCCACCGCGAGACGAGGGCCCGCGCGGGCGAGACGCGCCGCCAGGCGTCCGAGCCTCTCGCGCGTGAGCGGTCCCGCGCGCAGCGTGCGACGCAGCTCGTGCACGAGCTGGCGCAGCGACTCGCGCGCGCGGCGAAGCTCGAGCGCGGAGAGGAAGCGCGCGCCGGGCGGCAGCGTGCCGCGACGCGTGTGGATGCGCAGCACGTGGCCGTCGCACCAGTCGAGCTGCTCGTCGAGCGACACGCCGTCGGGAACGTCGGCCGCGACGTCGGTGCGGTCGATGCGCAGCATCTCCTCGTGCGCGAGCGGACCGTGCGCGAGCTCCAGCGCGAGCGCCTCGGAGAACAGGAGATCGGGATTCGTCGCGAGCACGAACTCGCCGCGCGCCCGCCGGATGCCGACGTTCTTCGCGATCATCTGGAAGAGCGGGATCGCGTCGGCGTTGGCGAAGCGCCGGTGTGCCGACGGCGGCACCTCGATGAAGCGGATCGGCAGATGGTGGGACTTCACGCGCGGTACGAGGACTTCGTGCAGGCGCGGGCCCGGCGGCGGGTTCCACTCCACGACGACGAGCTCGCCCTGGAGCCCGTGCCGATTCGCCTGCTCGAGGAGCCCCTCGGCGAAGAGGCGGAAGCGGCGCAGCATGTCGCCGCCGTGGTCGTCGTTCCGGCTCGTGACGATCACGCTCAGTCGACACGTCGAACGCACCGGCGCGTACCCTCCCGCCCGGCTCGTCGGCCTGCGGACAGAAGGTCCGTCTACGTGACGGCTCCGCGAAAGTCAAGCTGGATCGCGGGGTCCGGGCGCTGCCAGCGCCGGCGCAGGTCGCCGACCTGCGCCGGCGCGTAGAAGTGCGTCACCAGGCGCGATCCATAGACCCGGTCCGGGGAAGTCCGACGGAAGCGGCGGGAGGATCAGGTCCTCCAACGCTTCGGGCGTCGCGCGCCCGGGCTCCGGAGAGTACGCGTCGAGCTGCTGGCAGACGGAGGCCAGGATGCGCGACACCGGCTCGCGTAGACCGATCGGGAGCTCCGCCTTGGCGACGCCGGCGAAGCGACGACGCAGCCAGCCGCGCTCGGCGAGGCCCTGCCGCAGGACGCGTGCGCGCTCGAGCTGCGCGCGCTGCGAGGCGGCGAAGGGCGAGGCGGGTGCGGCGTCGATCGCCGCCTCGGCGCGCCGCGCTCCGTGTCGCCGGCCGCACGCCGCGATCGCCGGCCACGCCCCCGAAGCCGGAGCGCTGCTTCGACACCGGCGCTAGAACCGCTCGCCGCCGCCTTCCGCCGCGATGCGGAGCGCCTCGATCACCTCGTCCGGCGCCTGCACGAGCTCGATCAAGACGCCCTCGCCGCCGATCGGCGCCTCGGCGTTGCCCTTGGGATGGATGAAGCAGACGTCGTAGCCCGCGGCGCCCCTGCGGATGCCGCCCGGCGTGAAGCGCACGCCCTGCTCCTCGAGCCACGCGACGGCCGCGTGCAGGTCGTCGACCCACAGGCCCACGTGGTTCAGCGCCGGCTCGTGCACCTTCGGGCGCTTCTCCGGGTCGATCGGCTGCATGAGATCGACCTCGACGCGCAGCGGGCCCTCCCCCGCGACCGCGATGTCCTCGTCGACGTTCTCCGCCTCGCTGCGGAAGTTCCCGATCGGCGTGAGGCCGAGCGTGTCGACCCAGAGCCGCCGCAGCGCGGCCTTGTCGGTCGAGCCCACGGCGATCTGCTGCAGACCGAGGATGCGGAAGGGACGCGCGTCGGCATCGGACATGGCTCGTCTCCTCCTCCGGCGCCGCACGAGCGGCACGGCGCGCGAGAGTACCCCGGCCCCGGAGCGTCGGATACCCTCGCCCGACCATGCCCGCCCCTGCGTCCCCCAAGGCGTCCGTGCACTTCCGATCGCTCGGCTGCCCGAAGAACCGGCTCGACTCGGAGGTCATGCTGGGGAGCCTCGCCCTCGACGGCTACGCGATCGCGGAGCGGATCGAGGACGCGGACGTCGTGGTCGTGAACACCTGCTCCTTCATCGAGAGCGCCCGGGAGGAGTCGATCCAGGCCATCCTCGACGTGGCCGACCTGCGCGAGTCGGGCCGGCTGCGGGCCCTCGTGGTCGCGGGCTGCATGCCGCAGCGCTACGGCGCCGAGCTCGCGAAGGAGCTGCCCGAGGTCGACGCGTTCGTGGGTACGGGCGCCTTCCAGGAGATCGCACCGATCCTGGAGGAGACCCTCGCCGGCCGCGGCCGTGGCATCTACATCGAGGCCGGTCGCAGCCATCTCTACGACGATCGCGCGCCGCGGCTCCTGATCGGACCGCGCCACACCGCCTACCTCAAGATCAGCGAAGGCTGCGATCGCGTCTGCGCCTTCTGCGCCATTCCCGGCATCCGCGGAGCGTTCCAGAGCCGCCGCCCCGAGTCGGTCGTGGCGGAGGCGGCGCAGCTCGCGGCCGCCGGCGTGCGCGAGCTCAACCTCGTGGCGCAGGATGCGACGGCGTTCGGCAAGGACCTGCCGGGCCGCCCGAGCCTCGCCGGTCTCTTGCGCGCGCTCGACGAGGTCGAGGGCCTCGCATGGATCCGTCAGCTCTATCTCTATCCCACGGCCGTGACGGACGAGCTCGTCGACGTGCTCGCCTCGGGCCGGCGCGTCCTGCCCTACGTCGACGTGCCGCTCCAGCATGCGAGCGACCGCGTGCTCCGGGCGATGAAGCGGGGCGCCACGGAGGCGCGTCAGCGCGCCCTCGTCGAGAAGCTCCGCGCGCGCATTCCGGGGCTCACGCTGCGCACGACCTTCATCGTGGGCTTCCCCGGCGAGACGGACGACGACTTCGAGCGCCTCTGCGACTTCGTGCGCGAGCTCCGCTTCGATCGCGTCGGCGTGTTCCGCTACTCCGACGAGGAGGGCACCGCGGCGCACGCGTACGCCGATCCCGTGCCGCGCGCCGTCGCACGCCGGCGCCACCGAGAGCTCGTCGCGATCCAGCGCGGGATCATGGCCGAGGATCTCCAGAAGCTCGTCGGATGCGAGCGAGAGGTGCTCGTCGACCAGGGCGGCCGGAGCGCAGGCCGGGGCCGCTTCGCCTCCCAGGCGCCCGAGATCGACGGCGTCGTGTTCCTGCAGGCGGCGAAGACGGGCCCGGGCGCAGGGCCCCTCGCCGCCGGCGAGCTGCGACGCGTGCGCCTGACGGGCGTGCGCGGTGCCGACCTCGAGGCCGAAGTGGTCGCGCCGGCACGCTGACCGAGGGAGGCTCGGCTTCATGCCGGTGCGCTACCGGATCGACGTCGGGAAGCGACTCCTCCACTACCGCATGGAAGGCGCGTTGACGGGCAACGACGTCGTCGCCGTGGTGCGTGAGGCCCTCTCGGACCCGGCGTACGACGTCGGGCTCCGGACGCTGATCGACGCGCGGTACATCTCGAGCATCGAGCAGGGCAGCGAGGCCGTGCGCAGCATCGCCTACGGCGTGAGCGCGCCGCTCGACCGGCACGGTGCGCGCGGCCTCGTGGTGATCGTCGCGGGCTCCGACGTCGTGTTCGGCCTCGGCCGCATGTACGAGCTCCTGCGAAGCGACTCTCCCGAGAATGTCCGCGTGTGCCGCACGCTCGAGGAGGCCGCCGCAGCCTTCGGCCTCGATCCCGCCGAGCTCGAGTGATCGACGGCACACCGGTCCGCGTGACGGTTCCCACGCCTTCGCCGCCGCCGCGCGCGGGCACGGGGGAAAGCATCAAGCACCGGCGTGGAAAAGCGCGCACGCGGCGCTTGGCCAAACGCCGGGTGTTTCCGTCCGGATCTCCATCGCCGTGCTTCGGTGAGTTGCGTCACGAGAGCGCGCAGCGCTCCTGCCGTCTCAGTCCTCGCATCGCAAGGAGGACGCGAGACCATGCATCGAACGCTTCACCGCCTTCCCGCCCTGCTCGGTCTGCTGCTCTGCCTCTTCACCGCCACCGGCTGCGACCTTCAATGGGTGAATGTCGTGATCCCGGACTTCGGCTCGAAGCAGGTGAAGGGCGTGTGGATCTGGAGGCTCTCCGAGCAGACGGGCCAGTACGTCCGTGACACCGAGATCGTGTTCGAGACCACGGCCAACGCCGGAGGTCACGACATCCTCTCGTACGAAACGACGTCGGGGCCGCTCGGCGAGCGCGGCACCCTGCCGACCGAGCTGGTGCACGACGCGCAGAACCCGGACCAGGTGACGCTGCAGATGGGCTTCATGCGCCTCTCGGCGCCGGGCTCGTTCAGGGTCAGCACGTACAACGTTGCGGGCGACTCGCCGCTCTCGGCGGCGAGCGTGCAGCTCTAGGGCGACGAAGAGGCGGCGCCGGCGCTCGGGCCCGGCGCCGCCTCTCATCTCCGGGACGCGAGAGCGCTCGCGTCAGACCGTGGGCGCGCCGGCGCGCAGTCTCCGATAGGCGAACAGCAGCAGCACGGCCCCGGCGGTCGCGATCGCCAGGGAGCCGAGATTGAAGCCGGTGAAGCTGCCGATTCCGAGCGCCGAGGCGATGGCGCCGCCCACGAGCGCGCCGGCGACGCCGAGCAGGCTCGTGACGATGATCCCGCCCGGGTCGCGGCCCGGCATGACCCACTTCGCGAGGGAGCCCACGATCAACCCGACGACCAGCCACCAGATGAAGCCCATCACGGCCCTCCGTCCGACCTCACCCCACGCAATCACGGTAGGCGGACGGCCGCCGGAGTAAAGCGACGGAGCTCCGGGTACGGGATCGCTAGGGAAGCCGCCCCCACGCGACGAGGTAGCGCTCGCTCGATCCCTTGCGGGTCGCATCGGGCCGCTCGGTCTTGGCCTTCTCGAACTGCGAACGCAGTCGTTTGGCGATCGCGTCCGCCTCCGGACCGTCCATCAGCTTGAGCAGGAGGTTCCCGCCGGGCCGGAGGAGCTGCGGCACGAGCGCCGCGATCGCCTCGAGCAGCGCCTCCTCCCGGGCGCGGTCCGTCGCCCGAAGGCCGGTCAGCTTCGGCGCCGCGTCCGAGAGCACGACGTCCGCCGGGCCGCCCAGCGTCTCGAGGAGCCGTGCAGGAACGGTGGGATCGGAGAGGTCGGCGGTGAATGCGAACACGTTCGGAAGCTCGAGCGGCGGCTCGATCGTGGCCAGGTCCACGCCGGCCACACGGCCCTCTCGACCGACCAGCTCGGACGCGACCTGCAGCCAGCCTCCCGGCCAGCAGCCGAGGTCGACGACCCGGTCGCCGCGGCCGATCAGGCGGTGGGAGCGCTGGAGCTCCTGGAGCTTGTAGGCCGCGCGCGAGCGGTAGCCCTCGCGCTTCGCGCGCTGGTGGAGGGCGTCCTTGCGGTCGTAGCGGGCCGTCGGCTCAGCCGGCGGACGGCGCCACGCGGACGCGTACGACGGCGTTCGCGTGGCCGGGGACGGAGCCCCTCAAGAACAGCAGGTTGCGCCCGGCGTCCACCTTCATGACCCGCACGTTCCGGGTCGTGACCCGCTCGTTGCCGTAGCGGCCCGACATGCGCAGGCCCTTGATGACCTTGCCGGGGTCGCTGTTGGAGCCGATCGAGCCGCCGTGGCGGAAGAACTCGTGGGTGCCGTGGCCCTCGGTGTGGACCGAGAAGTTGTGGCGCTTGACGACGCCCGAGGTGCCGCGGCCCTTCGTCGTGCCGATCACGTCCACGATCTGGCCCGCCTCGAAGAGGTCGCAGCGGACGTCCTGACCGACCTCGTACTTCGTGGCATCCTCGGCCGCGACGCGGCTCTCCTTCAGATGACGGAGCGGCGCGACCTTCGACTTCTCGAAGTGGCCCTTCATGGCCTTCGTGAGGTTCTTGGGAGAGCGGGAGAGGAAGCCGAGCTGGAGGGCGGAGTAGCCGTCCTTCTCCGGCGTCTTCTTCTGGACGACGGGATTCGGGCCGGCCTCGAGGACGGTCACGGCGACGCTGCCGCCGGACTCATCGTAGAGGCGGGTCATGCCGATCTTGCGGCAGAGAAGCTCGATGGCCACGGGTCCGATCCTCGCTCTCGGGTAGGTCCGCCCCGAGCGGTCGCTCGGCTGGGCGAACTTGGGGTGGGGTCCGGATTCGCGGGCGGCACTATAGGAGGACCGGCGAGCCATGTCGACCCACGCGCACACGGTGACCCTGATCCCGGGCGACGGGATCGGTCCGGAGGTCACGGAGGCGGCGCTCCGGATCGCCGAGGCAGCCGGCGCCCGCATCCATTGGGAGCGCGTCGAGGCGGGAGCCGAGGTCATCGCGAAGTACGGGACGCCCGTCCCCGACCCGGTCCTGAACTCGATCCGGACCCACAAGGTCGGGCTCAAGGGGCCGATCACGACCCCGATCGGCGCCGGCTTCTCGAGCGCGAACGTGACCCTGCGGAAGGCCCTCGACCTGTTCGCCTCGGTGCGGCCGGTGAAGTCGATCCCGGGCGTCGAGACCCCTTTCCGCGACGTCGACCTGATCGTGATCCGCGAGAATACCGAGGGTCTCTACTCGGGCCTCGAGCACCGCGTGGCGCCCGGCATCGTCGAGAGCTTGAAGGTGATGACGGAGCACGCGTGCACGCGCATCTCCCGCTACGCCTTCCAGCTCGCCGAGCGCCAGGGCCGCCACCTCGTGACTGCCGTCCACAAGGCCAACATCATGAAGCTCTCGGACGGGCTCTTCCTCGAGTGCGCGCGCAAGGTGGCCCGGGAGTATCCCGAGATCGAGTACAAGGAGATGATCATCGACAACTGCGCCATGCAGCTCGTGAAGAACCCGGCGCAGTTCGACGTGCTGCTGATGGAGAACCTGTACGGAGACATCATCTCCGACCTGTGCGCGGGCCTGGTCGGCGGCCTCGGCGTCGTGCCGGGGAGCAACGTCGGCGAGCAGTGCGCGGTGTTCGAGGCCGTGCACGGAAGCGCGCCGGACATCGCCGGCAAGCGCCTCGCGAACCCCTGCGCCGTCGTGCTCTCGATGGTCGAGATGCTGCGACACCTCGACGAGGAGCGGATCGCCCACAACATCACCCGCGCGGTCCACGCCACGCTCGCCGATCCCGCGAACCGCACGGGCGACCTCGGCGGCAAGGCGACCCTCGACCAGATCACCCAGGCGATCATCGACCACCTCGAGTAGCCGAGGCATCGGACGGGCGGGATCGCGCGCGCGCCGAGGCGGCGCGCAGCGAGCCGGAGGCGAGCGGAGATGACACGGCGCGCACCGGCCCGTCGCGTCCTCGTGCTCGGTCTCGACGGCGCGACGCTCGACGTGGTGCGTCCGCTCGCGCAGGCGGGCCGCCTGCCGAACCTGGCACGATGGATGGCGGAGGGCGCCGCCGCTCCGCTCGCGAGCACCATCCCGCCGGTGAGCTTTCCCGCCTGGTCGACCTTCGCGACGGGCCTCTCGCCGGGCGAGCACGGTCTCTTCGACTTCACCCAGAAGGTCCCGGGCGCGTATCGGATCCGCTTCACGAACGCGACGGATCGCCGGGGCGAGACGATCTTCGCGCGCGCCTCCCGCGCGGGGGTGCGCGTGCTCTGCCTCGGCATGCCCGCGACCTTCCCTCCGGAGCCGGTGAACGGCCTCCTCGTCTCGGGCTTCGACGCTCCCGTCTCGACGGGAACCGACGCGCGCTCCGCGAGCGATCCGGGCCTGTATCGCGCGCTCGCCGCGCGCAGCGGCCCCTGGATGACCCCGGACCTCGACGAGGGAGCCCACGGGCCAGGCTGGCACGACGCGGCGCCGGCGCTGCTCCGCCGCCGTGTCGCGCGCAAGACGGCCTTCGCCCTCGAGGCGCTCCACACGCTCGGGATGGGCGCAGCGGCGGGGGCCGCCGCGCCGGAGCTCGCCTGCGTCGTGTTCGCCGAGAGCGACACCGTGCAGCACCACTTCTGGCGCGACTTCGACCCCGAGTCGCCGCGCCACGATCCCTCCGCCTCTCGGGAGCGGCGCGACGCGATCGCCTCGCTCTACGCCGCCCTCGATTCCGCCTGCGGCGCGCTGCGCGAAGCCATGGGCGAGGATTCCCTCGTCGTCGTCGTCTCCGATCACGGCGCGGGCGGAGCCAGCGATCGCGTCGTGCACGTGAACGCGCACCTGGCCGAGTGCGGCCTCCTCGTGCGCGCGCCCGCGCCGGGCGGTCTCGCCCTCGACGCCGCGACGCGCGCCGCGCGCGACCTCGCCCTCCGCGCGCTCCCGGCCGCCCTCGTGCAGCGTGCCTTCCGCCGCCTGCGCGGCGCCGCCGCCCGCGTCGAGAGCGCGGCCCGCTTCGGCGGCTTCGACTGGGCGCGCAGCCGCGCCTTCTCGGAGGAGGCGAACACGCAGCCTGGCGTCTGGCTCAACCTGCGAGGGCGGGAGGCGGCGGGGAGCGTCGCGCCGGCCGAGGCCGGGCGCGTGCGGCGCGACGTGATCGACGCCCTCGTCGACTGGAAGCTCCCCGATGGCTCGCCGGTCGTCGCGTGGGCGCGCGCGCGGGAAGAGGTGTACGCCGGCCCCTGTGTCGAGCGCGCGCCCGACGTCGTCTTCGAGCTCGCGCTCGACGCGGGCTACGGGCTCTCGCTCGTCGCCACGCCCTGGGGCGCGAAGAGGCTCGCGAGCGTCCGGCGCCTCGCGCCCGAGGAGCACGGAGGCGGACGCGGGCGCGGTCTCAACGGGACCCATCGCCGCGAAGGCCTGTGCATCGCGAGCGGCGCGGAGTGGCAGGGACTCGGCCTCGTCGGCGGAACGCGGACGCCTTCGCTCGCCGAGGTCGGCCCCGCGTTGCTCGGCGCCCTCGGCGTCGAGGCGACGCCCGACGCGGCGGCGCCGCCGGCGTCGCGTCACGACTACGACGCCGGCGACGAGGTCCTCGTCGCGGCGCGCCTGCGCGCGCTCGGCTACCTCGACTAGGAGCCCGGGGGCGCGTTGCGCGGGTGCCGCTTCCGCGCTCGACTCTCGCCATGACGGCGGCCGACGCGAGCGAGCACCACGTCTGCGCGGAAGCGGCGCGGGGCGTCTCCCGCGTCGCCCTCCTCGCCGCGTTCCCCTTTCCCTTGCCTCAGGGATCCCAGGTCTTCGTCGCGGAGCAGGCGCGCGCCCTCGCGCGGGCGGGCTGCGACGTGACGCTCCTCTGCTATGGCGAGGGCGCGGCCGCGCAGGGCGGGGGAAGCCCCGGCTCCTGCGGGCTGGCGGAGAGCGCGGTCCGCGTCGTGCGGGCGCCGCGAGCGCTCTCGCGCGCGCCGCTCCGCGCGGGGCCGAGCTGGCGCAAGCCGCTGGCCGACGCGGCCCTCCTCGCGTGCTGGCTGCGCGAGTCCCGGCGCGGCCGCTTCGACGTGGCCCTCGCGCACAACGCCGAGGCGGCGCTCGTGGCCCTCGCCGCGCGTCCCGTGACGCACGTGCCCGCGATCTACGTCGCCCATACGCTTCTCGGCGTCGAGCTCTCCGCCTACGCCCCGCCGCGGCTCGCCGCCTTGGCGGACCGCGTCGGCGCGCGCCTGGACGCCGCGCTGGGGCGCCGGTGCGACGGCGTGCTCGCCCTCGCGCACTCCGCGGCGGAAGCCCTGGCCCGCGATGCGCGCGGCCCCGTCGTGACGCTCCCGCCCGGCCTCGATCCCACGCCGCCTCCCGGGGCCTTCGAGGTCGCGCGCGCGTGCGCCGCGCACGGTCTCCGACGCGGCGGCTTTGCGCTCTACACCGGGAACCTCGATCGCTACCAGGATCTCGACGACCTCGCGGCCGCCGCTCGTCGCGTGACGCCCCTCCCGATCGTCGTCGCGACGCACGATCGTGTGCGCGGGGCGCCGGCGCCGCTCCGTCTCGCCCGCCTGGCAGACGGCGCAGAGGCGCGCGCGCTCGTGCACGGCGCCGCGGTCTGCGTGCTCTCGCGCCGGCGCGTCGGGGGCTTCCCCGTGAAGCTCCTGAACTACCTCGAGGCCGGGCGTCCGGTCGTCGCGCGGGCCGGCGTGGCGGAGGGCCTCGAGCACGGGCGATCGGCCTGGCTCGTGGCGGCCGATGCACCGCCCGCTGCGCTCGGAGAGGGGGTCGCGCAGTTGGTCGCCGACCCCGGCCTCGCCGAACGGATCGGCGCGGGAGGTCGCCGCGTCCTCGAGGAGCGCCACGGCTGGGCGTCCCTCGCGCGCGCGACGCTCGCCTTCGCGTCGGAGGTCGCGCGCCGATGAGGCGCGTCCTGCGAGGGCTCGCGGCCGTCACGGCGCTCTGCCTGGTCGCCCTCGCCTTCCTGCTCGCGGCCTCGCCCTTCCTCGATGGTCCCGTGGGCCCGATGCCGGGCGGGGCGCTCCGCGCGGGCGCCCTCGTCGCGCTGCCGTCGCACTGGCCCGAGGATGCCGTGGGCCCGACCGTCGAGCTCGAGACGAACGTCGAGCGGCCCTGGTCGGTCACCACCTGGGCGGTCGCCCTCGACGGCGCGCTCTACGTGCCGGCGGACTTCCTGAATCCCGTGAAGCGCTGGCCCTCCCTGGTCGCGGCCGACCCGCGCGTCGTCGTGCGCGTGCGCGGCAACCGCTACGCGGGCCATGCGACCTGGATCCGCGACCCGGAGACCATCGCGCGGCTTCGGGCGGCCTTCGCCCGCAAGTACGACCTCGCGCCGGACGGCCGCGCCGCCCGGGCCGAGGTCTGGTTCCTGCGCATCGATCCGTGAGGGACGACAGCGCTTCGTGCGCCCCGGGTCGTCGCGGCGTGGCAAGCTTGGAGGGCATGTCGCCCCGTCGCGCCATCGCCCATCTCTCCTGGCCGCTCGTCATGGGCGGCTCGCTCCTCGCGACGCGCGCGCTCGTCTCCGCCGGCTGGCCCCTCTCGCGGATCGCGCTCGCGATGACGATCGGGAACTTCGCGACGGTCGTGCTGCTCGAGACGCTCCTGCCCCGCGATCCGCGCACGAGCCTGCTCCGCGACCGCCAGGCGGTGAACGACGCGCTCCACGGCGTCCTCTTCTCCGCGCTGGGGCGGCCCTTCGCGAGCGCGCTCTCGCTCGCGCTCGTGACGGCCCTCGCCGCGTCGCCCTCGCGCAGCGCCGCGGCCCCGCTCTGGCCGGTCGCCTTGCCGCTCGCGCTCCAGGTCGTGCTCGCGCTCCATCTCTGGGGCTTCGTGAACTACTGGCTGCACCGGCTCTTCCACCGCGCGCCGCGGCTGTGGGCCTTCCACGCGCTGCACCACGACACGCCCCGCATGCACGTCTTGAAGTCGGGGAGGCTCCACGTCGGGGAGCAGATGGCGCTCTTCTTCGCCGCGCCGGCGCCGCTCCTCCTGCTCGGCGTTCCCGCCGAGGTGCTGCTCTGGCTCGGGCTCTGGAACGTCTTCGAGGGCAACCTCGCCCACTCGAACCTCGATCAGCGCTTCCCGCGCTGGATGCACTACGCGGTGCAGACTCCCGACGTCCACTACGTCCACCACGCGGCGGACCCGGAGCTCCACGACTCGAACTTCTCGGGCCCGACCGCGCTCTTCGACCTCGCCTTCGGGACGTTCAAGCATCCGGACGATCATCCGGTGACGCGCCTCGGGCTCGCGGAGGAGAGCGTGCCGCGCGGCTTCGTCGCGCAGGTCGTGGAGCCGTTCCGGCGCCTCGTCGCAGCGCCGCGACCTGGCGCGAGGTCGCTCTAGCGCACGCGTCGCCGAGCCGGGCGCCCGAG
>DATKKW010000013.1:0-77500 GCA_035542715.1 Myxococcota bacterium
TGTAGCCGGCGGCGTCGGACGGCAGCAAGCCACCGACCGCAGCCCGCGCGACGAGACCACACCTCCGAGCTGCCACGCGTCGGCGTCGGATCATCGGCCCCCGCACACCAAGAAGTCCACCGTCGTGGACGTGGGGCGCGCAGGTCCCGAAACGGACGCGTCGACCCGGCCCACGAGCCACCGAAGACGACGCCCCCGGCACGAGTGCTCGGGGGCGTTCTGGAATCCTGGAGCACGAGACGGGATTCGAACCCGCGACTTCCACGTTGGCAACGTGGTGCTCTACCAACTGAGCTACTCGTGCGAGATGCGGGGGAGATACGAGACGGGGCGCCCCCCGTCAAGCCCGGCCCCGTGGCGCCGCCGCGCGCGCCTCAGAGCTTGCGGACCTTCTCCCGACCCGAGCGCACGCCCTTCGTCGCGTTGCGCGTGTCGTAGATGCGCTGGGCCTTCGCGACGACCCGGTCGTAGTCGATGCTCGAGTGGTTCGTGATGATCACGACCATGTCGGCCTCGCCGAGGGCGGCGTCGGTGAGCTCCACGCTCTTCAGCGTCTGGCCGTCGAGGTCGAGCTCCGCCACGTGCGGGTCGTGGTACGAGAGGCGGGCGCCCTTCTGCAGGAGCTCGCGGATCACGTCGAGGGCCGGCGACTCGCGCATGTCGGCGACGTCGGGCTTGTAGGCGACGCCGAGCACGAGGACCCCCGAGCCGTTCACCGGCAGGCGCTCCTCGTTCAGGAGATCGCCGATCCGCGTCACGACGTACTCCGGCATGTGGCCGTTGATCTCCGTCGCGAGCTCGATGAACCGCGCGCTGAAGTTCAGCGACTTCATCTTCCAGGAGAGGTACGCGGGGTCGACCGGGATGCAGTGCCCGCCGAGGCCCGGGCCGGGCAGGAACTTCATGAACCCGTAGGGCTTCGTCGCCGCCGCGTCGATCACCTCCCAGACGTCGATCCCGAGACGGTCGCACATCAGCGCCACCTCGTTCGCGAGCCCGATGTTGATGGCGCGGAAGGTGTTCTCGAGCAGCTTCACCATCTCGGCGCTCTGGCTGCTCGAGACCGGCACGACCGTGTCGAAGATCGCGGAGAAGACCTGCGTCGCGAGCTCCGTGCAGAGCGGCGTCTCGCCGCCCACGACCTTGGGCACGTTCCGCACCTTGAAGGTCTTGTTCGCCGGGTCGATCCGCTCCGGCGCGAAGGCGACGGAGAAGTCCCGCCCGCAGACCAGGCCCGTCTGCTCGAGGATCGGCACGTAGAGCTCGTTCGTGGTGCCGGGATACGTGGTGCTGCCGAGGATGATGAGCTGGCCGCTCCGCAGCCGCCGCTGGATGTCCTCGACCGCGCGCACGATGAAGCTGAAGTCGGGGTCCTTGGTCTTGGTGAGGGGCGTCGGCACGCAGACGTTGATGACGTCCATGCGCGTGAGCTCGTTGAAGTCGGCCGTGGCCGAGAGGTGGCCGCTCGCGCGGAAGCGCGCGACGTCGTCGCTCGGCACGTCCTCGATGTAGGAGCGCCCTTCCGCGAGGCTTCGCACCTTCTCGGCGTCGAGCTCGAAGCCGGTCACGCGGAAGCCCGCCCGTGCGAACTCGACCACGAGGGGCAGCCCCACGTAGCCGAGCCCGACCACGCCGATCCGCGCCTCCCGGCTCTGGATGCGCTCGCGAAGCTCTTGCAGGCGGCTCATGCGTTCCGTTCCTCCGTCGGCTCTCGATGCCCGGCTCGGGACTCTTCGGCCGATCGGGTGCCATGCCCGAAGCGGATCGGCCGTGGATGGCTCGCTCGGGACGGGTCGCTCGCTGCAGGCCTAGGAGGCGTCGCGCCGGCCCGGGTCGCCGAAGTAGTCGGCAAAATAGCCGTAACCCGACCACAGGGTGAGTGCCGTGGCCAGGGCGAGAAGTGTCAGGCCGATCGCGTGCGCGGGGAGTCCCAGGGTCGGGTCCGGGAAGAGCAGCGCGCCGATCGCCACGTTCTGGGCGAGGGTCTTGGCCTTCCCGAGGCCCCCTGCGCTCATCACCCGCCCGCCTGCCGACGCGAGACCGCGCAGCCCCGTGACCGCGAGCTCGCGGCCGACGATCACCGCCACCATCCAGACGGCCCACACCGGGATCCGGCCGACGGAGATCAGGACGACGAGGGCCGTGGAAACCAGGAGCTTGTCGGCCAGGGGATCGAGGAGCTTCCCGATCGAGGTCACCTGCTGACCACGGCGCGCGAGCCAGCCGTCGACCAGGTCCGAGAGCGCGGCGAGGATGAAGAGCCACGCGATGGTCTGGCTGCCCCGCCGACCCTGGGCCAGGGGGAGCGCGAGGAGGACGGGCACGATCGCGGTCCGCAGCACCGTGATCGTGTTGGGGAGGTTCCAGAAGTGCTCGTGGGCGGGCGCCGCATCGCGCGGCCCGCCAGGCCTCTCCTGAGCGGCGTTACTGACGGAGCTGCTCATGATAGTGGCGATAGTACGCCAAGACTCGGGCGACGTACTGCTGCGTCTCCGGGAAGGGCGGGATCCCTCCGTAGCGGTCGACCGTGCTCGGCCCCGCATTGTAGGCGGCCAGCGCGTAGGAGACGGTGCCGAAGCGATCGAGCAGCTCTCGCAGGTAGCGGACGCCGCCCTGGACGTTCTCCTGGGGCGCGAAGGGGTCGCCCACGCCGAGGGCGGCGGAGGTCTCGGGCATGAGCTGCATGAGCCCCTGGGCTCCCTTCCGCGAGACCGCGCGGGGGTTGAAGTTCGACTCGGTCGCGATCACGGCCTTCACCAGCGCCGTGGGCAGACCGTGCACGCGCGCGGCCTGGGCGATCAGCGGATCGAAGCCCTTCCCTGCGCCGCGCGGACGGACGAAGGCGCTCGCGAGGGGGACGCCATCGTAGCGGGTCGTCCGGGCCTGGAGCTCGAAGCGTGCGTAGCGGCGTTCGGTCGGGGCATCGGTGAAGTGGACGCCGCCGCGCTCGTCGACGTAGCGGTAGAGATCGGCGCAGGCGGGCGCCGCCGCGCCCCCGAGCGCGAGGGCGAGGCCGAGTCCCATGGCGGCCACGCGGCGACGGGCCGGGGCCGGAGGCTTTCGCAGCTCCATGGCCATCCTCCCCGTGCGCTGCGCGGCGGGTCCGACCGCTCCCCGCCCTCCCCGGCGCGAGGCGCGATGGCACGCGCCCGGGCGCCGTGGGTAGACTCGGCACGGGTCCTCCTCGCTCCGTCATCGGAGAGCGGCCGGCCTGCTTGAGCGACGCCGCCGGGCGGGTCCGAGAGGCCACCCGAGGAGGCCCGTGTCCGACCGCCGGCAGTTCGACTTCCTGGTCCTGGGCAGCGGTATCGCCGGCCTGTTCTTCGCGGCCCGTGTCGCAGATCACGGAACCGTGGCCATCGTCACCAAGAAGCGGGCGGCGGACTCGGCCACCAACTGGGCCCAGGGCGGGATCGCCGCCGTGTCCTCGCGGGAGGACTCCTTCGAGCAGCACGTCCAGGACACCCTCGCCGCCGGCGACGGCCTCTGCCGCGAGAACGTCGTGCGCTTCGTGATCGAGCGCGCGCCGGCGATGATCGAGGCCCTCGTCAAGCTCGGCGTCGACTTCGACCGCGAGCCCGCGGGCCGTCCCGGCGACGGACCGCCCGCCTTCGCCCTGGGCCGCGAGGGCGGCCACACCAAGCGCCGTATCCTGCATCACAAGGACGCGACGGGCGCCGAGATCGAGCGCGTGCTGCTGGCCCACGCCGCGGCCCATCCGAACGTGACCCTGTTCGAGAACCACTGCGCGGTCGATCTCCTGACCTCGCGCAAGGCCGGGCTGCCGGGCGCGAACCGCGCGCTCGGCGCCTACGTGCTCGACGCCACGACGGGCGCGGTCGAGCGCTTCCAGGCGCGCGCCACGCTGCTCGCGACGGGAGGCGCGGGCAAGGTCTACCTCTACACCACGAACCCCGACATCGCGTCCGGCGACGGCATCGCCATGGCGTATCGCGCCGGTGCCGCGATCGCGAACATGGAGTTCATGCAGTTCCACCCGACGTGCCTGTTCCATCCGCAGGCGAAGTCGTTCCTGATCAGCGAGGCCGTGCGCGGCGAGGGCGGCGTGCTGCGCGCCCGACGCGGCGAGGCGTTCATGCCGCGCTACCACCCGATGGCCGACCTCGCCCCCCGCGACGTCGTCGCGCGCGCGATCGACGCCGAGCTCAAGCGCTCGGGCGACGAGTGGGTGCTGCTCGACATCACGCAGCGCGACGCCGCCTGGCTGCGCGAGCGCTTCCCGACGATCTACGCCCGCTGCCTCTCGTTCGGGATCGACATCACGCGCGACCCGATCCCGGTGGTCCCCGCCGCCCACTACACCTGCGGCGGCGTGCGCAGCGATCTGTCGGGCGAGAGCGACGTCGAGAACCTCTTCGTCGCGGGCGAGGTGGCGAGCACCGGGCTCCACGGCGCGAACCGGCTGGCGTCGAACTCGCTGCTCGAGGGCCTGGTCTTCGCCGACGCCGCGGCAAAGGCCGGCCTCGCGCGCCTTCCCTCGCTCCCCGAGGAGGCCGACTCGACCGCGCCCTGGGAGGCGGGGCTCGCCACCGAGAGCAGCGAGGCCGTCGTGATCACGCAGAATTGGGACGAGATCCGGCGCTTCATGTGGAACTACGTCGGCATCGTGCGGAGCGACAAGCGACTCGCCCGGGCACGCCACCGCATCCAGCTCCTGCAGGAGGAGATCACGGAGTACTACTGGAACGTGAAGCTGACCCCGGACCTGGTGGAGCTGCGGAATCTCGCCACCGTGGCCGAGCTCGTGATCGCCTCCGCGCAGAGCCGGCTCGAGAGCCGCGGACTCCACTACAACCTCGACCATCCCGCCCACGACGACGCCCGCTTCCTCCACGACACGGTCGTAAAGCGCTGGCCCGGGGGCGCGTAGCGCCCCCGACGACGCGGCGCCGCTTGACGCGCGGGCCGCGCCGGGATTCCCTGGGGTCGGTGCCCTTCTCGTCTTCGCTCGCGCGGCTCGCCCACCGCGCCCGTGGCGTTCGCTCGCTTCCCCGCATGGCTGCAGGGACGCTCGCCCTCACCCTGGCGGTCGGCTGCGCCCCGGGTGTCTCCACGAGCCGCCTCGGGCCGCCGCCGACGGCGGAGGATCGCGCCCGCTTCGCCCGCTACCGCGTCGACGAGGCGCGGCAGTACCAGTCCCAGGGCCGGACGGCGGAGGCGGAGAGCTCGTTGCGCGAGGCGCTCCGCGCGGCGCCGGACGACGCCGTGGCCCTGCGCAGCCTCGCGCGTCAGCTCGAGGAGGAGGGCCGCGGCGCCGAGGCCGCCCCGCTGCGCGCCCACGCCGACGCCGTCGATCCGCCGCCCGCACCGCCTCCGGACGTACCCCTCGGCGTGCCCGCCGAAGGGCTGCTCGTGCTCCTCGCCCCGGCGAGCGACGACGCCTCCCGCGCCGAAGGCGGCCCGCGCTTCGGCGACCCCCTCGTTCCCGACGCCCTCGCCCAGCGCCTGGCGCTGCGCCTCCCCGGAACGCGCGTCGTGGAGCTCACGCCGACGACCGTGCCCGAGGCGCGCGCCTGGCTCGAGGCGCACCGCGTCGATCGGATCCTCTCCCTCCAGGTGGAGCGCGCGACCTGCGGCCGCTCGCAGAAGGACGGTCCCTTCGCGCTCGTGTGGCTGCGCGCGGCCGTGGCGACACCGTCCGGAATCGCCGTGGCCCCGCGGACGTGGCGGGAGAGCGACGGCGATCCCGCCCAAGGCCAGATCTGCGTCCTCCGCCCGCTCGCGCGGGCGCTCGAGAAGGTCCTCTCCGATCCCCCGGTCCGGGCCGCGCTCGACGGGCCGGCGGCGCGCGGCGCCTGGCCGTCGGAGGCCCTGCGTGCGGCGTTCCCCGTCCTCGAGACGCGCCTCGCCGCCGAGCTCGAGCGCGGCCGCGCGCGTCTGGCGGAGGGGCGGCTGCCGTCCGCCGCGCGCGCCTTCGAGCGCGCTGGCAGGGTCGACCCCGACGACGCCGACACGCGCGCGTACCTCTCCGGCACGCAGGCCTCCCTCGCCCTCGCGCGCGACCTCCACGGAGCGCCGCTCGACCCCGGGTCGGACGACGACGCCGACCTCGATTCCGCCCTCACGCCGGCGGCGCGCGAGGCCGCCGAGCGTGAGCTCGAGCAGGAGCGGCGGCTGCGCGACCAGCTCCTCGCGGCGGTGGCCGTGCTGTCGGGCGAGGAGCCCGACGCCGAGCAGCTTCGGGCCGCCCTCCGCCCGGTGGAGCTGCCGGTGGAGGAGACGGTCGGCCTCCGCCTCGCGCGAGACGCGGCCGGCGGTCCGGTCGAGCGCCGCGCGCTCTTCGCGCCGGACGGCCGCGCCCTCGCCAGCTGGTACTTCGACACGGCGACGGGGGAGCCCGTGCTGCGCGAGGAGGACCGCAACCACGACGGCCGGCCGGAGACGTGGGCCCTCTGGCACGACGGCCGTCGCAGCGAGGTGTACGAGGACCGGAGCGGATCCGGGCGGCCCGACACCCGGGTGCTGCTCGCGCCCGACGGGAGCGTCGCGCGCATCGAGATGACGAGCGGCCCGTCGGGCGCGCCCAGCCGGATCTTCGAGTACGGGAGCGGCCGCCTCGTGAGCGAGTCGCGCGACACCGACGGCGACGGCCGGCTCGACCGCTTCGAGAAGTTCGACGCCGACGGCGTCGTGACCGAGCGCGCGCAGGACCTCGACGGGGACGGAACGATCGACGTGCGCAGCTTCTACGCGAAGGGGAAGCTCGTGCGCCGCGAGGTCACCGACCCGGCGCGGGTCGGCGACCTGCGCTAGCCGCGCGGCGCGTGCCTCTCAGCGCAGCTCGACGATCCCGCGCTCGACGAGGGAGCCCAGGGCCGCGTAGACGTCGCCGTCGGGCTCGGGCACGACATCGAGGAGCCGCGCGAGCGGGAACCCCGCCTGCAGGAGCTCCACCACCGCCTGCTCGGTCTTCGAGAGCTCGGCAGCGTCGGCGGCGAGGCGCTCGAGCGCGACGCGCAGCAGCGCCGTCGCGGGAAGGCTCCGGAAGGGCGAGCGCGCCTCCTCGTCCTGCAGCCGCACGGCCTCGAGCAGCGCCCCCTGCAGCGAGATCGGCGCGTCCTCCTGCAGCCCGGCCTCGACGCTGCCGGAGAACTCGAACTGGCCGGCGCGCCAGGTGAAGAGGCGGACCAGCGCCTTGAGGCCCGTCACGCAGCCGAGGCGCGTGCTCTTCAGCATCCCGCCGTCGAAGGTGATCACGCCTTCCTCGCCGTCGCGCGTGAGGACGAGCGTGCCACGCGGCGCGCTCGAGCCGAACATCTGGAGCAGCGCCGCCACGCCCAGCTCGTCGATCGGACCGGCGATCGCGCCGAGCCGGCGCGCGTGGTCGGCGGCCTGGACGTCCTCCACGAAGCCCGCGATGTGGCTTCGGTCCGAGCCGGCGGGCTCGAACTCGACCGCGAGGGCGGGCTTGCCGTGGGCGTCTTGCGCGTGACGCACGACGTGTGCGTCGATCTCGATCGCCTCGCCGTGGGTCGGATGCACGAGCGTCACCGCGACGTGATCGCCGACCGCGGGCGCCTCTCCCTCGAGCGCGAGCAGCGCGCCTCGGGCCGACAGGTCGCGCGTGCGCGCCGCCGTGGCGCCGTCGCCCGTCTCGAGTCGCACCGGCACGCGCGAGGGTGCACGCCGCGCGTGGCGTCGCTCGTTCGTCGGGGGCGCGTCGGGCGGAGCGGGCGGACGCGGCGCGAGCTCGGCGAAGCGGCCCAGGCGCTTGCGGATCGTGCTCGCCGGCTCGAGCACCTGCGCGGCCACGCCGCCCGCTCCGCCCGGCCCGAAGCCTGCGGGCACGCTGCTCACGATCTCGCCGGGCAGGGAGAAGCGCTCGCCGCAGAACGCGAGCTCGAGCTCGAGCTCGACCAGCTCGCGCGGATCGAACTCCTCGTCGGTCGGCACGAACAGGCCGCCGTTCGCGAGGTTGTTCTCGAACTCGGCGCGGAAGAGGGACGCGTCGGCGAAGCAGAGCTTCAGACGCCGGCGCGGCGCCCCGATGGCCTCGGGCTCTCTCTCTTCGCCGAGCAATCCCATCCGGACGAGGCCTCCCGCCGGTGTATCGGCCTGCCGGAGAGCCATCTGGATTCGGGCGTGGGGGGAAAGCGATCCAACGCCGCCTCCGTGGAACCCTGGAGCAACGCGGTGGAGCTCCGACCCGAGGCTCAGCGGCGGCGCGCTCGCGCCACGAGGCTCTGGAACAGCGCGGCCTCGTCGGGATCCATCTCCGGATGCCACTGCACGGCGAAGAGCCAGTCGGCGTCGCTCTGCTCCACCGCCTCGATCGCCCCGTCGGGCGCCCAGGCGACGGCTTCGAGTCCGCGTCCCAGGCGCCGCACGGCCTGGTGGTGCCACGAGATCGGCCGCAGCTCCGTGCGGCCGAAGATCTTCGCGAGACGGGAGCCGGCCTTGAGCCGCACGGGATGGGGCACCGGCTTGCGCTCGGGATGCCGGTGCCACACGTCCTCGCCGAACACGTCGGGCAGGTGGACGTGCAGGTCGCCTCCGCGCACGACGTTCAGGAGCTGCATCCCGCGGCAGATCGCGAGGAGCGGCGTCTCGCGGGCGAGGGCCGCCTGCATCAGCGCCAGCTCGA
This sequence comes from Myxococcota bacterium, assembly GCA_035542715.1. Classification (GTDB taxonomy): domain Bacteria; phylum Myxococcota_A; class UBA9160; order UBA9160; family UBA9160; genus DATKKW01. The sequence goes on from DATKKW010000013.1 coordinate 8,606, forward strand.
AGCGGTCGCGCTCCTCGTCGACGCCGTACTGCGTCGGATGGTGCTCGCCCTCGAAGTGGCTCGGGTGCAGGTCGCCGCCGCCCGAGAACACGAGGCCGTCGAGGTGGTCGAGGACCTCCTCCACCGCCTCCTCGCCCGGGGCGAGCAGGAGCGGAAGGCCGCCGGCGCGGCGTACTGCGTCGACGTAGGCCGTCGGCAGACTGAAGGCGGGACGGTCCTCTCCGACCCGCGGATACGTCGTGACGCCGATGCGCGGCCGAGCTGGCCTCACGCGCGGCCTCCCCGCGGCGGAAGCTCGTCGTCCTCGATCTCGCGGAAGAGCGAGAGCTGGGGGACGGCGTGCTCGTCGCCGACCGGCACGGGATAGTCGTCGGAGAAGCAGGCGTCGCAGTAGCCGTGCTTGTTCGCCGCGCTGGCCCGGCGCAGCCCCTCGAGCGACAGGTAGCCCAGGCTATCGGCGCCGATCTGCTGGCGGATCTCCTCGGGGCTGTAGTTGTGGGCGATCAGCTCCTCGCGCGTCGGCGTGTCGATGCCGTAGTGGCACGGCCCGATCGTGGGCGGCGAGGACACGCGCACGTGCACCTCCCGCGCGCCGGCGTTGCGCAGCATGCTGACGAGCTTCAAGAGCGTGGTGCCCCGCACGATCGAGTCCTCGACCAGGACCACGCGCTTGCCCTCGAGGATCCCGCGCACGGCGTTGTGCTTCACCTTCACGCCGAAGTGGCGGATCGACTGGCTGGGCTCGATGAAGGTGCGCCGCACGTAGTGGTTTCGGATCAGCGCCGTCTCGTAGGGGATGCCCGATTCCTCCGCGTAGCCCAGGGCCGCCGACGTGCCCGAGTCGAGGACGGGAACGACCATGTCGGCCGGCACGGGATGCTCGCGCGCGAGCACGCGCCCGAGCTCCTTGCGGAAGGCGTAGACGTTCTGGCGCAAGAGGTTCGAGTCGGGTCGCGCGAAGTAGATGTACTCGAAGATGCAGAACGTCTCGCGCGGCGCGCGGGCGAAGGGCCGGAGCGTGCGCAGCCGGCCGCGCCGGATCACGACGACCTCGCCGGGCTCGAGGTCGCGTTCGTACGTCGCGCCGATCAGGTCGAGCGCGCAGGTTTCGCTCGCGACCACGAAGGCGCCGTCGAGGCGCCCGAGGACGAGGGGCCGGAAGCCCCACGGATCGCGCGCCGCGATCAGCGCGTCCTCCGTCAGCATGAGGAGGCTGAACGCCCCCTTCACGCGAGAGAGCGCGTCGATCAGCCGGTCCTCCAGGGCGCCCTCCCGCGAGCGCGCGAGGAGATGGACGATCACCTCGCTGTCGACGGTCGAGCTGAAGATCGCGCCACGGCCCTCGAGCTCGCGCCGGATCGCCGAGGCGTTCACGAGGTTCCCGTTGTGGGCGATCGCGACGGGCCCGCCGTCGGTCGTCGCGCAGAAGGGCTGCGCGTTGCGGAGCGTGCTCTCGCCGGCCGTGGAGTAGCGCACGTGGCCGATGGCGTGGCGGCCCGGAAGCTTCTTCAGCACCGGCTCGTGGAAGATGTCCGCCACGAGGCCCATGCCGCGGTGCACGAGCTGCTCGTGGCCGTGGACGGAGACGATGCCCGCGCTCTCCTGCCCGCGGTGCTGCAGCGCGTAGAGGCCGAGGTAGGTGATGTGCGACGCTTCGGGGTGTCCGTGCACCCCGAACACGCCGCACTCGTCGTGGAAGCGGTCGGCCTCGCGCGCGCGAGAGAGCGCAGCCCGCTCCTCGGGCGCGACGCCGTCCAGGAGGCCCGGTCGCTCGGTGGCCTCGCGGCCCCGGCTCCCGTCGCTCGGATCGCTTCCGTCGCTTCCCATCACACCTCCGTCCTCACGGCCTAGGCGCCTTCCGGGTCGGCCGAGAGGCGTCGCGGGATCGCCCGCGAGAAGGTCTCGTGGAGCCGTGCCACGGGCGCGTCGATCCAGGCGGCCCCGCCGGCCGCCGGGCCGATCACGAGCCGGTCGCCGCCCGTCTCGCCGACCGGCGTCGCGGGCACGCCGTGCTTCGCCGCGAGGGCGAGCAGGGCCTCCGCATCGCAGGTCGCGACGATCACGCGTCCCGCGCTCTCGCCGAAGAGCAGCGCGTCGAGGCGCACGCCCGGGTCGAGCACCACGCGCGCGCCGACCCGGATGCCGCCGGGCCCCGTGAACGTGCTCTCGGCGAGGGCCACCGCAAGCCCGCCCGCCGAGACGTCGTGGGCGGTTCGCACGAGCCCTTCGCGAACCCCTTCGGCCAGGAGCTCGTGGAGCCGCCGCTCGTGCGCCAGATCGACGCGCGGCGGGAGCCCCGCCTCGATCCCGCGGCGCAGCGCGAGCCACTCGCTCCCGCCCAGCTCCTCGCGCGTCTCGCCGAGGAGCACGAGCGCGAGGCCGGCCATCTCGAAGTGCGAGACGGCGTGGATGTCCCAGGGCTCGAGGAGCCCGACCATCGCGATCGTGGGCGTGGGATGGATCGGCCGGCCGCTCGTCTCGTTGTAGAAGGACACGTTGCCGGAGATGACGGGCGTGCCGAGGGCCTTCGCGGCGTCGCCGAGGCCGCGCGTCGCCTCGGCGAACTGCCACATGATCTCGGGCTTCTCGGGGCTGCCGAAGTTCAGGCAGTTCGTGAGCGCGAGCGGGCGAGCGCCGGTGCAGGCGACGTTGCGCGCGGCCTCGGCCACGGCGCCGAGGGTGCCCTCGTAGGGGTCGAGCCAGCAGTGGCGGGCGTTGCAGTCGACGCTCATCGCGAGGGCCTGGCGCGTGGGGGTTCCGTCCTCGCGCTTCACGCGCACGAGCGCTGCGTCGCTGCCCGGCCCGAGCACCGTGTTGCCCTGCACGAGCGAGTCGTACTGGCGAAAGATCCACGCCTTCGAGCCGAGGTTCGGGGTGTCGAGCAGCGCCTCGAGGGCAGCCTGGGGATCGCTCTCCGGCGCGACGGCGGCGAGGTCGAGGCGCTGGCGCGCGTCCTGCTCGACCGGGCGCGCCGCCGGCCGATCGTAGACGGGCGCCTTCTCCGCCACGGGATCCACGGGGATCTCCACCACCGTCTTCCCGTGCCAGCGGATTCTCATGCGGCCGTCGCCCGTGACCCGCCCCACGACCGCGAAGTCGAGCTCCCAGCGCTCGAAGATCTCGCGCACGCGGTCCTCGGTACCGGCCCGCACCACGAGCAGCATGCGCTCCTGGCTCTCGGAGAGGAGCAGCTCGTAGGGCGTCATGTTCGACTCGCGCTGGGGAACGCGATCGAGGTCCATCTCGATCCCCGTGCCGGCGCGGCTCGCCATCTCGAAGCTCGAGCAGGTGAGCCCCGCGGCGCCCATGTCCTGGATGCCGACGAGGCAGTCCGTCTTCATGAGCTCGAGCGTCGCCTCGATCAGGCACTTCTCGGTGAAGGGATCTCCGACCTGCACCGTCGGCCGCTTCGACTCCGCGCCTTCGCCGAACTCGCTCGAGGCGAGCAGGCTCGCGCCGTGGATGCCGTCCCGGCCCGTCTTGCTCCCGACGTAGATCACGGGATTCCCGAGGCCGGAGGCGCTTCCCTTCCAGAACTTGTCCGCCTCCACCAGGCCGAGGTTGAAGGCGTTCACGAGGATGTTGCCGCGGTAACACTCGTGGAAGGCCGTCTCGCCGCCGACCGTCGCGACGCCGACGGCGTTGCCGTAGCCGCCGATCCCGTCGACCACGCCGTGGAGCAGGTGGCGATGGAGCGGATCGTCGAGGGGCCCGAAGCGGAGCGAGTCGAGGCTCGCGATCGGGCGTGCGCCCATGCTGAAGATGTCGCGCAGGATGCCGCCCACGCCCGTCGCCGCGCCCTGCCGCGGCTCGATGAAGCTCGGATGGTTGTGGCTCTCGATCTTGAAGATCACGGCGAGGCCGTCGCCGATCGCCACCACGCCGGCCCCCTCGCCCGGTCCCTGGAGCACGTGCTCCGCCTGGGTCGGAAGCTCGCGCAGGTACTTCTTGCTCGACTTGTAGGAGCAGTGCTCGCTCCACATCACGGAGAAGATCCCGAGCTCCGGCAACGTGGGAACGCGGCCCAGGATCTCGAGGATGCGCGCGTACTCGTCGTCGGTGAGGCCGTGCTCCCGCGCGAGCGCCAGATCGACGACCGGCTCTGCCGCGCTCACCGTGCCGCGCCCTTCACGAAGTCGAGCACGCTGCCGAGGATCGCCACGCCGTCGGTCCCGCCGAGGGCCGGCTCGACCGCGTGCTCGGGATGGGGCATGAGGCCGAACACGTTGCCGCGCTCGTTGCGGATCCCGGCGACGTTCGCGATCGAGCCGTTCGGGTTCGCCGCCGCGGAGGCCTCTCCGTCGGGCGTGACGTAGCGGAGCACGATCCGGCCTCGCGCTTCCAGTGCCGCGAGCGTCTCGGGCGCGGCGAAGTAGCAGCCCTCGCCGTGCTTCACGGGCAGCCGGAGGATCTGCCCCGGGCGCGCGCGGGAGGTGAAGGGCGCAACGGCCTCCTCGACGCGCACGTGCACGAACTCGCACACGAAGTGGAGCCCCTGGTTCCGCACGAGCACGCCCGGGAGGAGGCCCGACTCGCACAGCACCTGGAAGCCGTTGCACGTGCCGAGCACCGGACCGCCGGCCTCTGCGAAGCGCTTCACGGCGCCCATCACCGGGGAGAAGCGCGCCATGGCGCCGCAGCGCAGGTAGTCGCCGTACGAGAAGCCGCCCGGGAGGAAGACCGCGCGCGTGTCCCGGGGAAGCTCGGAGGCCTTGTGCCAGACGAGCGCGCTCGGCGCGCCGAGGACGGCCTTCAGCGCGAAGAGCATGTCTCGATCGTCGTTGGAGCCCGGGAACTGGACCACTGCGAACACGGGGATTGTGCGACCTCCACGTGGCTTCGGGTCTGGCGTCTCCGGCGCGGCCCGCGAGGGGGAGCGGGGCAGCGCCGTCGGCTCTGGCTCTTTGGGGACGCGCGCAGTCTAGCCCCGGACGGGCGCCCGGGCCAAGGTGTCCCACTCGACGCGGCGAAGGCGGACCGGGAGTGGCATGCTGGGCGCCCGGGCCGTGGGCCACGAGGAGGATCGTCTTGGGAATCGACGTCGACCTGCTTCGCGATCAGTGTGCGCGCACCCTCCGGACGACGGACCTGCCGCAGCTCGGCCGACGGCAAGAAGGCAAGGTGCGCGACAGCTACGTGCGCGAGGGCCGACGCACGATCGTCGTCACGGACCGCGTGAGCTGCTTCGACGTCGTCGTCGGCACCCTGCCCTTCAAGGGCCAGGTCCTGAACCAGGTGGCCGCGTTCTGGTTCGAGCGCACCCGCGCGCTCGCGCCGAACCACCTGCTGAGCGTGCCCGATCCCACGGCCTCGATCGTGCGCGAGTGTCGCCCGCTCCCGGTCGAGTTCGTGATGCGCGGCTATCTCACGGGCGTGACGTCGACCTCGATCTGGACCGCCTACGCGAAGGGCGAGCGCGTCTACTGCGGACACCGCCTGCCCGAGGGACTCCACAAGCACGCGCCCCTCCCGCAGCCGCTCCTCACGCCGACGACCAAGGCCGAGAAGGGCGCCCACGACGAGCTGGCGTCGCGCGAGCAGCTGATCGAGCGCGGCCTGGTCGACGCCGAGCTCTTCGATCGCGCGGCCGGGATCGCCCACCGCCTGTTCGCCGAAGGGCAGCGCTTCGCCGAGACGCGCGGCCTGATCCTGGTCGACACGAAGTACGAGATGGGCCTCGACGAGCGGGGCGAGATCGTCGTGATCGACGAGATCCACACGCCCGACTCCTCCCGCTACTGGTACCGGGACCGCTACGAGCGCGCGATGCGCGACGGGCGCGACCCCGAGGCCCTCGACAAGGAGTACCTGCGTCGCTGGCTCGTCGAGCAGGGGTACAAGGGCGAGGGCCCCGTGCCCGAGATCCCGGTCGAGGTGCGCTGCGAGGCGGCGCGGCGCTACATCGAGGCCTACGAGCAGGTGACGGGACGCGCCTTCGAGCCCGACACGGAGGAGCCCCTGGCGCGCCTCCGCCGGAACCTCGGCCTCGGCTGATCCTCGCGCCGGCCGGCCCGGGTCGGGCCCTCCTCAAGGCGGCGCCCGCGGCTCCCGATCGATGCTGGACGGGAGGCCGCGTGGCGGACGCGAGGAGCCGCATCGAGGACGTGATGACGCGCCGTGTGGCCACGGCGACGGCGGAGACCCCGCTCGGCGTGCTGGTCGCCACGATGCGGGACCGGAAGCTCTCGTGCCTGGTGGTCTGCGACGGCGCGGCGCCGGTCGGCATCGTGAGCGAGCGCGATCTCGTGCGCGCGCTCGGCGAGGTGCTGCGCGCGCCCGAGGCCTCGCGCTGGCGCGCGCGCGACGTGATGTCCTCGCCCGTGTTCTCGATCTCGCGCGACGCGGGCATCGACGAGACCGTGGCGCTGATCGCGGAGCGGGGCTTCCGTCGCGTGCCCGTGCTGGGCACGGACGGCCGGCTGGTCGGCCTCGTCACCCAGAGCGACCTGCTCCGCGCCCACGCGCTCGCGCTCGAGCGCCAGCGCCAGGGCCTCGAGCACGCCGTCGCCGAGCGGACCGCGAGCCTGGTCGAGGCGAACCGGCGGCTCGAGGAGCTCTCGTCGCAGGACGCGCTCCTCGGCATCGGCAATCGCCGCGCGATGCAGACCGCCCTCGACCGCGAGCACGACCGCGCGCGGCGCTACGGCCGTCCCTACGCGATCGCGCTGTTCGACGTCGACCACTTCAAGCGGTACAACGATCGCTACGGGCATCCGGCGGGTGACGCCGTGCTGCGTACGGTCGCGGGCAGCCTCGCCACCGGGAGGCGCAGCTCCGACTCGGTCCACCGCTACGGGGGCGAGGAGATCCTGATCGTCCTCCCCGAGACGAGCATCCGGGGCGCGAGCGTCGTCGCGGAGCGCGCGATCGGCGCGGTGGCGCAGCTCGCCCTGCCGCACGAGGGCTCGGGACACGGCATGGTGACGCTCTCCGCGGGCATCGCGGCGGTCGATCCCGAGACGGGCGACCCGGCCGCGGGCTGGACGGCGGTGGTGGACCGCGCGGACGCGGCCCTCTACCGCGCCAAGGCCGCCGGACGGAACCGCGTGGCGGAGTAGCGGCGGCCGGCGGCGTCAGGCGCCGCCGGCGAGGGCGTCGTTCACGATCGCCTTCGCCTCGCGCAGGATCGACGCGAGGTGCGACTCGCCCTGGAAGCTCTCCGCGTAGATCTTGTAGAGGTTCTCCGTGCCCGAGGGCCGCGCCGCGAACCAGCCCGTCCGCGCCACGACCTTGAGGCCGCCGATCGGCGCGCCGTTGCCGGGAGCGCGCGTCTGCTTCGCGGCGATCGGCTCGCCGGCGAGGGTCGACGCCCGGACGTCCTCGGGCGAGAGCTTCGCGAGGCGCGCCTTCTGCTCGGGCGTGGCCGGCGCGTCGATCCGCTCGTAGGACGGCGCCCCGAACTCCGCCGTGAGCTCTCGGTAGTGCTCGCCGGGATCCCGTCCCGTGCGGGCCGTGATCTCGGCCGCGAGCAGGTCGAGGATCAGGCCGTCCTTGTCGGTGGTCCAGACCGTTCCGTCGCGCCGCAGGAAGCTCGCTCCGGCGCTCTCCTCGCCGCCGAAGCAGAGCGAGCCGTCGAACAGCCCCGGCACGAACCACTTGAAGCCGACGGGCACCTCGCAGAGCGTCCGTCCGAGCTTCTCGACGACCCGGTCGATCATGCGGCTGCTCACGAGCGTCTTCCCGACGGCCGCGCCCGCCGGCCACGCCGGCCGGTTCGCGAGCAGGTAGCGGATCGCGACCGCCAGGTAGTGGTTCGGGTTCAGGAGCCCGGCGGACGGCGTCACGATGCCGTGTCGGTCGGCGTCGGGATCGTTCGCGAACGACACGCGGAAGCGATCCTTGAGCCCGACCAGCCGCGCCATGGCGTAGGGGCTCGAGGGGTCCATGCGGATCTTGCCGTCGTGGTCGACGGTCATGAACGAGAAGGTCGGATCGATCGTCTCGTTCGCGACGGTGAGGTCGAGGCCGTAGACCGATCGGATCGGCTCCCAGTAGGGCGCCGAGGCGCCGCCCAGGGGATCGACGCCGAGGGCGATGCCCGCGCCGCGGATGGCGTCCAGGTCGATCACGCTGCGCAGGTCGTCGACGTAGGGGCGCACGAAGTCCTCGGCGTGCGTCGTCGAGGCCCGTCGGGCCGACTCGAAGGGGCGCCGCTTCACGCCGGCGTTCCCGCCGCGCAGGAGCGCGTTGGCCCGATCCTCGACCCAGCGGGTGACGTCCGTGTCGGCCGGTCCGCCGTTCGGCGGGTTGTACTTGAAGCCGCCGTCCTCCGGCGGGTTGTGCGAGGGCGTCACCAGGATGCCGTCGGCGAGGCGCTCGCGGCGCCCGCGGTTGTGCACGAGGACGCGCCACGAGACGACGGGCGTCGGCGTCACGCCGTCGTCGCGCTGGATCACGGTCTCGACGTCGTTGCCGGCGAGCACCTCGAGCGCCGTCCGCTCGGCCGCGCGGGAGACGCCGTGCGTGTCCTTCCCCAGGTAGAGGGGGCCGTCCGTCCCGCGGCTGCGACGGTAGTCGCAGATCGCCTGGGTGACGGCGAGGATGTGGGCCTCGGTGAAGGATCCGCGGAGCGGCGAGCCGCGGTGCCCGCTCGTACCGAAGCTCACGAGCTGGCTCGGGTCGGAGAGGTCGGGCTCGCGCCCGTAGTACTCGCGCTCGAGGCGCGCGAGATCGACCAGGAGCTCCTTCGGCGCCGGCTTTCCGGCGAGCGGCGAGAGCGCCATCGCTGGCTCCTCCTGCGACGGCCCCGCGCCCTACGGCACGGGGCAGGCCTTCGCTCCCCAGATGCCGGCCGCGTACTCGGAGATCGTCCGGTCGCTCGAGAACCTGCCGGACGCTGCCACGTTGCGGATCGCGGTGCGCGCCCACCCGTCGGCATCGCCGTACAACGCCACGAGACGCCCGTCGGCCTCGAGGTACGAGCGCAGGTCCGCGAGGTGCATGTAGTAGTCGCCGTGCGGGAGGAGCGCGTCGAGGAGCGGCGCGAAGGCGCCGGGCTCGTTGCGGCTGAAGTCGTCCGCGGCGATCCGCTCGAGGGCCGTCCGGGTCTCGGGCTCGTGATCGCGGTGCCAGTAGGGGTTGTACCAGCCGCGGCTCGCCACCACCTGGTCGGCCGTGAGCCCGAACAGGAAGAAGCTCTCCTCGCCCGCCTCGTGCGCCATCTCGATCGTCGCGCCGTCGCGCGTCCCGATCGTGAGCGCGCCGTTCATCATGAACTTCATGTTGCTCGTGCCGCTCGCCTCGTAGCCCGCGGTCGAGATCTGGTTCGAGACGTCGCTCGCGGGAATCAGACGCTCCGCCAGCGAGACCGAGTAGTCCGGCAGGAACACGACCTTGAGACGGTCCCGCATCGCGGGATCCCCGTCGATCGTGCCCGCGAGATTGTTCAGGAGCTTGATGATGAGCTTCGCCAGGTGGTAGCCCGGCGCCGCCTTGCCCGCAAAGAAGAACGTGCGCGGGGGCACGGCGAGGCCCGGCTCCGCGCGGAGCCGGTCGTAGAGCACGATGATCCGCAGGGCGTTCAGGAGCTGGCGCTTGTACTCGTGGATCCGCTTCACCTGGCAATCGAAGATCGTCGCCGGGTCGACGGAGACGCCGGAGTTCGCGAAGAGCCAGCTCGCGAAGCGCGTCTTCGCCTCGTGCTTCGCCTTGCGGAACGCCTCCCGGAAGGCGGCGTCGTGGGCGAGGGGTGAGAGGTGCGCGAGCTGGCCGAGCTCCGTCACCCAGCCGTCGCCGATGGCGTCGTCGATCACGCGGGCGAGCGCCGGGTTCGCGAGCTTGAGCCAGCGGCGCGGCGTCACGCCGTTCGTCTTGTTGCTGAAGCGCTCCGGGAAGAGCTCCGCGAGGTCCTTCACCGTCCGCGTGCGCAGGAGCTCGGAGTGGATCGACGCCACGCCGTTCGTGCTGTGGGAGCCGACGATCGCCAGGTGGGCCATGCGCACGTGCTTCTGCGCGCCCTCCTCGATCAGGCTCACCCGCTCGACGCGCCCTTCGTCCTCGGGGAAGCGCGCGCGCACGTCGCCGAGCAGTCGCCGGTTGATCTCGTCGATGATCTCCGCGTGGCGCGGCGCCAGCATCGCGACCCATTCGAGCGGCCACTTCTCGAGCGCTTCCGGCAGGAGCGTGTGGTTGGTGTAGGCGAGCGTCCGCCGCGTGAGATCGAAGGCCTGGTCCCAGGCGAGCTTTGCGTCGTCGAGCAGGATCCGCATGAGCTCCGGAACGGCGAGGGACGGATGGGTGTCGTTCAGCTGGATCGCCACCTTCGCCGGGAGCGCGCTCCAATCGGCGTTCGTGCGACGGAAGCGGCGCACGAGATCCGCCAGGGAGCAGGCGACGAGGAAGTACTCCTGGACGAAGCGCAGCCCCTGCCCCTGGGTCGTCGAGTCGTCGGGGTAGAGGACGCGCGTCAGCGACTCCGCGGCCAGGGTCTCCGCCAGCGCGGCGACGAAGTGGCCGCCGCTGAACTGCTGGAAGTCGAAGTAGTCGGGCGCGGCGGCGGCCCCGAGCCGGAGCGTGTTGATCGTCTTCCCTCCGTAGCCCACGACCGGGCGATCGAAGGGGATGCCGATCAAGGTCGAGGGACGGTGCGGGACGACCTGCAGGCTCCCGTCTCCGCTGCTGGTCACGCCGCAGTTCAGGGCGATCTCGACCTTCTCTTGCGGACGCGCCACCTCCCAGGGGTCCGGCCGACGCAGCCAATTGTCGGGACACTCCTTCTGCCAGCCGTCCTCGATCGTCTGGCGGAACATCCCGTACTCGTAGCGGAGCCCATAGCCCATGGCGGGGAGCGCGAGCGTCGCCATCGAGTCGAGGAAGCACGCCGCGAGCCGCCCGAGCCCGCCGTTGCCGAGGCCGGCGTCGGGCTCCTGCTCGAGGAGGCCGATCCAGTCGAGCTTCTTCACCTCGGCCAGTCGCTCGCGAACCGCGTCGAGCAGCAGGTTCGAGAGGTTGTTCGCGAGCGAGCGTCCGATCAGGAACTCCATCGAGAGGTAGTACACCCGCTTCGGGTTCTCGCGCGCGTAGGTCTCCTCCGTGCGCAGCCAGCGCTGGGAGAGGACGTCGCGCACGGAGCGCGCGACGGCCTCGTACCGCTCGCGCGCGCCGGCGGCGCCCACCTCGACCACGTTGTCGAAGAGGAGATGGCGCTCGTAGAGCGCGTCGTCGTTGCCCGTGAACTGGACCGGCCCGCAGCCGTACTGTGCCAGGAGCTTCGACAGGTCGGCGGGCTCGGCGAGGGCTCCGGGGCCGGGGGCGCCCCCTCCCTCAGCCGGCATCGGGGGACTTTGCCTGGCCGGCGATCTCGGACTCGGCCCGCGTCCAGTCCTCGAGCTCGTGGCCCTCCTCGCGGCCGCGCTCCTCGTAGATCTCGTAGGCGCGACGCCGGATCTTCTCCTGGAGCTCGACGTCGAACCCTGCGGTCTCGCTCGCCGGCAGCTGCTCTTCCGTGGTCCTCTTCGCCTTCTGCGCCATCGTCGCTCGACCTCCGCTGGCAGTTTCTCCCATCGCGCCGCGCCCTGCGAGCGCGACCCCGGCGCACGCACCGCCGGCGCCTTCCGGGGACTGAAAGACGCGGATGCAACGCGCGTACCGGGCGCCCGCCACCCGGCGGACGCCAGACCCCTTCGGCGCGCGCGGGCGTGGTGCGCCTCGCCACAGCAGGGGCCCGCCGTGTGACGCTGGGACGCGTGGCCTTCGCCACCTTCGCCTCGTCGGCCCCGATCTCGCGGCCGACGCGGCGTCGCGGAGCGGCGATCCCCGCCCCCGACGAGATGATCTAGCCTGACCGGAGCGAGCGGAAGACGCCGGATCGGCCGGCGCCGAGGCCAGGGAGGAGACGCATGACGCCCGTCGACGGCACGCAGGGCGGCCCGACCGCGCGGCCCGCGTGGAAGGCCCTCGAAGCCCACCACCGGTCCGTGCGCGATCTCCACCTCCGGGACCTGTTCGCCCGCGACCCGCAGCGCGGAGAGCGGCTCACCGCCGAGGCCGCCGGCATCTTCCTCGACTACTCGAAGAACCGGATCACCGACGAGACGCTCGCCCTGCTCGTCCGTCTCGCCGACGAGTGCGGCCTGCGCACGCGCATCGACGCCATGTTCCGGGGCGAGAAGATCAACGTCACCGAGGACCGCGCCGTGCTCCACGTGGCGCTGCGCGCGCCGAAGGGCACGCGGATCGTCGTCGACGGTGAGGACGTCGTGCCGAAGGTCCACGCCGTGCTCGAGCGGATGTCGGCGTTCTGCGAGCGCGTACGCGGCGGCGAATGGAAGGGACACACCGGAAGGCGAATCCGCAACGTCGTCAACGTCGGCATCGGGGGCTCCGACCTGGGACCCGTCATGGCCTACGAGGCGCTCCGGCACTACGGCGAGCGCTCCATGACGTTCCGCTTCGTCTCCAACGTCGATGGCACGGACTTCGCCGAGGCGACGCACGATCTCGACCCGGCGGAGACGCTCTTCATCGTCTCCTCCAAGACCTTCACCACCCTCGAGACGATGACGAACGCCCACACGGCCCGGGCCTGGGCGCTCGCTGGGCTCGGCGGCGACGAGCGCGCGATCGCGCGCCACTTCGTCGCGGTCTCGACGAACGCCGAGGCGGTGGGGAAGTTCGGGATCGACACGGCCCAGATGTTCGGCTTCTGGGACTGGGTGGGAGGTCGCTACTCGATGGACTCGGCGATCGGCCTCTCGACCATGCTCGCGATCGGACCCGACGCCTTCCGCGCGATGCTCGCGGGCTTCCACGCGATCGACGAGCACTTCCGCACGGCGCCCTTCGAGCGCAACCTGCCCGTGCTGCTCGGCCTCCTCGGCATCTGGTACGGCGACTTCTTCGGCGCCGAGACCGTCGCGGTGCTGCCCTACGAGCAGTACCTGAAGCGATTCCCGGCGTACCTCCAGCAGCTCACGATGGAAAGCAACGGGAAGCGCGTGACGCTCGACGGCGCGCCGGTCGGCTGCGACACCGGAGCGATCTACTGGGGCGAGCCCGGCACCAACGGCCAGCACTCCTTCTACCAGCTCATCCACCAGGGCACGCGCCTCGTGCCCTGCGACTTCCTCGCCTTCGTCGAGCCGCTGCACCCGCTCGGGCGACACCACGACATCCTGCTCGCGAACGCCTTCGCCCAGACCGAGGCGCTGGCCTTCGGCAGGACGCCCGAGGAGGTGAAGGCCGAGGGCACGCCCGACTGGCTCGTGCCCCATCGCGTGTTCGAGGGCAACCGGCCCTCGAACACGATCCTCGCGCAGCGGCTGACACCGGAGTGCCTCGGCAAGCTCGTGGCGCTCTACGAGCACAGCGTCTTCACGCAGGGCGCGATCTGGGGAATCGACTCCTTCGATCAGTGGGGAGTCGAGCTCGGCAAGGCCCTCGCGCAGCGCATCCTCCCGGAGCTCGAGGCGCCGCGCGAGCCGACGCTCGCCCACGACAGCTCGACGAACGCGCTGATCCAGCGCTACCGGAGGCTCGGGAAGGGCTCCTGAGTGCCGTCCGGCCGCGCGCCGCCCGGCGGAGGAGGAGGACGCGATGCAGCTCGGCATGATCGGCCTCGGACGGATGGGCGCCAACATGGTCCGCCGCCTGATCCGAGGCGGCCACGCCTGCGTGGCGTACGACCGCTCGCCCGAGGCGGTGCAGGCGCTCGTGCGGGAGAAGGCGATCGGCGCGGCCTCCCTCGGCGACCTGGTGACGCGTCTCGAGCGACCCCGCGCGGTGTGGCTGATGGTGCCGGCCGCCGTCGTCGACGACACGATCGCGGAGCTCCGGCCGCTGCTCGCGCCCGACGACGTCGTGATCGACGGCGGCAACTCCTACTACGTCGACGACCTGCGCCGCGCGAAGGAGCTCGCGGCGCTCGGCCTCCACTACGTCGACGTCGGGACGAGCGGCGGCGTGTTCGGCCTCGAGCGCGGCTACTGCATGATGATCGGCGGGGAGGCCGCGGTGGTCGAGCGGCTCGACCCGATCTTCGCGACGCTCGCGCCGGGCCGCGGCGACGTCCCGCGCACCGCGGGCCGCGAGAAGCTCGGCGGCAGCGCGGAGCAGGGCTACCTGCGCTGCGGGCCGAACGGCGCCGGCCACTTCGTGAAGATGGTCCACAACGGCATCGAGTACGGGATCATGGCCGCCTATGCGGAAGGCCTCGGGGTGCTGCGCGACGCCAACGTGGGACGGCAGCGGCACGCGATCGACGCCGAGACCACGCCGCTGCGCGACCCCGAGCACTACCAGTACGAGATCGACCTGCGCGACGTCGCCGAGGTGTGGCGTCGCGGGAGCGTGATCTCCTCGTGGCTGCTCGACCTCGTCGCGACCGCCCTCGCGCGCGATCCGGAGCTCGCCGGCTTCTCGGGCCACGTCTCGGACTCGGGCGAGGGGCGCTGGACGATCAAGGCCGCGATCGACGAGGGCGTGCCCGTCCCGGTCCTCTCGACCGCGCTCTACCAGCGCTTCAGCTCGCGCGGCGAGTCCGACTACCAGGACAAGCTGCTCTCGGCGATGCGCTACGAGTTCGGGGGACACCTCGAGAAGCCGGCGGGGAGCTGAGGCCGCAGCGCTCCATGCGACCGAGGCGTCACTCGCCGAGGTAGCCCAGGGCCTTCAGCTGCTCGCGCATCCGGTCGTCGAGCGGACGGCCCACGGCCGCTCCGCTGCCCCCGGCCGCGCTCCGTCCCGCCGCCTCATGGGCGTCGAGGAAGGCGCGCAGCCGCGCCACCGTCGCCGGATCGGACGCGGCGAGATCCTGCTTCTCCCCCGGGTCGGCCCGCAGGTCGTAGAGCTCGTGCTGGTCGCCCTCGATCACGAGCGAGAACGGATCGTCCGTCACGCGCCAGCGCCAGCCGAGCTCGCTCACGGCCGGGAGCGTCGGGAGCGCATCGCCGCGCAGGAGCGGCGAGAGGCTCCGCCCCTCGGCGTCGGCGAGGGGCGGGAGGCCCTCGAGCGCGAGCAGCGTCGGCGTGACGTCGACCAGACGCACGACGTCGGGGACGCGCCGCGCCGCGAGCCGGGGGCCGTGCAGGAAGAGCGGCACGTGGACGTTCTCGACGTGCATGTCGCCGTGCTCCCAGTCGCCGTGCTCGCCGAACTGCTCGCCGTGGTCGGCGGTGAACACGAAGAGCGTGTCGTCGCGCCAGAGGCCGAGGCGCGTGAGCTCCTCGCGGAGGCGGGCGATCTGCGTGTCGAGGTACGCCACGTCGCCGCGGTACATGGCGCGCAGGTACGCGACGTCCGCCGGGGTGAAGCCGCTGCCGCGGCGCGCCCGGTGGAGCTTCCGTGCGGAGCCGTCCTGCGGCCCGCGGTAGGCGCGGGCCTCCTCGGGGACGAACTCCGCCGGCGGCTGGTAGTCGATGTGGGGCTCCATGAAGTGGAGATAGAGGAAGAACGGCGCCTGGTCGCCGCGTGCGCGCGCGTCGGCGAGCGCGCGCGCCCAGCGCAGGGCTTCGCTCACGAGCTGGCCTCCCGAGTGTCCGTCCGCGCCGTCGCCGCCCACGTGCTCGTACACCTCGAATCCGCGCTCGAAGCCCGAGCCGGGCTCGAGGAACGGATTCTTGTAGAACGCCGCCGTGTGGAACCCGCGGGCGCGGAGCAGCTCGGCGAGGCGCGGCGGGCCGTCCGGTACGACCGGGAGCCCGTTGCCTCGCGTCGGGTCGGGCGGCTCGAGGAGGCCGAGGCGCGACGGGTGGCGCGACGTCATGAGCGCCGCGACCGACGGGAAGGTCCACGAGGCCTGGGCGAAGGCGCGCTCGAAGAAGACGCTGCGCGCAGCGAGCGCGTCGATCGCCGGGCTCGGCGAGGGCGCGGCGCCGTAGCAGCCGAGGAAGTCGGCGCGCAGCGTATCGACGAGCACGAAGATCACGTCGGTCCCGGGCGCCGACGCCGCGCGCGGCGCGGCGATCCGCAGCGCGAGATCGCGCGCGTCGGCCGCGAGGGCGCCGGCGGTCACGAGGCCGCCCGCGCCGAGGCCCAGGGCGACCTCGCGCCAGGCCCGCCGCCGCAGCCTCGCGCGCGTCCCCAGCGCGGCGAGCCCGAGCGCGCCGACACCGAGGAGCGCCGGGCGAAGCGCGTTCGTCACGCGGAAGTGCGGCCCGTGGATCCCGCCCGTCCAGGCGACCGCGCCCACCGTCGCGAAGGCTGCGAGCGCGGCGATCCGGAGGGCCCGACGCCATCGCGCGTCGGCGGGCTCGAGGCCGGCCGCGACGATCGCGCCGAGGAGCGCGATCGCCACGGGCAGGGGCTCGTACCACGAGACGCGCAGGCCGCTCGGAAGGTCGAGGTCGGCGCCGCCCGTCGCGGCCACGACGAAGGGCGGCAAGAGGACCGCGAGCACGAGGGCGGCGAAGGCGCGCATCTAGACCAGGTCCCGCTCGCCGAGCTGTCCCAGCGAGTGGAGCTTCGCGGCGCGGCGCAGGAGAAAGCTGCCGAGGCCGAGGGGGCCCGCCATCAGCGTGAAGAACAGGAACGGGCGCGGCTCGACGTCGATGCGTCGCGCCTCGCGCACGATCCAGGCGCCGACGAAGAGGTCGAAGCAGAGGTAGTGGGTCCAGCCCGCCAGGAACCCCGGCGGCGCCGCGAGCGCCCGGCGCAGACCGTCGTAGCCGAAGCCGGCGGCGCTGCCGCCCGCGATCGCGACCGACAGCAGCGCGGTGTAGAGCGCCGCCAGCGCCACGAAGACCGCGCCGTGCCCGGCGAGGCGCGCGGCGGAGCGCGAGCGCGGCGCCACGAGGAAGACGCCCCACCACGGCAGGACGACCAGGTTCAGCAGCTGGAACGCGCGCTCGGCCGACACGCGGGCTCAGGCCTCGATCGAGACGATCCGGAAGTCCTCGATCACCGGGTTCGCGAGGAGCTTCTGCGCGATCTCGCGCGCGAGCGCCTCGGCCTTCTCGCGGCCGAGGCCGTCCTCGAGGCGCAGCTCGAAGAGCTTGCCCTGGCGCACGTCCGTGACCTGCGCGTAGCCGAGGCTTCCGCAGGCCCGGGCGATCGCCTTGCCCTGGGGATCGAGCACGTCCCTCTTGAGCGTCACGTGCACCAGTGCCTTCACGTCCCCTCCCCCTCCCGCAGCGCCCGCTCGAAGATCGCGTCGACGTGGCGCAGCGACTCCTCGAGGCGGAACGCGCGATCGATCTCGGCCCGCGGCAGCACGGCGGCGATCGCGGGATCCGCGGCCACCCGGGCCTGGAAGTCGCCGCCCTTCTCCCACGTCGCCATGGCGTGGCCCTGCACGAGCTTGTAGGCCTCCTCCCGGGAGATCCCCTTCGCCGCGAGGGCGACGAGCAGCGCCCCGCTGAACACGAGGCCGTGGGTCTGCGCGAGGTTCGCGCGCATCCGATCGGGATGCACGACGAGCGTCTCCACCAGGCCGGCCAGGCGATGGAGCATGAAGTCGAGGACGACGGTCGCGTCCGGCAGGACCACGCGCTCCACGGAAGAGTTCGAGATGTCGCGCTCGTGCCACAACGCCGTGTTCTCGAGGGCCGCCGTCACGTAGCCGCGCATCACGCGCGCGAGCCCCGACACGTTCTCGAGGCGCCACGGATTGCGCTTGTGGGGCATGGCCGACGAGCCCTTCTGGCCCTTGCCGAACTCCTCCTCCACCTCGCGCACCTCCGTGCGCGCGAGGTGGCGGAGCTCGACGGCGATCTTGTCGAGCGTGCCCGCGACGAGCCCGAGGGCGCAGACGAAGGCCGCGTGGCGATCGCGCTGCACGACCTGCGTCGCGACGGCCTCGTAGCCGATCCCGAGGCGACGGCAGACCTCCTCCTCGATCGCAGGCTCGAACTCCGGGAACGTGCCGACCGCTCCCGAGATCTTCCCCACGCAGACCTCGGCGACGGCGCGCTCGAGACGCGCCCGGTTGCGCCGCATCTCCTGGTGGAAGACGAGGAGCTTCAAGCCGAAGGTCGTGGGCTCCGCGTGGACGCCGTGGGTCCGGCCGACGCACGGCGTGTGACGGTGCTCCTCGGCCCGCCGGCGGAGCGCCGCGATCATGCGCTCGACCCCCGCGAGCAGGAGGCGGCCCGCGTCGCGGAGCTGGAGCGCCTGGGCGGTGTCGATCACGTCGTTCGAGGTCATCCCGAAGTGGACCCAGCGCGCGTCCGGCCCGACGTGCTCGGCGACGTTCGTGAGGAACGCGATCACGTCGTGGCGCACCTCGCGCTCGATCTCGGCGATGCGCGCCACGTCGAAGCCCGCTCGCGCCTTGATCGTCTCCACCGCCGACTTGGGCACGCGGCCCGCGTCGGCCAGCACCTCGCACACGGCGATCTCGACGTCGAGCCAGC
Source organism: Myxococcota bacterium (assembly GCA_035542715.1). Taxonomy (GTDB): domain Bacteria; phylum Myxococcota_A; class UBA9160; order UBA9160; family UBA9160; genus DATKKW01. The sequence continues at coordinate 26,893 of DATKKW010000013.1, forward strand.
GGCGGTAGCGGGCCTCTTCCGTCCACACGGCCTGCATCTCGGGCCGCGAGTAGCGTTCGATCATCGGCGCTCCGGGCGTGCGTGCGCGGTCATGCGATCCGCACGTACGTGTAGGCGAGCAGCAGGTAGTACATCACGGGGATCGCGAGCAGGTTCGAGTCGATCCGGTCGAGGATGCCGCCCATGCCGGGCAGCAGGCTGCCCGTGTCCTTGGCCTTCGCGTCGCGCTTCAGCAGGGACTCGACGAGGTCGCCGATGATCCCCACGATCGAGAGCACGAGGCCGAACAGGCAGGTCGCGAGCCACGAGAGCGAGGCCGAGAGATCCGGCCACCAGAGATCGAACACCGCCTTCGCGACGAGCCCCGCCCCGATCCCGACCGCGACGCCGCCGAGGGCCCCCTCGACCGTCTTCCCCGGGCTGATCTGGGGCGCGAGCTTGCGCCGGCCGTAGGCCCGGCCCGCGAAGTAGGCGCCCGCGTCGCACGCGACCACCACCGAGAGCGTGAACAGCATGTAGAACACGCCGGCCTCGGGAGGGACGCCCGCGGCAGCGTCGGCGCCCCAGCGCGACGTCACCACGGAGTGGAAGCGTCGCAACACGATCGCGTGGGACAGGAGCCAGCTCACGTAGAACACGCCGAAGAACGTGCCGGAGATGCTGGCGAGCGCCTCGGCGATCTGCGCCTTCGCCACCTGGGCGAGCATCACCGTGAGCAGGAACGCCGTCAGCAGGATCGTCGCGTGGTACTCGTTCCCGAACCACGCGACGATCTGGATTGCGGCGCCGGCGGTGAGCCCGAGGCCCCAGAGCGGCTGGGCGCCCTTCTCCTCGATCAGCCCGTAGAACTCGCGCTGCCCGAGGAGCGAGATCCCGATCACGACGGCGAGATAGAGCCAGCCGCCCGCGAAGATCACGTAGATCACGCCGGGAACGAGCACGGCCGCGGTGAGCAACCGCAGCCCGAGGTCGCTCCGATTGCGCGGCTTCTCGGGAGGAAGGGGCGTCGGAGGCCGCGGATGCACCACGCCCTCGCCCGCCGCTCCCGCCGCCTGCAGGGTGGTCACGCCTCTCCTCCCCCTCCCGCGCGCGACCCGCGCCGCGCGCGACCGGTCGCGCCGCCGCGCAGGCCGGTGTGGCCGAAGCCGCCGGCGCCGCGCGCGGTGCCCGGCAGCGCATCGACCTCGCGCCAGGCCACGCGCGCCACCGGAACGATCACGAGCTGCGCGATGCGGTCGCCGCGCTGTACGCGGAACGGCTCCCTGCCCGCGTTCCAGAGGATCACCTGGAGCTCGCCCCGATAGTCCGAGTCTATCGTGCCCGGAGCGTTCGGGAGCACGATGCCGTGTCGCAGCGCGAGGCCGCTCCGCGCGCGCACCTGGCCCTCGAAGCCGGCGGGGATCGCGAGCACGAGCCCGGTCGGCACGAGCGCGCGGGCCCCCGGCTCGAGCACGAGCTCCGTCGCGACGGCGGCCCGCAGGTCGACGCCCGCGGCGCCGGCCGTCGCCGGCGCCGGGAGCGGGAGATCGCGCGCGTGGGCGAGCCGCGTCACCGCGACGCGCGCCGCACGCGCGGGCCGGCCCTTCGCCGCGCCTCCCTTCGCCGCCATCGCGCGCGGCGCTCAGGCCTGGGGCGCGACGGCGTCGGCCAGGGCCTCCTTGCGCGAGAGGCGGATGCGGCCGGTCGGGTCGATGTCGATGCACTTCACGAGCACCTCGTCGCCCTCGCCCACCACGTCCGTCACGCGCTCGACGCGCCCTTCGGCGAGATGGCTGATGTGGATCAGCCCGTCGGTGCCCGGGAAGATCTCGACGAAGGCACCGAAGTCGGCGATCCGCTTCACCTTGCCCATGTACAGGCGACCGATCTCGGCCTCCTGGGTGAGCTCCTGCACCATGGCGCGGGCGCGCTCGAGGGCGGCGAAGTCGGGCGAGAAGATCGTCACCCGACCCGAGTCCTCGATGTCGAGCTTCGCGCCCGTCGTGTCCTGGATCGCGCGGATCACGCGACCGCCTGGCCCGATCACGTCGCGAATCCGGTCGGGCTTGATCCAGATCACCTCGAGCCGCGGCGCGTAGCGGGAGAGCTCGGGCCTCGAGGCAAGGTCCGGAAGCTGCTGCCCGACCTCGCGCTCCATCGCGTCGAGGATGTGGAGGCGCCCGGCGCGGGCCTGGTCGAGCGCCCGCTCCATCACCTTCCAGTCGACCGCGGTGATCTTGATGTCCATCTGGACCGCGGTCACGCCCTTGCGCGTGCCCGCGACCTTGAAGTCCATGTCGCCGAGGTGGTCCTCGTCGCCGAGGATGTCGGAGAGCACCGCGACGCGGTCGCCCTCCTCGATCAGGCCCATGGCGATGCCCGCGACCGGCGCCTTGATCGGCACGCCCGCGTCGAGCAAGGCGAGCGTCCCGCCGCAGATCGTGGCCATCGACGACGAGCCGTTCGACTCGAGGGTCTCCGACACGATGCGGATCGTGTAGGGGAAGTCCTCGTGCTTCGGCAGCACCTGCTTCAGCGCGCGCTCGGCGAGCGCGCCGTGGCCGACCTCGCGCCGGCCCGGGCCGCGCAGCGGACGGGCCTCGCCGACCGAGAACGGCGGGAAGTTGTAGTGGAGCAGGAACTGCTTCTGGTAGCGCTCGGTGAGCGCGTCGATGGTCTGCTCGTCGTCGGCGCTCCCGAGCGTCGCGTAGACCAGCGCCTGGGTCTCGCCGCGCGTGAACAGGCCCGTGCCGTGGGGGCGCGGGACGACGCTGATCTCGCAGGCGATGGGACGGATGTCGGTCGGGCCGCGCCCGTCGATCCGGATGCCCTCGTCGAGGATGCGGTCGCGCATCAGCTTCGAGCGCAGGCCGTGGAGCAGCTCCTTGGTGTCGGCGACGAGCTTCGCGTAGGCGGCGCGACGCGCCTCGACGGCGTCGAGCGAGTCGAGGGCCACGCGCTCGGCGCGGAACTCCTTGGCGATCGTGTCGACGACCTCGGTCTCGACGGTCCGGATCGCGGCGTAGCGCTCGGCCTTCGCCTGGATGCGCGTCGCCTCGCGCAGCCGGGCCTCGGCGAGGCCGTACACGCGCGCCTGGAGCTCGGCCGGCGCCTCGGGCGGCACGACGGTCTTCTTCGTCTTCCCGACCCGGCGCTGGAGCTCTTCCTGGGCATCGATCTGCGGGAGGATCATCTGGTGCGCGTGCTGGAGCGCGGCGAGCAGATCCGCCTCGCTGATCTCCTGCGCGCCGCCCTCGACCATCACCAGCGCCTTGCGGGAGCCCGCGACCACGAGGTCGAGGTCGCTCGAGGGCATCTGGGAGTGGAGCGGGTTCACGACGAGCTTCCCGTCGACGCGCGCCACGCGCACCGCGGCGATCGGGCCGAGGAACGGGATCTCCGAGAGCGTCAGCGCGGCCGACGCGCCGACGAAGGCGGGAAGATCGGGAGTGGTCTCGCCATCGGCGGAGAGCACCGTCGCGGTGATCTGCGTCTCGTCGCGGTAGCCGTCCGGGAAGAGCGGGCGGATCGAGCGGTCGATGAAGCGCGACACCAGGACCTCGCGGTCCGCGAGCCGGCCCTCGCGCTTGAAGAAGCCGCCGGGAATCTTCCCGGCCGCGGAGGTCTTCTCGACGAAGTCGACCGTCAGCGGGAAGAAGTCGATGCCTTCGCGGGCCTTCGCGGTCACCGCGGTCACGAGCACGACGGTCTCGCCGTACGTCACGAGCGCGGCACCGGACGCCTGCTTCGCGAGGCGGCCGGTCTCGATCGTCATGGGGCGACCGCCGACCTCGAAGGTCACGGTCTCGGGCTTGAACCAGTAGGGCATGGAACGAACGTCTCCTCTCCGGCCGATTCAGGGGCCGGAGCTCTGGGGCGGCGGAGGAGGGAAGCCGGCGGTCCCGGAGAAGCCGGATCGCCGCGCGGCCGCGCCGCGGAAGGGGGCCGCCCAGCCTTTGGGCAGCCGGGCTCTGTCGAACTCGGATCTAGCGGCGCAGGCCGAGGCGCTCGATCAACGCCTGGTAGCGGGCCGCGTCGTACCTCCTCAGGTAGTCCAGGAGTCGACGCCGCTGGCTCACGATCTTCAGCAGACCGCGCCGTGAGTGGTGGTCCTTCTTGTGGACCTTGAAGTGCTCGGTGAGCTCGTTGATGCGCTCGGTGAGCAGGGCGACCTGCACCTCCGGCGAGCCGGTGTCTGCCGGGTGCTGGCGGTAGGTCGAGATCAGATCGGTCTTTCGCGCTGCGGAAGCCAATGCGTTTGCTCCTTGGATTGCGCGGAGGTTTATCAGAGGCCCTCCCGGTCCACAACCGGTGGGAGGACGCCCGCTAGGACCGGCTGCTGCCGGAGAGCACGCGCACCGGTCCGAGCAGGCGGCCCGGTCGGGCCTCGAGCACCGCGAGGAGCTCACCGTCGGGGCCGAGGGCGGCGACCCGGGTGCTCGCCGGCACGCCGGGCGGCGTCGCGATCTCGGCGCCGTGGGCGATGCGGCGGGCGGCCTCGGGCCCGAGCGAGAGCGTCGGGAGCCCGAGGGCCGTCACGGGCGGCACCAGCCGGGCCTCGACGTCCGCGGGCCCCGCCTCGCGGGCCTGCTCGAGCAGGGCGAACGGGATTGCGTCCTCGATCCGGAATGGGCCGCTCGCGAGGCGACGCAGCGACGCGAGGAAGGCACCGCAGCCGAGGCGGGCGCCCAGGTCGGCGGCGAGCACGCGCACGTAGGTGCCGGCCGAGCAGGCCACCTCGATCTCGACGGTCGGCGCCGCGAAGCGCAGGAGCTCCAGGCGGTCGATCCGGACCCGGCGCGGCGCGCGCTCGACCTCCTGCCCGCGTCGCGCGAGGCGGTGGAGCGCGACGCCGTCCTTCTTCACGGCCGAGTACATGGGCGGGACCTGCTCGATCTCGCCCACGAACGCAGCGAGGGCGGCGCGCACCGCCGCCTCGTCGGGCAGCCGGCCCTCGTGCTCACGCGTGCGGCGGCCGTCGCCGTCCAGGGTATCGGTCTCGACACCGAGCTGGATCGCGCCCCGGTAGAGCTTCCGCCCGGCGGCGAGGAACGGCACGAGCTTCGTGGCGTCCCGGATCGCGAGGGGCAGCACGCCCGTGGCCTGGGGATCGAGGGTGCCGAGGTGGCCGACCCGGCGCGTCCGGAGCGCGCGTCGCGCGGCGTCGACCACGTCGTGCGACGTGAGCCCGCTCGGCTTGTCGACGACGAGGAAGCCGCTCGCGCCGGGCGGCTCAGGAGCTCGTCTTCTCGTCATCGCGCAGCTCCCGCAGGATGGAGAGGGCCTCGTCGCCGAGGGCGAGGGAGGGATCGTGCCGGAAGTGGAGCTCGGGCGTGCGGCGCAGCGGGAGCTCGGCGGCGATGCGCCGCCGGAGGAAGCCCGCGGCGCGGGCGAGGCCGGCCTCGGCTTCCTCGACCGAGGGCGCGCCCTTGCCCGGGAGCGTGCTCCAGTAGACGTCGGCGCGGGCGAAGTCGGGCGAGAGGTCGACACGCGTCAGCGTCACGAGACGCAGCCGCGGATCCGTCGCCTCCGCGTGGAGCAGGCGCGCGAGCTCCGCGCGGAGCTCCTCTCCCACGCGATCCGTCCGCCGCGACACCCCTCAGTCCTCCCCCGCGGTCTCGTCGTCCTCGCCGCCGGCTTCGTCGTCGTCGTCGTCCCCGAGCTCCTCGTGGGGGAACGGCACGATCTCGACGTCCGAGCCCACGACCTCGGCGAGGCCCGTGCCGTCGAGGAACGCGATCACCTGCTCGAGCACGGCGCGCAGCTTCCGGGCGTCGCCGCCCACCGTCGCCACGCCGAGCACGATACGCTGCCAGGTGTCCTGTCCGCCCACCTCGGCGATCGACACGCGGAAGCGGTTCCTCACCCGCTGCACGAGCGAACGGACGACGCCGCGCTTCTCCTTCAGGGATCGGGATCCGTGGACGTGGAGCTCGACGACGGCCGCGCCGACGATCATCCGAGGGTCGCCGGCGTCTCCTGGCGCTCGTAGGCCTCGATCACGTCGCCCAGCTTGAGGTCGTTGTAGCCGTCGATGCCGATGCCGCACTCGAAGCCGGCTGCGACCTCGCGGGCGTCGTCCTTGAAGCGCTTCAACGATCCGATCTTGCCCTCGTAGATCTGGACGCCGTCGCGAATCAGGCGGCAGAGCGCGCCGCGCCGGATCAGGCCGTCGAGAACGTAGCTTCCCGCGATCGTGCCGATCCGCGGCACCGCGAAGGTCTTCCGCACCTCGGCCCGGCCGAGAGCGACCTCCTTGATCGTCGGCGGCAGCAGGCCGGCCATGGCCTTGCGGACGTCGTCCGTGACCTCGTAGATGATCTGGTACATCCGCAGGTCGACGCCCTGCCCTTCGGCCGCGCGCCGCGCGGCGTTGTCGGGCCGCACGTGGAAGCCGACCACGATCGCGTTGCTCGCCTTCGCGAGCATCACGTCGCTCTCGGTGATCGCGCCGACACCGGTGTGGATCACATCGACCTTCACCGCGTCGGTCGAGAGCTTCACGAGGCTCTCGCGCAGCGCCTCGACCGAGCCCTGGACGTCGGCCTTGAGGACGAGGCCCAGCGTCTTGGTGCCGCCCTCCTGGGCCTGGGCGAAGAAGTCCTCGAGGGAGAGCTTCGGCCGCGCCTCGGTCGTGCGACCGCGCTGCTCGGCGAGGCGATGCTCCGCGATCTGCTTGCCGTCACGCTCGCTCTCGACCGCGTGGAAGACGTTGCCGGCCTCGGCCACGGCGGAGAGCCCGATCACCTGCACGGGCGTCGAGGGACCGGCTTCGTCGAGACGCTGGCCGTGCTCGTTCTGCATGGCGCGCACGCGGCCGTAGGTCGTCCCCACGACGATCACGTCGCCGCGCCGGAGGGTGCCGTCCTGCACGAGCACGGTCGCCACCGGACCGCGGCCGCGGTCGAGCTCCGCCTCGAGCACGACGCCCGTCGCGCGCCGCGCCGGGTCGGCCTCGAGCTCGAGGACGTCGGCCTGGAGGTTGATCATCTCGAGCAGCTGGTCGAGGCCCATCTTCTTCAGGGCCGAGACGTTCACGCAGATCGTGTCGCCTCCGAAGTCCTCGGGCACGAGGCCGTGCTCCATCAGGCGTTGGCGCACGAGCTGCGGATTCGCGTCCGGCAGGTCGATCTTGTTGACCGCCACGATGATCGGGACGCCGGCGGCGCGGGCGTGATCGATCGCCTCCTGCGTCTGCGGCATGATGCCCTCGGTCGCGGCGACGACGAGGATCACGATGTCCGTCACCTTCGCGCCGCGCGCGCGCATCATCGTGAACGCCTCGTGGCCCGGCGTGTCGATGAACGTGATCTTCTTCCCGCCGATCGACACCTGGTACGCGCCGATGTGCTGGGTGATCCCGCCGGCCTCGCCGGCCACCACGTTCGCCTCGCGCAGGGCGTCGAGCAGCGACGTCTTGCCGTGGTCGACGTGGCCCATCACGGTGACGATGGGCGGGCGCGGGACGAGGTTCCCGGCGCCCTCCTCGGTCGGCTCCTCGGCGAAGAACTCGGCCTCCTTGAACGCCGTGTCCTGCACCTCGAAGCCGTAGACCTTCGCGACCTTGCCCGCGGTATCGATGTCGATCGCCTGGTGCAGCGACACCATCGTGCCGAGGGCCATGAGGCGGCCCTGGAGCTCCGGCGCCTTCACGCCGAGCTGCCGCGCGAGCTCGGCCACGCTGATCGTGCCCTCGACGCGCACCACCCGGCGCGCCGGCTTGGCGGCCGCGGCGGCGGCGGGCCTCGGGGCGGCGGGCTCGTCGCGCCGCTTGCGGCGGGGAGACACGAAGCTGCGCGGATCCACGGCCACCGGCCGTCGCACGGCCACGCGACCCGTCACCTGGCGCGCGAACTGCTCCTGCTCCTTCAGGTTCACGACCTCGCGCACGCGCTTGCGCTGCTTCCCCTTGCGCTCGGCCTCGGCGGCGGCAGCCGCCGCGGCGTCCGCGGGGGGCGGAGGCGCAGGCGCGAGCGGTCGCGCACGCACGCCGACCGCGGGCGACTCCGGGCTCCCGGGCTCGGGCACGGCCGGGGGCATGGCCTCCGGCTCCGGCTCGGGCATCTCGACGGGCGCGACGGGCTCCGCGGGGATCGCCTCGGCGGCGTGGACGACGGGCGGCGCCTCGGCCACGGCGATCGGCTCCGGCACCGGCTCGACGCGCGCGGGCGCGGGCTCCGGCGCGGGGGGCGGCGCCACGACGCGCTTTCGCCGCACGATCACGCCGCCGCCCCGCTCGACGCGCTCCTCGACGACCTTGCCGCCGGTCTTCGCGCCGAGCTTCTCGCGGAGCATGAGGGCCTCGGCATCCTCGAGGGATGCCATCGGGCTCTTCAGGTCGATCCCGAGAGCCTTGGCCTTCTCGACGAGCTCGTTCTTGTCGATGCCGAGCTCTTCCGCGATCTTGTACGCCCTGGTCTTCGCCATTCGCGAGCTTTTGCTTCCGTTCCTAGAAGGTCCCTAGAAGGTTCTTCGACGCGCACCCGGTGCCCGGCCGCCATCGCCGACCCGAGTCGGCGGCGGAGGCTAGCCCGAGACTTCGTTCTTGCCCGGCGCCCCGCTCTCGGCGGCCGGCGCCGCCGCGACGGCGGCGGCCTCCGCCGCGAGCCGGGCCTCCTCGGCCAATCGTTCGGCGGTCTCCCGCGCCTCCTGCTCCGTCTTCTCGCGTGCCAGCTCCGCGGCCCGCGTCTTGATCGCCTGGGCCCCCGCCGCATCGATGCCCGGGAGAGAAGCCAGGAAGTCGGCGTCGCTGTCGGCCAGGTCCTCGAGGGAGGTGATGCCGCGCTGGAGCAGGAGCTCCGCCTCGGGCTCGCCGCAGCCGTCGACCACCGACACCGCCTCCGCGATCCAGCGCGCCATCTCGCGCATCTTGGACTCGCTCTTGATGTCGATGCGCCAGCCGGTGAGCTGCACTGCGAGGCGCACGTTCTGGCCCTTGCGCCCGATCGCGAGGGAGAGCTGGTCGTCGGGCACGATCACGTCCATCGACTTCGAGCCCTCGTCGATGATCACGCGCGAGACCTGGGCCGGCGAGAGCGCGCTGCAGACGTAGCGCGCGGGGTCGGGGCTCCAGGGCACGATGTCGATCCGCTCGCCGCGCAGCTCCTGCACCACGGCCTGGACGCGGCTGCCCTTCATGCCGACGCAGGCGCCGACGGGATCGACGTCGCTGTCGCGCGACGCGACCGCGATCTTCGAGCGTCCGCCGGGCTCGCGCGCCACGGAGACGATCGACACGATGCTCTCGTAGATCTCCGGCACCTCCTGCTCGAAGAGCTTGGTCAGCATCTGCGTGCAGGCGCGGGAGAGGACGATCTGCGGGCCCTTCGTGGCCTTGTTGATGTCGAGCACGTAGGCGCGGATGCGGTCGCCGGGGCGGTAGCTCTCGCGCGGCACCTGCTCCTTCGCGGGCAGGATCGCCTCGGCGCGGCCGAGATCGACGATCAGCGCGCCCTTCTCGAAGCGCCGCACGATGCCGTTCACGACCTCGCCCTTCCGGTCCTTGTACTCCTCGTAGACGTTGTCGCGCTCGGCGTCGCGGACGCGCTGGATGATCACCTGCTTCGCGGCCTGGGCGAGGATCCGGCCGAAGTCCGAGGTGTCGAGCTTCACGCCGATCTGGTCGCCCTCTTCCGCCTCGGGGTCGAGCTCGCGGCCGCGCTCGAGCGTGATCTGGTTCTCTGGATCGGTCAGCGTCTCGACCACGGTGCGGAACTCGAACAGCTCGATCTCGCCGAGCTCCTCGTTGAAGCGCGCCTCGATCTCCTTCTCCTGGCCGTACTTCCTCCGAGCGGCCTGGATCATGGCGTCCTCGAGCGCCTTGATGATGACGCTCTTGGTGATGCCCTTGTCCTTGGCGATCTGGTCGATCTCGCGCTTGAGTCCAGAGATGTTCATCGTCGCTCCGAGCCGTTCCTGCGCGCGGTCCCCGCGTTATTTCTTCGCGAAGTCGGCGCGCGTGAATTGATAGACCGTGTGGGCCTTGCCGATCTCGTCGAACGGCACCGCGTAGTCGCGCCCGTCGACGCACACGGTGGCCACGCCCTCGTCGAACCGAACCAGACGCCCGCGGAACCGGCGCCGGCCGTCGATGGGCCGGCGCGTCTCGAGCGCGACCTCGGCGCCGCAGGCGTGCACGAAGTCCTTCTCGCGGCCGAGGCGCCGGTCGAGGCCGGGCGAGCCGACCTCGAGCTTGTAGCGGACCGGGATCGCATCGACCGAGTCGAGATGGGTGCCGATCTCCCGCGAGAGCGCCGCGCAGGCGTCGATCGAGACGTGCCCGTCACCGGCCGGCGTATCGACGGTGACGCGCAGCTCCCAGGGCCCCCGACCCCGGATCAGGTCGGCGGTCACCAGCTCGAGGCCATGGGCCTGCACGATCGGCTCGATCAAGACGCGAAGCTCCTCGGGTATGTCGCGGTACATCGCCGGCGGCTCGGTCCCGCGCCGCGCCGCGCGTCCCTCCGGACCTCGCGGCAAGGCTCACGGCAAAAAAAAGGGCGGTCGAGCCGCCCACCTTCGCAGCGCAGTTGCAGCGCAACCTACCCGACTGGCTGACGAAAGGCAACGGACGAGAGGACCGCAGCGGAGAGGCCGCGAGCCGGACCGAGGGCTCCGCGCCGGCGCCGCCCGCTAGACCCCCGGCACCTCCAGTGCGCCGACCAGGTCTGCCACCCGCGCGAAGCCGTGGCGCGCCGCGTGGGCGCGAATCCCGTCGGCGATCTCGCCTGCCACCGCAGGGTTCCGGTAGTTCGCCGTGCCGACCTGCACCGCGGTCGCGCCGCAGAGCAGGAACTTGATCGCGTCCTCGGCCGTCTCGATGCCGCCGATCCCGCAGATCGGGATCTTCACGGCGTGCGACGCCTGGAAGACCATGCGCAGGGCGACGGGCCGGATCGCGGGACCCGAGAGGCCGCCGAGCACGTTGCGCAGCAGGGGACGCCGCGTCTCCACGTCGACGTCGAGGGCCTGGAGCGTGTTCACGAGGGAGAGGCCGTCGGCGCCCTCGCCTTCACACACGCGGGCCATCTCGGCGATCGAGGTGACGTTCGGCGAGAGCTTCACGAGGAGGGGCTTCCTCGCCGCCCGGCGCACGGTGCGGACGAGCTCCGCGAGCACGTCCGCCCTCTGCCCGAACTCGATCCCCCCGGACTTCACGTGGGGACACGAGGCGTTGATCTCGAAGCCCGCGACCCGCGGCTCTCCCTCGAGACGGGCGCAGACCTGCGCGTAGTGCTCCATTTCGGTCCCGAACACGCTGGCCACGACGACTACGTCTGGATGGAGCGCCGGGAGCTTCTCCCGCACGAAGGCCTCGACCCCGACGTTCTCGAGGCCGATCGCGTTCAGCATTCCCGAGGCCGTCTCGGCGATGCGCGCGGGCAGGTTCCCGGTGCGTGGCGCGACGGTGAGGCTCTTGGAGACGATCCCTCCGAGGCGGCGCAGATCGAGGAAGGGTGCGAACTCGGTGCCGTACCCGAAAGTGCCCGAGGCCGTGAGGACGGGATTGCGGAGCGCGATCCCGCCGAGGTTCACGCGCGCGTCGACGCGGTCGGGTGCGAGGGGAGCACGCGCGCTCACGCGAGATTCTCCCACTCGACGCGCGCGGCCTCGAACACCGGGCCGTCGCGACAGACGAGAGCGAAGCCCCCTTCGCGGAGCGGCGCCGCGCAGCCGAGGCAGACGCCGAAGCCGCAGGCCATGGGGTTCTCGAGGGAGACGAGGCAGCCCTGGCCGGCCGCGGCCGCCATCTCCGCCGCGCGCCGCATCATGGGAGTCGGCCCGCACGCGTAGACGAGGAGGGGGTCGCTGGTCGCGAGCTCCTCCGCGAGGAGCTCCGTCACGAGGCCGGTCCTGCCGCGGCTTCCATCCTCGGTGGCGAGACGGAGGCGGAGCGGCAGGGCCGCGAAGTCGCGCGCGATCTCGAGGTCGCGGGCGCTGCGCGCGCCGAGCAGCACGCGCACGTCGCCTCGGGCCGAGGCTCGGGCCGCGAGCTCGTACAGGGAGGCGATGCCCGTTCCGCCGCCGACGACGAGCCCGCGTGTCCCGGGTGGCGGGAGCGGGAAGCCACGTCCGAGGGGTCCCACCACGGCCACGGCCTCGGGCGGCCTGGCCGAGGAGAGGAGCGCCGTCCCCCGACCCGTGACCTTGTATAGAACCTCGACCTCGCAGCCTGCGCCCTCCGCGGCGCGCGCCCGGTAGACGGCCATCGGACGCGGAAGCAGGGGGTCGGTGCGTGGAGCCGCGAGCTCGGCCCCGGGCGAGAGCATCACGAACTGCCCCGGCGCGAAGCGCGTGAAGTCCGCGACGCTGAGGGTGAGACGCCAGTAGCTGCCCTCGGGCCGGTTCTCGCGGACGATGCCGCGCGTGCGGATCGGCGGCGCCGCCTCGGCGGGTCGCGCGCTCAACGCGGCGCTCCCGGAGCGTCCTCTCCGGCGTCGAGCGTGAGCGTGAGCAGCACCGCGTCCTCCCCGTCTTCGTAGTAGCGGCGGCGCCGCCCGACCTCGCGGAAGCCGAAGCCCCGGTAGAGCGCGCACGCTGCCGCGTTCCCCGCCCGCACCTCGAGCAGCGCGGCCCGAAGCCCCGCCCGTCGCGCCTCCGCCAGCGCCTGCCCGACGAGCGCCGACGCAATCCCGCGGCGGCGCCACGCCGGCTCGACGGCCAGCAGGAGCACGTGCAGCTCGTCCACGATGCGGTGCGCGAGGAGATAGCCCACGGGTCCTTGCGGCGCCCCCGCACCGGCGACGTTCGCGACGATCGATCGCGCGTTGGGGTCGGCGAGCTCGGCCGTGAGGGAGGCCTCGCTCCACGCCGTCGGAATCGAGCGCGCGGTGAGGACGGCCACGGCCCTGACGTCGGCCGCGGCGGCAGGCCGGATCACGATCGCCGCCGCGCGCGGCGCCGGCCCGCACGCCTCGCGGCCGGGCGGTGCGCGTCGTCTCACTCCTTCGGCGCCTCGATCCGGAGCTGGCGGAGCTTGCGCGACAGGCTCTCGCGGGCGAGCCCGATCGCCTCGGCGGTGCGCGAGATGTTGCCGCCGTGCTCGCGGAGCTTCGCGAGCACGAACTCGCGCTCGAAGGCGCGGCGGGCGTCCTCGAGGCTCTCGGCGCTCGCGGCGGCGGGCGGCGCGAGCCGGAGCGTCTCGGGCAGGTCCTCGACGCGGATCGTCGGGCCGGGCGTCATCAGCACGAGCCGCTCCATCAGGTTGCGAAGCTCGCGCACGTTGCCGGGCCACGAGTAGCCCTGGAGGACGTGCATCGCGCGCGCCGCGATCTCCTTCGGCTTGACCGCCGACTCGGCGCAGAACTCCCGCAGGAACGCGTGGGCGAGCACCGGGATGTCCTCGCGCCGCTCGCGCAGCGGGGGCACGTGGAAGGGGATCACGTTCAGGCGGTAGTAGAGGTCTTCACGGAAGCGCCCGGCGGCGATCTCCTTCTCGAGCGACTTGTTCGTGGCCGCGATCACGCGCACCTCGACCTCGATCGTGTCGCTCCCGCCCACGCGCTCGAACTTGTGCTCCTGCAGGATGCGCAGGATCTTGGCCTGGGTCTTGAGGCTCATGTCGGCGATCTCGTCGAGGAAGATCGTGCCCTCGTGGGCCAGCTCGAACTTGCCGCGCTTCTGGGCGATGGCGCCGGTGAAGGCGCCCTTCTCGTGGCCGAACAGCTCGCTCTCGATCAGCTCCTCCGGGATCGCGGCGCAGTTCACCGCCACGAACGGCTTCTGCGCGCGCCGGCTCTGCAGGTGGATCTGGCGCGCCACGAGCTCCTTGCCGGTGCCGTTCTCGCCCGTGATCAGCACCCAGCCGTTCGTCGGCGCGGCGACGGCGATCTGCTCCTTGAGCTTCCGCATCGGCTCGGAGGTGCCGAGGATCTCGTGGGCGCGGAGCGCGTCGTCGCGCAGGCGTCGGTTCTCGGCCTGGAGCCGCGCGCGCTCGAGGGCGTGCTGGATCGTGAGCAGGAGCTTGTCGACCGAGAGGGGCTTCTCGACGAAGTCGAACGCGCCGAGCTTCGTCGAGCGCACGGCGGTCTCGATCGTGCCGTGGCCGCTCATCATCACGACCGCGAGCTCCGGCCAGGTCTCCGCGATCTCGGCCAGCACGTCGAGGCCGTCGCGGCCGGGCATCGCGATGTCGAGCAGCACCACGTGCGGCAGGCCCTCCGGGCCCGCGCCGCGAAGCTGCGCCAGCGCCTGGGTGCCGTCGTGGGCCGTCCTGACGTCGAGACCCTCGTCGGAGAGGATCCCGGCCAGGGAGCGCCGGATGCTCTCCTCGTCGTCGACGACGAGCACGCGGGTCATGCGCGCACCGGGAGCTCGACCACGAAGCTCGTGCCGCGCGGGCGACGATCGTGCACGCGCACGTAGCCGCGATGGTCGGCCACGATCCGCGACACGATGGCGAGCCCGAGGCCCGTTCCGCCGCGCTTGGTCGAGAAGTAGGGCTCGAAGATCCGCCGCCGATCCTCGGGACGAATGCCCGCGCCCTCGTCGGCCACCTCGAAGCGCACGGTGCCGAGGGGCTCGTCGTAGACGGTGTGCACCTCCACGCGCGACGCATCCGCGTAGCCCCGCTCGCGCGCCTCGCGCACTGCGGCGATCGCGTTGTCGAGCAGGTTCGTGAGGACGCGGCGCATCTGGTCCCGGTCGAGCTCGACGCTCGGAAGCGTCGGGTCGAGCTCGGTCTCGAGCGTGACGCCCTCGGTCCCCTGGTAGCTCGCGACCACCTCCGCCACGAGACGATTCAGGTCGTCGGGCCGCGGGGTCGCCTCGGGCAGGCGCGCAAAGTTCGAGAACTCGTTCACCAGGAGCTTCAGGCTGTCGACCTGGCTCGTGATCGCGTCGACGCACTCGTCGAAGACCTGCGCGTCCTCCGGCTCCCGGGAGAGCCGCTCGCGGAAGCGCCGCCGGATGCGCTGCGCGGAGAGCTGGATCGGCGTGAGCGGATTCTTGATCTCGTGGGCGATGCGGCGCGCGACCTCGCGCCACGCCTCCATGCGCTGCGCCTTCACGAGCTGCGTGTAGTCGTCGTACACGATCACCATGCCGAGGTTCCCGCCGTCCTCGTCGCGCAGCAGGTTCAGGCTGACGAGCAGCGTGCTCGGCTCCTCGCCCGGCGCCGCCGGGAGCTGCACCTGCTGCCGGATCATGTCGCGGATCCCGGGCCGGAGCTTCGCCGCGAGCTCGCGCACGGCGTCCAGCTGCTCGGGCCGGACGAGCACCTCCTCGAGCTTGCGCCCCGTGACGGGCGTCCCCGGCGGGATGCCGAGCAGGCGCTGGGCCGAGGGGTTCATGGTGCCGACGCGACCGTCGGCGTCGATCGAGACGACGCCCGCGCTCACGCTGCGCAGCACGACCTCCATCGAGCGCCGGCGCTGGTCGAGCTCGGCGTTCGAGCGCTCGAGGTTGCCGCGCGCCTCGCGCAGGTCGCGGGTCATCGCGTTGAAGGAGTGCACGAGGAGCCCGATCTCGTCGTCACTCGTGGTCTCGACCTCGACGTCGAGGTCGCCGCGGGCGACCGCCTCGGTGCCCGCCGCGAGGGCCCCGATCGGCCCCGTCACGCTCTTCGCCATGCGGAAGCCCCACCACGTCGCGAGCAGCAGGATCACGAGGAACGCGAGCAGGAGCTCCATCAGGTAGAGCGTGCGCACGTGGGCGGCGTTGGGCTGGAGGCGGCGATACTCGTCGAGCGCGGCGTGGATCTCGGCGACCTTCCGCGTGAGCGAGGTCGTCACGACGTAGTTCACGACCACCGCGCCGACCGTCTCGACGGAGCGGAAGCTCGAGAAGACCGGAACCGCGCCGCGGATCACGTCGCCGCTGCCGGACGCCTCCACGCGGGAGGTGGCGTTCCCCGACAGCGCCGATCGGACGAGCTCGCTGTCGGCGCGCGAGAACGTCGCGGCCGGGATCTCCGGGTTCACCGCCGCGACGAGCTCCTCGCCCGTGCCGCTGAACACCTCCACCACGCCGAGGCCGTAGTGCCGCTGCAGCGAATGGACGAGCTCGGAGAGCTTCTCGCGCGACTCCTCGCGCAGCAGGCGCTCGCCCGTGATCTCGTCGGCGATCCGGCGTCCCCAGAACAAGGCGTCGCGCGCCGCGTTCTCGTAGTAGGCGTCGGCGACCTGACGGCTCTGGTCGAGGGCGCGGTCGACCTTCAGGTCGAACCAGGCGTCGATCGACGCCGTGAGGAAGAACGCGGCGACACCGAACAGCATCGCGGTCGGCACGCTCGCGATCGCCACGAACGCGAGCACGAACTTCGCGTTCAGGTGCGCGCCGAGGATGCCGCTCCGCCGCTCGAACACGAGCTTCACGAGGTTCCGCGCGATCAGGAACGCGAGCAGCAGGATCAGGATCACGTTGAGCGCGTTCAGGAACAGGAACAGCACGCTGTCGGCGAAGGGCAGCGCGAAGTTCTCGATCGCGAGACGCCGCTCGAAGAAGACGACGAGCAGGATGATCGCCGCCACCGCGACGCCGAGCACGAGCTCGCGCCGCCGGCGCCGCCGCTCGGCCAGCGGGAGCTCGCCGCCGGACGCGCGCGCCGACGCCTCGGACGCTCGACTCGTGGCGTCGAGCCCGGGCTCGGCGGCGCTCTCGCGCGTCGGGGTCGGCGGAGCCGGCCGTGTGGAGGTCGGGGAAGGACTCATGCGTCGGTAGCTGTCCCCGGAAGCGGGCCTTCGCCCGAGGCTTCCAGCCCCGGGGAAGGCCGTCAAGCGCGGGGCCCGCACGGCCGAAGAGATCCGTGCTTCACCCGGGGCGTCCCGCTCCGGGGCGCCCAGGGGGCGGCGGGCGGAGGGTCCGGGGTTGAGCGCGACTTTCGATCGGCTGCGAGAGCGATTCGAGGCGAGCCCCGGCGACGACCGGCGCTTCGCGGCCCTCGAGGAGCACCTGTTCCTGCAGGGCGAGTGGCGAGAGCTCGTCGCGGCCTACTGGCTGCGCCTCGGTGCCTCGAGCCCGAACGAGAGGCCGGCGGACCGGGCGCGCCTCGTGCTGCGCCTGGGCCAGGTCTTCGAGGAGCGCTGCCAGCAACCCGACCTCGCCCTGCCGTGCTACCGCGAGGCGGCGCGCCTCGATCCCGAGCTCCGGCCGGCCCTCCAGAAGCTCCGCCGCCTGCTCGAGCAGGCCGAGCGCTGGGACGAGGTACTGCCGCTCCTCGAGCGCGAGGTGGCGAGCCCGCTCCGCGCGTCCGAGGCGCTTCCGCTGCGCCTCGACGCCGGCTGGATCTCGCTGCGCCACGGCCTCGATCCCGCCCGCGCCCTCCACCATTTCGACCAGGCCCTCGCGACCCAGCCGGCGAGCCGCGACGCGCGCTTCGGCCGCGCCGAGGCGCTCGAGGCCCTGGGCGAGCGAGACGCCGCCCTCGCCACCTGGCAGGAGCTCCGAGAGGGCGCATCGGCCGCCGAGCGCACGCGGATCGACGCCGCGGTGACGCGGCTGCTCCAGCTCCTCCCCGACGCCACGGACGCGTGCGAGACCCCCGAGGTCGCCGTCGATGAGCGGGCGACTCCGAGCGCCGCGCCGCCGGCCCCCGAGGCGCAGGCCGACGGACACGAGGACGAGATCGAGATCGACGAGGACGCGCCGGCCGAGATCGAGATCGAGGTCGACGCCGTCGAAGCTCCCGTCGCGGGCGCCACGGCTCGCTCCGTCGGGGTCGCGGAGGCCGACACGACCTCGCGACACGACGATGCTTCCGCGGCGGCGCTCCCGGCCGACGACGAGTCCCTCGCGCCCGAGGAGCGTCTCGCGGCCGCCGCGCGCGAGCTCACCTTCGTGTCCGACCGCAAGCGGCAGCTCGAGCTGCTCGAGGTCCTCGCGCGAGGCCACGAGGAAGCCGGTCGGGACGAGCTCGCCCTGGGCTACGCCCGCAAGCTCGCCGATCGCACGCTGCGCGTGGACGCCTACGAGACGTGCGCGCGCCTGCACGCGCGCCTCGGCCAGCCGCTCGGCGAGCTCGAGGTCCTGGCCGAGCTCGACTCTCTCGTGATGGACGCCGCGAAGCTCCGCGTGCGACGTCGCCGCGCCGAGATCCTGACCGGCCTCCAGCGCGAGTCCGCGGCGATCGAGGCGTGGCGCGCGGCGCTCGAGGTCGACGCCGAGGACGCCGACTCCTGGCTCGCGCTCGCGACGCTCCACGCGTCGGCCGGCCGCTGGGCGGAGAGCGCCGAGGCACGACGCCGCGTCGCGGACCTCCTGCCGGAGGTCGAGCGGGCCGAGGCGCTCTTCGCCGTCGCCACGCTGCAGGCCGAGCGCGTCGGCGACCGCGCGGCCGCGATCGCGACCCTCGCGCAGGCGGTCGATCTCCCGGGCGCCCCTCCGGCGGCGCTGGCTCGGCTCGAGGTCTGGCTCGAGGAGGCCGAGCGCTTCGAGGAGCTCGCGTCGCGCCTCGCGCTTCGGCGCGACGGGCTCGCCGACGGCACGCCCGAGTCGCTGGAGCTCGACCTCCGCCGCGCGGAGCTCTTGCGCCTGCGCCTCGGACGGGCGGCCGAGGCGGTACCGATCCTCGCCCGCCTGCAGCGCGCGTTCCCGAACGACGCGCGGGTGCTCGACGCCTGGGAGCACGCGCTGCGCCAGATCGGCGACGTGGAAGAGCTCGAAGGCGCTCTCGCGGTGCGCGCGGAGCGGGAGAGCGGCGCCACGCGCGAGGCGATCCAGCTCGAGCGCGCCCTGATCCTCGGCGATCGCCTCGGACGGGTCTCCGATGCCCGCGCGGTGCTCGACGCCCTCGCCGGGACCGAGGATCCCGAGCGAGCGCGCGCGGTCTCGGACGCGCGGATCCGGTTCCTCGAGCGCGACGGCGATTTCGCCGGCCTGCGGGCGGCGCTCGAGGCCCGCGTCGCGGCGACGCCCGCTCCGCCGCCCGACGAGGCGCGCGCCCTCCACGAGCGCCTCGCGCGCCTGTGCCGGGACCGCCTGGGCGATCCGGCGGGCGCGATCCGACACCTCGAAGCGTCGCTCGCCCTCGATCCGTCCCAGCCCGGACTCTGGCGGAGCCTGGCCCTGCTTCGAGCGGACGGTCCCGATCCCGGGGCCTGGCTCGCGGCGCTGGAAGGCGAGATCGGCGCCGGCGTGGATCCGGAGCGCGCGCGCGAGCTCCACGCGAGCGCGGCGACGTTCTGCCTCGAGCGCCTCCACGACGCAGCGCGCGCCGAGCCCCACTGGCGCCGCGTGCTCGCCCTCGACCCCGCCCACGCGACGGCCGCCGAGTTCCTGATCGCGCGCTACGAGCAGGAGGGCCGTCACGCCGATCTCGTCGGTGTGCTCGAGGGGCGCCTTTCCCTGCTCGAGAACGCGGCCCCGGCCGACCGCAGCGCGAACGCGCGCACCCGCACGTCGCTGCGCGTGCGCATCGCCGGGCTGCGCGCGCGCCGCCTCGGCGACGTGACGGGCGCGATCGAGGTCCTCGAGCCCGCTCTCGACGAGCACGGCCCGCGCCCGGCGGTGGCCGAGCCCCTGGCGGCGCTCTACGCGGACGCGGGCTTGCACGCCGCGCGCGTCGACCTCTGTCGCAGCGCCGCGGACGCGGCCGCCGCAGGTCCGGAGCGCGCCGCGTGGCGCCAGCGCCTCGCGGAGTCGCTGCTCGCGGCAGGACGCGAGGACGAGGCCGCCGCCGCCTTCCGCGCCGTGCTCGACGATCGACGCGACGACGTGGAGACGCTCTCGCGCCTGATCGCGCTCCATCGCCGGCGCGGCGACGCCGCCGAGCTCGCCGCCACCCTCGAGCGCGCGCTCCTGCGCGCGAGCGGCGCCGAGGAGGTGGCCCACCGCCTCGAGCTCGCGGCCCTGCTGCAGGGCCCGCTCTCGCGGCGCGACGAGGCGATGCGACACCTGCGCCGGGTGCTCGAGCTCGCTCCGGGGCACCCGGCCGCCCTCGAGCGCGCACTCGAGATCGCGCGGCTCGAAGGCTGCGAGCCGGAGCTCCTGCCGGCCCTCGAAGCCGCCATCGCCCACGCGCGCAGCGAGGCGCGACGCGCCGAGCTCTGGACCCGACAGGCGGAGATCCTCGCCGGGCCCTGCGCGCGCCCGGGAGACGCCGTCGTGTGTCTGCGCCGCGCGGACGCCGCCGAGCCCGGTCGTCCCGAGCGTCGCGCGGCCCTGCTCGCCGCCCTCGAGGCCGCACAGGACTGGCCGGGCCTGATGGACGCCCTCCGCCTCGCGTACGGCGACTCCCCGCCCCCGGGCCGCGCCGCGCTCGTCGCGCGGGCGGCGGAGATCGCGGAGAGTCGGCTCGGGCCGGCGGAGGCGCTGCCGTGGCTCGAGCGGCTGTGCGCGGGCCGTCCCGACGACCCCGACGCTCTCGCGCGTCGCACGGCGGCGCTGCGGCGGCTCGATGCGCCCGACGCCCTCCTCGCCTCCCTCGACGCCGAGCTGCGTCTCGCCGACCTGCCGGAGCGTCGTCTGGCGCTCGAGCTCGAGCGCGCGCGGCTCTTCGAGACCAGGCTCCACCGGCCGGCTCTCGCGGTCGAGGCGCTCGCATCCGCCCGCGGCATCGCGCCCCACGACCCGGCGGTCCTGCGCGAGCTCGTGCGCCTCCACGAGCGGCTCGGCGACCTGCGCAGCGCGGCCGCGCGCCTCGAGGACCTCGCGCCCCTTCTCGCCGGAGCGGAGCGCGGTGCGGCCTGGCGCCGGCTCGCCGGCTGGCGCTCGAGCGTGCTCGACGAGCCCGCGGCGGCGATCGCCACGCTGCGGCGTGCGCTCGACGACTGCGCGGCCTCGGGCGAGCCCCGCGCGCCGCTCCTCCAGGAGCTCGGCGCCCTGCTGCGCGCGAGCGGCGACCTCGACGCCTGGGCGCGTGTGGCGGAAGAGGAGCTCGCCCTGCTCTCGCCCTCGGCAGACGTCTTCGCCGAGCGGCGTCACTCCCTCCGCACGGAGCTCGCGAGCGCCTGGGCCGGCCCCCTCGCCGCGCCCGATCGCGCGCTCGCACACCTGCGCGAGCTCTCCGACGCCGCCCCGCCGCTCGACCTCGACGGCCCCGCGCGCGCGCGTTTCGAGCTCGAGCGGCGCGACGCCGAGGAGCGCCTGCTGGCGCTCCTGCGCGCGGAGCGGGCGAGCGGGGAGCTCGCCGATCGCCTTGCTGCGCGGGTCGCGCGCGATCCCGACGACACCGCTGCCTGGCGGGAGCTCGCGGTCCTGCGAATGGACGCGCTGCACGACGCCGCCGGCGCTGCGGAGGCGTGGCGAGAGCTTCTCGCGCGGGAGCCGGGGGACGTCGCGGGCTGGCGCGCGCTCCGCGCGTGTGCCGAGCGGCGCGGAGACTTCGAGACCGTCGCCGCAAGCCTCGACGCCGAGCTCGCGGCGCTCGCCCAGGCGGAAGACGGCGACGCGCGGACGCGGGCCGCCCTGCTGCGCCGCCTCGGAGACGTCGCGTGGGGCCGGCTCGGCTCGACGACGCGGGCGAGCCGCGCCTTTGCGGCCGCGCTCGAGGCGGAGCCCGGAGATCGGATCTCCCTCCACGCGCTCGAGCGACTGCTCGAGGCCATGGAGGATTGGAAGGGCGCGCTCGAGCTCTACGAGCGCGAGCTCACGCTCCTCGCCCCGGAGGACGTCGCCCGACGCCGCGAAGTGTGGCTCGCGATCGCCGACATCGCGGAGCAGCGGCTCGCGGACGCGGAGGCGAGTCTCGACGCCCTCGAGGCGGCCGTCGCGCTGGGCGACGCGCCGCGCGCCCTGCGTGCGCGCCTCGCCGACGCGCTCCTCGCCCTCGGTCGCGACGCGCGCTTCGCGGACGTCTACGCGACGGTCTGCGACGACCCGGAGGAGCCGGGCAGCGCGGCGGAGGAGCTCGCGCTCTCGGACGTCCTGGCGCGCCTCGGGCGCGTCGAAGAGGCGCTGGGTCGGGCTCTTCGCGCCAGCGAGCGCGATCCCGGACACGCTGCAGCGTGGGATGCCGTGGCGCGGCTTCGGCTCGCCTCGGGCGCCCGGGCGGAGGCAGGCGCGGCGCTCGAGCGCGCCGCGACGCTCCGGGGCGGCGCGGAAGGCTGCGCGCGCCTCGTCTTCGCCGCGGCGCTCGCCTCCGACGAGCCGCGGCTCTCCCTCGCCCGCCTCGAGCGCGCGACGGAGCTCGACACCGGCTCGCCGCTCGCCTTCGCCCGCCTGGCACGGGTCGCCCTGCGGCTCGGCCGCCACGACGCGGCCGCCACGGCGGCGTGTCGCGCCTTCGATCTCGATCCGAGCGCGATCGCCTTCGTGGGCCCCGAGCGGCTCGAGACGGCCCTCGCGGGCGCCGAGGGGGCCCGCGAGAGCGGCGCACGGAGCTCTGCCCTGCGCCTCTACGCCGCCGCCCTCGATCTCGCGCCCGAGCACGCCGACGCCGCCGCGTCGCTCGGAGAGCTCGAGCTCGCGCTCGGCGACGCGGCGAACGCCCGGCGCCATCTCGAGCTCTGGCTGCGCCACGGCGCGCCTGCGGAGCCCGCGCCCCGACGCGCCGCCCGGCTCGCGCTCCTGGGCGAGTCCGCGGCGGCGATGGGCGACGACGCCGTCGCCCTCGTGCGCTTCGACGAGGCGCTGCTCCTCGTGCCCGGCGAGGAGCGCGCCCACGCAGGCCGCGCCGGCGTGCTCGAGCGCGCGGGCCGATCGCGCGACGCGGCCGAGGCCTTCCTGGGCTGGAGCGGGATCGCCGTCGAGCCGTCCCGGCGCGCGACCTGTCTCGTGCGCGCGGCGGAGCTCCTGGCCCGCGACGGCGGCGCGCCGGCGGATCGCGAAGCGCACCTGCGCGCCGCGCTCGACTCCGATGCGTGTCACGTCGGGGCATGGACGGCCCTGGCCGAGCTCCTGGCCGAGGCGTCGCGCTTCCCCGAGGTGCTCGAGGCGGTCGAGCTCGCGCTCGACCTCTCGCCTCCGGACGAGATCGCCGCGCGGCTGCTCTGGCTCCGCGGCGTCGCGCACGAGGCGCGCGGCGAGCAGCGCGATGCGGCAAGGGCATACGGCGAGGCTGCGGCGCGAGATTCCCACGCGGTCGAGGCCGCGCTCGCGACGGCCCGGCTGCTCCGGGGGCTCGGCGAGTGGCGCGCGGCCGCGGATCGGCTCCAGGAGTTCGCGGCGCGTCAAGACGAGCTCGACCGCGCCGGGCTCGCGCGTGTGCTCCTCCAGCTCGCCCGGCTCCGCGCGGGACCGCTCGAGGACGTGCACGGCGCGATCGACGCCTACGAGCGCGCCCTCGCCGCGCAGCCGGACGCGCGCGAGGCCCATGAGGCGCTCGCGGAGCTCCTGACCCACATCCCCGCGCGCTGGGACGAGGCGCGCCGGCGCCATCGCGAGCTGCTCGAGCTCCGTCCGACGCGCGCCGGATCGATCCGCTCGCTCCTGCGGATCGCCCGCGGCCGCGCCGCGGAGGACGCTGCGGCGAACGGTCTCGCGCTGCTTCGGGCCCTCGGCGTGGCATCGCCCGAGGAGCGGGACGTCGCTCCGGATCGCCTGCGCCTTGCCGTCGCCCACGAGCCGAGCCTCGAGCAGGTGGTCTGGGAACGCGTGCGTCTGGCCTTCCGGGAGATCGCGAACGAGCTCGGCGAGGCGCTCGGCGGGAGCGGAGTGGACGAGCGCCCGGCCGAGGCACCGCGCGCTCGCTTCCGGGAGCTCGCCCTCCGCGCGGAGGGAGAGCTCTGCGCACCTGCGCTCGTGCCGCTCGACGCAGCGGCGCTGCGCGAGGTGGCCCTGGTGGTGGCGGGCCTCGTGCACGAGCGCGACGCCGTAGTGGGCGACGGCGCCCTGGTGAACCGGCTGGCTTCGGCCATCGGCTGGCGCGCGCGGCGCCGCCTGTCGAGGCGCCTCTCCGACACGTCTCCGGAGGAGATCGCGGACATCGATTTCCACGGCTGGCGCGAGGAGCTGCGCGCCCTCGCCCACGCCTCCGCCCTCGACGCCTCGGGCGGCGAGCTGCGCGGGGCCCTCGTGGCGCTCCTCGAGGACGCCCGCCGGGCATCGGCGCCGCGCCTCGAAGACGGAGTCGACCTGTGCGCGCTCGTCGACGCCACGCCCGCCGCTGCGGCGCTCCTGCGCCGCGTCGTCCTCGCCTGGGCCGACTCGGTATGAGCCGCGCCTCGGAGGCTCCCGGTGACGAAGCGGCGGAAACCTCCGCCGCGGCGCCCGTCGAGCCCCCGGCCACCCGGCGATTCCGACGCCGCACGGTACGGATCTCCGTCCGATACGCCGTGCAGGACGTCGAGCGCTGCGACGTGGCCACCACCCTCGGCGCGGGCGGGCTCTTCGTGCAGACGGCGCGGCCGCTGCCCCGAGGCACGCGCCTCGTGGTCCGCTTCTGCCTGCCGGGGAGCGATCGGGTCCACGAGCTCCCGGGCCGCGTCGTATTCGCCCACGAGCCCGCCGGCGAGGGGTCGTCGGCGGGGATGGGCATCGAGTTCACCGACGCCCATGGAATCGCACGGCTCGCGCATGCGATCGAGGCGCTCGAGCGGGCGTCCTGAACCGTTCGGGGTCGTGCTCGGGCGGCGGGAACACGACCAGAACGTTGACGGCGCCGGATCTTGCGATCCGGCGCCGCCCTCTCACGCCCCGTCTTCGTCGAACCTTGGCTTCAGGCGCTCGCGCGCAACGCGACGCCTCCCAGGCGGCCGGCCTCCGCCTCGAAGGGCGGCGTCCAGCCCGTCGGCATGCTGATCTCGTAGTTCGTCGGATCCGAGAGCAGCGTCGCGAGGAGTTGCTGGTGCAGCGCGTGGCCACCCCGCACGACGCGCACGTGCGCCAGGAGCGGCAGGCCGAGCAACGCGAAGTCGCCGAGCAGGTCGAGCACCTTGTGGCGCACGAACTCGTCCGGCATGCGCAGGCCCTCGGGATTCAGCACCCGCGACTCGTCGAGCACGATCGTGTTCTCGAGGGAGCCGCCCTGGGCCAGGCCGGAGCGCCACAGGGCCTGCACCTCGTGCAGGAAGCCGAACGTGCGCGCGCGGCAGATCTCGCGCTCGAAGCGCTCCGGCGTGAGCTCGAAGCCCTCGATCGACTGCCGGCCGATGCCCGGGTGGGCGAAGTCGATCTGATAGGAGATGCGCAGGCTGCGCGCCGGCTCCACGCGAATCCACTTCTCGCCCGCGCGGGCTTCGACGGCTCGCCGCAGGCGAAGCATGCGTCGCGGCGCCCGCTGCTCGAAGATCCCGGCGGCGCGGATCAGGAACACGAACGAGGCGGCGCTCCCGTCCATGATCGGGACCTCGGGCCCGTCGAGCTCGATGCGCGCGTTGTCGATGCCGAGGCCGTAGAGCGCGGCCAGCAGATGCTCGACGGTCGAGATCTCCTCGCCCGGGCGCCCGATCGACGTGGCGAGCCGGGTCGAGCTCACCTGGTGCGCGGCGGCCGGAATCTCGACGGTGCGCCCCCCCTCGCTCCGCACGAACACGATGCCCGAGTCCACGCGCGCCGGATGGAGCGTGAGCTCCACCGGCCTTCCGCTGTGCAGACCGATCCCGGTACACGAGATCTTCTCTGCGATCGTCCGTTGCTGAGCCACTCTCCCCCCCATCAGAGATCTGGCACCCGGCTCCGCCTCCCCGCGGCCCGCCGTTCGGGCGCCTGGCCTTCACGCCGTGTTCATCCGGCACGACGCTGAGCGGCGCAGAAGCAAGCCGCGTGCCACGGAGACGCTCTTCTTCGGCTCTCTTCGACCTCGCGGTTTCCGGTTTCGATCCAGTGACTTGCCGTGACCCAGGTCACAAATTCGAACGTCGTTCGACGCTGGATCGGGTTGGCGGGGCGGATTCCAGTGATCCCGATGTCACGGATGTGACGAAACCGTCACGAGCTGGCGACGCGCGCGCCCTCCTGACCCGCCGCGTCAAGCGGGCTTCAACTTCAGGCCTCCCTGGCCGGCGGCGGCCCGCAGCTCGGCCACGATCTCGCGTGCCGACGCGTAGCGCTGCTCGGGATCTTTCTGCAGGCAGCGCAGGATGATCTCGGCGAGGACGGGCGGGAGGTTCTCGTTCACGCTGCGCGGGTCCGGCGGCGGGGTGTGGACGTGGTGGTAGGGCACGTTGCCTTCGCGGAACGGCAGGCTGCCCGTGGCGAGCTCGAACAGGGTGACGCCGAGCGAGTAGAGATCGGTCCGGTGGTCGACGTTGCGGCCCAGGGTCTGCTCCGGGCTCATGTAGTAGGGCGTCCCGGACACGAGCGTGGTGTGGTTGCGGACCTCCTCGACCACCTTCGCGAGGCCGAAGTCCATGATCTTCGCCTTGCGGTCGCGCGTCCACATGGTGTTCGCGGTCTTGATGTCGCGGTGGACGATCTTCTTGTCGTGGGCGTAGGCCAGCGCCTCGCACATCTGCACCAGCACGTGCCCCACGCCGCTCGGCGCGATCGCGCCGCGCCGCCGCACGATCTCCTTGAGCGTGGTGCCGTCGACGTACTCCATCGCGATGTAATAGCGGCCGTCCTGCTCGCCCGCGTCGTAGACCGTGACGATGCCCGGATGGTTGAGCTGGGCGGCGCTCTTCGCCTCGCGCAGGAAGTTCTTGAGCGCTTGCGGGTTCTCCTTCAGCGCGTCGGGCAGCACCTTGAACGCGACGATCCGATCCAGCACGGTGTCGCGCGCCTTGTACACGATGCCCATCCCGCCCCGGCCGAGCTCTCCCTCGATCTCGTAGCGGCCGGGCTGGGTCGCTGGCGTGCCGGCGGGCCGCGAGGGCGACGTGCTCCCGAGGGCCGACTCCGCCTTCTCCGCCGCCGCCTTCTGCTTCGCGCTCTCGAGGCGCGCCTTCGCGTCGCCGTAGTGGTAGTCGAACGCGAGGATCTTCTCGTAGATGTCGACGGCCGGCGCCCACTCCGCGGCCTCCTCGTGCGCCTCCGCCAGCGTGACGTAGGCCCCGAGATTCTCTCGCGAGAGCTCGGCGTCCCCGATCGCCTGGCGAAGCTTCTTGACCGCGAGGGAGTGCTGGCCACGGGCGCGGAAGATGCGGCCGAGGAGCGAGGACGCCGCGGCGAAGTCGATCGAGCCCGCGTCGACCTGCTGCAGGAGCTTGATCGCGTCGTCGGTCCGGCCCATCTCGTGCAGGATCTCGCCGGCCCGGAGCAGGTGGCCGGCCTTCGCCAGCAGCTCGGCCTCGCGCGCGCGGTCGCCGACCAGTGCCCAGCACTCCGCAGCGTCGGCGTAGCGGTTCGCGCGCTCGTAGGCCGCGGCCGCGAGGGCGGTCTCGCCCGCGAGCCGGAACATGTCGGCGGCGAGGGCGGCGTCGCCGTAGCGCTCGTAGCAGGCCGCCGCTTCGGCGTGTCGCTCGAGCTTGCGGTAGAGGTCCCCCGCCGAGAGGTACTCGCCGGCCTGTTCGAACGCCGTCGCAGCCTCCTCCTCCTCGCCCCGATCGCGGTGGTACTCGCCCAGGATCCGCGCCGCCTCGGCGTCTTCGCCGAGCTGGCGCAGCGCCTGGGCCGCCTTCAACGGATCGCCGGCCCGCTGGAAGAGGTCCGCCGCCTGGGCGAAGCGCTGGCAGCGCAGCGCGATCTCCGCTGCGGCTCCGAAGCAGCTCCCGCGCTCGAGCACGGCCTGGGCCTTCTCGAGGCTTCCCGCCTGCTCGTGGAGCTTCGCCGCCTGCAGGACGAGGGTGCGCAGCTCCTTCTGCTTCTTCGGGTCCTGTCCCGCTCCCGTGCGCGAGAACTCCTCGACGATCACCGACTCGAGGCACGCCGCAGCCTTGGGCCAGGCCTGAGCCTTCACGAACGCCTGGGCCGCGTGGCGCTGGAAGCCGGCCTCGACGAAGCAGTCGCCCGCGCGACGGAACTCGCCGGCCTTCTCGAACATCTCGGCCGCGACGGACATCCGCTTGGCCTTGAGGAAGCACTCCGCGGCCTTGGCCCACTCGCTCTGGGTGGAGAGGATCTGGCCTGCCGTGTCCCACTTGCCCGCGCGCTGGTAGAGCTCGGCCGAGTCGATGAATCGGTTCTGGTCGTGACGGACCTCGGCGGCGCGCACGAACTGCTCGGCCTGCACGAAGAGGTCGGCCGCCCGGTCCGCCAGGCCGGCCTCGAGCAGCATCTCCGCCGCGGCCACGGCGTCGCCCTTCTTCGCGAGGGCTTCGGCCTGCTTCGCGGTCCGGCGCTGGGCCTTCTTGTCGATCTCGGGAGCCTGGACCGCAGTGAGCTCGGCGTCGCTCGCCTGGCGCTGTGCGACGTTCACCTTGCGCTCGCGGCGCGGCCAGACCGCGAAGACGGTCAGCGCGAAGCCGAGGCCGAGGGCCGCGAAGCCCGGCGCGCCGTTGAGCCCGGAGGCCACGTCGGGCACCCCCGCGAAAGCACCACCCGCCTTGACGCCCCGCTGGAGCGCACGGCTCCAGCCCGCGGTCGGCGCGCGGCTCGCCGCCACGGCGGCCCCACCGAGTGCGAGCAGCACCAGCCCGGCCAGCAGCATCGTGATTCGCATGAGGGCCCGCACTGCGACCCCGCCCTCCTCGTCGGCACGTGACTCGCGTCCTCTCTTCTTCGGCCGGTGCCTTGCAGGCGTTGAGGGCGGTTACTCTCGCGGCGGGATGCGAAGCGCTCTCCGGAAGCTCTCCTCCGGCCTCTGCCTCGCCCTCGCTCTCGGGGTTTGCCTGGAGCTGTCGGCGCCGGCCGGCGCCCGGGCCGACGAGGCGCCGGCCGCCGACGGGCCCTTCGAGCTCCAGACGCTGCATGTGCCCGGGCGCCCGCTCGAGGCCTGGCCCGCCCGCTTCGACGCGACACGGCCGGGCCGCGATCTCGTGGTGGTCGCGGTCGAGGGCAGCGCCCCGGGCGAGCGGCGACGCCTGTGCGTATTCGCTCGGGACGCCGCCGGGCGGCTGCCCAGCGAGCCGAGCGCACAGCTCCTCGTCCCGCGGGAGACGGTGGCGTTCGACATCGGGCCGCCGCGGACCGGTGGTGCGGACGCGATCGTGCTCCTCGGTCCGGAGGCGCTGCGCATCGTGATCCCCGGCGCGTCCGATGCGTCCCGCTCCATCGCCCTCGATCCTCCGGCCCCCCTCCCGCCGCGCGGCCACGAGCTCGCGCGCCTGACGTTCCTCGACGACTGGGCGGGCGACGGACGGACGCGCGCCCTCGTGCCCGACCTCGACGGCGCGCGGCTCGTGGCGCTCGAAGGAGCCGACGTCCAGCGCGTCTCGTTCCCGGTGCACGCGGAGTACGACGTCCGCGGCGGAGGACAGCGCATCCGCGACGAGCTCCTCGTGGCGGAGCTGCACTGGCCGGTGTTGGAGCGCGCGGACGACGACGGCGACGGACGTCTCGACCTCTTCGCCCTGTCTCGCTTCCGTGTCGCGGTGCATCGCCTGGGCGAAGGGGGGCTCTCGCGTCGACCGACCCGCGTGCTCGCCCTCCGCCCCTTCACGCCGGAAGAGGAGCTCCGCCCCCGCGCGACCTCGCTCCGGCTCTTCGCCCAGGACCTCGACGGCGACGGCCTCGCCGACCTGGTCGTGCATCGCACGGCGGGGAGCCTGCTGCGCAGCCGCAGCCTGACCGAGGTCTTCCTGAACCCGGGCGGAGGCGTGCAGGACCTCACGAAGCCGAGCCTGCGCTTCGAGGAGCCCGACGGACTGGTGACCCTCGAGCCACGCGATCTCGACGGCGACGGGCGCATGGAGCTGGTGGCGGCGCGGCTGGCCTTCGGCGTCGTGCAGCTCGCCCGGATCCTCACCACGAGCCGCGCGGTGGTGGACGTGCGGGTGACCCCGATCCCGCCCCACGGCACCGTGGGCCCGCCGCCCAGGCCTTCCTTCGAGCGCTCGATCACGCTGCGCCTCGACTTCGCGACGGGGAGCGTGGTCGGCCTGCTGCCGACCGCCGAGGGCGATTGGAACGGCGACGGGCGGCGCGATCTCGCCTTCGGCCGCGGCCCCGACGAGCTGGTGGTACAGCTCGGCAGCAAGGAGGAGACCGGCCCGGGCTTCTCCGGCGAGAGCGTGTCGCAGGACGTGCCGAGCGACGGCCTGGGTCGCGTGGCGGACCTCGACGGCGACGGGCTCGACGACCTCGTCGTGGTCGATCCCTGGGACCAGACCGGCCAGGTGCGCGTGCTCCACAATCGCGGCCGGCTGCCGGGAACTCCGCCGGCCCTGCGGGCCGGCGGCCGCTAGAAGAGCTTCCCCTGCCCCGCCCGGCGCGAGGTCGGTGCGGAGCGCCCGAAGTGCTCGTAGGCGAGGCGCGTCGCCATGCGCCCGCGCGGTGTGCGGTCGAGGAAGCCGCCCTGCAGCAGGAACGGCTCGACGAAGTCCTCCAGGGTGCCGCGGTCCTCGCCGAGGGCGGCGGCGAGCGTGTCGATCCCGACCGGCCCGCCCTCGTACTTCTCGATCAGCGTCCGGAGCAGGGCGCGGTCGAGCGTATCGAAGCCCGCGTCGTCGACGTCGAGGCGCTCGAGGGCCAGGCGCGCGTCTCCGTGCTCGACGCGCGGGCTCTCCGGGTGACTCACCTGCGCGTAGTCGCGCACCCGCCGCAGGAGACGGTTCGCGATGCGCGGCGTCCCCCGCGAGCGACGCGCGATCTCGCCCGCTGCCTCCGCCTCGAGGGCGATCCCGAGCAGGCGCGCGCCGCGCTCGAGGATCCGCACCAGGTCCGAGGGGGGGTAGTACTCGAGCCGCGTCACCCAGCCGAAGCGGTCCCGCAGCGGGGAGGAGAGGAGGCCCGCGCGCGTCGTCGCGCCGACCAGCGTGAAGCGGGGCAGGTCGAGCCGCAGCGAGCGCGCGCTCGGTCCCTGGCCGATCACGAGGTCGAGCTGGAAGTCCTCCATCGCCGGGTAGAGGATCTCCTCGACCACCGGCGAGAGGCGATGGATCTCGTCGATGAAGAGCACGTCTCCGGGCTCGAGGTTCGAGAGCAGGGCCGCGAGATCGCCGGGTCGCTCCAGTACGGGACCGCTCGTGGCGCGGAACTGCGCGTTCATCTCGCGCGCGACGATGTGGGCGAGGGCCGTCTTCCCGAGGCCCGGTGGACCGTAGAAGAGCAGATGGTCGAGGGGCTCGCGGCGCTCCCGCGCCGCCGCCACGAACACACCGAGGTTCTCGCGCAGCTTCGGCTGGCCTACGAACTCGGCGAGGGACTGCGGGCGCAGCCGCTCCTCGATCCCACGCTCCTCGGGCAGCGCCTCGGCCGTCACCATCGCGCGCTCCATCCGTCCTCCTTGGTTCGGCTCCCGCTCAGCGCGAGAGGCGGCGCAGCGCCGAGCGCAAGAGCGCCTCCACGCTCGCCTCGGCGCCGGCCTCGCTGCGGGCCTCGTCGATCACACGCTGCGCCTGGGGCTTCGCGTAGCCGAGGTTCAGCAGCGCCGAAAGCGCCTCCTCCGTGCCGGCATCTGCGGGCCCGCGTGCGATCGCAGCGCCCCCGGCGGGCCGCGCCGCGGGCGCGGCGTGCGCGAGCCGCAGCTCGCTGGCTCGCTCGCGCAGCTCGACCACGAGACGCTCCGCCTTCTTCTGGCCGAGGCCTGGCACGCTGCGCAGGGCGGCGACGTCGCCCTCGGCGAGGGCTTCGAGGAGCCGCGCCGGCTCCATGCCCGAGAGGATCCCCTGGGCCAGCCGCGGCCCCACGCCGCTCGCGCGGATCAAGAGCTCGAACAACGCGCGCTCGCGCGCACTCGCGAACCCGTAGAGCTGGATCGCATCCTCGCGCACGTGGGTGTGGATGCGGAGCGCCACGGTCTTCCCCTCCTGGGGAAGCTCCGTGAACGTGGACAGCGGGACCAGCACCTCGTAGCCCACGCCCGCCACGTCGATCACGACCCGCTGCGGCGTCTTCTCGCGCAGCACGCCCTCGAGGGAGGCGATCATCTGCGCCTCAGCACGAAGCGCGCGCTGCGCCCGCCGAGGGTGCGCAGCGCGTCGGCCGCGTCGGCGGACGGCGCGCGCGAGGCGTCGGCGCGGTGCGGTGCGCTCCGCCAGAGGGTCGCACCGGCACGGCTCCGGCGGGCCCCGAGCGCGACGAGGCGACCCGCCTGCGCGTGACAGAGCGCGGCGGCGAGGGCGTCGGCGGCGTCGCGGGAGGGCGCCGCCGGGAGCGCCAGGAGGCGCTGCACCATCGCCTGCACGTGACGCTTCTCTGCGACGCCGCTGCCCGCGATCGCGAGCTTGATCTCGGCCGGCGCGAGCTCGTGAACCGGGACGCCCGCGCCGCCGAGCGCCGCGAGGGCGACGCCGCGCGCGTGGCCCAGGACCAGTGCGGCCCGGGGGCTCGCCGCGACGAAGGCGCGCTCGACGACGGCGACGTCGGGGCGCAGCGACTCGAGCAGCTCGGCGAAGGCGCGCTGGAGGGCGGCGAGGCGCACGGGCAAGCTCGCTCCCCGCGGCGGGCGGAGCGTTCCGTGCGCGAGATGGGCGACGCCGCGCGCGCCCGCCCGGCCGGCGCCGCGCTCCACGAGGCCGTAGCCGGTGCAACTCGAGCCGGGATCGATTCCCAGGATGCGCATGGCCCCCGCCTGCGCCGACAGTCGTCCGCCGGCGCTCGATTCGACCGTGTCTCCTGCCGGCCTCGGGGGGGCGGCCGGCGGGATCAGGCGAACTTCGCCATCTCCTCGTCGGAGATGTCGAAGTTCGCGTAGACGCTCTGCACGTCGTCGAGGTCCTCGAGTCCCTCGGAGAGCCGCAGCATGGTGGCGGCCTCCTGGCCCTCGAGCTTCGTCGTCGTCGTGGGCTGCATCGTGATCTGCGCGTTCTCCGTCACGAAGCCGCGTCGGGCGAGGGCCTCGCGCACCATCTCGAAGCTCGCGGGCGTGGTCGTGACGTCGAGCGTGTCGGGCGACTCGACCACGTCCTCGGCGCCGGCGTCGAGGGCCGCCTCGAGCAGAGCGTCGCCGTCCATCCCCCCGCGCTCGAAGGAGAGGACGCCCTTCTTCTCGAACAGGAAGGAGACGCAGCCGTTCGCGCCGAGGTTTCCCCCGTACTTGGAGAGCACGTGGCGGATCTCTCCGACGGTCCGGTTCTTGTTGTCGGTCAGGGCCTCGATCAGGATCGCGACGCCGCCCGGGCCGTAGCCTTCGTAGACCGCCTCCTCGTACGCGGCCTCGCTGCCCTCGCCGGTTCCCTTCTTGATCGCCCGCTCGATGTTGTCCTTGGGCATGTTCGCGGCGCGCGCCTTGTCGATCACGAGCCGCAGCCGCGGGTTCCCGCCCGGGTCGCCGCCCCCGATGCGGGCCGCGGTCGCGATCTCCCGGATGATCTTGGTGAAGATCTTCCCGCGCTTGGCGTCCGCTGCGCCCTTCTTGCGCTTGATCGTCGCCCATTTGGAATGGCCGGACATGGGCCGGGAGATAGCACGAGGCCTCCCGAGCGGCGAGCAGGGAGCGGCGTCGGAGACGCAGGTTCAGGCGCTTCCGGGTTCTGCCGATGGAGGAATGGCTGCTCCCGGTGCGACCCGGCGGCCGGTGCGCCCCTGCGCACCCGGCGACCGGTACGGCCCCCGCGAGCAGGGAGGAAACGGAATGGCGGAGCTCGCCGTCGGCATCGATCTCGGGACCAGCAACTCCTGCGTCGCCGTGGCGCGCGGCGGGAGCACCGAGGTGCTGCCCAACGCGTACGGAGAGAGCATCACCGCCAGCGTCGTCGCGTTCGGCGCGGATGGGAAGATCACGGTCGGCAACGCGGCGCGCGCCAACATCATCCACGACCCTCACAACACGGTGTCGTCTTCGAAGCGGCTGATCGGTCGCTACTTCTTCTCGGAGGAGGTGAAGAAGGCCCGCGCCATCTGCGCCTACGAGATCGTCGAGGGACCGAACCACGGCGTGCGCATCCAGGTGCGGGGGCAGCAGTACTCGCTGCCGGAGATCTCGGCGCTGATCCTGCGCGAGATGAAGCAGGTGGCCGAGACGAAGCTCGGCCAGCCCGTGACCAAGGCCGTGATCACGGTGCCCGCCTACTTCAACGACAACCAGCGCCAGGCCACGAAGGACGCCGCGCGGATCGCGGGCCTCGAGGTGCTGCGCATGCTGAACGAGCCGACGGCCGCCGCCCTCGCCTACGGCTTCGGCAAGGGCCTGACCCAGCGCGTGGCGATCTACGACCTCGGCGGCGGCACCTTCGACATCTCGGTGCTCGAGATCGGGAAGGACGTGTTCGAGGTGCTCTCCACCTGCGGCGACACGTTCCTCGGCGGCGACGACTTCGACGACCGCCTGATCGACCTCCTGGCCGACGAGTTCCTGGCGAAGGAAGGCATCAACCTGCGGAGCGATCCGTACGCCCTGGAGAAGCTCAAGGTCGCCGCCGAGGCGGCGAAGCGCGGCCTGTCGATGGACGACGAGGTGGAGATCCGCATCCCCGACATCGTGATGGGGCCCGACGGAAACGGACGCTCCGTCGAGCGACGCCTCACCGTGCAGGAGTACTCGTCGCTCGTGATGGACCTCATCATGCGGACCTTCAAGGTCTGCGACGAGGCGCTGCAGCAGGCGAACCTGACGACGCGCGACCTCGCGGGCGTGATCCTGGTGGGCGGCCCGACGCGGCTTCCCCTGATCCGCACGGCCGTGCGCGACTACTTCCAGCAGGAGCCGCGCAGCGACGTGAATCCCGACGAGGTCGTAGCCCTCGGCGCGGCGATCCACGCGGCGTCGCTGGTGCACAACACCCAGGACGCCTACCTGCTCGACGTGACGCCCCTCTCGCTGCGCGTGGGCGTCGCGGGCGGCCTCGCCGAGACGGTGATCGACCGCAACACGCCGGTGCCGATCGAGCAGACGCGCCTGTTCACGACCTTCCAGGACAACCAGGAGAGCGTGAAGATCCGCGTCTACCAGGGCGAGTCGCGCCAGGCGGCGGAGAACGAGCTGCTCGGACAGTTCGAGTTCGCGGGCTTCCGGAAGGCGCGGCGCGGCGACGTGAAGATCGCCGTGACGTTCGAGATCGATAGCGACGGCCTCGTGGAGGTGACCGCGAAGGACACCGAGAGCGGTCAGACGGCGTCGACCCGGATCACGCTCTCCTCCGGTCTCTCCGAGGAGGACCTGAAGCGCATCCTCGCGAAGAATCCCGTCGAGAACGTGGTCACGGCGGCGCCGGCGCCGATCCAGCCGGGCTCGAGCAGGCCCGGCGCCGCGGCACAGGCGGTCGCCGCGGCGGCCGCCGCGCGCAGCGGGAGCGCGCAAGCGCCTGCACCCGCGCGGCCGTCCGCTCCCGCGCGACCGCCCATGCCCGCGCCCACGCCGTCCGTCGCCGCGGCGGCGACGAGCGCAGCGTCTGCGACGGTCGTGTCGCCGAAGCCGGCGGCGCCCGTGGCGAAGCCGCAGGCGCCGCCCGCGCCCCCGGTCGCCCCGACGTCCCCGCCGACCGCGGCTGCCACGGCCGCTGCCACCTCCGTCTCGACGCCTGCCTCGAGCACGGCCGAGGACGAGATCGAGGTGCTCGACGAGCTCGAGGCGAACCTCTCGGCCGATCTGCCCGAGGAGCTCCCCGAGCTTCCCGCGCTCGAGCCGGCCGACGGCGAGCTGGCGCAGGCGGAGCCCGAGGCCGAGATCGAGCTCGAGCGCTCGGCGCTCGAGACGGACGGTCCCTCGACCGCGGAGGGCCTCGACCGCGAGTCGCTCGAGATCACGGGCGGCTACACCGCGACGCCCGAGCCCGGAGCGGCGCGCGAGGACGGCCTCGAGATCGAGGGGCTCGACGGAGCCGCGGACGAGCCCGTGCCGCTCGAGTCGCGCGACGAGCTGTTCGATCGCAGCCGCAGTGCCGATCTCTCGCCCCATCCTACGAGCGACGTCGCGGTCGACCTCGACGTCGACGTGGACCTGGAGCGCTGAGCGCATGTCCGCACCGACGGCGACGGACGTGGAGGAGATCCGCGCGCTCGCGCGCATCATCGACGAGCTCGACTACTACGCGCTGCTCGGCGTCGATCGGAAGGCCCAGAGCCACGCCGTGCGCCAGGCGTATCACGCCGCCTCGCGCCGCTTCCATCCGAACTTGCATCGCCAGTTCGGCGAGGAGGTGCGGATGGCGGCGGAGCGCGTCTCGAAGCGCGTGGCGGAGGCGTACTCCGTGCTCCGCGACCCGCGCCGCCGCATGCTCTACGACGAGCGCCTCGACAACGGCGGCGACGCGAACGTGCGCATGCCGCTCGTCGAGGCGAACGCCGAGGCCGGCCGCCGTGCCGCCGAAGACCGCGGCGGGCGCACGCCCAACGGCAAGCGCTACTTCGCCCTCGCCCAGGCCGATCTCGCGCGGGGCGACGTGGTCGCGGCGACGCGGAACCTGTTCACGGCGCTCACCTTCGAGCCGGAGAACGCGTTCTTCAAGGAGCGGCTCGCGGAGCTCAAGGCGACGAAGCCGAAGTAGGGATCGAGCGCGCGCCGCGGGCAATCCGCGCTCGTGCCTCGATTCGCTTGCCCGGCCCGGGCCCTCTTCGTATCCTGCCGCCCGTGCGCCCCTGGACCGTCGTGCTCGCCCTGGTCGCGGGTCTCGCGCTCGCGTGCAGCGGCGGCGACGACGCGGCCCGCGCGGCGGCGGCGCCGAGCCCCGCGACCGATCCGGTCGCGACCCAGACCCGAGCAGCGCCGGCGTCCGCTGCGCCTGGCGAGGCGGTCACCGCGCAGAGCACGGCGACGACGAGCGAGCCGCCCCGACGCCGGCCCGACGAGCGTCCCCTCCCCGCCTTCGAGGGCTACACGCTCCAGGGCGAGCGGGTGTCGGTCGGCTCGCTGCTCGGCAAGCGGCTCGTCCTCTTCCTCTTCAATCCGGAGGTGCCGGAGGCGGCCGTCGCGGCGAAGGCGATCGGCGCGATCGCGCCGCTGCGCGGCCCCAACAACTTCGAGATCCTGGGCGTCGGCCTCGGAACGACCCGCGCGAAGCTCGAGGCCTTCGCGCGCGAGCACGCGATCGCCTATCGCGTGCTCGACGACTCGAGCGGTGACATCGCGCAGCGTCTCCAGCTGCGCGTCCCCGTGGCGGTGATCGGTGTCGACCCCGAGGGCTACATCTCGTTCGGCATGGCGGGCTTCTCGACGGAGGGCACGGACCCGGCCGCCTCGGTCGAGGTGCAGCTCCGTCAGGCGCTACGCCTCTCCGCGCCGGGCGAGGAGGAAGCGCTGCAGCCCGAGGCCCCGATGGCGCCCGACTTCAGCGCGCCGCGGCTCGAGGGCGGCGAAGACTTCCACCTGTCCTCGCTCCGCGGCAAGCCGGTGATCATCGCGTTCTTCCTCCATACCTGCCCGCACTGCCACCACATGCTCGAGTTCATGAAGGACTACCTGCCGACCCTTCCCGCCGACAAGCGACCGGAGCTCGTCGGCATCGAGATCTCGGACCGGCGCGAGGCCGTGCGCGCGCGGCTGAAGAGCGACGGCCTCGACTTCTTCCCGGTGGTGTTCGATCCCGACCTGAAGACGCGCACCGCGTACGGCGCGCTCGTCGGCGTGCCCGACGTCTTCCTGGTCGGCGCGGACGGCCGCATCCAGGCCCACGTCCAGGGCTGGCGCGACGATCGCGACCCGCCGCTCATGAAGATGCGGATCGCGAAGCTGGTCGGGGTACCGGTGCCGATGCTGCTCCATCAGACCGGCTACAGCGGCAACGAGTTCTGCGCCGTCTGCCACGTGAAGGAGGAGCAGACGTGGCTCCTCACGAACCACGCCGGCGCCTTCGACACGCTCGTGAAGCACGCCGCGGACAAGGACGCGGAGTGCGTGAGCTGCCACGTGGTCGGCTTCGGGAAGCCGGGCGGCTATACCATGTCGCCGCCGACGCGCGAGCTCGAGGACGTGGGCTGCGAGAGCTGTCACGGGCGAGGCGGACCGCACCTCTCGCCGGGGCTCGTGAAGGACGGGAACTACGAGCCCCAGTGCCTCCACTGTCACGACGCGCAGCACAGCCTCGGCTTCTCCTACGCGAGCTTCCTGCCGCGCATCTCCCACGCGGCCAACGCGAAGCTCGCGGCCCTTCCGCTCGAGGAGAAGCGCAAGATCCTGCTGGTGCGGCGCAAGCCGCGAGAGGACCTGCTCCCCGTGACCGCCGCCTACGTGGGGTCGAAGGCGTGCGAGGGCTGCCACGCCGCGGAGTACGCCACCTGGGCGAAGGGGGCGCACGCCCGCGCCGTGGACCCGCTCCGCGCGAAGGGCAAGGCCGAGGCGGCCGACTGCCTGAAGTGTCACACCACCGGCTTCGGCCGGAGTGGCGGCTTCCCGGCGGACGCGAAGGCCGGCAAGCTGGACGTCCATGGCGATCTCGCCGCCGTGGGCTGCGAGAGCTGCCACGGACCCGGCGGCGAACACGTGAAGCCCGAGGCGTCGAAGGTCGGGACGATCGTGTCGCTGACCGACAAGTGCGACTCCTGCGTGATCCTCCAGATCTGCGGCTCGTGTCACGACGAGGCGAACGATCCCGGCTTCGAGTTCGAGGTGAAGAAGAAGATCGAGGCCCAGAAGCACGGAACCAAGCTTCCCGCGGCGGGCGCCGGCGGCAAGTCGGGCTTTGCGCCGCCGCTCCCCGCAGCCGCGATCGAGCGCGCGTTCGCCGCGAGCGCCGGGCGCTGAGCGATGGCCCAGGTCAGCGTCGCGACGGACGCCGCGGGCGTACGGACGCTCACGATCGACCGGGAAGAGCGCCGCAACGCCCTCGACCGCCGGACCCTCGACGAGCTCGAGGCCGCGTTCGAGGAGGCGGGGCGCGACCCCGTGGTGCGCGTGATCGTGCTGCGCGGAGCCGGCGAGCGCGCCTTCTGCGCGGGCGCCGACCTCTCCGAGCTCCTCGTCCACGAGACGATCGACGCCTATCGGCGTCATTTCGACGGCGTCGCGCGCGTGATCGAGGCGATGCACCGCGTGGGAGCACCGGTGATCGCGCGTGTCCAGGGCTTCGCCCTGGCGGGCGGATGCGGGCTCGCGGTCGCGCCGGACTTCACGATCGCCGCCGAGAGCGCCGTGTTCGGGCTCCCGGAGATCGGGATCGGTCTCCTCCCGATGGTCGTGTCGGCCCCGATCCTGCGCGCGACGGGGAGCCGCAAGGTGCTGCTCGACCTCGTGCTGACCGGACGCCGCGTGGGCGCCGTCGAGGCCCGGGAGATCGGCCTCGCGACGCGCGTGGTGCCCGACGCCGAGCTCGACGCGACGGTCTCCGAGCTCGCCCGAACCCTCGCGGGGTACTCTCCCGCGGTGCTGCGCCTCGGCAAGGAGGCGATCTACACCATGGGCGACATGGACTACGCGACGTCGCTCCGCTACCTGCGCGAGATGATCACGTTGACCGCGCTGACCGAGGACGCGAAGGAGGGCCTGCGCGCGTTCTTCGAGAAGCGCCCGCCCGTCTGGAAGGGACGGTAGCGGCGTGTCGGTGCCGGCCGACCCGCGCTCCGTCCTCCGGTCCGTCGTCGCGTCCGCGCGCGCCTGCGTCGAGGAGCTGGCCGAGGAAGGGGTCGACGCGTTCGAGCCGCTCGCGGCACCGGCGATCGCGCCCGCTTCGGCGCCGCCGCGCGCAGCGGCCGCCCCTCGTTCGACGACCTCGTCCGGAGGGACGGCGACCGTCGCCCTGCCGGAGCGCCCGAGCCTCGAGGAGGTTCGCGACGTGCTCGGGGAGTG
The DNA here is from genome assembly GCA_035542715.1 of Myxococcota bacterium. Lineage (GTDB taxonomy): Bacteria > Myxococcota_A > UBA9160 > UBA9160 > UBA9160 > DATKKW01. The sequence continues at coordinate 66,323 of DATKKW010000013.1, forward strand.
CCGGCGCTGCCGGCTCTGCGAGGGCCGCACGCAGATCGTGTTCGGCGACGGGAACCCGCGCGCGGAGATCCTCTTCGTCGGAGAAGGTCCGGGCGAGCAGGAGGACCTGCGGGGCATGCCGTTCTGCGGGCGCGCCGGCGAGCTCCTGACCAGCATGATCGAGAAGGGGATGGGCGTCTCGCGGCGCGACGTCTACATCTGCAACGTCGTGAAGTGTCGGCCGCCGGGAAACCGCACGCCGCTGCCCGACGAGGTGGCGGCGTGCCGGCCGTTCCTCGACGGTCAGATCCAGGCGATCCGGCCGAAGGTGATCGTCGCGCTCGGGAAGCCCGCGGCGAGCCTGCTGCTCGGTCGCGACATCGCGATCACGAAGGTGCGCGGCACGTGGCACGAGTACCGGGGCATCCCGGTGATGCCGACCCTGCACCCCGCGTACGTGCTGCGCCAGTACACGCCCGAGAACCGGCGGCTCGTCTGGGAGGACCTGAAGGCCGCCCTCGCGAAATCGCGCGAGGCCTAGAGGGGGCCGTCGGGGACCTCCGCCGCGCGAGCCGCGCGATAGTCGGCGAGCTTGCGACGCAGCGTCGCGTCGCCGCGGGCGAGGAACGCGACGGCGAGGAGCGCGGCGTTCACCGCGCCCGCCTTGCCGATCGCGAGCGTCCCGACCGGGATCCCGGCGGGCATCTGCACGGTGGCGAGGAGGGCATCCATCCCGTTCAGAGACGTCCCGGCGAGCGGCACGCCGAGCACGGGCAGCAGGGTCTGGGCCGCCGTCACGCCCGCAAGGTGCGCTGCCGCGCCGGCCCCGGCGATGATCGCCACGAAGCCGCGCTCCTCGGCGCTCGCGAGGAAGCTGCGCAGCCGCTCCGGCGTGCGATGGGCCGAGATCACCCGCATCTCGCTCTCCACGTCGAACTGCGAGAGCGTGTCGGCCGCGTGCTTCATCACCTCGAGATCGGATCGGCTGCCCATCAAGATCGCGATCCGCGGTCCGGCCGCCTTCGCCCCGCCCCTGCCCGTCGCCTTCGCCACGCGCACCTCCTGCTTCGAGATCCGGGCCGAGTCTAGAGGCCCCGACGAGGCGATGGGATAGCATCGCGACGCGGGTACGGAGGATGAGATGAAGGCCGTCGTCGTGAGCGCACCCAGGACCCTCTCCGTCGAAACGGTGCCCGATCCGGAGCCGACGCCGGAGCAGCTGGTGCTGCGCGTCGGCGCCTGCGGAATCTGCGGGAGCGACCTCCACGCCCACCAGATGGGCATCCTGCCCGTCGGCAGCGTGATGGGCCACGAGTTCGCGGGGGAGGTCGTCGAGTCGCGCCACGGCTGGAAGGCCGGCGACCGCGCGTGCGCCCTTCCCGCCCTGTCGTGCGGGCGCTGTGATCGCTGCCTCACCGGCCTCGGCGTGTTCTGCCTGCACGGCATGAAGGGCCTCGGGCTCGGCCAGGCCCAGGGCGCCTACGCGGAGTACGTGGCCGTGTCGCCGCACCATCTCGTGAGGCTGCCCGAGGGCGTGGAGACGCGGCTCGGAGCGCTCGTCGAGCCCCTGGCCGTCGGTCTGCACGCGGCGAACGTGGCCCGGCTCCGCGCCGGCGAGAACGTCCTCGTGATGGGCGCCGGACCGATCGGCCTCTCGACCTTGCTCTGGGCGCGCCACTTCGGCGCGCGTTCCGTGATCGTCTCCGAGAAGTCCCCCGGCCGACGTGCGATGGCGGAACGCTTCGGTGCGTCGGCGGCGGTGGATCCCGGCGACCTGCTCTCCGCCACCCAGCGCGTCGCCCCGGGCGGGATCGACGTCGTGTTCGAGGCGGTCGGGGTGCCGGGCTTGATCGCCCAGGCGATCAACAGCGTGAAGTTCCGGGGGCGGGTCGTCGTGGTCGGAGTCTGCATGCAGCCCGACCAAATCTTCCCGTTCTTCGCGATCACGAAGGAGGCGAGCCTCCACTTCGTCCTCGCCTACGAGAAGCCGGACTTCCAGTACGCCGTCGACATGCTCGACCAGGGCCGCATCGAGCCGCGCGGCATGATCACCGACGAGATCGCGCTCGAGGCCGTGGGCGGAGCCTTCGTCGCGCTCGAGACGCCGACGACCCAGTCGAAGGTGCTCGTTGTCCCCTGACGTCTCCGGCGGCGCGGCGACGCGCCCTGCCGAGATCGGCCCGACGACGGCGCTCTGCGGGATCGTGCTCCATCCGGCGGGCCACACCCGCTCGCCGGCGATGCACAACGCGGCGTTCGCGGCCCTCGGCATCGACGCCGTCTACCTCGCGTTCGACGTGCCGTCGGCGGGACTGGGGGTCGCGATCGCCGGCGCGCGCGCCCTCGGCGTGCGACAGCTCGCCGTCTCGATCCCGCACAAGGAGGCGGTGATGGCGCACCTCGACGAGGTGGACGAGACGGCGCGGCGGATCGGAGCCGTCAACACCGTGACGCGACGCGACGGCCGCCTCGTGGGCTCCAACACCGACTGGATCGGGGTCGCGCGCGCGCTCGAGACGCAGCGCAGCCTCGCGGGCGCGCGGACCGTCGTGCTGGGCGCCGGGGGGGCGGCTCGAGCGGCGGTCCACGCGATGCTCGTGCGGGGCGCGCGCGTCGTGGTGCTGAACCGCACGCTCGACAAGGCCCGCAAGCTCGCCGACGAGCTCGGCGCGCACGGCGCGGGCGAGCTCGGCGCCCTCCGCTCGCATCCCTGCGACGTGATCGTGAACGCGACGAGCGTGGGCCTGCACGAGGATCGCTCGCCGGTCGACGCCTCGGCGATCCCGGCCGGAGCAGTCGTGCTCGACGCGGTGTACTCGCCGGAGCGGACCCGGCTCCTGCGCGACGCGGAGGCGCGCGGAGCGCGGACGATCGGGGGGAAGTGGTGGCTCGTCCACCAGGCGGCGGAGCAGCTTCGGCTCTGGACCGGACGTGACGCGCCGCTCGACGTGATGAGCGCGGCCTTCGACCGCGCAGGCGCGCGTCAGCCGACGTAGCCCCACTTCTGCTTGTTGGCGGCGATCTGCTCTGGCGTCGGGCGCGGCTTCTCGACCTTCGCCGGCACCTGGAAGTCGTCCTTCGCCTCGATGATCCGCGCGTTGAGCGGCGTGTCGTCGCGGAACACCGGCGGAACCTGCTCGTCCTCGAAGATCGCCTCCCAGGGGCACTCGGGCTCGCACACGCCGCAGCTGATGCACTCCTCGGGGTCGATGTAGAGCTGGTTCGGGAACGCGGCGGCGTCGGTGCCCGTGTAGCCGTAGATGCAGTCGACCGGGCACACCTCGACGCAGCTCTGGTCCACACAGTCCCGGCAAAGTCGAGTGATGACCCACGCCATCGGGTGTCGTGCCTCCAGCCGCGCTCCGCCGCGCTAGCGGAGCTTCGTTTCCTTGTAGACGACGTGCTTGCGAACGACCGGATCGTACTTCTTCAGCTCGAGCTTGTTCGGCGTGTTGGTCTTGTTCTTGGCCGTCGTGTAGAAGTGGCCGGTCCCCGCGCTCGACTCGAGCTTGATCTTCTCACGCCTGCTCTTCTTGGCCATCGCTTCCTCCGGTCTGGGTGGGCACGCGCGCCGGGGCTCAGCGCGCGGTGGGCTGCGGGACGGCGGCGCCCGACTTGGCGAACACGCGCGTCCGGTCCTTGCCCTCGATCTTCGTGCGCACGCGGCTCGGCTTGCCGGAGGACGGATCCACGAGCATGACGTTGGAGGCGTCGATGAAGGCTTCCTTCTCGACGATCCCGCCGCTCCGGTTGCCCTGGCGGCCGGGCTTCAGGTGGCGCTTCTGCATGCGACGGCCCTCGACGCGAACCCGACCGCGCTCGGCGTCGACCGCGAGGACGCGGCCCTGCTTGCCGCGGTCCGACCCGGCGATCACCTGGACGAGATCGCCCTTTCGAATCCGCATCGCCATGGTCGAGTGCCTCCGGTGGGGCCGGATTTGTGCTTCAGGCTGACGCGGGCGTCAACCCCTCGCTCAGCCTGGGCCCGAGCCGTCCCGGACCGCCGGCCGGCGGCGCGCCCCGCCCCCGCCGCGGGGCGCACTCGCAACTCCGGATCGCACCCTGTGGACTGATATGCTCCAGCCGTGGCCCGGTGGATCCGCCGATCGCTCCTCGGCCTGGCAGCGCTCACCGTCGTCGGGGTCGGTGCCTGCCAGCTCTTCTGGCCGGAGCGCTTCGCCGTGAACGGGCCACTGCTCCAGATGCTCTTGGGTCGAGGAATCGCCGCGCCGCCCGCCGCGACCGTCGCCGAGCGGCTGCGGGCTCCCGACGGCTTCACCGTCGGCCGCTTCGCCGAGGACGTGCCGAACGCGCGCTTCCTGCGCTTCACGCCGACCGGGGACCTGCTCGTGAGCCAGCCTCGCGCCGGGAAGATCCTCCTGCTCGAGCGCGACGCGGACGGCGATGGCCGCGCCGATGGTCGGCGCATCCTTCTCGACGGACTCGATCGACCCCACGGCATGGATCTGCACGACGGCTGGCTCTACGTCGCCGAGGGGAGCGCGATCGCACGCACGCGCTTCGACCCCGAGGCGCGGAGCGTGTCGGGACCCATCGAGCACGTCGTGACGGGGCTTCCAGAGGGGGGCAACCACTGGACGCGCACCGTGCGCTTCGGGCCCGACGGGCGCATGTACGTCAGCGTGGGCTCGAGCTGCAACGTCTGCCTCGAGAAGGATCCGCGGCGTGCCGCGATGCTCCGCTTCGAGCCCGACGGATCGGGCTTCGAGCTCTACGCGACCGGCCTCCGCAACTCCGTCGGCTTCGACTGGCGACCCGGAACGGACGAGCTGTACGCGACCGACAACGGCCGCGACCTCCTCGGCGACGACTTCCCGCCTTGCGAGCTGAATCGCATCGAGCAGGGCCGCTTCTATGGCTGGCCGTTCGCGAACGGGGACCGGGTGATCGACCCGGACTACGGCGCGGGCCACGAGGCCGACGTCGCGCGCACGACGCCGCCCGTGCACGCCTTCCGCCCACACAACGCGCCCCTCGGCATGACGTTCGTGCGGAACGCGAACGCTCCCGACGAGATCCGCGGCGCGGCCCTGGTGGCGCTCCACGGCTCCTGGAACCGCACCAAGAAGGACGGCTACCAGGTCGTCTCGCTCCATTGGCAGGACGACGGCCAGATCACCGAACGGCCGTTCCTCTGGGGCTTCCTCGTCGACGAGGACGTGATCGGGCGACCGGTCGACGTCGCGGAAGGACCGGACGGCGCGATCTACGTCTCCGACGACTACGCCGGGTCGATCTACCGCGTCGCGCCGGGTCCCGCGCCTCCGCGACGCGCAGAGCTCGGCGCGCCATCGGGAGAGCGACCGTCGTCTGCCGGCGACCAGGCGCCCGTCGACTCCGCCGCGCTCGCGCGCGGGAGATCGCTGTTCGACCACTACGACTGCGCGAGCTGCCACGATCCCGCGAAGGCCGCGCAGGGCGTCGTCGCGAAGCCGCTCCGGGGCCTGGCCGCGCGCTATCCGATCGACGACCTCGACGCGCTGCTGCGTACACCGACGCCACCGATGCCGGTCTTCCCGTTGACCGCGGCGGAGCGCCGCGACCTCGCCGTCTTTCTCCGTGCCACCTATCCCTGAGACCCGCCGGCCGCGCTCACAGCGGCTGGTGCACCAGGATGCCCTGCGCGTTCCGAGCCACCTCGAGGGCGCCTGCGTCCTCGAGCAGGTCGAGGGCACCGATCACCATCAGCATCCGGGTGCGCATCTGCAGCACGGGGTCGGCCTTCGGGAAGAGCTGCTGCCAGATTTCCCACGCCGTCACGCTGCGCTCATGCTCCGAGAGCCGCGCGAGCGCACGCTGCACGCGCTGCACGCGCACGTCGTAGAACAGGATCGCTTCGTCGATCGCTCGAGCCGGCCGCTCGATCACTCCTCCGTGCGCGGGGAGGATCGCGCTGAAGCTCCGACGGCGGAGGGCCCTCAGGCTCGCGAGGTACGCCGGGAGCCCGCGGAAGCGGGGGCGTCGAGCGAGGGGATCGGCCGCGCCGGGCGCGCCCGGGAGGAGGTAGGTGTCGGTGAACGGAACGGCATCGCCCATCAGGTGGTCGCCGGTGAACAGCGCCCCGCTCTCGGGCTCGTGGAGGAGGATGTGTCCGGCAGTGTGTCCGGGCGCGTGGATCACCTCGAGGCGGAGCCCGCCCGCCTCGATCGAGGCTCCATCCTCGACGGCGTGGTCCACGCGCGTCGCGGCGCAGAGCGGATCCTCGAGGAGCCAGCGCCGACGCACCGCCGTCTGCTTGGCCAGGAGATCGTCGGGCACGCCGTACTCTCGGAACAAATCGTTCGTGGCATCGATGTTCTCGTCCCGCTCGGCGGAGAACGCCTCGATCATCGGCGCCTCCTCCCGATGGGCGAAGACTTCGAGGTCGGCACCCCAGTCGCGAAGGCTCTGCGCCTGGCCGAGGTGGTCTCCGTGGTAGTGGGTGAGGACGAGCCGTCGCACGTCGGCGGGCCGGTGGCCGAGGTCGGCAAGGCCCGCCTCGAGGGCCTCGCGCGACGCCGGACTCCGCACGCCGCTGTCGATCAAGGTGAGAGGGTCGCCCTCGAGGAGGTAGATCTGGACGGGACCCACCTCCCAAGGAGTAGGCAGGACGAGCTGGTGGACCTTCGGAAGCGCCGGAACGGGGGCGCGGCGGAGCGGGGTGACCGGGCCCGTCGGAGGGAGCGGGTCGCGCTCGGAGCTCATAGCGCTCCGATCCTAGCCGCCCGTCGGGTACGCTGTCGGCGACCCGAAAGGAGAAGCCGTGGAGTACCGCCACGTCCGACTCGAGACCGAGGGCGAGTTCTCGGTCCTCACCATGTCCCGACCCGAGCGCCGGAACGCGCTCTCCGAGGAGCATCTTCGGGAGCTCCTGGATGCGATCCGACGCATCGGTGCCGGCGACACGCGCGGGCTCGTCCTCGCCGGGGAAGGGCCCGTGTTCAGCGCGGGCCACGACTTCGCGGACATGGAGGGACGTGACCTTGCGGCCATCCGTCGGCTCCTCGGCGTCTGCAGCGAGGTGATGATCGGCCTGCAGTCTCTGCAGCAGGTGACGATCGCGCAGGTTCAAGGCCTGGCGACCGCCGCCGGATGTCAGCTCGTGGCGAGCTGCGATCTCGCCGTCTGCGGAGAATCGTCCCGCTTTGCGGTGCCCGGTGGAAAAGGCGGGCTCTTCTGCACGACTCCGGGGGTGGCACTGGCGCGCGCGGTCGCACGGAAGCACGCCCTCGAGATGCTGCTCACCGGCGATCCGATCGACGCCCCCACCGCTCTTGCCTTCGGTCTCGTGAACCGCGTGGTGCCGGACGGGGAGGTACCGAAGGCCACACGCGAGCTCCTCGCGCGCGCTACGCGAGGGAGCGCCTTCTCGAAGGCGCTCGGCAAGCAGGCGTTCTATCGACAGGTCGACCTGGACACTCCGGCGGCGTACGCCTATGCGAGCGAGGTGATGGCGGCGGCGTCCCAGATCCCCGACGCGCAGGAGAACATGCGCGCGTTCCTTGAGAAGCGGCCGCCGCGATTCTCTCGCTGACTCCGGAGCCCTCGCCGCCCGTGATCGTCACCGTCACCGCGAATGCTGCGATCGACCGCACGATCCGCGTGGACCGGCTCGTGCCGGGACGGCTGCATCGGTCGCGCGAAGATCACGCACAGGCCGGCGGCAAGGGGCTCAACGTCTCGCGGGTGTTGCAGACCCTCGGAGTGCCCGTCCACGCGATCGTGGCCGTGGGGGGCGCGAGCGGCGACTTCATCTGTGGCGACTTGACCCGCGCGGGAATCCCACACACGGCCGTGAATGCCGAGGGCGCCTCGCGTACTTGCCTCGAGCTCGTCGAGGATGCATCGGGTGTCGTCACCCAGATCCACGGCGAAGGGATTCGCGGATGCACTGAGCTCGCGGCGTCGTTGGCGGAGGCGGTGACGGCGCGCGCCGCAGGTGCGACCTGGGTTGCGCTCTGCGGCAGCTTTCCGCGCGGCTTCCCGCCGGCGGGAGTGGACGCGCTCGCCTTGGCCGCGCGAGCTGCCGGAGCACGCCTCGCAGCCGACACCTCCGGCGAGGCGCTCGCCAGGCTGATCGAGCTCGTTCCCGATCTCGTGCGCGTGAACCGGTTCGAACTCGTGCACGCGGTGGCGCTCGGTGGCGGCCGCGCGCAGGGCCAGAGCCTGGGCGTCGGTTGGCCCGGCCCGGCCCTTCCCGAGCTCGCGCTCGTCTCCGATGGGGCCGCGCCGGTCCGAACGTGGAGCCGAACTCGCGGACGGGCGATCGTGACACCCCCTGCTGTCGCCGTATCGAATCCGATCGGCTGTGGCGACTCGATGTTGGCCGGAATCCTCGCCGAGCTTCAGGGCGGCGGAGACGTCGATTCGGCGATCGCGTTCGGAATCGGCCTGGGCGCCGCGCAGGCCGAGGGACGAGTCCCGGGGCGGCCAGACGTGGCGCGCGCGCGCGAGCTCGCGAGCGGCGTCTCGGTGCGGTGGCGGGCCGAGTCCTGAAGCACGAGCGGCGCCGCCCGCTCCTGGATCGGAGCGGACGGCGCCGCAACGAGAGGGTCCCACCGTCGCGCTACTCTCCCACCGGGGAAGCCCGGCAGTACCATCGCCGAAGTGGGGCTTAACTTCCGTGTTCGGAATGGGAACGGGTGTGGCCCCCACTCTATGGACGGTGGGAAAACCGAAAAATGTGTCACTCGTCGTCCCGCGCACGGGGCGACGCTCTTCGAGAATCGAATAGCTTCCTGGGCTCACTGCGCTGCTTGCGCATCACGGGCTGTGGTCAAGCCTCACGGGCGATTAGTACCGGTCAGCTACACGCATTGCTGCGCTTCCACCTCCGGCCTATCAACCTCGTCGTCTTCGAGGGCCCTTCAGGGGACCGAAGTCCCGGGGAGATCTCATCTTGGGGTGGGCTTCCCACTTAGATGCTTTCAGCGGTTATCCCATCCGCACTTGGCTACCCGGCGGTGCCGCTGGCGCGACAACCGGTACACCAGAGGTGCGTCCATCCCGGTCCTCTCGTACTAGGGACAGCTCCCCTCAAATCTCCTACGCCCACGGCAGATAGGGACCGAACTGTCTCACGACGTTCTAAACCCAGCTCGCGTGCCACTTTAATCGGCGAACAGCCGAACCCTTGGGACCTGCTTCAGCCCCAGGATGTGACGAGCCGACATCGAGGTGCCAAACCTCCCCGTCGATGTGAACTCTTGGGGGAGATCAGCCTGTTATCCCCGGCGTACCTTTTATCCGATAAGTGATGGCCCTTCCATGCGGAACCACCAGATCACTAAGGCCTGCTTTCGCACCTGCTCGACTTGTAGGTCTCGCAGTCAAGCTCCCTTGTGCCTTTACACTCTACGGCTGGTTTCCAATCAGCCTGAGGGAACCTTCGCGCGCCTCCGTTACTCTTTGGGAGGCGACCGCCCCAGTCAAACTACCCACCACGCAGTGTCCCCGACCCGGATGACGGGCCTGGGTTAGATCGGCAGCACAGCAAGGGTGGTATTTCAAGGTTGGCTCCACCGAGACTAGCGTCCCGGCTTCACAGCCTCCCACCTATCCTACACATGTTGAACCGACGATCACTGCGAAGTTGTAGTAAAGGTGCACGGGGTCTTTCCGTCTTGCCGCGGGTCGACGGCATCTTCACCGCCTTTTCAGTTTCGCTGAGTCTCTGGTCGAGACAGTGGGGAAGTCGTTACGCCATTCGTGCAGGTCGGAACTTACCCGACAAGGAATTTCGCTACCTTAGGACCGTTATAGTTACGGCCGCCGTTTACTGGGGCTTCGGTTCACCGCTTCGCACCCGAAGGCACTGACAGATCCCCTTAACCTTCCAGCACCGGGCAGGCGTCAGACCCTATACGTCGTCTAGACGACTTCGCAGAGTCCTGTGTTTTTAGTAAACAGTCGCTACCCCCTGCTCTCTGCAACCCCGAGCAGCTCTGGGAGCAAGTCCCTTCACCACTCGAGGCACACCTTCTCCCGAAGTTACGGTGTCAATTTGCCGAGTTCCTTGACCAGAGTTCTCTCAAGCGCCTTGGCATGCTCTGCCCACCTACCTGAGTCGGTTTGCGGTACGGTCACCAGATCGACTCCCTACGAGGCTTTTCTCGGAAGCATGGGCTCATCGACTTTGTGAGCCTTGCGGCTCTCGACGTCACCTCTCGGCGTTAACGGGAGAGTGGATTTGCCTGCTCTCCCCGCCTACGGGCTTGTACCGGGACATCCAACACCCGGATCGACTACCCTTCTCCGTCCCCCCTTCGGTCGAACGCAGACCTGGTGGTACGGGACTATTAACCCGTTTCCCATCACCTACGGCTTTCGCCCTCGGCTTAGGGACCGACTAACCCTGGGAAGATTAACTTTACCCAGGAACCCTTAGGCTTACGGCGAACCGGTTTCTCACCGGTTTTATCGCTACTCGTGTCCGCATAAGCACTTCCAGAGCCTCCACCCGTCGTTTCCGTCGAGCTTCGCAGGCGACTGGAACGCTCCCCTACCGATCGCAACACCCGAGGGTGTCGCGATCTCGCAGCTTCGGTATCACGCTTGAGCCCCGTTACATTTTCGGCGCGGGTTCACTAGACCAGTAAGCTATTACGCACTTTTTGAAGGGTGGCTGCTTCTAAGCCAACCTCCTGGTTGTCTAAGCGCTCCCACATCCTTTCCCACTTAGCGTGAATTTGGGGACCTTAGCTGGCGATCTGGGTTGTTTCCCTCTCGACCACGGACCTTATCGCCCGCAGTCTGACTCCCGAGCTGCACTTGTCGGTATTCGGAGTTTGGTTGGGTTCGGTAATCTGGTAGGACCCCTAGCCCATCCAGTGCTCTACCTCCGACAGTGATCACTCGAGGCTATACCTCAATATATTTCGGGGAGAACCAGCTATCTCCAAGTTTGATTGGCCTTTCACCCCTAGCCACAGCTCATCCGGGTAGTTTTCAACCTACTGCGGTTCGAGCCTCCACTCGGTTTTACCCGAGCTTCACTCTGGCCATGGCTAGATCACTTGGTTTCGGGTCTACCCCCAGCAACTAGACGCCCTGTTCAGACTCGCTTTCGCTGCGGCTCCGCCTTTCGGCTTAACCTTGCTGCTGAGGAGTAACTCGCGGACCCATTAAACAAAAGGTACGCAGTCACCCTTTGCGCCCGAAGGCGCCATAGGGCTCCCACTGTATGTAGGCAAACGGTTT
>DATKKW010000013.1:80000-92901 GCA_035542715.1 Myxococcota bacterium
GATCGTCCTCTCAGACCAGCTACCCATCACTGCCTTGGTGAGCCGTTACCTCACCAACTAGCTAATGGGACGCGGGCTCATCTTCAGGCGATAGCTTTCAAGAAGAGGCCACCTTTTACCGCAGAGCCCGAGAGCTCCGTGGTCTTGCCCGGTATTAGCCCAGGTTTCCCCGAGTTATCCCGAACCCGAAGGCAGATTACCCACGTGTTACTCACCCGTGCGCCGCTGTACTCAGGGCCGAAGCCCCTTTCTCGCGCGACTTGCATGTCTTAAGCACGCCGCCAGCGTTCGTTCTGAGCCAGGATCAAACTCTCCAGTTTGAACCTTGCCGAGAACGGCACCCCGCTCTCGCGGGGAGCCGCCTCGTTGTTCGGAACAGACCGACCACCCTGCCGAAGCAGAGAGGATCGGCTTTGACGTTTCTTACTGGCCCGTCATCGTCTCCCCGGAACCGTCGATTCCGAGGATTCGCGCACTATTCCGTTTTCAAAGACCGAGACGAGGCCCCGCGGAGCCTGTTCCGGGCTCCGTTGGCGAATCCGTGTCTGTCAGAAGACCACGCCGAGAGCGATGTCCCAGCGAGAAACGCAGCCTACGAAAGACGGCCCTGGCCGTCAAGTGGGCGGCCCGCCATTCCCGTCCTTCGGGAGCCCTGCCGCGCCTGCCTCTCAGACCAATCGGACCCGGGCGAACCTCCGCTTCCCGGCCCTGAGCGTGTAGCCGCCTCGGCCGAGGCGGTGGCCGGGATCGCCGACGCGCTGTCCGTTCACCTGGACCGCGCCCTGGGCCATGAGGCGCCGAGCCTCGCTTCGAGAAGGCGCGAGCCCGAGGCGTTCGAGTAGAGCGGGGAGTTCGATCGAGCCTTCTGAGCCGACCTCCTCGATCCGCTCCGCCAGCTCCGCCGGGACCTCGCGGCGCTGCACCTCGCGCCGGAAGGCCTCCCGCGCCTCCGTACTGGCTTGGATCCCGTGATACTGGGCAACCAGCCGCCCGGCGAGGTCGAGCTTGAAATCCATCGGGTCTCGACGCCGCTCGATCGCGTCCCGTACCCCCGTTAGCAGCGCTGCCCGCTCCTCGGTCCCGGCCCATATGAGGAGATCGACGTACGTCTCCATCATCGTGTCGGGGATGCTCATGATCTTTCCGAACATGTTGCTCGGCGGTTCCGTGATCCCGATCGTGTTGCCGAGGCTCTTCGACATCTTGTCGCGGCCATCGGTACCGACGAGCAGCGGATGCACCACCACGGATTGGGGCGGCTGGCCGTACGCCCGCTGAACCTCGCGGGCCATCAGGAGATTGAAGGTCTGATCGGTGCCGCCAATCTCGACGTCCGCGCGGAGGGCCACCGAGTCATATGCCTGCACGAACGGGTACAGGAACTCGTGCACCGCGATCGGCTCTTCCGCCTTCATGCGCTTCGCGAAGTCGTCGCGCTCGAGCAGGCGGGCGACCGTGTAGTGGGAGCAGAGCCGGACCAGGTCCGAGCTCGACATCGGCTCCATCCATTCGCTGTTGAAGCGGATCTCCGCCCGTTCCACGTCGAGGACGCGGCGGACCTGCTCGAGGTACGTCTCCGCATTCCGGCGGACTTCTGCCGCGTCGAGGGCCGGTCGCGTCTTCTTGCGGCCCGAGGGGTCGCCGATCCTCGCCGTGAAATCTCCGACCAGAAAGATCGGAAGGTGGCCGAGGGCCTGGAAGCGCCGCAGCTTGTTGATGACGACGGTATGTCCGAGGTGGAGGTCCGGCGCCGATGGATCGACGCCGAGCTTCACCCGCATCGGTCGTCCGTTGCGGATCGCTTCCGCCAGGCGCGCGCGAAGATCGGACTCGCCGTAGATCCGTTCGGCCCCTGCACGGATCTCCTCGACCTGACGATCCACCTCCGCTCGCAGACTCTCTTCCATGCCCCTCACGCTCGCCTCCAGCGACACCGCCAGATCCCCGCCTCGGTCACCAGCGCGTCCACGGCGCGGTCGTGGGCGGCCGCCGGAACCCGGTCGACCCTCTGGAAGTCGAAGGCGAGGCCCACCAGGAACGGCGCCGGGGTGCCCACCGGGAACGTCCGGTCGTAGTAGCCCGCACCCGTGCCGACCCGCCGTCCGTCCGAGTCGAACGCCAGCCCCGGCACCATCACGAGGTCGGAGCGCTCCAGTGCTCGGCTGTCGTGGGCATCTCTCGGCTCGGGCACACCGTAGCGCCCCGGTCGCACGTCCTCCCAGCGCTCGATCGCCGCGAATCGAAGCGCCCCGTCGGACCCCCGAAGCGTCGGCAAGAGGCAGAGCTTCCCCGCTGCGCGTGCGCGCTCGAAGAGCGGTCTTGTCGGCAGCTCGCCGTCGAAGTCCGCATAGAGGGCGACCCGAACGGCACGCTCGAACTCGGGAAGGGAAGCGACGCGCGCGGCCGTGCGCTCCGCACAGTCGAGCGCCGAAGCGGGATCGACGGCGCGCCGCGCGGCGCGAAATCGGCGTCGAAGCGCCTCCTTGGTGTGAGTCGGGTCGTGATCGGACTCGACGCTCAGCCGAGCCCCGGGCTCTCCGCGGCGGCCGATTCCACCGCCGCGATCAGACCTCTCAGCCGTTCCGGATCGATCGCTGGGTGCCCTTCGGTCTCGGCTCCCTGCGCTCCCTCCCGCAGCGCGATGAGATCGTTCGCGAGGTTCAGTGCGGCAAGAACGGCGAGGTCGAGCGTATCGACCGTCTGGGTGCGGTCGCGGATCCGCACCATCGTCTCCTCGACGAGCGCTGCGACGCGCCGAACCGCCGACTCGTCGGCTTCGCTGCGGATGCGGTACTCCGCGCCGAGGATCCGCACCGCGATCGATCGCTTCGCCAACTCAGTCCCCGCGGGCCACGAGCTCGCTGTCGAGCTGATCCACCTGAGCGAGGATGTCGTCGATTCGCTTGCCCACGTCGAGGCGGCGCTGATTCAGACCGATCGCCTGCTCCTCGAGCGCCCGGATCCGTCGATCCCGCTCCTCGAGCTGACTTTGCAGCCGCGCGTGGCGCGCGACGAGCTCGCGGTGACGCTCGACGAGCAGCAGGATGGCTCGCTCGAGGCGCTCGAAGTCGTGCGATCGGTCGGCGTCCGGGGGAATCGGCGGCTCCTCCTGCTCGCGTGGCGATCCTATCCAGCGTCGGGGAAATGCGTCAAGCGAGATCCGCGCACCGCTCGACGCTCCGCACGAGCCTCAGACGTACGAGTTTCGCGATTGGAGCCGCGACTGGCCCATCAGGTACCGGTCGACCTGTCGGGCCGCCTCTCGCCCCTCCCAGATCGCCCAGACGACGAGCGACTGGCCGCGGCGCGCATCGCCAGCCGCGAAGACTCCCGCCTCGCTCGTCGCGAAGTCCCGGAGATCCGCGGCGACGTTGCCGCGCGCATCCAGACGCACGCCGAGATCGGCGAAGAGTGCATCGTGCACGGGATGCAGGAAGCCCATCGCGAGCAGGACCAGATCCGCGGGAATGTCGAACTCGCTCTCCGGGATCTCCTCGAGCGCGCGTCGACCGGCGGCGTCGGGTGGCCCGAGCCGGACGCGGACGGCATGCAGCCTCTCGACGCGCCCGCCGCTCCCCGAGAGGCGCTTCGTCATCACGCCGAAGTCGCGCTCACCGCCCTCGTCGTGGGAGCTCGACGTGCGGAACATGACCGGCCAGAGCGGCCAGGGCGTCGAGGGCGAGCGAGCGTCCGGCGGCCTCTCCAGGAGCTCGAGGGAGGTCACCGACCGCGCGCCGTGGCGGTGCGAGGTGCCGACGCAGTCCGAGCCCGTGTCGCCGCCGCCGAGCACCACGACGTGCTTCCCCGCCGCGAGGATCTCGTCTCCGGCGGGAATGACGTCGCCCGCGCCGCGCCGATTCTGCTGGGAGAGGAAGTCCATCGCGAAGTGGACGCCGGCGAGCTCCCGGCCGGGGACCTCCAGGTCGCGCGGCTTCTCGGAGCCGGTGGCGAGGAGCACCGCGTCGAAGCTCCGCCGGAGCTCCGCGGCCGAGAGGTCCCGACCGACGTGCACGCCGGTCTGGAACAGCACGCCCTCCTCCCGCATCTGCTCGACGCGGCGGTCGACGATCCACTTCTCGAGCTTGAAGTCCGGGATCCCGTAGCGCAGCAGACCGCCGACGCGGTCGTTCTTCTCGAAGACCGTGACCGTATGTCCGGCGCGATTGAGCTGCTGCGCTGCGGCGAGCCCGGCGGGGCCCGAGCCGATCACGGCCACCGAGCGGCCCGATCGCCGCTCGGGCTTCTGCGCTCGCACCCAGCCCTCGCCGAAGCCCTTGCGGATGATCTCCCACTCGATCTGCTTGATCGTGACGGGATCGTCGTTGATCCCGAGCACACACGCCGCCTCGCACGGGGCAGGACAGACGAGGCCCGTGAACTCCGGGAAGTTGTTCGTCGAGTGGAGGCGCACGAGCGCGTCCTCCCACTTCTCCCGATACACGAGATCGTTCCAGTCCGGGATCACGTTGCCGAGCGGGCAGCCGTTGTTGCAGAACGGCACCCCGCAGTCCATGCAGCGCGCGGCCTGCTCCCGCGTCTTCTCCTCCGGCAGGTTGCCCTGGACCTCGTGCCAGTCCTTCACGCGCTCCGCGGCCGGCCGCATGGGCGTCGCCGCGCGACGCGTCTCCAGGAATCCGGTCACCTTACCCATTGCCGCTCCCTGCCTTGATGCGATCCCCGAGCGCCCGCTTGTAGTCGCGCGGGAAGACCTTCACGAAGCGCGACGCGTAGTCCGTCCACTTCCGCAGCACGTCCTCCGCCTTGGCGCTCCGCGTGTACTGGAAGTGCCGCCGCACGAGGCGCAAGACCGTCTCCTCGTCGTCCGGGGTGATCTCCTCGAGGTCGACCATCGACGGATTCACGTGACCTGCGAAGTCGCCCGCCTCATCGAAGACGTACGCGATGCCGCCGCTCATGCCCGCGCCGAAGTTCCGTCCGGTGGGGCCGAGGATCACGACACGGCCTCCGGTCATGTACTCGCAGCCGTGATCGCCCACGCCTTCCACCACCGCGGAGGCGCCGCTGTTGCGGACGGCGAAGCGCTCTCCGGCCACGCCGTTGAAGTACGCCTCTCCCGCCGTCGCGCCGTACAGCACGACGTTCCCGACGATGATGTTCTCGTGCGGAGCGAAGGTCGCCGCCGACGGCGTGCGCACCGAGATCTTGCCCCCGGAGAGGCCCTTGCCCACGTAGTCGTTCGCCTCGCCCTCGAGCGAGAGGAAGATCCCCTTCGGCAGGAAGGCCCCGAGGCTCTGGCCGGCGGAGCCCGAGAGGTGGATGCGCACGGTGTCCTCGGGAAGGCCCTCGGCGCCGTAGCGACGCGACACCTCCGAGCCGAGCATCGTGCCCACCGTCCGGTTCACGTTCCGGATGGTGTGATGGATCTCCACGGCGTCCCCGCGCTCGAGGGCCGGCTCGGCGAGATCGATCAGCAGGTTGTCGAGTGCTCGGTCGAGGCCATGATCCTGGCGGGCCACGTGATGCGTGGCGAAGCCCGCGTCGGGCCGGTGCAGGAGCTCCGCGTAGTCGAGGCCGCGCGCCTTCCAGTGGTCGACCGCGCGCTGCATCTCGAGCAGGTCGCTGCGACCGATCATCTCGTCGAAGGTCCGGAAGCCGAGCTTCGCCATGAGCTCGCGCACCTCCTCCGCCACGAAGAAGAAGTACTGGAGCACGTGCTCCGGCAGCCCGCTGAAGCGCTTCCGGAGCTCTGCATTCTGCGTCGCGATCCCGACCGGACACGTGTTCAGATGGCACACCCGCATCAGGATGCACCCCATCGCCACGAGCGGCGCGGTCGAGAAGCCGAACTCGTCGGCGCCGAGCAGGGCGCCGATCACGACGTCGCGCCCGGTCTTGAACCCACCGTCGACCTGCACGCGGATCCGCCCGCGCAGGTCGTTCAGGACGAGGGTCTGCTGCGTCTCCGAGAGCCCGATCTCCCAGGGAGAGCCGGCGCACTTGATCGAGGTCTGGGGCGACGCGCCCGTACCTCCATCGTGTCCGCTGATCAGCACGCCGTCGGCCTTCGCCTTCGACACCCCCGCGGCGACGGTGCCGACCCCGCTCTCCGCCACGAGCTTCACGGAGACGCGGCCGCGCGGGTTCGCGTTCTTCAGGTCGTGGATCAGCTGCGCGAGATCCTCGATCGAGTAGATGTCGTGGTGCGGCGGCGGCGAGATGAGGCCGACGCCCGGCGTCGAGTGCCGGATGCGGCCGATGTACTCGTCGACCTTGTGCCCCGGGAGCTGCCCGCCCTCCCCCGGCTTCGCGCCCTGGGCCATCTTGATCTGCATCTCGTCGGCATTCACGAGGTAGTGGCTCGTCACGCCGAAGCGGCCCGACGCCACCTGCTTGATCGCGCTGCGCCGGGAGTCCCCGCTCGGGTCCGGCGAGAAGCGCACGGGATCCTCGCCTCCCTCGCCGGTGTTGCTCCGCCCGCCGAGCCGGTTCATCGCGATCGCGAGCGTCTCGTGCGCCTCGCGCGAGATCGAGCCGAGCGACATCGCGCCGGTGCAGAAGCGCTTCACGATCTCGCTCGCCGGCTCGACCTCGTCCAGGGAGAGCGGCTCGTACGCGAGCTTGAACTGGAACAGTCCGCGCAGCGTGCACAGCCGCTCGGCCTCGTCGTTCGCCGCCTTCGAGAAGTCCTTGAACGTCTCGAAGCTGCGATCGC
This sequence comes from Myxococcota bacterium, assembly GCA_035542715.1. GTDB lineage: Bacteria > Myxococcota_A > UBA9160 > UBA9160 > UBA9160 > DATKKW01. The sequence continues at coordinate 86,674 of DATKKW010000013.1, forward strand.
GCACCGCGTGCTGGAGCTTCGCGACGGAGTCGGGGTTGAACGTGTGGCGCTCGCCGCGGCGCCGCCACTGGTAGAGCCCGCCCGGATCGAGCTCGGGATAGGCGTAGCTCGCGCCCGGGAACGCGCGCTCGTGTCGGAGCATCGCCTCGCGCGCGATCGCGTCGAGATCGGCACCCGAGACGCGAGACGGGGTGCCCGTGAAGTAGCGCTCGACGAGGTCCTTCGAGAGGCCGATCGCCTCGAAGATCTGCGCGCCCCGGTAGCTCTGCAGCGTCGAGATGCCCATCTTCGCGAAGATCTTCAGCAGGCCCTTGTCGACCGCCTTCACGTAGTTCGCGAGGGCCTTCTCCACGCAGAGCTCCTCGGGGACGTAGGCGCCGTCCTCGATCAGCTCGACCACGGTCTCGAACGCGAGGTAGGGATTCACCGCGCCCGCGCCGTAGCCGACGAGCAGCGCGAAGTGGCCGACCTCGCGTGCCTCCCCGGTCTCCACCACGAGGCCGCAGCGCGTGCGGCTCTCTTCGCGGACGAGGTGGTGGTGCACGGCGCCCGTCGCGAGCAGCGCCGGAATCGGCGCGAGGTCCGGCGAGACGCCTCGGTCCGAGAGGATCAGGAGGTTTGCGCCGCCCGCGATCGCGGCGGAGGCATCGGCGCACAGGCGGTCCAGGGCCGCACGCAGGCCCGCACCGCCCTCGGCGGCCTTGAACAGCGTCGGGAGCGTGATCGCCTTGAAGCCCGGGCGATCGATCCCACGGATCCGCTCGAGCTGCTCGTTCGTGAGGATCGGGTGCTCGAGCACGAGCAGGCGCGCGTGCTCCGGGGTCTCCGCGAGCAGGTTCCGCTCGCAGCCGAGGGTCGAGAGCGTCGACATCACCAGCCGCTCGAGCAGCGAGTCGATCGGCGGGTTCGTGACCTGGGCGAAGAGCTGCTTGAAGTAGTGGTAGAGGAGGCGCGGCCGATCCGACAGCACCGCCAGCGCCGCGTCGTCCCCCATCGAGCCCAGCGCCTCGACGCCCGTCGCGATCATGGGCGGCAGGATCATGCGCAGATCCTCGAGCGTGTAGCCGAAGGCCTGCTGCAGCCGGAAGCGGGATTCCGCGTCGTAGCGCTGCTCGCCACGGCCCGTCGGCAGGTCCTCGAGGTGGACCCGATGCTCGGCCAGCCAGCGTCCGTACGGCTTCCGTCGGACGAGCGACTCCTTCACCTCCTCGTCCTCGACGATGCGTCCCTGCTCGGTGTCCACGAAGAACATCCGGCCGGGCTGGAGGCGCCCCTTCCGCAGCACGTTCTCCGGCGCGATGTCGAGCACGCCGGCCTCGGACGCCATCACCACGAAGCCGTCCTTCGTGACGGTGTAGCGGGAGGGCCGGAGCCCGTTGCGGTCGAGCACGGCACCGACCTTGCGTCCGTCGGTGAAGGCGATCGACGCCGGCCCGTCCCAGGGCTCCATGAGACACGAGTGGTACTCGTAGAAGGCCTTGCGCTCGGGCGACATCGCCTCGTGCCCGTCCCAGGCCTCCGGGATCATCATCATCATCGCGTGAGGCAGCGAGCGTCCGGACAGATGCAGCAGCTCGAAGGCGTTGTCGAACTGCGCGGTGTCGCTTCCGCCCGGGATGATCACCGGGAAGAGCTTCGCGAGGTCCGCCCCGAAGAGCTCCGACGCGAGCGTACCCTCGCGCGCGTGCATCCAGTTCACGTTCCCGCGCAGGGTGTTGATCTCGCCGTTGTGCGCGACGTAGCGGAACGGCTGCGCGAGGTCCCAGGTCGGGAAGGTGTTCGTGCTGTAGCGCTGGTGCACGAGGGCGATCGCGCTCTCGAGCTCGTTGTCCTTGAGATCGGGATAGAAGCCGTCGATCTGGTGCGCGAGCAACAGGCCCTTGTAGACGATGGTGCGCGCCGACAGGCTCGGTACGTGGAACGCCCTCGCCTGCGCGCCGCCCTGGGCGCGGATGCAGCGCTCGAAGCTGCGGCGGATCACGTACAGCTCGCGCTCGAAGGCGTCCTCGAGGAGCCCGTCCTCCGCGCCCACGAAGAGCTGCCGGATGGAGGGCATCGCCTCGCGTGCGATCCAGCCGATCTTCGTGGGATCGACGGGCACGTCGCGCCAGCCGAGCACGCGCTGGCCGTTCTCGCTCACGGCCCGCTCGATCGCCTCCACCTGGAAGGTGCGCTCCGCGGGGTCCTGGGAGAAGAACACCAGGCCCGCCGCGTAGCGGCCGGGCGCGGGAAGCTCGATCCCGAGCCGGACCATCTCGCGACGCAGGAACGCGTCGGGCATCTGCAGCAGGAGGCCCGCCCCGTCGCCCGTGTCGGGATCGGCGCCCGTGGCGCCGCGATGGGTCAGGTTGACGAGCACCTCGATGCCCCGCCGCACGAGCGCGTGGGATTTCTCGCCGCGGATGTTCACGACGAATCCGACGCCGCAGGCGTCGTGCTCGAAGCGGGGGTCGTAGAGCCCCTGCCGCGGCGGCAGCCCCGGGGTTCGCTTCATCACGGCCCTCCTCCTAGCGCACGGCCGCACGCTTCACGCGCGCGCGGCGGTTCCGACGCTCGCGGGCGGTCTCCGCTCCGAGAAGCGGGATGCGCGGCCGCTCCGCCCGCGTCGACAGCACGACCATGGTCTCGGTGCGCGTCACGCCCTCGATCGACCGGATGCGGTCGATCAGCTCTTCGAGCGCCTCCGTGTTCTCGGCCTTCACCTTGAGCATCAGCGTGTGTCCGCCCGTCACGTGGTGACACTCGAGCACGCCATCCACGCCTTCGATCCCGCGCTCGAAGGCGTCGATCATCCGCGGATGGCCGATCGCGACGCCGATGAAGGCGGTGACGTCGAGGCCGAGGAGCCGGCCGTCGAGCAGCGCGACGTAGCCGGTGATGACGCCCGCCTGCTCGAGCTTGTGGATGCGCTCGGTCACGGCCGGCGCCGAGAGCCCGACCTTCTCGCCGATCGCGGCGAGGGGCCGCTTGCAGTTCTCCTGGAGCAGGTCGAGGATGCGCAGGTCGGTCGCGTCCAGCTCCAGGTCCGGCTCGATTCGCTCTGCCCGCATTGGCCGTCGCCTCGTCGGGCGGCGGCGCGCGCCCCGCCCTGGATGGAAGATCCCCGGGACAGAAGATCATTCGGAGAAAACGGACGATCGCCGAAAAAATAAAGGACCGAGGCGCGGGGCGTCAAGCAGAACGTGGGTCCGAGCCGCAGTCTACCTGCGCCGAGCCCGGCTCAAGGCTCCGCGGGGGCCGGCACGAGCCGCCGCAACCGGTCGGGAACGTTGGTGAAGATCCCGTCGAGGCCGAGCTCGACCAGGCGCCGGAGCTCCTCGTCCGCATCGACCGTGAAGACGTGGACGTCGAGGCCGGCGCCGTGGGCCGCCTGGACGAGCGCGGGCGTCGCGAGGCGGCGCTCCGGATTCACGGCCTCGGCGCCGAGCCGCGCCGCCCGCTCGAGCGCGCCCTGCGGATGGTGGCGCGAGAGCAGGAGGGCGATCCGCGCCCTCGCGGAGAGGGCGCGCAGACGCGCCAGCACGTCGTCGTAGAAGGACGAGAAGAGCGTGCGCTCGAGGAGCCCGCGCCGCTCGACGGCCTCGAGCGCCGCGGCCTCCAGGCCCTCGTAGGGGCCGGCCGCGCCCCGCTTGAGCTCGAGGTTGAACGGGATCCGCCGGCCGAAGCGCTCGAGCACCTCGTCGAGCGTCGGGACGCGCTCTCCCCTTCCGGCGTCGAGGCTCCTCACCTCCGAGAGCGTCGCGGCCGCGATCTCGCCCCGCCCTCCGAGCCCCGAGAGGTCCTCGTCGTGGGTGACGACGATCGCGCCGTCGCGCGTGCGGTGGAGATCGATCTCGATCATGTCGGCGCCCATCTCGATCGCGAGCTCGTAGGCGGCCAGCGTGTTCTCCGGCCGGTATGCGGACGCTCCCCGATGGGCGATGACGAGCGTGGGATCACCGCTCCGTGTCGGGCCCTGGCTCGCGAGCGCCCTCACGCCGGTCACGCCCGTCACGCCCGTCACGCCCACTCGCGGGACCGCTCGACCGCGCGCTTCCAGCCGGCGTAGAGCGAGTCGCGCTCCGCGCTCGACATCCCGGGGTCGAACACCGCGCCCTCGCGCGGCGCGGCGAGGAGCGCGCGGCGATCCTTCCAGAAGCCGACGCCGAGCCCCGCGAGGGCCGCCGCGCCGAAGGCCGTCGCCTCGAGGCTGCGCGGTCGCCAGACCGGAACGCCGAGCAGGTCGGCCTGGAACTGCATCAGGAAGTCGTTGGCGCTCGCGCCGCCGTCGACGCGAAGGGACGATGGGCGCAGGCCCGAGTCCACGGCGAGACACTCGACGAGGTCGCGCGTCTGGTAGGCGATGCCCTCCAGGGTCGCCCGGACGAGATGGGCGCGGTCGCTGCCGCGCGTCAGCCCGACGATCGTCCCGCGCGCGCGCTCGTCCCAGTACGGAGCGCCGAGGCCGACGAAGGCCGGCACGACGTACACCCCCCCGGCGTCCGGCACGCTGCGCGCCAGGTCCGACGTCTCCTCGGCGCTCGAGACGATCCGGAGCTCGTCGCGCAGCCACTGCACCGCGGCGCCTGCGACGAACACGCTGCCCTCGAGCGCGTACTCGACCTTGCCGTCGATGCTCCAGGCGATCGTCGTCACGAGGCCCGAGCGCGAGGCCGGCGCGCGGTCGCCCGTGTTCATGAGCAGGAAGCAGCCCGTTCCGTAGGTGTTCTTCGCGCTGCCGGGCTCGTAGCAGCCCTGCCCGAACAGCGCGGCCTGCTGGTCGCCCGCCATCCCCGCGATCGGGATCTCCGCGCCGAACCACTCCGGATCGCAGACGCCGAACATGCCGCTCGAGTCGCGCACCTCGGGCAGCATGACCGCGGGGATGCGGAGCTCGCGCAGCAGGAGCTCGTCCCAGCGTCTCTCGTGGATGTGGTAGAGCATCGTGCGCGAAGCGTTCGAGTGCTCCGTCGCGTGGACCCGGCCTTTCGTGAGCCGGTGCAGGAGCCAGCTGTCGATCGTCCCGAACGCGAGCTCCCCGCGTTCGGCGCGCCCCTGCGCGCCGTCGACGGCGTCGAGCACGAAGCGCACCTTGGTCGCAGAGAAGTACGCGTCGATCACGAGGCCCGTCCGCGCGCGCACCTCTCCCTCGAGCCGTCGCGCCCGCATCGCGTCGCAGATCTCCACGGTCTGACGCGACTGCCAGACGATCGCCGGGTAGATGGGCTCGCCCGTCCCGCGATCCCACACGACCGTCGTCTCCCGCTGGTTCGTGATCCCGAGGGCGCGCACCTCGCGCGCGTGCACGTTCGCCTTCGCGAGGGCCCCGCGGGCCGCGAGGAGCTGGCTCTGCCAGATCTCCTCGGGGTCGTGCTCGACCCAGCCGGGCCGCGGATAGTGCTGGGGGAGCTCGTGCTTCTCCGCGGCGACCATGGCTCCGCTCTCGTCGAAGAGCAGCGCGCGGGACGAGGTCGTCCCCTGGTCGAGCGCCAGGACGTAGGTCATCCGGCATCCCCCTTCTCGCCGCCGTCGAACAGGGCGTCGACGAACTCCTCCGCCGCGAAGTCGCGCAGGTCCTCGACGCCTTCGCCCACGCCCACGAACTTCACGGGGATCCCGAACTCGTCGGCGAGGCCCACGATCACGCCGCCCTTCGCCGTCCCGTCGAGCTTCGTGAGGACGATCCCGGTCACGCGGCCCGCCTCGACGAAGACCCGGGCCTGGGAGATCGCGTTCTGCCCCGTGTTGGCGTCGAGCACGAGGAGGCTCTCGTGCGGCGCGCCCGGCACCTCGCGCTCGATCACGCGCACGATCTTCTTGAGCTCCTCCACGAGCTGCACCTTCGTCTGGAGACGCCCCGCGGTGTCGATGATCGCCACGTCGGCCCCGCGCGCGACGGCGGCCCTGCACGCGTCGAAGGCGACGGCCGAGGGATCGCCTCCCGGCTTGCCCGCGATCACCTCCGCGCCCGCTCGCGCGCCCCAGGTCTGGAGCTGCTCGATCGCGGCGGCACGGAACGTGTCGCCGGCGCCGAGCACCACGCGGTGGCCGGCGGCCACGTGGCGCGCCGCCAGCTTGCCGATCGTCGTCGTCTTGCCCGAGCCGTTCACGCCGAGCACGAGGATCACGTGGGGCCGGGCCCGGGTCTCGAGGCCGGTTTCGGGACGGGGCTCGACGCGTCGGAGCTTCTCCAGCATCGCCCCCCGGAGGACGGAACGGACGGCGTCGGCGTCGCTCCCGGCGGCGCGC
>DATKKW010000014.1:0-30844 GCA_035542715.1 Myxococcota bacterium
ACCACCAGCACGTCCCCGGCGAGGGCCGGGTAGCGCCAGCCGTCCGGAGGCACCCAGTCGGGCGAGGGGGCGCCGTCCGCCGGGTACGCGTAGGGAGCCGGCGTCGCGGCCGCAGCCTCGGGCGGGGCTGCGGTCTCCGGCGCCGCCGCAGCCCCGGGTGCGATCGCTGCCTCCCCTGCGGCCGCGCCCTGCGTCTCGTCGGCGCGCAGCGGACTGGCGAGGACGAGCGCGGCAAGGCTTCCAGCGAGCACGACCTTCACGAGCTTCATCGCGCCCTCCTCCCCGGGCGGCGGGGAATCTACCCGATCCGCCCCCGGCGCGCGTCAGCCCTCGAAGCGATCGAGCGCCCAGGTGACGACGGGCTGGGCGATGCCGCGCACCGACCGGGCCGGCAGCTCGCGCAGCGCGAAGCGCGGATCGAGCTCCTTGCGCACGCTCTCGGTCAGCAGGATGTCGACGCCGTGGTCGCGGGTCAGATCCTGCACGCGTGCCGCGAGGTTCACGGTGCGGCCGACCGCGGTCCACTGCTGCAGCTCCGCGCTTCCCACCAGGCCGGTCACCACGACGCCGCGGTGCAGACCGATGCCGAGCGCCAGCGCGGGCAGCTGCTCGCGTTCGAGCTCGCGGTTGTAGCCCGCGAGCTCGGCGCGCATGGCGAGCGCCGCGCGGGCCGCGTCGTCGCATTGCCAGGGGTTGTGATCGAAGGCGCCGAACAGCGCGAGCAGACCGTCGCCGATCAGCAGCGCGACGTGGCCGCGGTGCTCGGCGATCGCGCGCTGCATGCGCGCGTGATGGCCGTTCAGCACGCGCACGAGCACGGCGGGCTCGACGCTCTCCGAGAGCCGCGTGAAGCCGACCAGGTCGGCGAACAGCACGGTCACGTCGCGCCGCTCCGCGGGCGGCTCGGAGCCCGCGGCGAGGCGGTCGACGACGTCGCGCGGCGCGAAGCGCTCGAAGGCGTACTGCAGGCGCTCGAGCTTCTGCTGGGCATCCTCGAAGCGGGCGCGCAGGCGCTGGGCGTGGCGCGCGCTGCGCGCCCGCCACAGCCAGACGAAGGCGGCGATCGCCACGAGGGCGGCCAGCAGCGGCCTCATGACATCTCGGCGGTGAGCGACGCCAGCCGGCAGACCGCGTTCGCGAGGCTGGCCACGCCCACGAACTCCACGAAGGGCTCGACGCCGATCGTGTCGCGGAGCGCGCGCGCCCGGCGCTGGATCTGCGCGGGGCGGTAGTGGATCGTGTCGCGCGCGAGCGGGAGCAGCGCCGCCTCGGTCGCGTCGAGCCGCGGCGAGGCCAGGTGCGCGAGGATCTCGTCGCGCTCGGGCGCCCCGAGCCCATCCGCCGCCAGTAGCCGCGCCGCCTCCGCTTCGGAGCGCGGGCAGCCGAGCGCGTGCGCCACGACCGCGAAGATCAGGCCCTTGGTGCGCCGCGGCAGCACGGCGGAGGCGAAGGCCTCGTCGAGGATCCCGCGCAGCGCGCGGGCGGCCGGCAGCCCGTCGAGCGAGGCGACCAGCGCCTCGAAGGGTCCCGCGCGCGCGTCGGGCGGGAGGGACTCGGGCGCGCCGGGCCGCTGGCTCCTGCGTATCCGCCGGCCGATCGCCCCCGCGAACACTCGCATCCACCAGCGATCCGGCAGGTTCTCCATGGGCTGCGGCGGCAGCGCAGGGAGCGTCGCCACCCGGTTGTAGTAGACGTGCGCCGCCGCGACGAAGGCGATCTCGCGGATCGCCGGCTCGCTCCAGCCGGCACGCCGCAGCGGCTCGGCGTCGGCTGCGGCGAGCAGCGGATTCGCCCGCGAGAAGCGCCGCGCGAACTCGAGCGCGCTGCGCGAGCGCGGGTCGAGCTCGGCGGCGAACAGGCTGTCTGCGAGGGCGCGGATGCGGGGCTCCGGGACCCCTTGCATGCGCAGCACGAAGCGCTGCATCCCGAAGCAGTAGCGGCACGAATTGTCCTCGCTCACCGTGAGCGCGATCAGCTCCGCCAGCGGGATCTCGAGATGGGCGAGCAGCGCGTTGTACTGGTTGAGGCCGGCCAGCGAGCGCACGATCCAGGGACACGGCGTCATGTAGATGGCGGTGCGGGGCACCATCCCGAGCTCGCGGCGCAGGTAGGCCAAGAGCTCCGCGTCCGGGAGCGGCTCGAGGGCGCAGCTCTCCCACTCGATGCTCTCCAGCAGGCTGCCGACCGCGCTCACGGCGCGATCATACACGAGCGGGCGCACGAGCCGCGCCGCGGCGTCGGGCGCTAGCGCTTGCGCAGGTTCGCCGGGAGGATCTTCTTGCGCAGGCGCAGCGCCGCGGGTGTCACCTCGAGGAGCTCGTCCTCCTCGATCCAGCCGAGCGCGGTCTCGATGCTCATCTGGCGCGGCGGGGTCAGGATGGTGGCCTCGTCCTTCCCGGCTGCGCGGATGTTGGTGAGCTTCTTCAGGCGCGCGACGTGCACGTTCATGTCGCCGGGGCGGCGATTCTCGCCGACGATCTGGCCCTCGTAGACCGGCACGCCGGCGCCGACGAACATGTCGGCGCGCTCCTGGATCTTGAACAGCGCGTACGCGGTGGTCTGGCCGGGGTCGGTCGCGACGATGGCGCCGACCGGGCGGCGCGGCAGATCGCCGGTCCAGGGGTCGTAGCCGCGCACGGTCCGGTGCAGCACGCCTTCGCCGCGCGTGTCGGAGAGGAACTCGCTGCGGTAGCCGAACAGCCCGCGGCTCGGCACGACGTACTGGAGCACCGCGGTGCCCGAGCGTTGCTCCATCGACACCAGGCGCCCGCGGCGCGCGGCGAGCTTCTCCATCACGGTCCCGGCGCATTGGTCGGGCACCTCGGCGACGACGTCCTCGACCGGCTCGCAGCGGACGCCGTCGACCTCGCGCAGGATGATCTCGGGCCGCGAGACGCTGAACTCGTAGCCTTCGCGGCGCATCGTCTCGATCAGCACGCCGATCTGCATCTCGCCGCGGCCGGCCACCTCGAAGACGTCGGGGCTCTCGGTCGCGTCGACGCGGATCGAGACGCTGCCGAGCGCCTCGCGCCGCAGCCGCTCCCCGATCTGGCGGCTCGTGACGAAGCGCCCCTCGCGGCCCGCGAACGGCGAGGTGTTGACCGAGAAGCGCACCCGCACGGTCGGCGGGTCGACCGCCACGCGCGGCAGCGCCTCGGGCGCGGCCGGGTCGCACACCGTGTCGCCGATGTCGATCGAGTCGACGCCCGCGATCATCACCAGGTCGCCGGCGAGCGCCTCGTCGATCTCGCGCCGCTCGAGCCCGAAGGCGCCGAACAGCTTGGTCACGCGGAAGCCCTGCGGAGGGCCGTCGGCCGGCAGCCGCACCACGGCGGCGCCGCGGCGGAGGCGCCCGCGCGCCACGCGTCCGATCACCAGCCGCCCGACGAAGTCGTCGCGGTCGAGCGTCATGGCCTGGAACTGGAGCGGGCCCTCGAGGTCCACCTCCGGCGCCGGCGCGTGCTCGAGGATCGCTTCGAGCAGCGGGCGCAGGTCGACGCGCTTGGCGCCGATCTCGCGCGACGCGGCGCCCTCCTTCGCGGAGGCGTAGACGACCGGGAAGTCGAGCTGCGCGTCGTTGGCGCCGAGGTCGACGAGCAGGTCGAAGACCTCGTCGACCACCTGCTCGGCGCGTTGCTCGGGCCGGTCGATCTTGTTCACCACCAGGATCGGGCGCAGCCCGTGCTCCAGCGCCTTGCGCAGCACGAAGCGCGTCTGCGGCATCACGCCCTCCACCGCGTCGACCAGCAGCAGCACGGCGTCCACCATGCCGAGCACGCGCTCGACCTCGCCGCCGAAGTCGGCGTGGCCGGGCGTGTCGACCAGATGGATGTGCACGCCCTCGAAGCGGATCGCGGTGTTCTTGGCGTGGATCGTGATGCCGCGCTCGCGCTCGAGGTCCTCGCGGTCCATCACGCGCTCCGCCGTGGCGGCGCGCGGCGGCAGCGCGCCGGTCTGGCGCAGCAGGCCATCGAGCAGCGTCGTCTTGCCGTGATCGACGTGCGCGATGATCGCCAGATTGCGGACGTCTTTGCGCGGGGCCTTCATGAGGGCGCGCAGGCTAGCAAACCTGGTTCGCTGGGCGCCCTCGGGCGGCGAATCGGCCTTCGGCCGATCTGGGTGCTGAGCTGTCGCACGTCCTGATGGGCTTCGCTCGGCTTCGCCTCGCTGCGCGCGCTCGCTTCGCGAGCGCTTGCGGGAGCTCCGCACGAGCCGGGTTGCCCCGGAGGCGACGAGTGGAGCTCCCGCTAGCCGCCGAGTTGCTCCGCGTACAGCGCGCGGGTCTGCTCGGCGAGCTCCTTGGCGGACATCTGCGCGAAGGAGTCGGCGGGCAGCGGGTCGAGCACGCGCACCCGGATCGGGTGGCGGCCGCGCAGCACGAAGCCGCGCTTGGGCAGCGCGTTCGAGGTGCCTTCGATCACGATCGGCAGGATCGGCGAGCCGGTGCGCAGCGCCAGCTCGAAGGCGCCGGTCTTGAAGGCCTGCAGCTCGCCGGTCCGCGAGCGCGTGCCTTCCGGGAACATCAGGATCGAGGAGCCGGCGCGCAACGTGCGCTCGCAGTCGGCCATCATCTGGATCACGCTCTCGCGCTCGCCGCGGCGCAGCTCGATGTAGCGGTTCAGGCGCATGTTCCAGCCGATGAAGGGGATGCGGAAGTTCTCGATCTTGGACACCCACTTGTAGTGCCGGAACAATCGGAACAGCACCAGGATGTCGAGCAGCGACAGGTGGTTCGAGACCATCACGTAGGTCTCGCCGGGGCGGATCTTCTCGCGGCCCGTGATCGACACCGGCCAGAGCGGGTTGGTCCACGTGTAGAGCGAAGCCCAGAAGCACGTGAACTGATGCAGCACGCGCTTGCGGGGGTCGAAGGGCAGCGTCACCACCCACACCCCGAGCGCGACCGGGAAGAGCGCGATCGAGCTGGTGGCGAGGAAGCCCCAAAACGCGGTCGAGTACAACCGGCGCGCGAGCATGTCGGGCCGGACTCTAACGCCCCGGCGCGAAACCGTGCCACTCGATGCCGTCGACGCCTGCGAAGCGGCGCGCCATCACGCGCAGCGCGGCGGGGTTGTCGTCGACCAGCACGAAGCGCCGGCCGAGCTCGAGGCAGGCGGCCCCGGTCGTGCCGCTGCCGGCGAAGCAGTCGAGCACCAGATCGCCCGGACGCGAGGACGCGGCGACGGCGCGGCGCAGGATCGCGAGCGGTTTCTGCGTCGGATAGCCGGTGCGCTCGGCGCCGCTCGTCGGGACGATCGTGCTCCACCACGAGTCGGTCGGCAGCTTGCCGCGCGCGGCCTTCTCGGGACCGACCAGGCCGGGCGCGAGATATGGGATGCGCTCCACGGCCGAAGCGTCGAAGTGGTAGCGCTTCGGGTCCTTCACGTAGACGAGGATGTCGTCGTGCTTCGGCGCCCAGCGCCGCCGCGTGCGGCCGCCGAAGTCGTAGCTCCAGATCACCTCGTTGAGGAAGCGGTCGCGCCCGAAGATGCGGTCGAGCAGCACCTTCACGTAGTGCACCTCGCGGCAGTCGAGGTGGACGTAGAGCGTGCCGTGCGCGGCCAGCACGCGGTGCAGCTCGGCGAGCCGCGGCTCGAGGAACGCCAGGTAGTCGTCGAAGAGGTCGTCGAACGAGAGCGTCCCGAGCGGCGTCGATCGGTAGCGGCGTCCCTGGAAGCCGCTGCGCTCGCCCGCGGCGGCGCGTTGCGTGCGCAGGCGCGTGAGCGACTGGCGCTTGCCGGTGTTGAAGGGCGGGTCGATGTAGACGAGGTCGATCGAGCCGGGCTCGAGCGCGCGCAGCACGTCGAGGTTGTCGGCGAGGTGGATCGTCCCGCGCACGCCGCGGCGCGCTCAGCGCGGCGGCCGCGGCCCTTCGGACCAGCCGAGCGCCGCGACGATCGCGTGGTAGACGTAGTTCTGCTCCTGCACGCCGTGGAACATCTCGGCGCCGGGGCCGCCGGCGTAGATCGGCACGTCCTCGCCCGCGTGGGTGTCGTTGCGCGCCGGCACGGTCGCCTCCTGCAGGTAGTCCGGGCTCGTGGTGTCGATGTGCGAGAGGTCGGGCCGCCCCTTGTGGATCCCGCGATATCCGGTCGGCAGGTGCGGGTAGTGCTTGGCTCCCTCGGGCTGCTCGGGCGACGCGCCGGTGTAGCCGGGCCCGTTCGCGTAGGAGAGCGTCGTGAAGGGGAGGCCCGAGGCGTCGCGCATCGGCTGCCTGGCGCGCTCGCCGCGCTCGTCGACCGACACCACCAGGCCGAGGATGTCGTTGCCGCGCGCCGGGTAGCCCGCCATGGTGAGCACGTGACTGTGGTCCGCCGTCACGACGATCAGGGTGTCCTTCGGGTCGGTCATCAGCAGCGCCACGCGCACCGCGTTCGCGAACTCGACCGTCTCGCCGAGCGCGCGGTAGGCGTTGCCCAGATGGTGCGCCTGGTCGATGCGCCCGCCCTCGACCATCAGCAGGAAGCCGTGCGGATCGCGGTCGAGCACGTCGATCGCCTTGGCCGTCATCTCCGAGAGCGAGGGCTCGCCGGCCTTGTCCTCGCCGCGGTCGGCCTCGAAGGCCATGTGCGAGGGCTCGAACAGGCCGAGCAGGTGAATCGTCGCATGCGAGTCGACCGCGATCATGTCCGAGCGGTTCCACACGTAGGCGCCGTCGGGGTGGCGAGCGCGCCACTCGGCGATCAGGTTGCGGCCGTCGGCACGCGCGCCCGTCGTGTCGGGCCGCTCCGGGTCGGGCTCGGTCTTCGGCAGGAACTGCGCGCGCCCGCCGCCGAGCGCGACGTCGATCGTGTCGGACTCGACGAGCTGGCGCGCGATGTCGGGGAAGTCGGCCGCGCGCGCCGCCTCCGGGAGCTGCGTGTCGTCCTCCCAGTCGCGATGGGGGACGTGCGCGTAGCAGGCGGCCGGTGTGGCGTGCGTGATGCGCGTGGTGGTGACGACGCCGGTCGCGAGGCCGCGGGCGTGGGCTTCCTCGAAGAGCGTGCGGGCGCGGCTCCCGGCGACCGACGTCCAGTCGCTCGGGATGGCGCGCGCGTCGAGGCCGATCACGTCGGCCTTGGTCTTCGAGCCGGTCATCATCGCCGTCATGGTGGCGGCCGACTCGGAGACCTGGAGGTTCGTGCTGTAGGTCTTGGAGAGCGCGACGTAGGGCAGCTCCTCGAAGGCGAGGTGGTTCTCCTCGCCGCTCTCGCCGCGCAGCTGGCCGTCGAAGATGCGCGCCGCGGTGACGGTCGAGATGCCCATGCCGTCGCCGACGAACACGATCACGTTCTTGGCGCGGGAGCCGGGCGGCACCAGGGCGCGGGCGCGCGCGACGGCTGCCGCCGCGTCGGCGAAGGAGGCGTCGACCGCAGGGCCCCGGGCGCACCCGGGTGCTGCGGCGAGCGCAGCGGCGAGCGAGGCCGCGGCGAGCAGACGGGCGATCGACATGGGGGCGCAAGCATACCGTGGGCGCGTGGCGCCTCCTCGGCCGCTACGTTCGGGGGCCGTGCTGCTGTCCCACCACGCGGGGTGGTTGCCCCTCGTCGCCGTCCTCGGCGCGGCTGTGCTGCTGGTGTGGCGCGCGGTCGGCGCGCCGCCCGCCGACAAGGCGTTCACGCGCCCGCAGCGCGTTCGCACCACGCCGTTCGAGCAGCGCGACCTGCGCGTTCTCGATCTCCGCATCCGCTACGTCGACGTGGGACCGCAGCGGCCTCCCGAGCGCGGTGCGGCGCCGGTCCTGGTGCTGATCCCCGGGCACACCTCGCGCATCGAGGAGTACGACGGGCTGGTACCGCTGCTGTCGCAGCGCCACCGCGTGCTGGTGCTCGATTTCCCGGGCAGCGGCTATGCCGAGAAGCCCGACCGCGAGTACTCGCTCGCCCTCTACGAGGACACCGTGATCGCCGTGCTCGACGCGCTCGGCGTCGAGCACGCGCGCCTCGCCGGCGGAAGCCTCGGCGGGAACCTGGTGCTGCGCCTGGGCCACCGTTTTCCCGGGCGCTTCGACCGCCTCGCGCCGTGGGCGCCGGGCAGCGCCTGGCGCGCGAACCCGCGGCTCGGCCGCGCGCTGCGCGCGATCGAGGGCTACGCGCCGTTCTGGCCGATCGTGTGGATCCAGTCGCGCTACTGGTACCGCCCCGACTGGCCCGGCCGCGAGGCCGCGCTCGCCGACACCTTCGCCTACTACCGCGAAGTGATGGGGGCGGGTTTCGTGCGCATGTACTTCGACATGGCCGCGGACCAGGTCGAGCGCAGCCTCTTCGACATCGCCCCCGAGATCGAGCAGCCGGTGTGGCTCGGCTGGGGCGATCAGGACCACGGCGCCAACATGGGCGCGGGCGTGGCCCGCCTGGCGAAGCTCCTGCCCCATTGCGAGCTGCGGATCTTTCCGGGGGCACGGCACTCCCTGGCGGCGGAGATCCCCGACCCGCTCGCCGCGGCCCTCGAGGAGTTCCTGACGCGCTCGCCTGAGCAGCTTCCGGGTCAAGGCCCGCCCGCCATCAGCCGATAGGCCCGGCGGCAAGTCGGCCCTGGGGATGCCTCCCACGGAGGGCGCGGGTGCAGACCATCAGTGGGCTCGTCACCGCCCTGATCTTGTTGCTCAGCCTGGTGATCGGCGTGCGGCTGCTCCAGGTGGGCGGCCGCTCGAAGGGGCCCGAGCGCTGGCTCGGCGTCTACTTCCTGGCGGCGTCGCTGCTCGGCACCATCTTCAGCAGCGTTCTCTACATGGGCTGGGTCGACCCCACGCTCGAGCTGCCCGCCGCCTGGCGTCCGCCGCTCCAGGCGCTGCACATCGCGGCCCACAGCGCCGGGCTGTTCGGCATCTGGATGTTCACCTGGCGCACCTTCCGGCCGGACTCGACCTCGGCGCGCGGCGTCGTGCTCGGCGTGGCGCTGGTGCTGGTCGCCTCCTTCGTGCTGATCGGGATCGACGACCACTTCGCCGTCCACATCGTACCGGGCCCGGTCTACTGGTTCAGCCTGGCGGTGCGCGTCGCGGGCGTGGTGTGGATGAGCGCGGAGTCCTTCCGCTACGGCGCACTGCTGCGCCGCCGCCTGCGCCTCGGCCTCGCGGACCCACTCGTCGCCAACCGCTTCGTGCTGTGGGGGATCTGGGCGGCCGCGGTCACCCTGCTCAACCTCAGCGACCCGCTCGCCCGCGCCTGGTACTGCGCCGTGGCAGGGACCACCACCGTGCTCGTCCCGGAGGTCGCGCGCCAGATGATCGTCATCGTGATGGCCGTGACCTCGGCCCTAGGGATCGTGGCGGCGGCCTGCCTGTTCCTCACCTTCTTCCCGACTGCGGCCTACCGGCGCTGGGTCCTCGCGCGGCAGCCTGCCACGCAGGCGTGACGGAAGACCCCAGCCGCGTCGCGATGCCTCAGCCCCGGAGCGCCGCGTGGCCACAGCGTTGGCTTGAAACCTGCAGCGTCCTCCCCGACGACAGGGAGGACGCCGCGTGGGGTTCATCCGGGCCTTCGACAGCCTGACGCTCGACGACATCCCCCTGGTGGGGGGGAAGAACGCTTCGTTCGGCGAGATGATCCGGGAGCTCCAGCCGCTCGGCGTGCGCGTCCCGGACGGCTTCGCCCTGACTGCCGACGCCTACAAGGCGCTGCTCGCCGGGCCGGGCGTGCGCGAGACGCTGCGCGCCGCGCTGGGCTCGATCGACCCCGCCAACGTCGACTCGCTGCGGGCGGCGGGGGCGCGGGCGCGGCTGGCTGTCGAGAGAGCGCCGTTCCCTCCCGAGCTGCTGCGCGAGATCGAGCAGGCGTACGCAGCGCTCTCCCGGCAGTATGGCGACCGGGACACCGACGTGGCGGTGCGCTCGAGCGCCACGGCCGAGGACCTGCCGACCGCGAGCTTCGCCGGCCAGCAGGAGACCTATCTCAACGTGCGCGGCCCGGAGGCGTTGGTCGAGGCGTGTCGCAAGTGCTTCGCGTCGCTGTTCACGGACCGCGCGATCTCCTACCGCGCCGAGCGCGGCTTCGACCACGAGAAGGTCTACCTCTCGGTCGGCGTCCAGAAGATGGTGCGCTCCGACAAGGCCGGCTCGGGCGTGATCTTCACGCTCGACACCGAGAGCGGCTTCGACCAGGTCGTGCTGATCACGGCCGTCTACGGGCTCGGCGAGACCATCGTGCAGGGCATCAGCAACCCCGACGAGTACGTCGTGTTCAAGCCGACCATGGCGCAGATCTCGCGCCGCCTCGGCGCGAAGCAGCTCGCCATGGAGTACCTCGAAGGCGGCGGCAAGAGCACGCGGATCCGCCCGGTGCCCGAGGATCTGCGCCAGCAGTTCGTGCTGGAGCGCGAGGAGGCGGTCGAGCTGGCGCGCCAGGCCGTCGCGATCGAACAGCACTACAGCAAGCGCGCGGGCGCGCCGCGCCCGATGGACATCGAGTGGGCCAAGGACGGGCGGACCGGCGATCTCTTCATCGTGCAGGCGCGCCCCGAGACGGCGCACTCGCAGCGCGACGTCAAGCGCCGCGTCACCTACAAGCTGAAGCGGCAGGGAGCGCTGCGCACGAGCGGCAGGGCGGTGGGGACGGGGATCGGCGCCGGGCCGGTGGCGCGCCTCGACCACGCCTCGCAGATGAGTCTGTTCGAGCCCGGCTCCGTGCTCGTCACCGCGATGACGAACCCGGACTGGGAGCCGATCATGAAGGCCGCCGCGGCGATCGTGACCGACCACGGGGGCCGCACCTGCCACGCCGCGATCGTGAGCCGCGAGCTCGGCATCCCCTGCGTGGTGGGCACCGGGAACGCGACGGCGGTGCTCCGCACCGGTCAGGCCGTGACGGTCTCGTGCGCCGAGGGGGAGACCGGACTCGTGATGTCGGGGGCCCTGCGCTTCGACCGCAGCGAGATCGACGCGAAGGACGTGCCGCGGACCCGCACCGCGATCTACGTGAACGTGGGAAACCCGGAGCTTGCATTCTCGCTCTCGCGCCTGCCGGTCGACGGCGTCGGCCTCGCGCGCGAGGAGTTCATCATCAGCAGCGCGATCGGCATCCATCCGATCGCGCTCCTCCATCCCGAGCGGGTCGACGCCGCCGCGCAGCGCGAGATCGCCGAGCGCATCCGCGGCTACCGGAGCGGCGCGGCGTTCTTCGAGGAGCGGCTCGCACAGGGCGTGGCCCGCATCGCCGCCGCGTTCCATCCGCGGCCGGTGATCGTGCGCCTCTCGGACTTCAAGACCAACGAGTACGCGGGCCTCCTCGGCGGGGCGGCGTTCGAGCCCCACGAGGAGAACCCGATGATCGGGTTCCGGGGCGCGTCGCGATACGCCCACGACGCCTACCGGGAGGGCTTCGCGATGGAGTGTCGCGCGCTCCGGCGCGTGCGCGAGGAGATGGGCCTCGAGAACCTGATCGTGATGATCCCGTTCTGCCGCACGCTCGACGAGGCGGAGCGCGTGCAGCAGGAGATGGCGCGGCATGGACTCGAGCGCGGCCGGCGCGGGCTTCAGGTCTACGCGATGTGCGAGATCCCCTCGAACGTGCTCCTGATCGAGGAGTTCGCCCGCTACTTCGACGGCTTCTCGATCGGATCGAACGATCTCACGCAGCTCGTGCTCGGGGTCGACCGCGACTCGGAGATCCTGGGGCCCGTGTTCGACGAGCGGAACCCGGCCGTGCTGCGTGCGCTCGAGATGGCGATCGCGGGCGCCCATCGCGCGGGGCGCAAGATCGGCATCTGCGGCCAGGCGCCGAGCGACCATCCCGAGATCGCGGAGTTCCTCGTGCGGGCCGGCATCGACAGCCTGTCGCTCTCGACGGACGTCGCCGTCGCGACGCGGATGCGTGTGGCAGAGCTCGAGCGGCGACTGGAGCCGCTCCCGGGAGGAGCGTCATGAACGTCGTCAAGTGCCCGATCTGCGGAGGCCACGTTCCCCACGAGGTCGCCGTCGAGATCCCGATCGCCGGCCAGCTCCAGCAGTTCTGCTCCCTCGCCTGCGCCGAGGCCGGCGAGAGGCAGGCCGGCGCAGGTGCTGCGCCTGCCGCGGCCGGCGAGAAGCCGTTCGTGCCCTCGCTGCCCGAGCTTCCGCGACGCATCCTGGTGGCGGTCGACGGCTCGGGCCCCTCGCTCCGCGCGACCGAGCTGGCCCTCTCGCTCGCGAAGCTTGCGAAGGGAAGCATCCAGCTCCTCCACGCCATCGACCCGGGCCTCCTGCGCATGCCGGGCGGCGTGCCGATCGCCGACGCGCTGACCCGGCGCGAGCGGCACGAGGAGCGCGAGCGCGCGCTGCGCGCGGAAGGGGAGGCGCAGCTCGCGCACTGCCGCCGGCTGTGCGAGGCCGTGGGCGTGCCGGTGACCACGCGCGTGCAGCTCGCCGCGCCCGCGCGCGCGATCGCCGAAGCGGCGGCGGAGGCGGACCTCGTCGTGATGGGGACGCGCGGGCTCGGGGCGCTCTCGGGCGTCGCGCTCGGGAGCCTGTCTCATCGCGTGATCGGGGAGACGGGGAAGCCTGTCTTGTTCGTGCACTGAACGCGGGCACCTTCGTTCATTCACACCGCTCCGCCGTCGTGGAGCTGCGACCCGGCAAGCCGCGTCACTGGCGACTGTGTGCCTCGAGGCTGTCCGCCCGCAGGGCCCGACCGAGCAGGCCCGTCACAACGAGCAAGCTCGTCCCTGGCTCGGGGATCACGGCGATCCAGGCTTCCGATCCTCTCGGACCGAAGCCGTCGCCAACACCGGCGACTCCGAGCGCTCCGCTGTTCGTGGTGCGCGCCGGCGGGAAGCCGAGGCCTGTCATTCCGCCGCTCGCGGTCCACCGAGTGGTGCCGGAACCTCCCCACCACCCGCGATCTTCCTCGAGGTGGCCTAGGCTCCTCGAGGAACACGCGGAGACCCTCGACCTTGGGAGACGAGATGCAGGATGTGATGCGGGCCTCGTTCGCCCGATGGACACGACGATCTCGAGGCCTCGAAGCGATCGCGCTGGCTGTCCTCGCCGCGGTCGCGTTCGGCTGCGCATCGACCACCGTGGAGCAGACGCGGCGTGCGGGCGCGCTTCCGAAGCCAGACCGGATCCTCGTGCGGAACTTCGCGGTGACCCTGGCCGAGGTCCAGCTCGATCAAGGCTTCGGACCGACGCTCGCGCGCGATGCGACAGGGGAGGTCGGCCCGGCGTCGCAGGCGCAGCTCGGCCGCGCCGTCTCCGATGCGCTCGCCCAGGAGCTCGTCGCGAAGCTCCGCGAGGCGGGGCTCCCGGCCGAGCGCTCGTCGGGACGCGTGGCGCTCACGCCGACGACGCTCGTGATCGCCGGGAAGTTCCTGACCATCGACGAAGGCAACCAGAGCATGCGTACGCTCGTCGGCTTCGGCGCTGGCGCGAGCGAGGTCCGCACACGCGCGCAGGCGTGGATGGCTGGAGAGCTGATCGCGGAGGCGGAGACCGAGGCGGAGAGCGGCAAGAAGCCCGGCGCGGGGGTGACGGTCGGCGTGGGCGCCGCCGCGGGCAGCGCGGCGACGGCGGCCGCGGTCGCTGCGGGCACGACCAGCGTGAGCGAGCTGTTCCTGACGAGCGCAGAGGCCGATGCGAAGCGGACTGCGCGCGAGCTGGCCGACCACATCGTGCGTGCCTACCGCGAGCGCGGCTGGCTCGCCGACTGACCCCGGCGCGATCGCGACGCGTCTCGAGGAGGAGCAGATGCGGATTTCCCAGCAGCTTGCGGCTCTGCTCGGAGCGGTCCTGCTCTGTGGGCCGGCAGGCGCGGCGCTCGGTGCGGCGGCCGAGAAGGCCGCGCCTCCCGCCATCGATCCCGAAGCGTTCGGAGTCGCACAGCGCGCCGGCGAGTACCTGCGAGATCACGACCGATTCTCGTTCACCGCCACCACCGCATACGAGGTCGTCCAGAAGGACGGGGAGAAGCTCGAGTTCGGCGCGACGCGCCGCTACCTGGTGCAGCGGCCCGATCGCGTACGCGTCGAGGTCGATCCGCGCAGCGGCCCGGAGAGCCTCGTGGTGTTCGACGGGGACCAGCTCACCTGGGCGGAGCCGTCGCTCGACGTCTACGCGAAGCTGCAGCTGAAGCAGCACCGGCCCATCGACGAGGCGGTCGCGCTGCTGCGAGACGTGCTCGACGTGCCGATTCCGCTGGGCGAGCTCTTGGGCAGCGACCCGCGCGCCGATCTGGTGGGATCGCTCACGGGCGCCTACCTCGTCGGGACGGAGAAGATCGCGGGCGTCGAGTGCGACCACGTCGTCCTCCGCAATCCCGGCCGGGACGTGCAGCTGTGGATCGCACGAGGCGACGCGCCGCTCTTGCGGCGCGTGGTGCTCACCTATCGCGACGAGAAGGGGGCGCCGACGTTCGCGGCGAACCTCGATGACTGGTTGCTGAACGCGACACCACCGGACGACGCCTTCCGCTACGTGCCGCCGGCGGGCGCGCAGCGGATCCGCTTCGCGCTGCCCGCAAAGGCCAAGCCAGCAGCCCCGACGAGCGCGAAGGAGGCCCGCTGATGCCTCGCAAGGCGCTCCGCGGGGTGGCCGTCCTCGGTATCTGCCTGATCCTCGCGTTCGCTGCGGGACCCGCATTCGCCCGCGGCGGCGGCGGTCGCGGCGGCGGCGGTCGCGGCGGCGGCGGTCGGGGCGGCGGCGGCGGCGGCCGATCGATCTCGCGCAGCGGGCCGGCGAGCGGTGGATCGTTCGGCGGCTTCAGCGGGGGCGGGTCGCGCGGCTCCGGAGGCGGCCGACCGAGCGCCGGCACGTTGCCCGCCGACCGCGGCGGCGCAGCCGCGGGCGCAGGCGACCGCGCCACCGGCTCGCGTCAGCGCCCGGAGCAGCAGCCCGGCCGCACCCCGCCCGATCGCACGCAGGGCGACCGCGACCAGGCACGCGAGGACTGGCAGCAGAACCAGCAGCAGCGGCAGCAGGATCGCCAGCAGTGGGCCGACCAGGCGCGCGAGGATCGACAGGACGCCTGGGACGACGCCTTGGACGACGTCGACGGCGTCTACTACTACGGCGGCTACGGCCACGTGTACGACGCCGACGACTACTGGGCCGGCGTCGCGGTCATCGCCATCGGTACGACGCTCACCTTCGCGAGCTTCGAGGCGATGGCGCGCGACACGGGCTGCGCGATGTCGCAGGTGTCGGTCGAGGGGGTCGACTACTACCGCTGCGGCACGACGTGGTACACCCGCGTCGTGCAGGGCGGTGCCCCGGCCTACATCGTCGTGAGTCCGCCGCCGGGCTACTGAGACGCCGCCGCGCTCGGATTCGCTCGCGGCGACCGGTAGACTGCGCGCGATGCGCGCGGCGGACGACGGACAGTCACCTCGCAGGGAGGGAGCAGCGGTGCTCCCCCTCGCCCTCGTGCTTCTCCTCGTCGCCGTGGCCTACGGCGGTGCGCTGAAGGCCGGCTACATCAGCGACGACCGGGACCGCATCGTCGAGAGTCCCCTCGTCACGCAGCTCGCGCCGCTCGCGACCTACTTCGCGCCCTTTGGTCCCGGCGCGCCGTCGGGACCGGCCGGAGCCTACTTCCGCCCCGTGACCGCGCTCAGCCACGCGCTCGAGCGGCACTACCTCGGCAGCGACCCGTTCGGGCCGCATCTGGTCAACCTCGCGATCCATCTCGTCTGTGTCGCGCTGGCGTTCTGCCTGGCGCGTCGCGCGGGCGCGAGCCCGTGGGCCTCCGCGCTGGCGGCTGGCCTCTTCGGCGTCTTTCCGCGCTCCACGGAGGCGGTGACCTGGATCTCCGCCCGGGCCACGCTGCTCTCCACCGCGAGCGTGCTGCTCGCCCTCCTGCTGTATCGCCCGGAGGAGGGTCGCGCCGGGAGCCGGATCGCCGCCGCGCTCGTCCTCGCCGTCGGATTCCTCTGCAAGGAGTTCGCCGCGGTCGGCGCAGGCGCGATCGTCGTGCTCGAGCTCGTGGAGCAGCGACGCCGCGGTGGGAGCGTCGCGCGAATGGTCTCGAGGCTGGCTCCCGTCGTGGCGGTCGCGCTGGTCTACGTCGCGCTGCGGCCGCCGCTCGTCGAGCTGTCGTACCACTTCGGGCTGCTGCCGCGCGCGATCGCCTCGGTCCAGGCGCTGGGGTACGACGCTTGGATGCTCGCGACGCCCTTCCGCGCGAAGATGTTCATCGGCATGCTGGGCATCGTGCAGCCCGCCTTCCTCGCCGCGGGAACGGTCGTTGCCTTCGCCTGCCTGGCGGGCGCATGGGTCGTCTTCCGACGCCCGCCGTCTCCGCTCGAGACCGCCGCGTACGCGATCGCGGCGGGCGGGATCGTCGTCGCGCTCCCGATCCTCCCCGTCGGCGACATCGCGAACACGGCGGACCGCTTCCTCTATCCGGTCGTGGGGGGGCTCGCGGTCGGACTCGCCGCGCGGTCGCAGGCTCTCGCGCCCAGGTGGGCGACGCGCGCGGCCGTCCTCGCGCTCGGCCTGGTCCTGCTCTTCGCGCTGGCCACCCATCGGCGGAACGAGCTCTGGCAGGACGAGCTCGCGCTCGCGACCGACACGCTCGAGCGTACCAGCCCGCAGCTCGAGCCCTACGCCTTTCCGATTCACTTCTGGCTCTCGAGCATCCACCGCTGCAGCTCTCGCTGGGAGGAGGCGATCGCGGAGCAGCAGCGCGGCATCACCGCGCTGGCGCGGTTCGCGTACGTCTTCCCGCACTACCCCGGGATCGACGTCCAGATCCAGGTGCTCGAGCTGCTGAAGGAGGGCAGGGTGAGGCCGAGCGAGGTCTGCCAGTACCGTTGACTCGGCTGCCGCCGCAGGCTCCCGAGCGCCTCAGCCTGCGGGCCTGCTCGCGCGCTTGCGGCGGCGGCTGATCACGCCGATCGCCCTGTGTCAGCCAAGTCTCCGCTGCCAAGGCGGAATCCCCGAGGGCCGCCAGGTCGCGCCGGCGGGCCAGCCGGGCCTCGCCCGCTCTCGGCGAGCTCGGACTCCGGACGCGCCCGACGGCGACAGCGTGGCAATCTGCCGCGCGCCGTGGCCGATCTTCGCAGCCGCAGAGATCCCCGCGACCCTGCGTCGGGCTCTCTCGCGCCGGACGAGGGCGGCGCGTCGAGAAGGGCGGGGCACGCCGTTTGCACCCCTCGGCGGACAGATCGCAGGATCCCCGAGCGCCGCTTCGCGAGGCTGGGATCGCGCCGTGACGAAGACCCACTACGAACGCCTGTCGGCCCTCGACGCCCACTTCCTCGAGCTCGAGGACGAAGGCGTGCACATGCACGTGGCGGTGCTCCTGATCTGCGATGCGAAGCCGCTCACGCGCGAAGACGGCGGTCTCGACGCCGAGCAGATTCGGACCTTCGTGGGCGCGCAGCTCGCCGGGATCCCGCGCTATCGCCAGCGCCTCGCGCGGATTCCGCTGGAGCGACATCCCGTCTGGGTGGACGACCCGAGCTTCAATCTCCAGTACCACGTGCGCCACGTGAGCCTGCCGCTGCCGGGCGACGAGCGGCAGCTCAAGCGTCTCGTCGGTCTCCTGATGTCGCAGAAGTTCGATCACACGAAGCCGCTGTGGGAGATGTGGCTGATCGAGGGCCTCGAGGGCGATCGCTTCGCGGTGCTCGCGCGCTCGCACCACTGCATGGTGGACGGGATCGCCGGCGTGGGCGTGCTGCGCGTCCTGCTGCGACCCGAGCCCGATCCCTCGTTCCGGCCCGCGCCGCGCTGGCGGGCGCGCCCCGCGCCGGGCCGCGCGCGGCTCGTGAGCGAGGCGTTCGCACGCCGCATCCGCGAGCCGCTCGAGCTGGCCGGAGCCGCACGCCGCGCTCTCGGGAAGCCCTCGCGCGCGCTGCGCGCGGCGTGGGAGGCGACGCTCGGTCTCGGCGAGTCCCTGACCGGGCTCAGCGCGGCCTCGCCGACCTTCTTGAATCCCCCGCACATCGGGCCGCACCGGAGGATCGACTGGCTGCGCTTCGACCTCTCGGCGGTACAGGACGTGCGACACCGCCTCGGCGGCACGCTGAACGACGTGGTGCTGGCGACCGTCGCCGGTGCCCTGCGGCGGTATCTGCGAGACCACCACGTCGCATCGAAGGACCTGGACTTCCGCGTGATGTGCCCCGTGAGCGTGCGTCGCGCCGGGGCGGCCGGCGTGCTCGGCAACCGCGTGGTGATGCTCGTCGCCGCGCTCCCCGTGGACGAGCGCAATCCGCGCCGGCGCCTCGAGCGCGTGATCGCGACCACCCGGGAGCTCAAGGCGTCGCGCGTGCCCCAAGGCTCCGAGCTGATCGAGGAGATCGCCGAATGGACCACCACCGCCGTCGTCACCCAGACGATGCGTCTCGCCACGCGCCTGCGCGCCTTCAACCTGATCGTGACGAACGTTCCGGGCCCGCCGATGCCGCTCTACCTGCTCGGCGCGCGCGTCCTCGAGACGTTCCCCCTCGTGCCGCTCTACGAGAACCAAGCCCTCGGCATGGCGCTGCTCAGCTACGCGGGAGGCCTGTTCTGGGGCCTGACGTCGGACTGGGATCGGGTCTCGGATCTCCACGATCTCGCGGTCGGGCTCATGGAGTCGTTCGAGGAGCTCCAGAAGGCGACGTGAGCGACTCCGCGGCGGGCTGCCGAGATCGCACTCGATGCGTCCGCGCAGGAGAAGGCGGCGCGCAGGGACGCCTACGACGAGAAGTCGTGGATGAAGTCCCGCCCGGTCGACTCCTTTGGCGCGCGAGACTGCGAGCCACGACGGCGGTGCCGACGAGGAACAGGAGGCCGGCGCTCGGCTCGGGAGCCGCAGGCGTGGCTCGACTCGAAGCCAGCCGGTCTG
Organism: Myxococcota bacterium; assembly: GCA_035542715.1. GTDB lineage: Bacteria > Myxococcota_A > UBA9160 > UBA9160 > UBA9160 > DATKKW01. The sequence continues at coordinate 18,726 of DATKKW010000014.1, forward strand.
AGATCGCGGAGGTGGGTGCCGACGCTCCGCCAGCCCCCGCTTCGCTCCCGGCGCCCCCCGGCCTCGTCGTCGCCACCGGCCTCTTGCACTGCCCGGCCATCTCGCGCTCAGGAGTGCAGTCACCGACAACGACGACGGCCGTCGAGTGTCCGGAAGACGACGAGAAGAAGCACGTTCCCGCGGTGAGGAAGAGCGGAAACGTCAGCGCGAGCAACACGTCCCTGCGCCCGAGCATGCCTGCATTCTACTCCCCACGCGCGCGTCCCGGGCGCTCCTCTGCTGCCGGGCGAACGACGAGCACGAGCGTGGCGGATCCGCTGCTACCCGCGGCGGCGGGACGCGACCAGGCCGGCGAGGCCGCTGCCGAGGAGCAGCAGCGTGCCAGGCTCGGGCACCTGGGTAGGCTGGATGTCGAACACCCCCTTCAGCGCAAGCTGGTCCTTGGCCGTCAGGCTGAACTTCCACCGGATCTGCATGTTGACGTCGGCCGTCTGGTTGAGAACGACCGGGCCGTAGCTGACGGGGGGGATCGGCACCGAGCTCGGCGCGCCGAACGGGTCGGGCGGCGCGACGTAGAGCTGCGGCGGATCCATCAGCGTCTCCAGCACCGAGCCGTTGACGAGGTTGGAGAAGAGCGCGCTGCCGGCATCGGTCAGTGTGGCGCCGTTCGCGTTCAGGTCGGTGAGCATGCCGTTGCTGGTCGACCCGGAGATCGCGATCGCCGGCCCGACGGACGCGATCGGCAGCGTGACGGTCATGATGAAGGTCTGCTGGAGCGTGCTGAGGTTCGTGAGCGTGAAGGTGCTCGTGATGGTCGGGTCCGGATTCAGCACGAACTCCCATTGGTCGAGCGAGAATCCATTGCCCTGGAAGCCCGTGCCGTGGCAGGCCAGCGGGCCGCCGGAGCCGCCGCTGGGGCTGGCGCAGCCGAGGCTCGCGAGGGGGATCTGCGTACCGTTCACGTCGATCGTGGGCGCCGGCAGTCCCGCGACCGGCGTCGCCTGGGACGGTCGCGCGCCGACGCCGATCAGCGTCGCCGCCAAGCTCAGGACGAGCCATCGATTCCGCATGAGAGTGCTCCCCCTTCTCGGATGAGGAGCCGGCAGCGAGGGCCCTGGGTGACGCTCCGGTGTCGGGCCCTGCCGGGCATCCCGGAAGAGAAGTGGCCGCCGCGCGGGAAAAGTGACGCGCGTCCGTGTGGAACCGCGCTGAATGGATCGGGGACTGCGAGAAGCGGACCACGCGGGAAGCCCGAGCGTGACCGCGGGCTCGCGCCCGTACCGCCAGAAGTGCGAAGGGCTCGGGACCTCTCGGTCGCCGAGCCCTCCGGTCGTTTGGTAGTGGGGGACCGCTGCGGCCGTACCGAATCGCGCCGCGGAGCTTCGGTACCGACTTCCCGCTCGCCACATGATCGTCTCGGGCAAGGGGCATAGGGATTTCGAGCTCATCCTCGGCAGCTCCGCCGGCTCGTCTCGTGGTCCTTCACCCATTCGCGCGCTCGCCGCGGTAGAGCGGGTTCAAGAGCAGCCCACGCAGCGTTGAGGGCGCCCATGAGGGAATGCGACCCTTCCTGGAGCGCGCCCGCGGCGAAGGGATGGCGTCGGCGTTCAACCGGTGCGCGATCTCCCGACAGCCCGGTGCCCCTCAAGTAAAGGTCGAAGATTCGGCGGACGGTGACCGCCTCGGCTTCCTCGATCTCGAGGCAGCGCCCCTCTCCGAGGTACTTGGACAGGAGCGCGCCGGGTAACAGACTCCTCTCCACAAGGGGCCTCTCCTGATTCCAGGGACCTCCCGCTGCGAGCGGCGCTCGAGCACCGCAGAGAAGCTGATGGCGGGGCTCGTGCCCCAGCGCTCGCTGCTTCTGACCGGCGCTACAGGCTTCGTCGGTGGCGCGGTGAGACCGGCCCTCGCTCGCGAGGGATGGCGCGTGCGGTGCCTGACTCGGGACGCCGCGCGCGCCCGGAAGCGCGAGCCCGCCCTCGACTGGGTGCAGGGGCGACGTGGGGGCTCCGGCCTCGTGCGCTCGCGCGCTCGACGGGTGCCAGGCTGCGCTCTATCTCGTCCACGGGATCGGCGAGGGCGCGGACTACCGCCGGCACGAGGTGACGGCGGCCCGGACCTTCGCCACCGCGGCCGCCGCAGCCGGCGTCGAGCGCATCGTGTATCTCGGCGGCGTCGCCCCGAGCGGGACCGGCTCCGATCACCTGCGCAGCCGGCTCGACGTGGGCGAGGCGTTGCGTGCCGGTTCGGTCGAGACCATCGAGCTGCGGGCAAGCATGATCGTCGGGCACGGCAGCCTCAGCTGGCTCATCGTCTGCGATCTGGCAGCCCGCCTTCCGTTCATGGTCCTGCCGCGGTGGCTGAAGTCGCGCGCACGCAGCCGGCCGCGATCGACGATGTGGTCACTGCGCTGGTACGAGTGCTCGAGCTGCCGCTCGCAACCAGCGCGTGGTTCGACATCCCTGGACCGGTCACCCTCTCCGGAAAGGAGATCCTCGAGGAGACCGCGCCGGTCATGGGCCTTCGGCAGCCTCGCATGGTCGAAGTGCCTCTTCTGTCGCCGCGGTTGTCATCGCTGCGGGTTCGCTTCGTCACGCGCGCGCAGGGGTCGGTGGCGCGCCTGACCGAGGATCTGCTCGCACGAGACGACCGCTTCTGGGAGCTCGTCGGCCATCCGCATCGCCTGTCCTTCGCCGAGGCGGCAAGGGTGGCCCTCGATGCCGGGCGCGGCGACCGCCGTGCTCGAGGCACTTGGGGCGCGATCGAGCGCGTACGGGGCCTCTCCAAGAGCTCGGCATGGACGGCGACGCAAGGAGGCGCCCGCTGGGGGCGCCGGGGACGGCCGAAGGTCGCTATGCGGCCCCTCCGAAGTCAGTTCAGTTATCCGAAGACGCGCGAGCGCGCGGCCTCGGTGATGGCCAGTACGGCCGGGTGCTTCACCCTGCGCTCCACCGAGATCGCGTAGAAGCGCTCGCGGATCGCGTCCGTGCGCCCGATCGTCCGCACTCCGTACTGCGCGCAGATCTCGCGCTCGATCGCGGTCGGCCCCGCGAAGGCGCCGTGTCCCGCCTGGGCGAAGACCTTCATGAGCGCGCTGTCCTCGAACTCCGCGACGATGCGCGGCCGGAGGGACTCGAGCTCGAGCCATTGGTCGAGGGACCTTCGCAGCGTCGTGTTGTCGCTCGGAACGAGCATGGGCGCGCCGTCGAGCGAGTGGGGAAAGCTGCGCCTGAGCGCGGCAGCGAGCTTCGGCGGCGCGAAGAAGCTGACCCCGCACTCGCCGAGCAGGTGGTTGTAGGCGCGGACCTTGACGTGCGGGCCGATCGGCACGTCGGTGATCACGAGGTCGAGGGCATGCACCGAGAGCTCCGCGAGGAGACGGTCGGTGCGGTCCTCGAGGCAGACGATGCGCACGCTCTCGGGCAGCGCGAGGGCCGACTCGAGGAGCCGATAGGCCACGAGCTTCGGCACCACTTCCGCGACTCCCACCACGAAGCGCACCGGACGGCCGCTCGGCCGACCCTTCACGGTGTCGAGGAGCTCGCGCCCGAGCGTGAAGATCTCCTCGGCGTAGCGGTAGACCACGCCGCCCACCTCGGTCAGCACGAGGTTCCGGCCCTGGCGCTGGAAGAGCTTCTCGCCGAGCTGCTCCTCGAGCGTGCGGATCTGCCCGCTGATCGTCGGCTGGGCGAGCCGGAGCTCCCGGGTGGCTTTGGCGATGCTCCCCTCGCGCGCGACCACCCAGAAATAGAGCAGATGATGGTAGTTGAGCCATTCCATGGCGCCCTCCCTTCCATCGGTTCACTCGATACGTTGGCTCGATACTTTCTATTCGTCGAAGGGTCGCCGGGTGCGTAGGGTCCCTGCAGGAGGAGAAGCCATGCAGGTACAGATCCGATCCCGAGGCATTCCGCTCACCGCCGGCTCGCACGCGCGCATCGAGCGCCAGGTGCGGCTCGCGTTCGGGCGCCTGGGCGGCGACGGCGGCCCGGTCTCTCGGGTGCGCCTCGCCGTGGCCGACGCGAAGGGCGACGTCGAGCCCGGCGACCTGGCCGTGAGCGTGCTCGTCTCGACGGGCGCCTTCGCGGTGATCCAGATCGACGAGCGCGCCGCGAGCCTCGAGCGGGGGGTGGAGCGAGCGCTCGGCCGGGCCGTGCGCGCGATGGAGAGGAGGCTCTCGTGAGGAACCAGATCAAGACGATCCTGCTGCTCGGCGTGCTCTCGGCGCTGCTCGTCGCGCTCGGCGCGGCGATCTCGCCGGCGGCGTTCTGGCTCATGGCCGTGGTCGCGCTCGCCATGAACCTCGGCGCCTACTTCTTCTCCGACCGCATCGTGCTGCGCATGCACGGCGCGCGCGAGGTCACGCCGGGCGAGCTCCCGCGGCTGCGCGCGATGGTGGACGAGCTGTCCGCGCGCGCGGGCATTCCCGCGCCGCGCCTGTTCGTGATGGAGGAGGACCAGCCCAACGCGTTCGCGACCGGGCGCAGCCCGCGGCGCGGGGTCGTGGCGGTGACGCGCGGCATCCTGCATCTGCTCGACGAGCGCGAGCTGCGGGGCGTGGTGGCGCACGAGCTCGCCCACATCCGGAACCGCGACATCCTGCTCTCCACGATCGCGGCGGCCGCGGCCGCGGCGGTCGGCGGCGTCGCCAACGCGCTGCAGCTCTCCACGCTCTTCGGAGGCTCCGAGGAGGAGGGCGGAAGCTCCGGTGTCGGAGCGCTCGCCATGGCCTTCGTGGCGCCGATCGCCGCGCTCTTCGTGCAGCTCGGGATCTCGCGCTCGCGCGAGTACCTGGCCGACGAGACGGGCGCGCGTCTCTCCGGAGATCCGGAGGCGCTGGCGTGCGCCCTCGAGAAGCTGGCGCTCGGTGCAGAGGCGTCACCCTTGGCGGTGGCGCCGGCCACGTCGAGCCTCTTCATCGTGAACCCGCTCGCCGGCGAAGGCCGCGGGCAACGTCTTGCGGCGTGGCTCTCGACGCACCCGCCGATCGAGGAGCGCGTGCGGCGGCTGCGCACCCTCGCCTGGGGCGCGGCGGTCGGCGTTCCCCGGGTCCACCCGGGCCACCGGCGCACCGAGGCGCGGCGAGCGGGGGCGTGGTCGTGACGACCGGCGCCGCCCGCTGACCAGGGTCGAGGCGCGACGAGACCCGCGCGTTTGGGCGCGCGGCCGTGCATCGCTCCGCCTGGACCCGATGCACTCCTGGGATTCGTGGCGGCGGCCCTCGCGCTCGCATTCGCCCATTCCGTCCGCGACGTGCTGGGGGCACGCCGCGCATGTCCTCCGGCGATCCCTGCGACCCCCGGCCCGAGTCCCTCGACCGCCTGCGCCGGAGCCTTTGACCCATCGTTCCGGCCGATGGATCGCGCACCATTTATCTATTGGACCGAAGCTCGAGCGGCCCCCACACTCGCCCCGTCGCACCCACTGCGGCGAGGGGGATCGCGCCTTGGAGATCGTCACCGTCGGCACCCCGGCCCTCTGGGCCGGCTTCGTCGTCTTCGTGCTCGCGATGTTGGCTCTCGACCTCGGCGTCTTCCATCGCAACGCGCACGAGGTCTCGCTGCGCGAGGCCGCGGTCTGGAGCGCGGTGTGGGTGGGCCTCGCCGCCCTGTTCAACGCGGGCGTCTACCACGGGTTCGGCCCGCAGCGCGGCCTCGAGTTCACGACCGGCTACCTGATCGAGAAGGCGCTCGCGGTCGACAATATCTTCGTCTTCTACGCCGTCTTCGCGTACTTCGCGGTGCCCGCGGCCTACCAGCACCGCGTGCTTTTTTGGGGAATCCTCGGCGCCCTGCTCCTGCGAGCGCTCTTCATCTTCGCGGGCGCCGCCCTGCTCCAGCAGTTCCACTGGGTGATGTACGTGTTCGGCGCGATCCTCGTCGCGACCGCGGTGAAGCTCCTCGTGCTGAAGGAGGGCGGCGTTCGGCCCGAGGCGAACCTCGCCTACCGCGCCTTCCGCGAGCTCGTGCCGTCGGTGGACGAGTACCACGGGAGCCGCTTCACGGTGGTGAAGGCGGGCAAGCGCTACGCCACCCCGCTTCTCGCGGTGCTCGTGCTCATCGAGTGGACCGACCTCGTCTTCGCGGTGGACTCGATTCCCGCGATCTTCGCCGTGACGAGCGACCCGTTCATCGTCTTCACCTCCAACGTGTTCGCGATCCTGGGACTGCGCGCGATGTTCTTCCTGCTGGCCGGCGTGATCGGGAAGTTCCACCTGCTGAAGCCGGCCCTCGCGCTCGTGCTCGCCTTCGTCGGTGCGAAGATGCTGCTGCTCGACGTGGTGAAGGTCCCCATCGCGATCTCGCTCGGCGTGGTGGCGGCGCTGATCGCGAGCGGCGTCCTGGGCTCCCTGCTCTTTCCCCGCCCCGCGGAGCACGCGCCGAGCCCAGCGACCCCCGCGGCGCCTCGCGGCGCCGAAAGGGCGTGATGGGGGTCGGCGCGTCCCGGGCTAGAGGACGATCCGTCGGGCCAGGCGCTCGCGGTGGAAGGTGGCGTCGCCGAGGAGGAGGTCCGACGACTTGGCGCGCTTCAGGTAGAGGTGTGCGTCGTGCTCCCAGGTGAAGGCGATTCCCCCGTGGATCTGGAGGCACTCGGCGGCGCAGTGGAAGAAGGCCTCCGCGCAGTGGGCCTTGGCCAGCGAGGCGACGATCGGGACCTCGCCCGAGTCGAGCGCCGCCGTGCGCGCGGCGTAGGTCGCGGCCGAGCGCGCGGTCTCGACCGAGAGCAGCATCTCCGCGCACTTGTGCTTGATCGCCTGGAAGGAGCCGATGGGCCGGCCGAACTGCACGCGCGTCTTCGCGTACTCCACGGACACGTCGAGGACGAGCTGCGCCGCGCCCACCATCTCGCAGGCGAGGGCGATGGCCGCCTGGTCGAGCGTCTTCACCAGGGCCGGGCCGTCGCGGCCCGGCTCGCCCAGCGGCTCGGCCTGGACCCCATCGAGCGCGAGGCGGGCCTGCTTGCGCGTCTCGTCGAGGCTCGGGAGCAGCGTGCGAGAGAGGCCCGGCGCGTCGCCCGGCACGGTGAAGAGGGCGATCCCCTCCTCGCCCCCGGTGCCCGGAAGGCGGGCGGCTACCACGACGAGGTCGGCGACGTGGCCGTCGAGCACGAACGACTTGACACCGTCGAGCCGCCAGCCGCCGTCGGCGGCGCGTGCCTCGGTCGCGAGCGCGCCCGGCTCCCAGCAGCCGTCGGGCTCGCTGACGGCCAGGCACGCGATCGTCTCGCCCGAGGCGATGCCCGGCAGCAGCGCGCGTTTGCGCTCCTCGCAGCCGGCGTTCAGGATCGCGCCGGCGCCGAGCACGGCGCTCGCGAGAAAGGGTCCGCCAGCCAGCCGGCGTCCCAGCTCCTCGAGCGCGATCCCGAGCTCGACGAACCCGAAGCCGTGGCCGCCGTAGGCTTCCGGAATCCAGATCGCCTGGAGCCCGAGCTCGGCGCCCATCTTGCGCCACAGGACGGGATCGAAGCCCATGTCGCCGGCCATCCAGCGCCGCACGCTCTTCGCGTCGAAGTGATCGTCCGCGAAGCGTCGCAGGCTGCGACGGAAGTCCTCCTGCTCGGGGGTGGGGGCGAGGTTCACGCCTCCGGCTCCCGAGGCAGGCCGAGCACGCGCTCGCCCACGATGTTGCGCTGGATCTCCGCCGTGCCGCCCCAGATCGTATGGCTGCGGCTCCCGAGGAACGAGGCCTGCCAGCGCGAGAGGCGGCCGTCGTCGTCGCGGATCATGGCCTCGGCGCCCAGCAGGTTCATGGCGATCTCGCCAAAGCGGCGCGCGTACTCGGACCAGAACATCTTGTGGATGGAGGCGCTGGCGTCGGGGTCGCCGCCGGTCGCCACCGAGGAGATCAGCCGCAGCCCCTGGAAGCGCATCAGCTCCACCTGCGTGTAGGCCCACGCGAGCTGCTGGCGCACGACCGGATCGCCGGTGCGGCCGCGCGCCCGCAGCGCGTCCACGAGCTTCCAGAACTCGGCGGCGAAGGCCGTGTGCTGGGTGGTGGCGCTGCCGCCGCGCTCGTTGCCGAGCGTCGTGCGGGTCACCGCCCAGCCGTTGCCGAGGCCGCCGATCACGTTCGTGAGCGGCGCCCGGGCGCCCTCCAGGAAGGTCTCGGCGAAGTGCTTCTGCCCCGTGATCTGCCGGATGGGGCGGAAGGTGACGCCGTTCGGCGACCCGTCGGCCTGGCGGATCGGGATCAGCACGTAGGAGATGCCCCCGTGCTTGGATGCGCCAGGGTCGGTGCGGCACAGACAGAAGAGCATCGTCGCGTCCCAATACCAGGAGGTCCACACCTTCTGGCCGGTCACCACGAGCTCGTCGCCCTCCACGACGCCGCGGGTCTCGAGGCTCGCCAGGTCGGAGCCGGCATTCGGCTCGGAGAAGCCCTGGCAGTAGCGGTCCTCGCCCGAGAGGATGCGCGGCAGGAGCCGGGCCTTCTGCTCCTCGGTGCCGTGGACGATGATCGCCGGGGCGACCAGCGACTCGCCCATGCCGCGCGTCACGCGGGGCACGCCGGCCCGGGCGAACTCCTCGTTCATCACGGCCACCTCGACCCCCGAGAGGCCACGGCCGCCGTACGCCTCGGGCCAGGTAATGCAGAGGTAACCCGCCCGGCGGAGCTTCTCGCCCCAGGCCTCGAGGGCGGCACTGCCGCGCACGGCGCCGGGCGACTCGGACGCGGCCGCGGGATCGGGTCTGTTCTCGGCCAGCCAGGCGCGCAGCTCCGCGCGGAAGGCGCGCGCGCGAGGCCCGAGGTCGATCTCAGGGGAGTCCGGCAGTGCGTGATCCGGCCTCACGCGAGTTCCTCGGGATACTCCCGCGTGACCGAGCCGGTCCAGCGCGGCGCGCGCTTCTCGAAGAAGGCCACGGTGCCCTCCTTGGCATCCGGATGCCGGGTCGTGAGTGCGAAGAGCTTGCCTTCGCGCGCACGCCACGCCGGCAGATCGAGGCCCACGCCCTCCCAGATCAGGCGCTTCGAGATGGCCACGGGCAGCGGCGCCGCGTTGGCGGCGATGTCGCGCGCGAGCTCGAGCGACCTCGGCAGGACCTCCTCCTTCGGGAAGGCGCGCGTGGCGACGCCGTACTCGACGGCCTCGTCGCCGAGGAAGGTGCGTCCCGAGAGCAGCAGCTCCGAAGCCCGCGCGAGCCCGCACAGGCGCGGCAGGATCACGTGCGAGGCCAGCTCGGGCAGGACGCCGCGGCGGACGAACGCGAACGCGAGCTTCGCGTCCGACGCGACGTAGCGGACATCCGCCTGGAGCGGCCACGTGAGGCCCGCGCCCACGGCCGGGCCGTGGATGGCCGCGATCACCGGCTTGCGTACCTCCATCGGCATCATGCGGCGGTACGGGCGCTCGACCGCGCCCCAGCCCGCGGCGAATCGGCCGCCGGAGCCGAGATCGGCGCCGGCGCAGAAGGCGCGGCCCGCACCCGTCACGACCACGGCGCGCACGGCGTCGTCGCCGTCCGCCTCCGCCATGGCGTCCTCCAGCTCGGCGCCCATGAGGGCCGTCATGGCGTTCAGCTTCTCGGGACGGTGCAGCGTGACGAGGGCCACGCCCTCCCTCACCTCGTAGAGGATCTGCTCGTAGGGCACGGGGACACCTCCGGTTCAGGCGGCGACGGCGAGCGCCTCTGCGGCGAGGCCACCGAAGAAGCGCCGCAGGGTCTCGCCGTCCACCCGCCCTTCGAGTTGCTTGCGGAAGCGCGCGACGGCGTCCTGGCCTCCTTCGGGATGGGGATAGTCGGTCGAGAAGACGACGACGTCGGGCCCGACCCGCTCGATCACCTCGGCGGTCGGATCGAACTCGAGCGGGCTCACGCAGACCTGGCGGCGGACGTACTCGCTCGGCTTGAGCGGGTAGGCCCAGCGCTCGCCGCCCATGCGCTCGGCGAAGTGCCGCCCGAAGTCGACGCGGCGCAGCCACTCCGGAAGCCAGTCGATGCCGAGCTCCGACACGAAGATGCGCAGGTCCGGATGCCGCTCGAGCACGCCGTTCACCACGATCTCGGTGAGGAAGACCTCGGGTAGCTGGTGGAGCTGCGTCAGGTACGACGAGAGCGAGTTGGGAAAGGGGCGCCCGTTGTCGAGCCAGCCCGGGTCGAACGCCGGGCGCCCGCCGCCCACGTGCACCATCGGGATCATGCCGATCGCGGCGCAGTGTGCCCAGACGGGTTCGAACTCCGGGTGGGCGAGGGACTTGCCGCGCGCCGGGGTCGGCCAGAACACGAAGCTGCGACTCCCGGCGCGGCGCAGCCGCGTGAGCTCCGCCGCGAGTGCCTCGATCTCCATCGTCTCGAAATCGACGATGCCCACCGGGATCAGACGGTCGGTGTGGCCGGCCAGCGTCTCGCAGGCCCACGTGTTGTAGGCGGCCATGAGCCTCGCGGTGAACTCGGGTCGCTCGCGTCGGCTCCTGCCGATCGGGGTGTACGCGAAGGTCGGCAGCACGAGCTGGCGGTCGATGCCCTGGGCATCGAGATAGGCGAGCCGCTCCTCGGGCTTCCAGGCGCCCGGCACTTTCTGGATGCTCGACACCGCGAGCTGCGCCAGCGCGCGGCGGCCGTTCTCGTCGGCTTTGCGATAGGCGTCGCGGATCGCCGGCGGCAGGCGGTCGATCGGATCCTCGGGCACGGCCGAGCGGGGGAGGCTCCCGACGACGTCGCCGAAGCCCGTGGTCGCGAGCAGCGTCACGTCGTCGAGCGGCGGGACCTCGGCCGCGAGCTCGGGGAAGCGCTTCTCGTACCAGTCGAACGGCTCGAAGAAGTGGCTGTCGATGTCGATCACGGTCACGTGGGGCTCCTCCCGGTACGTCTGGTGGGCGTTCCCCGCTCGCGGCGCGCAGGAGGACCGGCCTCCGACAGCGCGCCCGGCAGGCCCTGCACCAGGAAGCCGACGCACAGGCGCTCGGCCTCCTCGCGCGAGACGACGCGTGCGCTCCAGGCACGCGCTGCGGCGTCGGCGGCGTTCACCATTATGCCCGCCAGGGCCAGGGCGGTGGTGGGCTCCACGCCGGCGGTCCGGCGGATGCGCTCCGCCCAGAATTCGAGGAAGGCCCGGACGCGGCGGGCGATGCGACGCCGACCGGAACCCGCGCTCCCGAAGCGAGCCTGGAGCACCCCGAGCAGGGCGCCGCGCTCGGCCACCACGTCGAAGTACGCCGCGACGGCCGACCGCAGCCCCTGGTCGAAGGGCGTGGTCTCGTCGAGCGCCGCCTCGACGCGCGCGTACACGTCGGACACTTCCCGGTCCCACAGCGACAGCATCACGTCTTCGGCGTCGCGGAAGTAGGCGTAGCCGAGTCCCTTGGACACGCCGGCGCGCGCGGCGAGGCGCTCCATGGTGAGCGCCTCGGTCCCCGCCTCGGCGAGCAGCCGGGCGGCGGTGTCGAGGAGCTGTGCCCGCCGCGACGCGGAGGAGAGACGGCGGGCACGCAGGCGAGCCGGAGAGCGCGGGCGAACCATGGGAAGCCAGCGTATCCTGCTATTGACGCGAACGTCAATAGCAGTGCGAACCTCGGCGGTGCGAGGACGGGTGGAATCGGGCCGGTCGCCGTGCCTCACGGCCGAGGTCCCGCCCCGATCGGCATGCGTGGCCGGCCGGCGTCGAGGAGGGTGCAGGCCACCTTGGACCGTCTCGCCGACCCCGACGCGCGGCGCCGAGCTCGCGCAGCCAGCCGTTCTCGGGCGCGGCCAGGGCGAGACCAGGCACGTCGCGCTGCCGGGCGTATAGGGGCCGCGGTGGGTGGAGTTCACCGGCAGGAACGCGAGCATCGTGCGGATCACCTTGTGCCGGCTCGGATCGGGGAAGAAGCGATCGACGACGTCCGTCACGCTGCCGAAGAAGCAGAGGCGCAGGGCGTGCGCTCCTCGACGCTCTTCGCGGCGTCGAAGATCGGGCCGAGGCTGCGCGGCGGGCTGCACGGGTGGAAGCGATCGCGCGCGACGGCGCCGATCGCCGGCGGGCACGGCGACGTCGGCGTAAGAGAGAACTCGGGGTGCCCACCGCGCCGCGATGGACACCCCGAGGCGGCGGTCACAAGTCGCTCGGGAAGACGATCGTGAGGACGGACTCGCCAGCCTCTCCCCGGGCCCGGATCTCGGTCCGCAGTGCTCCCTTCTGCAG
>DATKKW010000015.1:0-17914 GCA_035542715.1 Myxococcota bacterium
GACCTCGCCGCCGCGCGCGCCTTCGCCGCGAGCGATCCCTACGTGGCGCACGGCGTCTTCGCGAGCCACGAGGTGCTGGAGACGCGGGACGTGCTGCCGGAGCTCCTGGGCTAGGCGGACGCGGCGGTCGCGCCGGCGGGAACGTGCCGTCCGTCGGGCGACGCACGCAGCAGTGCGTAGGAGAGGAAGACGCCCGCCCCGGCGATCCAGAACACGCTCGGGTAGCCGAACCGCTCGGCGACGAAGCCGAGAGCGAGCGTCGCGCTCGAGTTCCCGAGGTTGAAGGCGCCGTTGAAGAGGGCCATCACCTTGCCGCGCTCGCTCGCCGAGGCCTCCTCCACGGCGAGGGCGTTGTAGGCGGGATAGAACAGCCCGTGCGCCGCGCCGAAGGCGAAGCCCAGGGGCTCGAGCAGCGCCGGGCGGAGCCACCCCATCGCGAGCACGACGCTGCCGTAGGCGACGAGCGAGCCGAGCGACACACGACGGCGTCCCAGGCGATCGGCGAGGCCACCGAAGCCGAGGCGCACGGCGACCGCGGCCACCGCGTACGCGACGAAGAAGCCGCGCACCTGGCTGCGGCCGAGGGCGAGGGCGAAGGCCTGCGGGTAGGTCATCATCGCGCCGAAGGCCGCGCCCGTCAGGCCCACCACGCCGCCCACGCGGAGCGAGCGCGGCCGGCGCAGCACCGCGAGGATTCCGGGTCCGTCGGCCGTCGCGTGCGCATGGCGGCGCTCCTCGATGAGCGGCGTCGACGCGAGGCAGACCAGGCTCGAGGCGCAGGCCATGAAGAACACGGCGTGCCAGCCGACGCGCTCGGCGACCTCCTCCGCCACGGCGGGAGCGAGGGCGTGCATGGAGAGGATCGACACACCGAAGAGTCCGATCGCGCGACCGAGGTGCTCGGGCGGCGCGTCGTCGGCCACGAGCGTCGAGGCGGAGATGAACACCATCGCGAAAGCGATGCCCTGCAGCATGCGCAGGCCGTAGAGCAGCGGGCCCACGCGATCGACGGCGAGGAAGCCGAGCGAGACGGCGGCCATGAGCGCGGCGCCGCCCACGATGAAGCGGCGCCTGCCGAAGCGATCGATCAGGTCTCCCACGAGCGGAATGAACACGATCGAGGTGGCGCCGAAGGACGCCATCACGAGGCCGATCTGCGACGGGCTCCCGCCGAGGGTCCTGGTCACGAACTTCGGGAGCAGGAAAAACGACGAGAAGCCGAAGGCGAAGCTGCTCTGGGCCAGGAGGAGGACGACGAAGGAGCGGGTCAGGAGCCGGGGCATCGGGCGAGCATAGCGGCAGCGCCTCGCGAGCCCGCGGCGTCCTGCTTGGTAGACTGGGCCGAGCGCGAAGGGGGAGACGCCCATGGACCTCGAGCGGATGAAGCAGGCCGTGTGCGACGAGGTCGACGCGAGGCGCGACGAGCTGCTCCGGGTCTCCCACGCGATCCACGCCCACCCCGAGCTCGCCTTCCGCGAGGAGCGCGCGGCGGACCTGCTCTGCGACGCGATCGCGAAGGGTGGGCTGGCGCCGCAGCGCGGAAGCTATGGCCTCGACACCGCCTTCGAGGCGCGCTTCGGCGCGAGCACGGGGCCGTGCGTCGCGATCCTCGCCGAGTACGACGCGCTCCCGGGCATCGGCCACGCCTGCGGCCACAACTTGATCGCGACCGCGGCCCTCGGCGCGGGCCTCGCCCTCGCCTCCCTCGGCTCGAGCCTCGAAGGCCGCGTGCGCATCCTCGGGACGCCGGCCGAGGAGCAGGGCGGCGGGAAGGAGCTCATGGCGCGCGCGGGCGCCTTCGACGGCGTCGGCGCCTCGATCATGGTGCATCCGGCCGGTGTCGATCTCGTGACGATGCCGTGCATCGCCCTCGGCGAGTGCCTGGCGGAGTACCACGGCCAGGCCGCCCACGCGTCGTCGATGCCCGAGCGCGGCGTGAACGCGCTCGACGCGCTCGTCCTCGCCTATCAATCGATCGCCGCGCTGCGCCAGCACATCCGTCCGACGGAGCGCATCCACGGGATCATCACCGACGGCGGTCAGGCTCCGAACGTGGTGCCCGAGCGCGCCGCCGGGCGCTTCTACGTGCGCGCCGCGAATGCCGCCGAGCTCGCGCCGCTAAAGCGCCGGGTCGAGGGCTGCTTCGAGGCGGGCGCGTCGGCGACGGGCGCGCGCCTCGACCTGGCCTGGCAGGATCCCGACTACCTCGAGCTCCGCACGAGCTGGCCCCTCGCGACCGTCTACCAGCGCAACGCCGAGCGCCTCGGCCGCCGCTTCTTCCCCTACGAGAAGCTCCCGCCCGGCGCGCAGGGCAGCACCGACATGGGCAACGTGAGCCACCGCGTGCCGGCGATCCATCCGATGATCGCCGCCGCGCCGCCCCACGTGACGATCCATCACCCGGAGTTCGCGAAGTGGGCGGCGTCGGAGCTCGGCGACGCGGCGGCCCTCGACGGCGCGAAGGCCCTCGCCATGACGGCGCTCGACTACCTCGCCGACGCCGATCTGCGTCGCGAGGCGCGCGCGGCGTTCGAGGCGGCCGGCGGGCGCTGAGTCCCGCCCCGCCGCCCGACGAGCAGGCCCCGCTCACGCCGCCGCGCAGATCGCCTTCACCTCCTCGTCGGCCACCTCGCGCCGGTGGTCGGCGAGCGCCTGGAAGCGCGCGAACGCGCGCTGCAGGCGCTCGCCCTCGAGCGCGAAGCCGAGATCCCGCGCCTTCGCGGCGAAGCCCGCGCGGCCCGAGAGCTTCCCCAGCACGATCTCGGTCCCCACGGGATGTCCGATCGCCGCGGGGTCGATCGCCTCGTAGGTCTCCCGGTGCTTCAGCACACCGTCCTGGTGGATGCCCGACGCGTGGCGGAAGGCGTTGCGCCCGACGATCGCCTTGTTGGGGGGAACCGGAAGACCGCTCCGCGCCTCGACCAGGCGCGACACTTCGTAGATGCCGCGCGTGTCGATGGCGGTGTGCACGCCGAGCGCGCGTCCGTGGACGGAGAGCGCCATCACGACCTCCTCGAAGGCGGTGTTCCCGGCGCGCTCGCCGATCCCGTTCACGCACAGCTCGAGCTGGCGCGCGCCGGCGCGCACGGCGGCGAGCGCGTTCGCCGTCGCGAGCCCGAGATCGTCCTGGCCGTGGAAGGAGAGCACGGCGCCCAGGGCCTCGGGCACGCGCTCGCGCACCTCGCGGAAGAGCGCCCCCACCTTCTCGGGCAGCGCGTGGCCGACGGTGTCGGGGAGGTTGATCGTGGTGGCGCCGGCGCGCAGCGCCGCGCGCACGATCTCCACGACGAAGTCGGGATCGGCCCGCGTCGCGTCCATCGGGCTGAACTCGACGTCCGCGACGTAGCCACGCGCGCGCGCCACCATCGCCTCGGCCATCGCCACGACCGCGGCGCGGTCCTTGCGGAGCTGGTGCGCGAGCTGGACGTCGCTCGCGTTCACGAAGACGTGGATGCGGGGACCGGACGCGCCGCGGAGCGCCTCGCCCGCGGCGTCCACGTCGGCCGCGACGGCCCGCGCGAGGGCGCAGATCCTGGCGTCGCGCACCTCGCGCGCCACGGCGCGCACGGCCTCGAAGTCGGCCGGGGAGGCGCCCGGGAAGCCGGCCTCGATCACGTCGACGCGCATCGCAGCGAGGGCGTGGGCGATCGCGAGCTTGTCGTCGCGCTCGAAGCACACGCCCGCGGACTGCTCGCCGTCGCGCAGCGTGGTGTCGAACACGACCACCTTGTCGGTCTCTTCGGTCGAGGATCCGGGACGGGACATCGGCGCTCCTTCGCGTGCCGCGCCGGACCGGAGGGATCCCGAAGACACGAAACCCTCTCCGGCCGGTGCGGCGGGAGAGGGTCTTCGTTTCCGGCAACTCGGCAGCTAGCCCGCGAGCGCCCCCTCTCCCGCCCCGGCAAGGAGCAGGCCGGCGAGGCCGAGGCCGAGGAAGGCCGGGGCGAAGCCGGGGGAGCGCAGTTCCGTGCTGGCGACCGTCACCATGGCGGCAGGATCTCGCGTCTCGGGCCGGCCGTCAACCGAGGAATCGCGGCGGCGTTCGGCTCAGCGCAGCTTCTCGCGCAACGCCGCGGCACGCTTCGTCCAGCCGTGCATGCCGAGGGCCGCGAACCGCTCCAGCGCCGTGTCGAGGAGGGGCGGGACGCGCGGATCGTCGGGCTCGATGCGCCACCACATGAGCGCCTCGTCGAAGTCGCACAGCGCGCGCAGGGGGCGCGCCCCCTGCGCGTCCAGCACCCGCCGGGCCTGATCGAGCCAGTCCGCCGCCTCGTCGCAGCGCTGGTCGAGGGCGCACAGCCGGGCCATCGAGAGACGCGCGTCGGTGTGGGGCGAGCGGAAGTCGGGGACGAGCACCTTCGCGCGCAGGTTGCGCTCGAGGAGGCCGCCCTCGTCGCGCGCGCGCAGCGTCCACAGCGCGGCCGTCGCCAGATGGATCGTGAGCGTGTAGCCCACCGCCCAGCCCCACGCGCGCTCGAGGGCCGGGCCGACCGCGCGCACGCTCGCGCGCGCCTCCTCCGGCCGCCCGGCGTCCGCGTATGCGAGGGCCGCGCCGGCCCGCGTGATCGCCATGGCCCATTGGTTCTCCGGCGCCGCGAAGCGCAACACGGCCTCGTAGGCCGGAAGCTGCGCGGCCAGGCCCTCGCCGCGCGCGATGGCGAGCTCCGCCGGCACGGCGCCGAGCCAGAGCGCGAGGAGCGGAGAGCCCGGCCGCCGGCTCGCGAGCTCCTTCGCGCGCGTGAACGACCACTCGGCTTCGCCGAACCGTCCGAGGGCGCCCTCGAGGCTCGCGGCCGTCACGTTCAGGATCGCCGCGCGCGTGAGCTGCCCGCGCGCCTCCGCCACGTCGGCCGCCTCGTAGGTGCCGGGCAGCGCGTGCTCGATCTCTCCCGCCCAGTACGCGACGAGCTGCGGCACGTGGGCGGCGCGCTCGAGGACCTCCTTGCGCGAGGTGAACGTCACGTAGCGCCAGAGCTCGTTCTCGACCTGGAGATCCAGGCTCTGGGGATGGGCGAGGATCACGTCCGAGAGCGCCTGCCGGTCCGGCGAGTCGAGCGGGATGCCCGGGTGGGCGGGATCGACGGCCGCGCGATGCGTGAGCTCGTGCGCCATCAGGCGCGCCCACGCGACGTCGCGGCTCGCGCCCGCGAGCCGCAGTCCCTCGTGCGCCAGCTCCCATGCCGCGCGATCGAAGCCGCCCCACCACACGGCGTCGGCGGCGTCCGCGAGGAAGTCCGTCGCGGCTGCGGTCCCCTCGACTGCCGCAACCTCCGTCGCCGCAGCGAGCGCCTCCTTCGCGGCGAGGCCCGTGGCGCCGGTCCATGCGCGGGAGAGCGAGAGGCGCGCGAGCGCACGGCCGCGACGCGGATCGCCCGGCGACATGAGCTCGAGAGCCATCGCGAGGTACTGCGCCTCGTCCTCGAGGGCGGCGGCGGCGTGCGCACTCTCCGATGCGGCGAGCGCATACACGGCGCCCGCGGCGGAGCCGGGAAGCGACGCCCCTCGGTGGTAGTGGCGCGCGATCTCGGCCGCGTGCTCCAGCACCTCCGGGCCATGGAACGACTCGAGCTCCTCCGCGATGCGCCGGTGCAGACGCGCCCGTCGCTCGGCCGTCATGCGCCGATAGAGCGCCTGCCGGAACAGGGCGTGGCTGAAGTCGTAGCCGGGGCCGCTCTCCGCGGGGCGCGCGAGCTGGGCGTGGAGCGCCTCGTCGAGCGCGTCGAGGCCGGCGCTCTCGGAGAGGCCGGCCGCCGCGCATGCGACCTCGAAGGGGAACGGACCGTCGAAGGCCGAGGCGGTGACGAGGAGCCGGCGCGCTGGATCGGAGAGACGCGAAAGGCGGTGCTCGATCACGACGAGCGCCCCGTCGGAGAGCGTGAGCTCGTCGAAGGTGAAGCTGTGCGTCCAGTGGCCGCCCTCGCGCGCGAGCTTTCCGCTGATGATCAGGTCGAGCAGGATCTCGCGCAGGAAGAACGGGCTTCCCCCCGACGCCCGGTGGAACGCCGCGGAGATGTCCTGGGCCTCCTCCTCGCCGGAGACGGTCTCGATCATCTCGCAGATCGCAGCCGGCGTGAGGCCGCGGAGCACGATCTCGCCACATCGCGCCTCGGCGCGCAGCGCCCCGAGCGCTCGGGCGAAGGGCCGGTCGGGCTCGACCTCCTGGCTCCGGTAGCTGCCGACCAGGAGGAGCGGCGCCGCGCTGGCGGCGCGAGCGAGATGTCCGAGCAGCGCGAGGGTCGACGCGTCGGCCCAGTGGAGATTGTCGAGCTCGAGCAGGAGCGCGCGGCGCCGCGCGAGGTTCAGCACCACATCGCGCAGCGCATCGAGGATGAGCTGACGGTCCTCGTCGGCCCGGAGCGGAGGCGGCAGGTAGAGATCGCCGAGCCGGCGTCGGAGCTCCGGCACGACGCGCGCGACCACGCCCGCCTCGGCGCCGAGGTCGGCGCGCAGGGTCGCGTCGTCGACGCTCTCGCAGTGTCGCGCCAGGGCCTCGACGAACGGACCGTACGGCAGCGCCCAATCGCCCTGGCTGCAGCGGCCCGAGAGGACGAGCATGCCGCTCTTGCGGGCCAGGCCCCCGAGCTCCATGAGCAGACGGCTCTTCCCGATGCCGGGCTCGCCCGAGACCAGCGCGAGTCCACCCGCACCGCGGCGCGCGGCGTCGAGGCAGGCATCGAGGGCCTCCATCTCGCGCGCACGTCCGACGAAGGGCGGCCGGTCGAGCAGGACCGCCCGCGGCGCGGCCTCGTAGCCGATCGGGAGCGACGTCGCGTCGCCCGCGCGCTCGAGGGTGGGCCCGTCGGGCAGCACCACGCCAGCCTCTCCGACCACCCGCGATGCCAGCGGGCGCGTGCAGCGGATCTCGCCGGGGCCCGCCGCGGCCAGCGCGCGGCTCGCTGCGCGGCGGCTGGCAGGGCTGCTGCCAAGGGCCACGCCGATCTGAAGGCCCGACGCCGGGCCCACGACCTGTTGCAGCGCGACGGCGGAGCGGACGGCTTCCTGGGGCGTGTCGTAGGTCCCGGCCATCCCGTCGCCGGTCTCCGCCCGAAGTGTCCCTCCGGTCGCTTCGAGGGTGTTCCGGAGAAGGCGGCTCAGGCGCTGGCGCTCGTCGGGGTCGAGGGGACCGGGGAGCACGAGCACGAGGGAGGCTCCCTCGCGCTGGGGCGCGTCGTCCGAGACCTCCTCCACGCGAGCCAGGAAGCGGTAGCCGCGCTGAGGGAGCGTCTCGATGAAGCGGGGCCTCGCGGCCGAGTCTCCCAGGGCGTGGCGGAGCTTCTTCACCGCCGTGTTGAGGCCGTGCTCGAAGTCGACGTAGGTGCCCTCGGGCCAGACGGCCGCCCGGAGCGCGTCTCGGGAGACCACCTCGCCGGGACGATCGAGCAGGAGGGCGAGGACGCGGAAGGGGAGCTGCTGGAGCGAGATGCGCCGGCCGCGGCAAGACAGCCGAGCGGCCTCGAGATCGACGAGGTAGGCGCCGAAACGGAGCCACCGTGAGCTTGGCGTCCTATCGACCATGGCCCTCTCCCGCCCGCCGGTACCGACGGTTCAGTCTACGGTGTCTCGCTTGCAGATCGGAAAAAAAACCTCGCCAAAGTTCGCCGATTCGACCAGGGGTTAGAAAGGCGAGACGGTTCATCCAGAGTTCACCTCGAGCCCGGTCGCGCGGCGCTACAGAGTGCTGAGCAACCCCAGGAGGGGCCGCTCGGGAGCGAGAACGCGCCCGGACGTCCCCGGACGAGCGCAAGCAGGGTTCCACGGCATCGCGCCACGTGGGAGGCAAGCGGCTCCGAGGCTCGAAGGATCCAGCGATCCGGCACCCATCACGAAGCCTCGAAGCTCTGCGCGAGTTTGGCCAGGGAGCCCAGGGCCGGCGCGGCGCCACCCGCGCCGGCCCCTTCTTCCCTCTCTCCCCTTCCGCAGCATGATCGCTGCCGCCCTCCTCGCAGCGATCACCCCACCGCCATGAGCGCCAGGCGATCGCCCCAGCGTTGGCTCACCGCGCGCGCCAGGCCCGGCTGGCGGCGGAGGCCAGGGTCCCTTCGCACCGTCTCGAGGGCCCCCTCCCGCGCGACCGAGATCAGCCGCGCGTCGCGGAGCAGGTCGGCGACGCGCAGGTCCGCGAGGCGCCCGCTCTGGCGCGTTCCCAGGAACTCGCCGGCGCCCCGGATCGCGAGGTCGCGCTCGGCGATCACGAAGCCGTCGGTGGTCTCGGCCATGGCGCGCAGGCGGGCCTCGCCGTCCTCCGTCGAGGCGCGCGCCACGAGCAGGCATCGCCCCGGCCGTGCGCCCCGCCCCACCCGTCCGCGGAGCTGATGGAGCTGCGCGAGGCCGAAGCGCTCGGCGTGCTCGACCACGATCAAGGTCGCGCTCGGCACGTCGACGCCGACCTCGATCACCGTGGTCGCGACGAGCACATGGCTCTCGCCGCGCTCGAAGCGGCCCATCGCCTCCGCGCGCGCCGCGGCGTCGAGGCGCCCGTGCACGAGATCGACGCGGAGCTCGGGCAGCGCCGCCGCGATCCGCTCCGCCCCGGTGACCGCCGCGCGCAGATCGCTCTTCTCGGACTCCTCCACCAGCGGATACACGACGTAGACCTGCTCGCCCCGCGCCGTGGCCTCGCGGATCGCAGCCATCACGCGACGCCCTTCTCCCGCGCGCAGGATCTCCGTCGAGACGGGTGCGCGACCCGGCGGGAGCTCGTCGATCACGGAGACGTCGAGGTCGCCGTAGAGCGTGAGCGCGAGCGTCCGTGGGATCGGCGTGGCGGTCATCACGAGGACGTGGGGCGCCGCGTCGTCCGCCGCCTTCGCGGCGAGGGCGGCGCGCTGCAGCACGCCGAAACGGTGCTGCTCGTCGACGATCGCGAGGCCGAGCCGCGCGAAACGGACGGCGCCCTGCACCAGCGCGTGCGTGCCGACGGCGAGATCGATCGCTCCCTCGGCCAGGGCGCGGCGCGCGCTCGCGAGCTCCCCGCGCGGGAGCGACGAGGTGAGGAGCGCCATGCGCAGGCCGCGCGCGGCGCGGCCCCCGCCGGCCCGCGCGACGGCGCTCGCGAGCTTCCCGAGCGTGCGCGCGTGCTGCTCGGCGAGGAGCTCCGTCGGCGCCATGAGCGCGGTCTGGGCGCCGCTCTCGGCCGCGGCCATGGCGGCGAGGAACGCGACCGCGGTCTTGCCGCTGCCGACGTCGCCCTGGAGCAGGCGATTCATGGGATGGGGCCGCACGAGGTCCGCGCGGATCTCCGACCACGCCCGCGCCTGGGCGGCGGTGAGTCGCCAGGGGAGCGCCGCGATCGCCGCCTCGACACCCGGCCCTGTCGCGCCGTCGAGCGGAAGCGCCTTCTCCGCGGCGCGCTGCGCGCGCTCGAGGGCGAGGCCGAGCTCCAGCAGGTGCAGCTCCTCGAGCACCAGGCGCTCGTGGGCGGGCGTACGCCGGGCGAGGAGGGCCGCGACGTCGCCGCTCTGGGGCGGATCGTGGACGAAGCGCAGCGCGTCGGCCGGCTCGGGCAATCCCCGCGCACGCACGATCGTGTCGGGAAGATGGCCCGCCACGAGATCCGCGTACTCCCCCACGGCGGCGCCCACGATCGCGCGCAGGGCGCGCGGGTGGAGGCCCTCCGGCGACGGATAGTCGGGCACGATGCGGCGCAGGGAGGAGGGACCCTCCGCGCGCCCCGCCGGCGTCGTGCGCACCTCGACCTCGCGGGAAGCCGCCTCTCCTTCGCCCGCCGCGGCGGGCGGCGGCGGCTCCAGCACCTCCACCTCGGGATGCGTCAGCTCCTTCGCGAAGCGCCAGCGCCGCACCTCGCCCGTGACGAGGAGCGTCGCGCCCTTCTGCACGGTCTTCTTGATCGAGTCGCCGCCGTGGAACCACTTCAGGTTGACGCTTCCCGTCTCGTCGCCCACCACGGCCTGGAAGGCCCGCATCGGCCGGCCGCCGCGACCGCGCGCGGCCACGAAGTCCGCGAGCAGCACGCGCGCGACGAACGTCGCGCGGTGGCCGACCACGAGCTCGCCCACCTGGGCGAGGGAGCGCCGGTCGTCGTAGCGCGAAGGCAGGTGCATCAGCACGTCGAGCACCGTCCGCAGGTCGCGCTCCGCGAGGAGCTCGGCGCGACGGGGGCCGACACCGGGGAGCGCCGTCACCGGCCGGGCCAGGGCCGCCTCGGCCCAGGCGGGGTCCGCGAAGGGCGCGAGGGTCGCGAGGGCCTCGCGCACCGCGGCGCTGCGCGCCTCGCCGGCGAGCGGCGCGGCGAAGCGCGCGGCCACGCCGGCCAGCGCGCGCGCGGCGTCGCCGGGGATCGCGAGGGCGGCCGCGCGCGACGCCGCTGCGTGTACGGAGGCCTCGAGCTCCCTCACCCGGCCGAGGTGGGCGAAGCCGTCCCGCGCCGCGAACTCGAGGGGCCGCCGCACCGCCTCGAGGGCCGCCGCGAAGGGACTCGCTCCCGCCATGGCCGCCCCCTCCGGCTACCTCGAATGGATCTCCTGCAGCGAGCGCACGCCGATCGACTCGCTCTGCAGCGCGCGGATCGCGCCCGCCGCGGCGCGGGCCGCTGCGGCGGTCGTGAAGTACGGGATTCCGCGCTGCAGCGCCGCGCGCCGGATGGTGAAGGAGTCGCGCACGGAGTCGGCGTCGCTCCCGACCGTGTTGATCACGAGGTCCACGTCGCCCGCCTCGATCCGGTCGACGCAGCTCGGCGTGCCCTGCCCGACCTTCGGCACGCTCTCGACGCGCACGCCGATCGCGGAGAGATGCGCCGCCGTGCCGCTCGTCGCGAGCACCTCGAAGCCGTGCTGCGCGAGCTCACGCACGGCTTCGCCGATCCGCGGCTGGTCTGCGTCCTTCACGGAGACGAACACGCGGCCGCGCGTCGGCAGCGAGTTTCCGGCCTGGATCTGGGACTTCGCGTAGGCGCGGCCGAAGTCCGAGTCGATGCCCATGACCTCGCCCGTGCTCCGCATCTCGGGCCCGAGCAGCACGTCGACGCCCGGGAACTTCACGAACGGGAAGACCGCCTCCTTCACGCAGAAGTGACGCGGCCAGATCTCCGCCGTGAAGCCGAGCTCCTCGAGGCTCCGCCCCGCCATCACGAGGGCGGCGAGCTTCGCGAGGGGCCGTCCGATCGCCTTCGACACGAAGGGCACCGTACGCGAGGCGCGCGGGTTCACCTCGATCACGTAGACCTCGCCTTCCTTCACCGCGTACTGCACGTTCATGAGCCCGCGCACGCCGAGCTCGAGGGCGAGCCGGCGGGTCGAGGCGAGGATCTCCTCCACCACCTCCTTGGCGAGCGAGTACGGCGGGATCGAGCACGCGCTGTCGCCGGAGTGGACGCCCGCCTCCTCGATGTGCTCCATCACGCCGCCGATCACGACGTGCGTCCCGTCGCTGATCGCGTCGACGTCGACCTCGGTGGCGTCCGACAGGAAGCGATCGACGAGCACCGGATGCTCCGGCGACGCCTGCACCGCGAAGCGCATGTAGCTCCGCAACGCGGCGGGGTCGTGCACGATCTCCATCGCACGGCCGCCGAGCACGTAGCTCGGGCGCACGAGCACCGGATAGCCGATGCGGCGCGCCACGTCCTCGGCCTCCTCGAGGCTCCGCGCCATCCCGCCGGGCGGACGGCGCAGGCCGAGCTTCTCCAGCACCTGGTCGAAGCGCTCGCGGTCCTCCGCGCGGTCGATCGCGTCGGGCGGCGTTCCGAGGATCGGAACGCCCGCCCGCTCGAGGGGCACCGCGAGGCGCAGCGGCGTCTGCCCGCCGAATTGCACGATCACGCCCTCGGGCCGCTCCTTGTGCACGATCTCGAGCACGTCCTCGAGGGTCAGCGGCTCGAAGTAGAGTCGATCGCTCGTGTCGTAGTCCGTCGAGACGGTCTCGGGGTTGCAGTTCACCATGATCGTCTCGAAGCCGGCGTCGCGCAGGGCGAAGGCCGCGTGCACGCAGCAGTAGTCGAACTCGATGCCCTGCCCGATCCGGTTCGGGCCGCCGCCCAGGATCATGATCTTGCGCCGGCTCGTGGGCGCGGCCTCGCACTCCTCCTCGTAGGTCGAGTAGAGGTACGGCGTGTGGGCCACGAACTCGGCGCCGCAGGTGTCGACGCGCTTGTAGACCGGACGGACGCCGAGCGCGTGACGCAGCGTGCGCACGTCGGCCTCCGACTTGTTCCAGAGCGCCGCGAGGCGCTTGTCCGAGAAGCCCGCCTGCTTCGCCGGCCGCAGCCAGGCCTCACGGTCCTGCGGCGCCGCGGCCGCGAGCTTCGTCTCCATCTCCACCAGCTCGCGCACGTTCCCGAGGAACCAGGGGTCGATGGCCGAGCGACGGTGGAGCTCCTCGATCGTGACGCCCCGGCGGAACGCCTCGGCCAGCGCCCAGAGCCGCCCCGGCCGCGGCACGTCGATCTGCGCGAAGAGCGCCGCGAGGCCTTCCTCGCCCTCGGGCACCGCCGGACGCTCGAGGCCGGCGTGGCCGATCTCGAGGGAGCGCAGCGCCTTCTGCAGGCTCTCCTTGAACGTGCGCCCGATCGCCATCACCTCGCCCACGCTCTTCATCTGCGTGGTGAGGCGGTTGTCCGCGCTCGGGAACTTCTCGAAGGTGAAGCGCGGGATCTTCGTCACCACGTAGTCGATCGTGGGCTCGAAGCTCGCGGGCGTCTCGCGCGTGATGTCGTTGCGGATCTCGTCGAGCGTGTACCCGACCGCGAGCTTGGCCGCGATCTTCGCGATCGGGAAGCCCGTCGCCTTGGACGCGAGCGCGCTCGAGCGCGAGACGCGCGGATTCATCTCGATCACGACGAGCTCGCCGTTCGTGGGGTTCACGCCGAACTGGATGTTCGACCCGCCGGTGTCGACGCCGATCTCGCGGATGATCGCGACCGCGGCGTCGCGCATCACCTGGTATTCCTTGTCGGTGAGCGTCTGGGCCGGCGCGACCGTGATCGAGTCGCCCGTGTGCACGCCCATCGGATCGAAGTTCTCGATCGAGCAGATGATGACGACGTTGTCGGCCGTGTCGCGCATCACCTCGAGCTCGTACTCCTTCCAGCCGAGGACGCTCTGCTCGATCAGGCACTGGTGCTTCGGCGACTGCTGCAGCGCCCACTCGACGAGGGGCTCGAACTCCTCGGCCTTGAAGGCCACGGAGCCGCCCGTGCCGCCGAGGGTGAAGCTCGGACGGATGATCGCCGGGAGCCCCGTCTCCGTGAGGATCCGACGCGCGTCGGCGAGGGAGTGCGCGACGCCCGAGGTCGGCACCTTGAGCCCGAGCTTCCGCATCGCCTCGCGGAACAGGTCACGGTCCTCGGCCTTCAGGATCGCCGGCAGCTTCGCGCCGATCAGCTCGACGCCGTGCTTCTCGAGCACGCCCTGCTCCGCCAGCGAGACGGCGAGGTTCAGCGCCGTCTGGCCGCCGATCGTGGGCAGGAGCACGTCGGGCTTCTCGCGCTCGAGGATCTTCTCGATGCTCTCGATCGTCATCGGCTCGACGTAGGTGCGATCCGCCGTCTCGGGGTCGGTCATGATCGTCGCGGGATTCGAGTTGAGGAGCACGACGCGGTAGCCCTCCTCGCGGAGGGCCTTGCACGCCTGCGTGCCCGAGTAGTCGAACTCGCAGGCCTGGCCGATCACGATCGGGCCCGAGCCGATGACGAGGATCGAGCGGATGTCAGTTCTCTTGGGCACTTCGCTCGCCTTCGGCTCGCTGCGCGCTTCGCTTGCAACGGCGGCACATGGTTCAGCCTTCCCGCGCGATCTGGGCGCCCGAGACCTTCTCGCCCGCCTTGCGCCGCTCGACCATGCGGCGGAAGCGGCGGAAGAAGTACGTCGCGTCGTGGGGCCCCGGTGACGCTTCCGGGTGATACTGCACGCTGAACAGCGGCCGCGTCGCGTGGGCGAGGCCCTCCACCGTGCCGTCGTTCAGGTTCCGGTGCGTGATCTCCACCGGCTCCCCCGCCCTCGCGAGCGAGTCGGGCTCGACCGCGTAGCCGTGGTTCTCGGCGCAGATCGCGACCTTCTTCGTGAAGAGGTCCTGGCCCGGCTGGTTCCCGCCGTGGTGGCCGAACTTGAGCTTGCGCGTCGTGCCGCCGAGGGCGAGGCCCAGGATCTGGTGGCCGAGGCAGATGCCGAAGATCGGAACGTCCGCCCGCACGAGCTCGCGCACGATCGCCGGCGCCTGCTCGACGGCCGCCGGATCGCCCGGACCGTTCGAGAGGAAGACCGCATCCGGCGCGAGCGCGAGCGTCTTCGCCGCCGGCGTCTTCGCGGGCACGACCGTCACCTCGAAGCCCTGCTCCACCAGACGCCGCAGGATGTTGCGCTTCACGCCGAAGTCGTAGGCCACGAGCCGGAGCTTCGGCCCCGGCGAGGGCGGCGTCGGAAGCTGGCCCTCGACGCCGCGCCACGGGCCCTCGCGCCAGGCGTAGGGCTCGCGCGTGGTCACGGTCGCGACGAGGTCGCGGCCGTCGAGCGTCGGCGCGCTGCGTGCGAGCTCGGCCAGCGCCTTCTCGTCGAGGCGCGCGGGGTCGGTGCAGAGCACGCCCGTCTGGAAGCCGCGGTCGCGGATGCGCCGCACCAGCGCGCGCGTGTCGAGGCCCGCGATCCCCGGCACGCCGTGCCGCCGCAGATAGGCGTCGAGCGTCTCCCGCGCGCGGAAGCTCGAGGGCGCGTTGAAGAGCTCCTTCACCACGAAGCCCGCGAGGTGGGGCCGCGGCGACTCCTCGTCCTCGGGGTTCACGCCGACGTTCCCGATCTGCGTGTAGGTCATGGCGACGATCTGCCCGGCGTAGGACGGATCGGTCAGGATCTCCTGGTAGCCCGTCATGCTCGTGTTGAAGCAGACCTCGCCCACGCCGACGGCCTCGGCGCCGAAGGCGGTGCCGCGATAGACGGTGCCGTCCGCGAGCACGAGCAGCGCGGGCTTCGGGGGGGCGGCGGGATTCGTCACGGCGCGACCACTCCTCTCTCGACGTCGTACACCACGCGGCCGCCGACGATCGTGACGAGCGCGCGGCCCGTCATCCTCTTCCCCGCCCAGGGCGAGTTCCGGCTCTTCGAGAAGCCCTTCATCGGGTCGTAGACCCACTCCACGTCGGGATCGAGCACCACCACGTCGGCCTCGGCGCCGACCGCGAGCGAGCCGAGCTGCGCCAGCTCGAGGATGCGCGCGGGGTTCGTCGCGAGGCGGCGGATCAGCTCGAGCGGCGTGATCTCGCCAGCGCGCACGAGGTCCATCACCACGGGAAAGGCCGTCTCGAAGCCGAGGACGCCCGGCGGCGCGGCGGTGAACTCGACGTCCTTCTCGTGGGGCGCGTGGGGCGCGTGGTCGGTCGCGATGCAGTCGATCACGCCCTCGACGAGGCCCTGCCGGCACGCGCGCACGTCGGCGGCCGAGCGCAGGGGCGGCGCCATCTTGCAGTTCGTGTCGTAGCCGAGCGTCGCCTCGTCGGTGAGCGCGAGATGGTGCGGCGTCACCTCCGCCGTCACGTGGACGCCGCGCTCGCGCGCGCGCCGGATCAGCTCGACGGCGCCTGCGGTCGAGACGTGGCCCACGTGGAGGTGCGCGCCGGTCAGCTCCGCGAGCAGCAGATCGCGCGCCACGAGCACGGTCTCCGCCGCGCACGGATTCCCGGGAAGCCCGAGCTTCGTCGAGACCGGGCCCTCGTTCACGACGCCGTGGCCCACGAGCGTGCAGTCCTCGGCGTGCACCGAGACCGGCGCGTCGATCATGCGCGCGTACTCGAGCACGCGGCGCATGACGCCGCCGTCCATGATCGTGCGTCCGTCGTCGCTGAAGGCGACGGCGCCGGCCTTCCGCAGCGCCGCCATCTCGGTCATGACCTTGCCTTCGAGCCCCTTCGTCGCGGCGGCGATCGGGAAGACGCGCGCGGGCGAGTCCTGGCGACCGCGATCGAGGATGTAGTCGGTCACGGCCGGGTCGTCGTTCACGGGATGCGTGTTCGCCATGCAGCAGACCGTCGTGAAGCCGCCGGCCACCGCCGAGCGCCCGCCGGAGGCGATGTCCTCCTTGTACTCCTGGCCCGGCTCGCGGAGATGCGTGTGGAGATCGACGAAGCCCGGTGTCACCCAGCGGCCGCGGGCATCGACGACCTCTGCGCCCGGCACGTCGAGGCCGGGCTCGACCGCGGCGATCCGGCCGTCCTCGATCAGCACGTCGGCGACGCCGTCGCGGCTCGTCGCGGGGTCGATCACCCGTCCGCCGCGGATCAGGACGCGGCTCACCGTCACGCCCCCTGCGTCTGGGGCGCGCGGCCCGTGAGGAGGTAGAGGACGGCCATGCGCAGGGCCACGCCGTTGCGCACCTGGTCGAGGATCACGCTCGGGCGGCGGTCGGCGAGATCGTGGGCGATCTCGACGCCGCGGTTGATCGGCCCAGGGTGCATCACGATCGCGTCCTCCTTCGCAAAGCGGAGCTTCGCGCGGTCGAGACCCCAGAGCGCGGAGTACTCCCGCACGCTCGGCACGTAGGCGCCCTGCAGGCGCTCCGTCTGGATGCGGAGCGCCATCACGACGTCGGCGCCCTCGATCGCCTCTCGCAGCGACGTGTAGGCCTTCACGCCGAGGCACTCGACGTCCGCCGGGAGCAGCGTCGGCGGCCCGCAGACCCGCACGTCGGCCCCGAGCTTGCGGAAGCCGTAGATGTTCGAGCGCGCGACGCGGGAGTGGAGGATGTCGCCGACGATCGTGACCGAGAGCCCGTCGACGCGCTTCTTCTCCTCCATCACGGTCAGGAGATCGAGCAGCGCCTGGGTCGGGTGCTCGTGGGCGCCGTCTCCGGCGTTGATCACGGGACACTCGAGCACGTCGGCGATGCGCTTGGGCACGCCCGCGACCTTGTGGCGCACGACCACGGCGTCGGGCGCCATCGCGTCGAGGGTGCGCGCCGTGTCGAGGATGCTCTCGCTCTTCGAGAGGCTCGAGCTCTCGGCGGAGAAGTTGATCACGTCGGCGGAGAGACGCTTCCCCGCGATCTCGAAGCTCGTACGCGTGCGCGTCGAGGACTCGAAGAAGAGGTTGATGATCGTGCGCCCGCGCAGGGTCGGGACGCGCTTCACCTCGCGCAGCCCGACCTCCTGCATGTGCACCGCGGTCTCGAGGATGCGCTCGATGTCGGCCCGGTCGAGGTCCTCGATGCCGAGCAGGTCGCGCCCGATCATGCCTCCGCCCTCCCCCCACGGTCGTTCGCGTTCGCCGACTCGATCCTCACCTCGAGGGGCGGCTCGAGGTCGCCCGCCCGGCCCTGGAGCACCACCCGCTCGCTCTTCTGGGTCGGGATGTTCTTCCCGACGAAGTCGATGCGGATCGGGAGCTCCCGGTGGCCGCGGTCGACGAGCGCCACCACCTGCACGCCCCGGGGCCGCCCGAAGTCCATGAGCGCGTCCATCGCGGCGCGCACGGTGCGGCCGGTGTTCGCGACGTCGTCCACCAGCACCACGATCTTGTCGTCGACGGCCGACGGCATCTCGGTCCGGCGCAGCGCCGGCCGCTCGCCGCGGCGCGAGAGGTCGTCGCGGTAGAGGGTGGTATCAAGGATGCCGACGGGGAGGTCGACGCCGGCGATCTGCTTCAGGTTCTCCGCGAGCTGGCGCGCGAGGGGCACGCCGCCGTTCGGGATCGCCACGAGATAGAGCTGGTCCGACCTCTCGTTCCGCTCGACGATCTCGTGGGCGATGCGCGTCAGGGCGCGGCGGATGGCGGCGTCGTCGAGCACGATGCGGCCGGCCGAGGGAGCGGGAGTGGCGCTGCGCGCGCCGGAGGACGGGCGGGCCGCCGGGCTCGAGGGCTTCGGCGCCTTGGCCGAGGGGGGATGTTCCTGCACCGCGCGCACCCTTCTCCGCCTCTCGGGACGGATTTAAAGGAGCAAGGCAGAAGGCCGGCAGAAGTTGGCGGAGTCTAGCCGC
>DATKKW010000016.1:0-135418 GCA_035542715.1 Myxococcota bacterium
CGTCGGGCGGCGTCGCGGCGGTCGCCATCACGCGCGGCGCGAAGGTGCGCGCGATGTGCTCGAAGCGGCGGAAGTCCGCCGGCACGAACTCGACCGCGTGGCCCGCCGCGACGAACGCGCGCTCCGCCGGTCCGAAGAAGCCGGAGCGGAGCCGCACGCCCGGCTTCGCGAAGAGCGGAAAGAGCTCGACGAGCAGCGCCGCGAAGACCACGAGATCGTCGAAGCGCTCGCGCTCGCCGAGAGCGCGCAAGAAGGCCGGCGGCTGCCCCGGTCCGAGCGGAACCGCGAGCGTGTCGCGCGAGCGCACCAGCGCGGCGGCCTCACTTGCGACGAGCCTCCTCACGCGCTCCTCCGGCGGGATCTCGCAGCATACGCCAGCGCCGCGCGGCGGTTACTCTAGGCGCCGGCGTGGAGGTGTCGCATGGAAGCGTGCGTGCTCGTCGATCGGCCGGCGCCGCTCGTGCAGCGCATCACCTTGAACCGACCCGAGAAGCGCAACGCGCTCAACAACGAAGTGCGCGCGCGCCTCTTCGACGCGCTCCAGCATGGCGACCGCGACGACGAGGTGCGCGTCTCGATCGTGCGCGGAGGAGGCCCGTGCTTCTCCGCGGGCTACGACCTGCGCGCCAATCAGATGAAGGACCAGCCCTACTTCACCGCGTGGGGCGACGGCATGTGGCCGCGCCAGGTGCTCGCGGGCTGGTTCTCGATCTGGGATCTCGCGAAGCCCGTGATCGCGCAGGTGCACGGCTTCTGCCTGGCCGGCGGCTCGGAGCTCGCGACCGCCTGCGATCTCGTCTATGTCGCGGAGGACGCGCAGATCGGCTACCCGCCGGTCCGCCTGATGAGCCCGCCCGACATGCAGTTCCATCCCTGGCTCGTCGGCATGCGCGCCGCCATGGAGCTGATGCTCACGGGGGACGCGATCTCCGGCGCGGAGGCCGCGCGCCTCGGCTTCGCGAATCGTGCCTACCCCGCCGCCGAGCTCGAGGAGCGCGTGCTCGAGATCGCGGCGCGCGTCGCGAAGGTGCCGTCCGACCTGCAGCAGCTCAACAAGCGCAGCGTCCACCGGGCGATGGAGATCATGGGGATTCGCGCCGCGATCCGTGCCGGGACGGAGATCCAGGCGCTGGGCTTCCACCAGCGCTCGTCGCGCGAGTACCTGGCCGAGCTCGCGAAGGGCGTGACGAAGGCGCTCGACAAGCGCGACGCGCAGTTCGGCGACTACCGCACGGCGCGGCGCGGCGAGGAGCGCTGATCAGACGTAGGGCTCGAGCACTGCGCGCAGCATGTGCTCGAGCACCGCGCGCGACTCCTCCCGGGAGAGCCCGCGCACGCGGCGCAGCGATTCCCACGTGAGCCAGCTGCTCGAGATCTCGACCGCCGAGAAGACGCGCGCGCGCAGGGCGTCGGGGCAACGGGCGAGCTCCGGCGTGAACACGCGCTCGAGCTCCTCCACGCCGATGCGCCGCGCGTTCTCGAAGCGCCGTCGCATCTCCTCCGAGAAGGGCGCGAGCAGGCTCGCAGCGCGGCGGATCGGCGTCGTGAGCTCGAGCACCTTGCAGCGCTGGTCCAGGAAGGCCGCGAGCCGCTCCTCGAAGGGCCCCTCCTTCGGCAGCGGCGAGAGGAGCGGAAGCGTGGTCTCGATCGTCTTGTCGGCGGCCGCGACCCAGAGGCTCTCGAGATCCGGGAAGTGCTGGAACAGGGATCGGATCGAGACGCCGGCGGCGGCCGCGATCGACGGCGCGGTGAGCCGGAGCTCGCCACGCTCGACCATCGCGAGCACGGTGTTCACGAGCGCCGCGCGGGTCCGCTGTCCGCGCAGCGTCCGCCCATCGACGCGCGGAGGTCCCTCGGCCTTCATGAAGCCAAGCTAACGCGCCGTGGTTCGGCGGACGAGCCCGTTCGCGTGTCGGTTTCCAGACCGGTTCGTCCATGAACGCGCCCGGCCCGAGCGGGCGCGCGGCGAGCGCGCGGCTTACTGGCCCGCGGCCCGGAGGGGCGTCGCCTTGCCGAAGAGCCAGCCCTGTCCGAACGGGATCCCGAGCTGGCCCAGCGTGTTCAGCTCCTCGAGGGTGTCGAGGCCTTCGGCGATGATCCGCGCGCCGATGCGGTTCGCGACGCTGTGCAGCGCACGCAGCAGCTCCTGGCGCGAAGCGTCCTGGTCGATTCCCTGCACGAACGCGCGATCGACCTTGATGAACTCCGGCGAGAGCTCCATCACGGCTTCGAGGCTCGAGTAGCCCGCGCCGGTGTCATCGAGCGCGACCTGGAAGCCCAGGGAGCCGTAGTAGTCGCGCACCTCACGGAACAGCCAGAAGTTGTCGATCGACTCCTGCTCCGAGATCTCGAACACGATGTCGCTCGGACGGAGCCGGCTGCGCTCGAGCGTGCGCGAGAGCACCTCGGCCTGGAAGCTCGGATCGTGGATCGTGGTCGGGCGGAAGTTCAGGAAGAGCTTCGTCCCGCTCGGCAGGTCGAGGGCGCCTTCGAGGCCGCGGCGCCGGCAGAGCGAGTCGAGCTCGAAGACGAGTCCCTCCTCCGCCGCGCGATCGAACATCACCGCCGGCGAGTGGAGCTCGGTGCCGACGGGCCCGCGCGCGAGCGCCTCGTAGCCGAAGACGGTGCGCGTCGAGACCTCGACGATCGGCTCGTAGACCGAGTAGACCTCCTCTCCGACGAGCACCGACAGGAGACGATGGCGTCGCTCGCGCGCCGCGGTGCGGCCCGCGAGCTCGGCATCTCCCCGGGCCTCGTCGAGCGCCGCGCGGAGCTGCGTCGCGACCGAGAGCGTCGGATTGCGGAGCACGAAGCTCGAGCCCGCGGGCAGGGAGACCGGGCCTCGCACGTAGGGATGGCCGACCCGGTGGCCCTGGGCGGCGAGGGTCTGGGAGATCAGCCGGGCGAGCTCGGGGAGCTCCCCGCGCTGGAAGGTGATGTCGTTCGCCGTCCGGAAGCAGAGGAGCACCACTTCGCCGTGCCCGAGGGCGCCCTGGACGACGAGATCGTCGGCGTCGAGCCGGGCCCGCGCGGTGTCCTGGACCAGCTCCACGAGGTTCCGGAGCGCGCGCTGGTGGGCCTCGGCACCGTAGTGGTGCTCGACCTCGCGCAGGGCCTCGGCCGTCACGAGCACCACGCCGACCGCCCCGCGGAAGCAGGCCTCGATCCGGGGCAGCACGTCGCCCAGGGTCGGCAGGGGTCCGGGCGCCTCGAGGGCGCGAACGTGCGCTTCTGCCGGAGTCTGGAGGGAGGCCATGCACCCGGCTTCTTCGGCAGGGGCCGTGCAGCGGTTGAGCAGCCGCCCGCGAGGCTCCCCAGTTCTCGGGAGGCTGGAACGGGAATGACACCCTACGGGCCGTCAGGGAGACCGTTAGAATGGAATCTCTAGCGGAGCCCTGATGAAGCCGTCCGAGCGGATGCAGCCCCCCGCCCCGAGCCTCGAGCCCGATCGTCCCGAAGCCGCCGGAAGGGCCGCGCCGCTCGGGATCTCGTCCCGGGCCGGGGAGCCCGGCTTCGAGCTCCTCGTCGAGCGCTCGCCCCTCGCGATGGCGCTCGTGCGCCCCGGCGACGTCCTGTACGCGAACGCCGCTGCGCTCCGCCTGCTCGGCGGCCGCGCCGGGACGGGGCTCCTCGCCCGCCGCGCGGAGGCGGTGCTCCGCCGCGCCCGCTCGCGCGACGCAGGCGCCGGTGAGCTCGGCCGCGCCGGCGCTCCCCACGTCGAGCAGCTCCGGGAGCGCATCGTCCACCTCGACGGACGCATCGTCGCCCTCGAGCTCTCGGCCGGCGTGGTCGAGTGGCGAGGCGCCCCGGCCGTGCAGTTCGTCCTCATCGACGTGAGCGACCGCGTGCAGGACGCGGAGGAGGAGCGACGCCTCGAGGCGCAGCTCCAGCACGCCCAGCGCCTCGAGAGCCTGGGACGCCTCGCCGGCGGGATCGCTCACGACTTCAACGACCTCCTGACCCGGATCCTCGCCCACGCCGAGCTCGCCGGGGCCGAGCTCGGCGAGAGCTCACCCGCCCGCGAGCACCTCGCCGCCCTCGAGTCGGCCGCGCTGCGCGGCGCGGCGATCACCGCGCAGATGCAGACCTTCGCCGGGACGACCCGCGTCGAGATGCGCCCGGTGGACCTCTCGCGCCTCGTCGACGAGCTGCACCCGCTGCTCCAGGCGTCGCTCCGGCGGAAGGTCGAGCTGCGCGAGCACCTGGCCCCCGAGCTCCCCGCGATCGAGGCCGATCCGGGCCAGCTCGAGCAGCTGATCGCGAACCTCGTGGCGAACGCCGCCGACGCGATCGGGGAGCGGGCCGGCACGATCGGCATCAGCACCGGCGTGATGGAGGCGGGTGCGTCCTATCTCGCGACCACCGTCGGCCACGACGGCCTCCCGGCGGGCACCTACGTGTACGTCGTCGTGTCCGACACGGGCTCCGGGATCGACGAGGCGATCGAGCCGCGCGTCTTCGAGCCCTTCTTCACCACCCGGCCCGGACGCAGCGGCCTCGGCCTCGCGGCGGCGATGGGCGTGGTGCGCCGACACGGCGGTGCGATCAAGCTCGAGAGCCGGCCCGGCGAGGGCACGACCGTGCGCGTCCTGCTGCCGGCGTCGGGCGAGCCGCTCCGGCCTCGGGAAGAGCTGCGCCCGCTCCCGCTGGAGGCGACCGCCCCGAGCGACGCACCGTCGGGCGCGGGCGTGCTGCTCGTGGACGACGAGGAGGGGGTGCGGCGTGCGCTGCGCCTCGGCCTCGAGCGCGCCGGCTATCGCGTCCTCGAGGCGGAGGACGGGCGGCGCGCCCTCGAGCTCTGCCGCGCCCGCGGCTCCGAGATCGACGTGATCCTCCTCGACTACGAGATGCCCGGGCTCGGGGGCGACGAGGTGCTCGCGCGGCTCCCACGCGGCGCGGGCCAGCCGCGCGTCCTCGTCTCGAGCGGCCACGCCCGTGAGACCGTGCTCGCGCGCTTCCCGCTGGGCTCGATCGACGGGCTGCTCGAGAAGCCCTACGGCCCCCAGACGTTGATCGCGCGCCTCCGCGAGATCCTCGAGGGCTAGGAGCGTCCCTCGGCGAGCCACGCTTCGGCCTTGCGTGCCATCCGGAGCAGGCTCTCCTCGGGCGCGAGCGCCGCGAGCTCGTGCCGGTCGACCCAGCGCAGGGCATGGGACTCGTCGCTCACCACGAGCGCCCGGTCGCGCGCCGCCACGACCAGGAAGCGCACGTCGTAGTGGAGGTGACGCGGCTCCTCCCCTCGGGCCGGGATCTCGTGCACGTCGAGGTCGAGAGGCGCGAAGGAGCCGTCGTTCGGCCCCCGCACGACGAGATCGGCGAGCCCCGACTCCTCGCGGGCCTCGCGCAACGCGGCAGCCACGACGTCGGCCTCGCCGTCTGCGTGGCCGCCGAGCTGGAGCCAGCGATCGAGCTTCCGATGATGCGTCAGGAGGACGTGGGCCCCATCGGGCGACACGATCCAGGCCGAGCCCGTCACGTGGCCCGGCCGACAGCTCCGCAGGAGACAGTCCGGGTGCGCCCGGACGAACGCCTCGAAGCGAGAGGCGCGGGCCGCCTCCTCGGGCCAGGCCGCCGCGTACGAGCGCAGGAGCGCGAGGAGCGGAGCCCGATGCACGCCCGCGAGAGTCCCACAGCGCCGCGGGCCGGGCTACCGTCGCGCCGATGTCACGCGCCGCCTCGTCCCTCGCACCGAACGCGTTCCGCGCCGTGCTGTTCGATCTCGGAGGGGTCGTGCTGGGCTCGCCGCTCCACGCCATCGCGCGCTTCGAGCGCGAGCGCGGCATCGAGGCCGGCTTCGTGAATCGCATCGTCGCCGGGACGGGCCCGACGGGCGCCTGGTCGCGCCTCGAGCGGGGCGAGCTCGCGATGGAGGCGTTCTACGGCGCGTTCGAGGCGGAGTGCAGCGAGGCCGGCGTCGCGCTCGACGCGCGCGCGATGATGGAGCGCGTGCACGCCGAGAGTCAGCCGCGCCCCGCGATGATCGAAGCCATCCGCCGCATCCGGAGCGCGGGCCTGCGCACCGGCGCCGTCACGAACAACTGGGTGAGCGACGAGGAGGGCACGCGCCCCCTGCGACCGTGGTTCGACGTCTTCGTCGAGAGCTGCGTCGTCGGCGTGCGCAAGCCCGACCGGCGCATCTACGAGATCGCCTGCCGCGAGATCGGGCACGCGCCCGAGGAGGCCGTCTTCCTCGACGACATCGGCGCGAACCTGAAGAGCGCGCGCGCCTTCGGATTGACGACGATCAAGGTCGACGCCCCGGAGCCCGCCCTGCGCGAGCTCGAGGGCCTCCTCGGCCTCTCGCTCCTCGACGCCGCCTAGCGCCCGGAAGGCGACGCGTCCGAACCAAGGGGGATCTGCCAGCCATGAGCGACCGCATCCTGATCGCGACGCAGGACGGCGTCGCCGACGTCCGGCTGAATCGTCCGGACAAGATGAACGCGCTCGACGCGGCCATGTTCGAGGCCCTGGTCGAGGCGGGGAAGGACCTCGCGGGTCGCCGCGACCTGCGTGCGGTGGTGCTCTCGGGCGAAGGTCGCGCCTTCAGCGCCGGCCTCGACTTCACGAGCTTCGCGGCCATGGCCGGCGGCGGCGCCGAGCGACCGACGCGGAGCCTCTTCGAGCGCGGGTCCGAGAGCCCGGCGAACCACGCGCAGCGCGCGGCCTGGGTGTGGCGGGAGGTGCCGGTCCCGGTGATCGCCGCGATCCACGGCGTCGCCTACGGCGGCGGCCTCCAGGTCGCGCTCGGCGCCGACGTCCGCTTCGTCGCGCCCGACGCGAAGCTCTCCGTGATGGAGATCAAGTGGGGCCTCGTGCCGGACATGAGCGGCACGCAGACCCTGCGCCATCTCGTGCGGCTCGACGTCGCGAAGGAGCTGACCTTCACCGGCCGCATCCTGAACGGCCGCGAGGCCGTAGAGCTCGGCCTCGCGACGCGGGTCGCCGACGACCCGCGCGCGGCGGCCCTCGCGATGGCACGCGAGATCGCGCAGAAGTCCCCGAGCGCGATCCGCGCCGCGAAGCGCCTGCTGAACGAGGCCGTGGTGAGCGACGTCGCAGCGGGCCTCGCCCTCGAGCAGTCGCTCCAGACCGGCCTCCTCGGGCGCCCGAACCAGGTCGAGGCCGTGAAGGCCAACCTCGAGAAGCGCGCTCCGCGCTTCGCGGACCCGGAGGCCTAGGCCGGGGGTACACTCCGCGCCATGGGCGACGCGGTGTTCCGGGTCCGCCGCACGATCGGCGAGCGCGAGATCGACGAGCTCGGCCACGTGAACAACGTCGTGTGGCTGCGCATGGCGATGAAGCTCTGCGGCGAGCACGCGGTCGCCCTCGGGCTCTCCCACGCCGAGCTCGTCGCGACGGGCGGACTCTTCGTGGTGTCGCGTCACGAGATCGACTACCTGCGTGCCGCCTTCCCGGGCGAAGAGGTGATCGGTGAGACGTGGGTCTCCGAGATGCACGGCGCCCGCAGCACCCGCCACGTACGATTCTCCCGCGCCGAGGACGGCGCGGCCCTGGTCCGCCTGCGGAGCGAGTGGGCCTACGTCGACGTCGCGCGCCAGCGCCCGAAGCGCATCCCGCCGGCCGTGCTCGAGCGCTTCGCGCTCTTGGCCGAGCCGCCCCCGCCGTCCGGCGCGGGCGCCCGCTAGCCCGACCCGGTGACGGAGCGCGCCGACGGAGCGGCGGCCGCGAAGCCGCGCATCCCCTGGATCGACGTCGTGAAGGCGCTCTCGATCCTGTGGATCGCGTTCTTCCACGGCTTCGAGACCTGGGCCGACGGACGCTTCCCGTCGCCGCTCGAGCCGGACTATCTCGGGCGGTTCCTCGCGGACTGCGCGCCGGTCTCGGCCGCAGGGACGCTCTCCTGCGTCGGTCGCGCGGCGTTCGTGGGCTTCGGCCAGCTCGGCTTCCACGCCGTGTCGGTCTTCCTCGTGATGAGCGGGTTCGGCCTCGCCTGGTCGGCGGCCGGGCGCGAGCGGGTCGACCCGCGGGACTGGTTCCGCAGCCGCTTCCTCCGGCTCTACCCCATGTACTGGGTCGCCC
The DNA here is from genome assembly GCA_035542715.1 of Myxococcota bacterium. Lineage (GTDB taxonomy): Bacteria > Myxococcota_A > UBA9160 > UBA9160 > UBA9160 > DATKKW01. The sequence goes on from DATKKW010000016.1 coordinate 8,041, forward strand.
ACGCGATCGTGATCTTCGCGCCCTTCGCGTTCCGGCCCGAGCCCGTCGACTGGCGCGTCGTGCCGAGCCTCCTGGGCCTTCGCTTCTGGCCGCCGATCGAGTCGAACTTCTACTACCTCGACCCCGCCTGGTGGTACTTCGGGGTGCTGATCCAGCTCTATCTCGTCTTCCTCCCGCTCTACGCTGCGTTGCGTCGCCTCGGTCCTGCCGCATTCCTCGCGCTCTGCGCGGCCGCAACCTTCGCCGCGCGGGCGGCGCTCCTCGTCGTCTGGCCGGTGAACGGGCTCTGGGTGCAGGGAGGCTTCTTCGGCTGCCGGCTCGTCGAGTTCGCGGGCGGCATGGCGCTGGCGTACGCGTACCGACGCGATCGTGCGGCGGTCGAGGCCTGGCTGTTCTCGCCCGCGTCGCTCGTGGCGGGCGCCGCGGTCTACGGGCTGGCGCTCGTGAGCGGGCGAAGCCTCGGGGGCTACGTGTTCACCGACGCGCTCGTCGCCCTCGGCCTCTTCCCGCTCCTGGCCCACGCCGCGCGCGGCCTCGGCGCGCTCCCGCGCGCGGGCACGGCGCTCGCGAGCGTGGGGCTGCTCTCGTACGGCCTCTACCTCCTGCACCAGCCCTTCGTGATCCCCGCGGCGATCGCGCTCCGATCCCGAGCGATGCCCGTCTTCACGCTCGTCATGGTTCCGTTCCTCGCGGCGTTCACGCTCGCGTCCATGCGCCTCGAGCGCTTCGTGGACGGATGGGCGGGGCGGATCCTCGGAGGCAGCCTGCGACGCAATGCGGCCGCACCTGCCGTCGGCGCGCCGCGCTCCGAGTAGGTGCGAGGCACGCGGCGCGCGCGCTCACGCCGGCCCGCGTTCGATCCTCTCCAGCCGCTGCCCCGTCCATCGCACCGCCTGGTCGTGGTCCTCGACCCGCGTCCACGCGAAGTCGTCCACGAGCGCCGCCGGCGCCACGGGCGCATCGATCTCGCGCAGTCCGGCCACCCACGCGAGCCAGCCGCACAGCGCGGGGCCTTCGTACGCCGCGCGCAGCGCATCCGCTCCGACGGCGCCGTGGAGCTTCGCGAGCTTCCCGCCCCGCTCCTCGAGCAGGAGCAGGTGGTGGCGGTAGCGCGGGGTCGGGAGCTCGAGCAGGCGCTGCAGCGCGACCTGGGTCGCCGTGCTCGGAGCGATGTCGCGCCCGCGCACGACCCGCGTCACGCCGCTCGCCGCGTCGTCGACCACCACGGCGAGCTGGTACGCGACGGCGCCGTCGCGGCGACGCACGATCGGATCGCCCATCTCCGCGGCCGGGTCCTGGGAGAGGTCGACGCCGCTCTCGTCACGCAGGGCGATGCGACCCTCCGCGAGCCGTGCGCGGAGCGGCTCGTCGCAGGCGCGCCAGCCGGCGGCCGGAAGGCGGCGGCGCCGACACCGGTTGGGATAGCGGAGGCTTCCGTCGGGTGCCGTCGCGCCCGTCTCGCGCAGCTGCGCGCGGCTGCAGGCGCACGGGTAGAGCACGCCCGCCGCGGCCAGGCGATCGAGCGCGGCCTCGTGGCGCGCGGCGAAGGCGCCCTGCCGCTCCACGGTGTCGAAGTCGAGGCCGAGCCAGGCGAGGTCGTCCTGCATCCGCTCCGCCCACTCGGGCCGGCAGCGCTCGGGGTCGAGGTCCTCGAGACGGAGCAGGATACGCGCGCCACGCGCGCGGGCGTCGAGCCAGGCGAGCAGCGCCGCCAGGAGCGTGCCGGGATGCGCCCGGCCGGTCGTGGACGGGGCGAAGCGGCAGACGTCGGCGGCGCTCACGGGCGCGCCAGCATACGGCCCGCCACGCCCCGGGGCGAGCTATGGTTCGCCCGCCTCGAGTCCTGGGAACGAGCGCCACGCGCGATGCACGCACGGGGTGCGAGCCCGAGCAGCAGGAGCATCCATGCATCGCCGTGTGGCCACTCTCGCCTTCCTCGTCGTCGCCGCGATCGGAGCCGGCTCGTGCCAGAAGCAGGGCCAGGAGTCCGCCAAGGCCCCGGAGCCCGCGATCCCGACGAGCCCGGAGCTCGCGACCGACGAGCAGAAGACGATCTACGCGCTGGGCCTCGCCCTCGCCCGCAACCTCGAGCCCTTCCACCTGAGCGCTGCCGAGATCGAGATCCTCGCGCAGGGCCTCGCCGACGGCGCCCTCGGCCGCACGCCCAAGGTGCCGCTCGAGCAGTACGCGCAGAACCTCCAGGAGCTCGCGAAGACCCGCGCCGCGGCCGCCGCCGCCGAGGAGTCGAAGGCCGCCGCGCCCTTCCTGGACGCCGCCGCCGCGGAGCCGGGCGCCGTGAAGAGCGATTCGGGGCTCATCTACCAGGAGACCAAGGCCGGCACCGGCGCGTCGCCCCAGGCGACCGACACCGTGAAGGTCCACTACCACGGCACCCTGCGCGACGGCACGGTCTTCGACAGCTCGCGCGACCGCGGGCAGCCGGCGCAGTTCCCGCTGAACCGCGTGATCCCGTGCTGGACCGAGGCCGTGCAGAAGATGAAGGTCGGCGGCACCGCCACGATCTGGTGTCCCGCGTCCATCGCCTACGGCGATCGCGGCGCGCCGCCTCGCATCAAGCCGGGCGCTGCGCTCAAGTTCGAGATCGAGCTGATCGACATCGTGCCTGCCGCGGCGCAGGAGCTGCCGCCGGGCCACCCGCAGATCGGCGGAGAGGCCGCGAAGCCTGCGCCGGCGGCGAAGCCCGCGCCGGCCGCGAAGAAGAAGTGAGCGGGGAGCGGGAGCACGCGTGATCGCCCAGGCCGTCGCCGATCCGATCGGGGGCCTCGTCTGGGGCGTCGCGGCGACGAGCGTCGTCGCGCTGCCCATGTACGCCGCGCGCGTGCGCGGGCGGGCATACGCGATCTTCGGCCTGGTGATCCTCCTGCTCTCGTTCCCGGGCGCGCTCGCGATGCACGTGCGGCTCGTCGCGTGGCTGCCGCCGGCGTGGGTGCCGGCGGCGCACGTGGCGTTCGCGGCGAGCTTCCTCGCGGCCGGCGCGCATCTCGTGTCGCTCGTGCGCGCCCGCCTGCGGCCGCCGGCCTTCCGCTGGCTCGTGAGCATTCCGGGGATGGCGTTCATCGCGGCGGGCGCGCTCTCGGGGCTCTGGCTCCTGCTCCTGCTCCCGCTGCGCGCGCTCCTCCACGGGCTCGGCCTCGAGGCGCCGCTCCTCGCGCTGCGCTGGCTCGACCTCGTGCCCTTCGCGCTGGCCGCCGCCTCGGTCGTCACCTCGCTCCGCCTGCCGCGGGAGACCGTGCGCATCCGGCTCGACGAGGTCGCGCATCCCGAGCTCGTCCGCGTGCCGGTCGAGCGTCACCGGACGGCGTCGGCGCCGCGGCTCCCCGACCGGCCGCTCCGCATCGCCCAGATCTCCGATCCCCACCTCGGCCCGTGGCAGCCCGAGGGCACGCTGCGGGCGCGGGTCGCGGAGCTCGTGGCCCACGCGCCCGATCTCGTGCTCCTGACCGGTGACTTCCTGACGATGGAGGGAGCCGGGACGCCCGGCGCCCTCGCCCGCGCCCTCGCGCCGCTGCGCGAGCTGCGCGGGCGCTGCTTCGCGATCTTCGGCAACCACGACCACGAATCGCCGGACGAGGTCCGCTCCGCGCTCGCGGCGAACGGCGTGCGGCTCCTCGTCGACGAGGCGGCGCAGCTCGAGACCCGCACCGGGCCGGTCCAGATCGTCGGCGCCGACTACGTCGGGCGCGGACGCCGCGCGCACCTCGCGTCGCTCCTCGCTCGCTTCCCCCGCGCCGACGGCGCGCTGCGGATCCTCCTGCTCCACGATCCCCTGGGCTTCCCGCTGGTGCCTCGCGACGACGTGGACCTCGTGCTCTCGGGTCACACGCACGGGGGTCAGCTCGGGCTCGTGTCGCTCGGCATCGATTGGACGGTGCTCTCGCGCACCCGCTGGCCCGATCACGGCCTGTTCGGCCTCGGCCGCACGCGTCTCTACGTACACCGCGGCACGGGCTTCTACGGCTTCCCCTTGCGGATCGGCGTGCCGGGCGAGCTCTCGCTGCTCGAGATCCTGCCGGGCTGAGGGAACGCCGCTCGCTGCGAGCCGGGAGTGGCCGCGGCGCCCGCGACTCCGATCACGCGCCGTCCTCGCGGCCGACGAGCGCCGCGTAGCCCTCGCGGAACGTCGGGAAGCGGAGCGCGTAGCCCGACGCCAGAAGGCGTCGGTTCGAGCAGCGCTTGCTCCCGCGAGGACGCTCTCCGGGACGCGCGCCCGGGCCTTCGGCCGGGTCGGCCTCCGGCGGCTCCGGCACGCCGAGCGCCCGCGCGAGGAAGCGCAGGACGTCCCGCTCGTCCGCGGGCTCGGAGTCGACGGCGAGATAGCAGGCCTCCGGGCTCGCGAGGCCGATCAGGTGCCGCAGCGCGCCGGCGCCGTCGTCGCGGTGGATGCGGTTCGTGTAGCGCGGCGGGCCGCGCCGCAGCCGTGCCGCCCCGCTCCGCACGCTCTCGACGAGGCGCGTGCGGCCGGGTCCGTAGATCCCGCCGAGACGCACGACGACGGAGGGGAACGGCCCGCCGGCGACGACGGCCTCACCCTCGAGCAGGCGTGCGCCCGAGAAGCCCGGCGGATCGGTCGCGCTCGTCTCGTCGACCCAGACACCGTCGGACTGGCCATACACAGCGGTGCTCGACGTGAAGAGGAGGCGGCGCGGCCGCTCGCCCGCGGCAGCGAGCGCGGCGATCAGGTGGCGCGGTCCGTCGACGTAGCTCGCGCGATAGGCCGCGTCGCTGAAGCCGTCCGCCGCCGCCGCGTAGACGACGACGTCGAGGCCGCGAGGGAGCGAGCGGAGCGTCGCGAGATCGCCGAGATCCGCGGCCACGGCCGTGACGCCGGGCGGGAGGCCGGCTGGATTCCGTCGCAGCCCGAACACCGCGTGGCCGTCGGCGGCGAGCTCCGACGCGAGAGCGCTCCCGAGGTAGCCGCAGCCGGCGACGAGCACGCGCAGCGAGGCGAGATGACGCGACACGAACGACCATATAGGGAAGGACGCCCCGCTCGCGCGAGTGGGCGCGGGTCGCGGCGCAAGGCGCGGTGCGCAGATCCCGCCCTCGCGCGGTACGCTAGGCCGACCGTGGTCCCCGCTCCTTCGTCGCAGCCCGACGAGCTCGTGCGCACGCTCTCGCGCGATGGCGCGGTGGGCGTCCGCGCGATCGTCGGCACGGCGCTCGTGCGCGAGGCGGTCCGCCGGCACCGCACCGCGCCCACCGCGACGGCGGCCCTCGGTCGCACGCTCCTCGCCGCGATCCTGCTCGCCGCCGAAGGCGACGACGACGAGACGGTGCAGCTCCAGCTCAGCGGCTCGGGGCCGCTCCGGAGCACCACGGCCATCGCGGACGCGGCCGGCCGCGTGCGCGGCTGCGTCGGTCTCCCGACCACGCACCTCCCCCCGCGCGAGGACGGGAAGCTCGACGTGGGGGGCGCGATCGGCGCGGGCATCCTGACGGTCGTGCGCTTCCACCCATCCTGGAGGGAGCCCTACAGCGGAATCGTTCCCCTGGTCTCGGGGGAGGTGGCGGAGGACGTCGCGAGCTACCTGCGGAGCAGCGAGCAGAAGCCGTGCGCCGTGGCCCTCGGCGTGCACGTCGACGACGCCGGGACGGTCGATGCCGCGGGCGGCTACCTCGTGCAGGCGCTGCCGAACGCGAGCGAGGCCTCCCTCGCGACGCTCGAGGCGAACGTGCTGGCCCTGCCCCCGCCCTCGGAGCTCGTGCGCTCGGGCCTCTCCGCTGGCGCGATCGCCGACCGGCTGCTGGCAGGCCTCGGCCGCGGCGAGATCCAGCGCGTGTCGCCGTCCTTCCACTGCGGCTGCGATCGGGAGCGCGTACTGCGGGCGGTCGCGCTCCTCGGTCGCGACGAGATGCGCGACATCGCACGCAAGGGCGACGAGATCGAGGTGCGCTGCGCCTTCTGCGCCGAGCGCTACGCGATTGCGGCCGACGAGGTGGGGAGCCTCGCGCTCGACGCCTGAGGCGCGGAGCGACCGGCTTCGGATTCAGTCCTCGAAGCGCCTTCCGCGGAGCTGCTTCTTCTCGCTCGCCCGCCGCTTCTCGCCGAGCCGGCGCTCCTTCGCGCCCCGGCCCGGCTTCGTCGGCCGGCGCGGTGTGGGAGGCCGCGCGACCTCGGCCAGCATCGCGTGCAGCCGCTCCACGCAGTCGGCGACGTTGCGGCCGCGGTCGCGGAACCGATCGCTCGCGAGGACGAGCTCGCCCTCGCCGGTGATGCGCGAGGCGAAGCGCGCGAGGAAGCGCTCGCGCACCGCGCCCGGGAGCGCGCGACTCTCGGCCACGCGCCAGCGCAGGATCGCCTTGCTCGACACCTTGTTCACGTTCTGGCCGCCGGCGCCGCCGCTGCGCGCGTACTGGAAGCTGAGCTCCTCCGCCGGGACGCGGAGCCCCGATCCGCTCACGGGTCGCCCGCCGCCTCGCGGGCCCGCAACACGGCCTCATGTCGGGCGGTGGCCTCACGGAGCGCCTGCTCGGCGTCGACGTCGCGGCTCACCGCGAGCTCGACCGCCGCGAGGAGCAGCGCGCCGAGGGCCGCGTCCTCGTCGCCGGCGCCGGACGCAGCCCTGCCCTGAAATGCCTCGAGGGCGGCGGCGGCCCGCGCCGCCGCCGAGTCGGGCTCGGCCTTCGCGAGGCCCGCGCGTGCCGCGCGGCGGACGAGCTTCTGTGCGCGGAGCAGCGCCGGAAGGCCGAGGGCCACGCCGTCGAGGGCGCTCGCGCGCCGCCCGTCCGTCGCGGCGCCCGCCGCGCGCTCGCGCGCCTTGTGCGCCTCCCACGCCTCGGTCTGGGCAGACGCCGAGCCGATCTTCTCCGCGCCGGCCCCGAACACGTGGGGATGCCTGCGCACGAGCTTCCCGCACAGGTCCGCCACCACGGCCTCGAAGTCGAACGCGCCGCGCTCCTGGGCCATCCGCGCGTGGTACACGACCTGGAGGAGGAGGTCGCCGAGCTCCTCGCGCAGCGCCGCGAGATCGCCGCGACGGATCGCGTCGTCGACCTCGTAGGCTTCCTCGATGGTGTAGGGCGCGATCGTCTCGAACGTCTGCACCGCGTCCCAGGGGCAGCCCTGCTCCGGGTCCCGCAGGCGCGCCATGATCTCGATCAGCCGCGCGACGCCGCTCACGCGAGGCCCGTGATCTCGCCGTCGCGCAGGTCGATGCGCTCGGCCAGCGGCCGCTTCGGAAGACCGGGCATGCGCAGGATGTCCCCGGTCAGCACCACGAGGAAGCCCGCGCCGGCGTTGATCTGGATGCCGCGCACGGTCAGGTCGAAGTCGCGGGGCCGGCCGTAGATCTTCGGATCGTCGGTGAGCGAGCTGTGGGTCTTCGCGATGCACACCGGCAGCTTCGAGAGGCCGAGCCGCTCCACCTCCGCGAGGTCGTGCTCCGCGGCCTTGGTGAAGATCACGCTGCGCGCGCCGTACATGCGGCGCGCGACCGTGCGGATCTTGTGCGTCGGCGGATCGCCCGGTGCGTAGAGCGCTCGGAAGGGGCTGCTCCGGCTCTCCGCGTGGGACATCACGGTGCGTGCGAGATCGAGCGCGCCCTCGCCGCCCTTCGCGAAGTGGTCGCTCACGGCGAAGGGCACGCCGAGGGAGGAGCAGGCGGCGCGCACGACGTCGATCTCCTCGGCCGTGTCCCCGCCGTGGCGATTCAGGGCCACGATCGGGGACTCCCCGAAGGCGCGGATGTTCTCGACGTGCTTCTCCAGGTTCGGGATCCCGCGGCCGACGGCGACCGCGTCGGGCGTCGCGAGCTCGCGGAGCTCGACGCCGCCGTGGAGCCTCAGCGCGCGCGCCGTCGTCACGAGCACGACCGCGGCCGTGTCGAGGCCGGCGCTCGTGCACTTGAGATCGAAGAACTTCTCGGCACCCTGGTCGAAGCCGAAGCCGGCCTCCGTGACGACCCAGTCGGCGAGGTGGAGCGCGAGCTTCGTCGCGATCACCGAGCTGCAGCCGTGGGCGATGTTCGCGAAGGGGCCGCCGTGGACGAACGCGGGCGTGCCCTCCGCGGTGCGCACGAGGTTCGGCCAGAGGGCGTCGCGCAGGAGCGCCAGCATCGCGCCCGGGGCGCCGAGATCCGCCGCGGTCACGGGCGTGCCTCCGCGCCGGAAGGCGACGATCGTGCGCTCGAGGCGACGGCGCAGGTCGGCCTCGTCCTCGGCGAGGCAGAGCATCGCCATCACCTCGGAGGCCGCGGTGATGTCGAACCCGGTCTCTCGTGGGAAGCCGTTTGCGACGCCGCCGAGTCCCGAGACGATCTCGCGCAGCGCCCGGTCGTTCATGTCGAGGACGCGACGCCAGAGCACGCGCCGCGCGTCCAGGTCGAGGGCGTTCCCGTGATGGAGATGGTTGTCGACGAGGGCCGCGAGCAGGTTGTGGGCGCTCGCGATCGCGTGGAAGTCGCCGGTGAAGTGCAGGTTGATCCGATCGGAGGGCACGAGCTGCGACGCGCCACCGCCCGTGCCGCCGCCCTTCGCGCCGAGGCACGGCCCCTGGGACGGCTCGCGCAGCGCGACGCAGACCGACTCGCCGATGCGCGCGAGCGCGTCGGCGAGCCCGATGCTCGTCGTGGTCTTGCCCTCGCCGGCGGGAGTCGGCGTGATGGCGGACACGAGGAGGAGCTTCGCCTCGCGCGCGGAGCGGCGCGGTCGGGCGCGCACCCCGGGATCGACCTTCGCCGCGTCGAGACCGAAGGGCACGAGATCGTCCGGCGCGAGGCCGAGGCGCTGGGCGGCGGACAGGAGCTCGGGGCGGATCGAGGCCATCCCCCGATGCTCGCCGGGAGCGGCGGGGCGGGCAAGGCCGAGGCGGCGTCAGTCCTTGAGCAGCGCCTCGAAGCGCGGCTTCTCCATCGCCTTCATGAACGCGTCCTGGGCCGTGATCCGACCGGACTGCACGAGGCCGAAGAGCGCGTCGTCCATCGACTGCATGCCCATCTGCTTCCCCGACTGGATGATCGAGTAGAGCATCGGGGTGTTGCCTTCGCGGATGACGTTCGGGAGGCCGGGCGTCCGGAGCAGGATCTCGTTCACCGCGACGCGACCCTTGCCGTCGGCCGAGGGGACGAGGAGCTGCGACACGACGCCCGCCAGGGACTCCGACAGCGAGAGCCGCACCTGGTCCTGCTCCTTCGCGGGGAACGCGTCGACGACGCGGTCGATCGTCTTCGCCGCGCTGTTCGTGTGCAGCGTGCCGAAGACGAGCAGGCCCATCTCGGCCGCGGTGATCGCGAGCGAGATCGTCTCCTGATCGCGCATCTCGCCCACCAGCACCACGTCCGCGTCCTGGCGGATCGCCGCGCGCAGGGCGGGACCGAAGCCGCCCGTGTGGAGCCCCACCTCGCGGTGGCTGAAGACACAGCTCTTGCTCTCGTGCACGAACTCGACGGGGTCCTCGATCGTGACCACGTGCTTCGAGTAGCTGCGGTTGATCTTGTCGATGATCGCGGCGAGGGTGGTCGACTTGCCCGAGCCGGTCGGACCCGTCACGAGCACGAGGCCCTGCTCCAGGTGCGCGAGCGTCTCGATCGCGGGCGGGAGCGCGAGCTCCTCGAGCGGCACGATCTTCTCCGGGATGATCCGGAACACCGCGCCGGCGCCGTTCTCCTGCACGAAGTAGTTCGCCCGGAAGCGGGCCACGCCCTCGAGGCCGTAGGCGAAGTCGACGTCGTTCTGCTCTTCGTACTGGGTCCAGTGTCGCTCGGCGGCGATCTCGCGCAGGAGCTCGCGCAGCCCGCCGTCCGAGAGCACGTCCCAGCCGTCGACGTCGCGCAGCTCGCCGCGGATGCGCATGCGGGGGACCAGGCCGGCGGCGAGGTGGAGGTCGGAAGCGTTCGAGGTCTTGAGGCCGGAGAGGAGCTCGTCGAGTCGCGCCATCGTGCTGCTTCCTCGGCTCCTAGGCTGCCTGGAGCTTCTTCGCGTCTTCCATGTGCCGCGCCGCCTCTTCCTTCGTGATCACGCCCTGGCTCACCATCTGCTGCAGCGACTGGTCGAGCAGGCACATGCCGTGGGCGGCGCCGGTCTGGAGGATCGAGCGGATCTGGAAGGTCTTGTTCTCCCGGATCAGGTTGCCCACGGCCTTGTTCACCACGAGGAGCTCCGTCGCGGGCACGCGGCCGGAGCCGTCGGCCTTCGCCACGAGGCGCTGCGAGAGCACGGCCCGCAGCGACTCGGAGAGCATCGTCCGCACCTGGCCCTGCTGGTCGGAGGGGAACGCGCCCACGAGCCGGTTCACCGTGCGGATGGTGTCGTTCGTGTGGAGCGTCGCCAGCACGAAGTGCCCGGTCTCCGCGGCGGTGAGGGCCAGGGAGATGGTCTCGAGGTCGCGCAGCTCGCCGATCACGATCACGTCCGGGTCCTCGCGCAGGGCGGCGCGCAGCGCGCGCGCGAAGCTCTCCGTGTGACGCTTCGCGCTGCGCTGGTTCACGAGGCAGCGCTTCGAGGGATGCAGGTACTCGATCGGGTCCTCGATCGTCAGGATGTGATCGCTGCGCTCCTCGTTCACGAGGTTCACGAGGGCGGCCATGGTCGACGACTTCCCGCAGCCCGCGGGGCCCGTCACGAGCACCATGCCCTGGTGGAAGTGGGTGAGCTTCGCGAGGGTCGACGGCAGCCCGAGCTCGCCGAGGGTCGGCGGATGGTCGGGGATCGCGCGGAAGACCCCGTCGAGGCCGCGCTGCTGCTTGTACACGTTCGTGCGGAAGCGGCCGACGCCTTCGAGCGTGTAGCAGAGGTCGAGCTCGCCGTGACGCGCGAGGCTCTCGCGCTGCTCGTGGGTGAGCGCCGCCAGGACGAGCGCTTCGGTCGCGGCCGCGTCGAGGGGCGCGTCGCCTTCGGTCAGGAGCTTGCCGTGGCGGCGGAGGCGCAGGGGCGCGCCGGCGTGGACGTGCACGTCGCTCGCCCCCGTGGCCACCGCGGCGCGCAGCACCTCGTCGAGGCCACCGCGCGCGGCCGGGGGGCTGGCAGCCCGCGGCGTCGCGCGCGGCGCGGCCGTGGCCGTCGCCGGCACGGGCGGGTCGGGAGCAGCGGCCGGGGACGCGGCGTCCTGCGCGGCCGGCGGCACGGCTCGCAGGGCCGGCCGCGGGGGCTCCGGCGCGCGAGGCGTGGCCTCGGGCGGAGCGGGCGCGCGGCCTGCCTTGGTGGCCATCTCCGCACGCTGCTTCTCGAGCACCTGGCGCTGCACCTCGAGCAGCTGCTCGAGCTGCGCCGGCCGCAGAAGGCCTTTCTCGACGAGCGCTTCACCGAGACGCTTGCCGTCTACGGAGCGCCCGAGCCCGGCCATCACCGCGTCGAGTTGCTCGATCGTGATGAGTTTGTAGTGGACGGCGAGGCGTCCGAGGAGCACGTTTTGCGCGGGTCGTTCAGCCATCGCCGCATCGCATCGGCAGCTCGCGGGGTGGTGTTGAGCGCCTCGCGCGCTTCAAGTTCCCGGCCGGGTGGACCGATGAGCGACGCAGATTTCAGGGAGGATCCACGCATGTTCCGCACCCTCCGTCGGCTGGCCGCCGCTCTCGGCGTCGCGGCCCTGCTCGCGACGTCGGTCGCCCCGGCGTTCGCCGCCGAGTCCGATCTCTATCACATGCAGGACCCGCATCGCGACGATCCGTCGACGATGTGGTTCGACGTCTTCATCACGCGCCCGCTCGGCCTCGCGACGACCGCGCTCGGTGTCGCCCTGATGGCGCCGGCGGCGGTGATCATGACCGTGACGGGCCATCCGCACGAGCTCCCGGCCGCGTGGAACGCGTTCGTCGAGGACCCGGCGGAGTACACGTACCGCGATCCCATCGGGACGCACTGAGCCGCAGCGCAGCTCTTGCGGCGCAGCGCCGTCCCGGGAGGGCACGGCCGCGCCGGCCGGCGTGGAGGCGGGAGGCTCGACCGAACGCCACCACGTCGGGAGCGCGCCGCGCGAAGATCGCGCGTCCTCACGGCCCGAAGCACGACGCGACCTCGAGCTCCCGCCCGGCCCGGACGGCGACGTAGTACCTCCAGAACGCCTCGTCGATCCTCCGCAGGCGCTGCGGCGTCGACTTGCGGCGCCAGCGCCCCAGGTGTCCCGGGCCGCCGTTGTACGCCGCATAGGTCGCGCGGACCGCGCCATCGATGCCACTCTCGGTGCGCTGCTCGCCGCGCGCGAGCGCGAAGTCCTCGAAGTAGTGGAGCAGGATCTCGGCCCCGGCGCGGGCGTTGTAGCCGGCGTCGCTCCCGAGGGCGCCGACGTCGTAGAAGCCGCGCCACACGCGCGGGTTCACCTGCATCACGCCGAGGGCTCCGACGCTCGAGCGCAGCGGCTCGACCTTGCCTCGCCGGCGCACGAACTGGCGCCAGCACGACTCCTTCCACGCCGTCGCGAGCACCATGTCGTCGAACACCCGGTCGTCGGCGATGCCGCCCTCGTGCGCGGCGCGGGTGCGCTCGGCCGCGAGGCGCAGGAGCGTCCGCATCGCGGGCAGGTAGCGATCGAGCTCGTCCCGCGCGGGCGCCCAGCCGCGCAGGCGCGCGGCGAGCGCCGCCCAGGGCTCGGGCTCGACGAAGGCCCAGGCGAGCGGAACGGCGTCGCGGAGCGAGCGGCGGCCGGATGGTGGCGTCTCGCCGCCGTCCTCCGGCGGGAGCTCGAGGGGCGGTCCGAAGCCGAAGATCGCGCGCAGCTCCGCGTCGACGGCGTCGCTCGCGGAGACGGGGTCGGTCGTCGTCGCAGGGGCGACCACGCGGGCGAGGCGACGCAGCCCTTCGGCCGACAGCTCGACGCCGCTCGCGGGCCCGAGCTTGTCGAGGGCCACGAGCGCATCGGAGCCGGCGACGAAGCCGAGCCAGCGCCATGGCTGCTCGCCGGGCGCGTCGCTCGCGATGCGGCGTACGACGGGCGCGAGACGCCGCCAGGTGTCGACGAAGAGCTCGCGCACCGGATCCGCGCCGGGCGGCGGCCGGGGACGCGTCGGATCGAGCAGGTCGAGCATGCTGCGACGCGCGTCGAGCAGGATCGCGAGGAGCGCCTGCCGATCGGAGGCGAGCGTCGCGTCGCTGCCCGCCTGCTTCACCACGAACGTGAGGAAGCCGTCGAGCTGGCGCACCGACGCGGCGAACCGCGCGTACTCCTCGGGCGTGAGCGGTGCCTCGGGGGCCGGGATGCCGCCGCCCCCGGTCGCCGGAGGAGCCGTGCCCGCGCGCGGAGCACCCGCGCCCGCCGGCAGCAGCGGCACGTCGGCGCGCAGCACGATGCGGAGGCCGCTCGCCGACACCGCCGCGGAGCCGAGCGCGACGGACGCGGCGATCGCCTCGGCGCGCGTCGGGTCGGCCGCCGCCGCGCCGGCGAGCGCCGGGAGCACGCGCCGGAGATCGTCGAGGGGCCCGTGGAGATCGAGCCGCCAGCGCTCGAAGTACGGATGCGCGTACTCCTTCACGGCGTCCCACAGGCTTCCCGTCGCGAAGCGGGCGAGGGCCGGGCCCGCCGCGAGCTTCGAGTCGAGCACGAGGAAGCCCACTGCCCGGCCGTCGTCCGCGAGGCGCGGCGCGAGCAGGAGCTCGACCTCTCCGTGGGTCTCCGTCGCGAGGGCGCAGGTGCCGGAGATCGGCGTCCCCGTCGTCGCCGCGAGCTCGCTGCGAATCCGGACCGCCTCCTCGTCGAAGCTCAGCGAGGGTCTCGACAGCACGAGCGTGTTGCAGCCCGCGACGTCGTTCGCGACGGGCGCGGTGTCGCCCGGGCCGCGGTAGAGCTGCTCCACGAGGGCGCGCCGCAGGAATGCCGAGTCGAGCGTGAGCGGAAGCTCGAGAGGCTCGGCCTGCGCGTCGGCGCGTGCGCCAGCGAGGCAGAGCAGCACCGCCGCGGCCGCGAGCGCGCTCGCCATGCGCGCGGCGCGCGGCGCCAGAGCTACCAGCCGCGGAGATCGACCGGCCATGTCTCGAGCACGCGCTCGCCGTCCGAGAGGTGGATGCGCTCGTGATAGGCGACCGTCGGATCGACGTGCGCCGGGACGACGTGCACCCGATCGCCCACCCGAAGCCTCCGCTCCGGCGCGAACGTCACGTGCTCGTCGGAGCAGAACCAGACCCGCGCGCCCTCGATCGACGGATTGCCGTGATCCATCCCCAGGGCCTTGAGCCCGCAGTCGGCGACGGCGTAACCCTGCGAGACGGAGACCACGGTGGCGAGCACGCTCAAGGCGAGACGAAACGGGAGCCCGAGCTTCGCGTAGGCGGTGTCCATCAGCGCGTAGGAGCCGGCCTGGATCTCCGTCGCCGTCGTGTTCGAGTCGAAGCTGCCCGTGCCTCCGGCCGAGATCACCTCTCCGCCCACCTCGGCGTGGGCGCGCCGCAGCTCCGCCATCGCCTCCTCGACGAGGGCGAGCCGCTTCGCCCGGTCGTCCACGCCCACCGCGTGGCCCTCGTAGCCCATGACCCCGCGCACGAGGAGCCCCTCGCCGCGCGCGCGCGCGGCCAGCCGACCGGCCTCCTCCGGCGCGCAGCCGCAGCGGGGGAGTCCCACGTTCACGTCGATCAGGACCTCGCGCACGCCGCCCCGCGCGGCCGCCTGGATCGTCTCCGGCGAATCGACCGCCACGGTCACGCGCGCGCCGGCGCGCGCCACGGCGCCGAGGCGCGAGGCGTCGAGCACCTCGTTCGCGAGCAGGAGGTCGTCGCCGAGGCCCGCCGCCGCGAGGCCCTCGAGCTCGCGGATCGTCGCGCAGGTGAAGCCCGCGTGTCCTGCGGCGCGCTGGCGCCGCGCGAGGGCGACGCACTTGTGCGCCTTCACGTGGGGACGCAGGCGCGGGCCCGGGAGCGCCTTCGCCATCGTGCGCAGGTTGTGCTCGAGCGCGTCGGCCTCGACGACGAGGGCAGGCGTCGCGAGCTCCGCGAGCGTCGTCATGCCGGCGCACGGTGGGCTGTGGGGCGCGCGCCGTCAACCCGCCGGGGTGCGAGCCTCGCGACACTCCGGGCAGACGATCGCCGACGCGGGGCGCTCGGCGCCGACGCCGAGGAAGGCGTCTTCACCGCGCGCGATCCGTCGCCAGCAGACGGCGCACGATCCGGGTCGCTCGAGCTCGATCGCGATCCAGCCGAGGACGTCGGGGCGGGCGCCGGCGGCCGTGTCCGACGGCTCGGCCGGGCTCTCGCCCGCGGCGCGCGGCCGCTCGTCCTCGGCGCGGCGCGTGCGCGCGTGCCAGCGCCGGCCGAGGCCTCGCGCCTCGAGGTGACGTCGCGCTCGCGCCGCCTGGTCGACGAGCTCGTCGACCCAGCCGCCGAGGTCGTCGGACACGCGCTCCGCCGCCTCGAGCGCCTCGTCGACGACGCCTCGCACCAGGTTCGCGACGGGGACGCGCAGCTCCCCCGCGGCGCGCCGCAGCTCCTCCGCGATCTCGTGCGCGATGCGCGCCCGCCGCTCGCGAGCCGCGTCGAAGTCGCCGCCGCGGCGTCCTCTCGTCGATTCCGTCGCTTCGTCCGTCGCTTCGTCCGTCGCTTCGTCCGCCGCTTCGTCCGCCGCGTCCGGTCCGGCCATGGCCTCGCTCCTCGCGCACCCCCGAACGTCGCCCGACGCACCTCGTCTACCACGAGCGCGACGTCGCCATCAATGCAGCGCCGGCGCTGCAGCCGCGTGCCCGGCGAAGAGGCGCGCGAGCCAGGCGCGGAGACCGTCGAGCTCCGGCGCGCGAGAGAGATCGAGCACGAACTCCTGGCCGCGCCCCACGCTGCGCAGCAGCACGCGGCCGTCCGCCTCGCGCCGCCAGCGCCTCCCGTCGGCGTGGTGGGAAAGACCGGGAGCGCCGCGCGCGGGATCCGGAGCGAAGGCGGCCGGGAGACGCCAGACGCCCTTCGGCAGCCGGAGCGGATCGGCCGACAGCCGGAGCTCCGGCGCGAAGCGCGCGAAGCGCCCTGCGCCCGGGAGCGGAGGAAGGCCGGGCACGGCGAGCCGTTCGCGCGCCACGTAGAGCACGTTCGCTCCCCGGCGCCTGCCGAAGCAGTGGGGATGGCGGCGCGCGAAGGGCGGAGCGCCGGCGCCCTGCGCGCCGAGCTCGACGCGCTCCCCGATCTGGAGCCAGCCGAAGATCGTGTGCTCCCCCGGGCCGCCCTGGCCCTCGCGCCGGAACCAGCCGAAGAACAGGAAGAGATCGCCCGGCCCGACGCCCTGTCGTGCGAGGTGCGCCTGCGCCGCGCCGCACTGCCCGAAGACGGGCCTCCAGCCGCGAGGCCGCCGGACGAGGCTCCCGCGATCGAGGTCGGGATCGAGGTGCGCGCCGTCGCCGCGACGGATGCGACCGCGCGTCGCGCGCTCGACGCGGGCCGCGAGGCCCGACGCGCCGGCAGGACCGCGCAGCGCGCGGTAGGTGCACGGCGACGCCGGGTCCGGGATCGGGAGCGGACACAGGGTCGCGTCGGCGAGGATCGGGCTCGGCGCGCCGCCGGACGCCGCATCGAATCCCTTGCGCGAGAGCACGAGGCGCACCCCGGAAGCGTAGCCTTGCGCGCGGCCCGCCCGTCTCAGCCGCGGCGCGGGCGCCGGCGCGAGACGGCCCGGACCCCCGCCACGACGAGGAGGCCCTCGACGCCGAGCAGGCCGCACGATCCGGGCGGCGGATCGACGACGACGCTGCGCGCCTCCTGGGAGCGACAGCCTTGAGGATTCACGACGGTCACGGGATGGGAGCGGCCGGCGTAGATCGGCGGCACCTTCGCCGTGAAGTGACCGCCGCTCTGCAGGAGCGGCGTCTTCGCCTCGCCGAACCAGACCTCCGCGTTCGAGGCGAAGCCCGTTCCCACGAGCTCCACCGTCGAGCCGACCGCCGCCCGGGCCGGCGTGACGCTCGTGAGCGTCGTCCGCGTGCCCACGCAGAGGTCGTCGCAGACGTCGCCGATCGGGTCGCCGTCGGTACTCGCCTGGTCGGGGTTCGGGATCAGCGTGCAGTCGTCGCAGAAGTCGCCGCGCCCGTCGCCGTCCACGTCTCCCTGGGCGGTGTTGGCGACGGCGGGACAGTTGTCGACGTCGTCGGGCACGCCGTCCCCGTCCGTATCGCGCGTGGGGTCCTGGTCGATCCAGGCGCCGACGACCGCCACCGCGGTCGGATCGGGAACGCTCGATCCCTGGGGCATGCGAGACGCGCCGGTGATCTGCATCCGGTGCCAGAGCACGCTGCGCTCCTTCACGCCGGGCAGGAGCCGCATCGGGCTCACGAGACCGAGCGTGCCCGCCGTCGGCGGGACGTTCACCACGTTCATCGCCGCGAGGGGCGTCGCGAAGCGGAAGTCGACGTCGACGGGCGTGGTGCCGTTCGGCTGGTGGCAGATTTCGCAGTTCGTGGCGAGGTAGGAGCGGGCGCGCAGTCCGATCGGCGCGCTCGCGTCGCTCGGATCGACGTAGCGCGGGAAGCTCTGGGGGCTGCCGACGCTGCCGGAGAACATTCCGGCCGATGCCCACGCGGCGAGCTGGTTCTCGGTCTCGTTCTCGCAGCTCCAGTCGAGGTCGATCTGCGGCGTGCGGACGCCGAGCACGCGCCCTTCCACCGCCGTGTGGCACGCGAGGCAGTCGCCGGGGCCCGGGAACGTCCAGGTCTGCGACACCGGCCCCTGGCTCCCGTCGACGCTGTAGCTCGCGGTCTGCGCCGCCGTGACGAGCGTGGCGTCGGTCTGCTGCGCGTTCCACCGATAGGTGTAGGCCACGTAGCGGTCGGTCTGGCGCAGCAGCACGCGGGTCTCGAGACGCGTGCGGCCCCCGCCGGCGAGCCGCAGCTCGAAGTGCTTCACGAAGACCGT
The DNA here is from genome assembly GCA_035542715.1 of Myxococcota bacterium. Taxonomy (GTDB): domain Bacteria; phylum Myxococcota_A; class UBA9160; order UBA9160; family UBA9160; genus DATKKW01. Next base: position 25,804 of record DATKKW010000016.1, read on the forward strand.
TCCCACCGGGAACGTCCACGCGCCCGTCGGAGAGAACCCGATCTGCTGGCCCGCGGGCAGCCCGATCCAGCGCCGCTTGTCGGCCCCGTCGGACCAGAGCGGCGCCTTCACCCGATACTCGACCAGGCCGGGCTTCGGCGTGAGCAGTCCCGTGTTCGAGAAGAGGCCGGTCTGGGAGAGGAGGGTCGGGAACTGGCCGGTGCCGCCGGTCGACGCCTGCAGCCGGTAGAGCTTCCCGTCGAGGATGTCGACGAAGAGCGGCTCGTGCGCCGCGTCCTCGACGATCGCCGTGATCCCGGCGAGCGTCGCGAGGCGGATCTTCTGCGCGCCGGGCGCGCTCGAGGGATACGCCCAGACGGGCCCGAGGGTGTAGTCGGCGAACAGGTAGGCGCCGAAGAGCGAGGGGAAGCGATCGCCGCGATACACCACGCCGCCCGTGATCGAGTGGCCCTCGCTGTGGCCGTAGTCGAGCACCGGGAGCGTGAGCGAGCCGTCGTTGCAATTCGAGCTCGGGTCGTAGCAGTCGAACCCTTCCATGCGGTGCCAGCCGTAGTTCCGGCCGCCGCCCGATGCGACGGGCTCGAAGTCGAACTCCTCCTTCGCGTCCTGGCCCACGTCCCCGATCCACAGGTCGCCCGTGGCCCGGTCGAAGGAGAAGCGGAACGGGTTGCGCAGGCCGATCGCCCAGATCACGTCGAGCACGGTGTTCGAGGGATCGCGCGAGCCTGCGAACGGATTGCCGGGCGGGATCGTGAAGGGCGTTCCGTAGCCGCCCGACACGTCGAGGCGAAGCATCTTCCCGAAGGCGGAGAGACCGTTCTGCGCGAGGTTGCAGGCGTCGCCGGCGCCGCCGCCGTCGCCGATGCCGAGGTAGAGGTAGCCGTCGGGCCCGAAGAGGATCGTGCCGCCGTTGTGGTTGGTCTGCGGCGAGCCCGAGGCGCAGCCCGGGCCGTCGAGGGGCTTCGGCAGGGAGAGCAGCGTCTGGAGGCTCGACGCGTCCGCGACGTTCGGGTTCGCGCCGACCCGCAGGCGGGCGAGCGTGAGGCTGCCATCGGCGCGCGGATCGGAGGTCGAGTTCGCCGAGTAGTAGACGTAGAAGAGCCCGCTCGAGGCGAAGTCGGGCGGGAACGCGACGCTCAGGAGACCGTGCTCGCCGCTCGTCTCGACCAGGCTTCGGATGTCGAGGAACGGTGTCGCGAGCACGGCCCCGTTCTGCACCACGAGGATGCGTCCCGCGCGCTCCACCACGAACAGCCGGCCGGAGCCGTCGGGCGGCACCGCCGCGTAGATCGGCGCCGAGAACGTGAGGCCGGGGAACGCCTCGACGAGGCTCATGGCGCCGGGGTCGGGCACGCTGTCGAGAGGGAAGGCGTGGCCCGCGAAGCTCCCGACGCCCACGTGGGAGAGACACGAAGGCGACGTGGGGGCGCTCGGAAGGGCGGCGTGGGCGGAGAAGGCGAGCCACGGCGCCAGGACGACGAGGCTCCAGACGGTCTTGCGGCCACGAAGCGTGGGGGCGTGCACGAAGCGTCCTCCGGGGGCGATCTGCTCCGGATGCGGCTTGCTCGGAACTCGAGTCGCGTCGTGCCGCCGCGGGCGAGGTCGGCAGACCGAGCCTAGCGGCGATCTCCGCGGTGTCATCCCGTGCGTCGGGCGGCGCACCGCTCGCGATGCGCAATCTCCGCCGGAACCCGACGCGGGCGTGACCGATTCCGCGGCGTCGAAGAGCGCGCGCGGGTCAGAGGTCGCGCAGCGATTCGGCGGGCGGCACGCTCGCCGCACGCACGGCGGGCAGCACGCTCGCGGAGATCGCCGTGATGGCGAGGGCGATGGCGAGGATCGCCGCCGTCGCGGGGTCGTAGAGGGGCGGCGAAGCCGCGGGATCGTCGGCGGGCAGGAGCGACGCCAGGAATTGCACGAGGGCGAGGCCCAGCAGCGCGCCGAGCATGCCCGCGCCCACCGCCACCGCCGACGCCTCGGCCAGGAACTGCACGAAGATCGCACGGCGCGTCGCACCGACGGCCTTGCGCAGCCCGATCTCGCGCCGTCTCTCCCGCACGACGACGAGCATGATGTTCATCACGCCGATCGCGCCGACGAAGAGCGTCAGCGCGCTCGCTGCGAAGAGGAACACGTGGATGCCGCCGAACACCGCTCGCACCAGACCGAGCGCCTCCTGGATGTTGAAGAAGTCGAGGGCCGATTCGGCACGCGGGTCGAAGCGGTGGTGCAGGCCCACGAGCTCGCGCACCTGGCCCGGCGCGGCCCAGCTCGCGGCGACGCTCTCGGGCTCGAGCACCATGATCTCGACCTTGTCCTCGTGTCGCAGCCAGCGCTGCATGGCGCCGATCGGCACGAGCACGGCCTCGTCGTCGCGCCCCGTGACGTGGGTGAGCTGGGCGCCCTTGCGGACGGCGACGCCGACCACGCGGAAGCGCACGGACTCGATCTGGAGCATCCGGCCGACGGCCGGCTCGCGGCCGAAGAGCCGCGTCGCCGCCTCGGCGCCGAGGAACGCGACGCGGGCCTTGGCCGCGGCGTCCGTCGGGGACAGGAAGCGACCGGCCGCCACCTCGTAGTTCCGGATGCCCTGCACGTCGGGCGTGACGCCGAAGACCGTCAGGAGGCGCGTCCGCGGCGTCGCGCGCACGATCGCCGACCACAGCGCGAGGTTCGGATCGGCGTGGCGCACGGAGGCCAGGCTCGCTGCCCGCTCCACGTCCTCGTACTTGAGCTCGACCGCCCGCGCCCCGCGCTCTCCGACGCGGGCCTTCGCGACGTTGCCGGGGAACACCCAGACGATGCGCTGTCCCACGCGCTCGACCTGCTCGACGAAGTGCCGCTCGGCGCCGCTCGTGGTGGCGGAGAGGTAGGTCAGCATGAGCGTCCCCCAGACGATGCCGAGGGAGGTGAGCCCGAAGCGGAGGCCGTGGGCACGGAGGCTTCGCAGCGTCTCGCGCAAGAGGTCCACGCTCACTCCTGCCGCAGGGTGATGCTCGGCTCGACGCGCATCGCCCGACGTGCGGGCGCGATCGCCGCGAGCACGCCGATCGTCGTCGTCGCGACGATCGCCACGACGACGATGTGCGGCTGCAGGATCGGAAGGGGCACCAGATCGGGCGCCCGGAGGCGCGCGAGCGCGAGGCAGCCCCCGACTCCGAGGGCGACGCCGAGGAGGCCGCCGCCCAAGGTGATCGCGAAGGTCTCGAGGAAGATCTGACGCAGCACGTCGCGCGGGCGGGCGCCGACGGCGAGGCGGAGCCCGATCTCCTGCCGCCGCTCGTGCACGGCGTCGAGCATCAGGGTCAGGACGCCGATCCCGCCGACTCCGAGCGTCGTCACGGCCAGGACGAAGAGCACACCCGCGAAGCGCTCCGTGCCGAGGCGGTTCAGCATCTCGAGGCTGCTGTACATGCCGATCGCCTCGTCGTCGTCCCGCGGAACGCGCAGGCGCTCGGCGAGGATCGCGCGCACCTCGCGCTGGGCCGCGACGAGGGCATGGCGGTCCGCGACCCGGAACGCGATGCGTCGCACGACGGGCTCGTCGGTCCACGCTTCGGGCCAGAGCCCCTGGTACGTGGAGAGCGGGATCCAGACCTGCTCGTCGATCGCGCTCGTGTCGCGGGAGAGCTGGGTGCCGACCGGTGCGATCAGCCCGACCACCTCGAAGGGCTCGCCCTCGATGCGGATCCGGCTCCCGATCCCGCCCGACGGACCGAGCAGACGCTCGCGCGCAGTGACACCGAGCAGCGCCACGCGCCGACGGTGGATCTCGTCCTGGGGCGTGAGGCCGCGGCCCTGCGCGATCTCGATGCCGCGCAGCTCCTGGACGGAAGGCTCGCTGCCGCGCACGTCGAGGGTCCGCGATCGCTCGTGGAACACCACGGAGCGGAAGCCCGGGCTCTCTCCGCCGACGCGGTCGGCGAGGTGGGTCCGACGCCGCAGGGCCGCGAGATCGTCCTTCGTGAACCAGAGGAAGCGCCGGTCGACGGCGGGCGAGAACTCCTCGCGCACGCGCCCCGGCCAGACCTGGGTCAGGTTGCGGCCCGAGCGGAAGAAGTTGGACTCGATCATCGCGCTGACACCGGCGCCCCAGCTCGTCAGGAAGACGACGGCCGCGGTGCCCCACACGACGCCGAAGAGCGTCATGAGGGCGCGCCCCCGATGCGCCGCGAGCGTGCGCAGCGCCTCGGCCAGGATCTCCCGCGCGCCCACGCTTCACGCCTCGTCGGCCGCGATGCAGCCGTCGCGGATCGTCACCCGGCGCTCGGCCCGCGCGCCGATGCCGGGATCGTGGGTCACGACCACGAGGGTCCGGCCGCCGCTGTGCAGCCCGTCGAGGAGCGCCATGATCTCGGCACCGGTGCGGCTGTCGAGGTTCCCCGTCGGCTCGTCGGCGAGGACGAGGGACGGATCGTTCACGAGCGCGCGCGCGATCGCGACGCGCTGGCGCTCCCCGCCCGAGAGCTCCGCCGGAAGGTGGCTCGCGCGGGGCGCGAGGCCGACCCGGTCGAGGGCGGCGAGCGCCCGCTCGCGTCGCACCGCGCGCGGCACGCCGCGGTAGAGGAGCGGGAGCTCGACGTTGTCGACGGCCCGAAAGCGCGGAAGCAGGTTGAAGCTCTGGAACACGAAGCCGATGCGCTCGCCGCGCAGCTTCGCGAGGGAGTCCGCGTCGACGGTGGAGACGTCGCGCCCCTCGAGCCGGTAGCGACCGGCGCTCGGCTGCGAGAGGCAGCCCAGGATCTCGAGCAAGGTCGTCTTGCCCGAGCCCGACGGCCCCATGATCGCGATCATCTCGCCGCGGCCGATCTCGAGGTCGATGCCCCGCAGCGCCTTCACCTCCGCGCGGCCCATCGCGTAGGTCTTGTGGACGCCCTCGAGGGCGATCAGCGGCCCGCCGGGCTCGGCCGCGGTCGCGCTCACTGCAGCACCACCCGATCGCCCTCGGAGAGGCCCTTCCGCACCTCGACCTTCGCTCCGTCGACGATGCCGGTCTCGACCGGCACCTCCTCGATTCCGGCCGGGCTCCCGGCGGCGATGCGCTGCACGTGGGTTCCGTCCGTGGCGTAGCGGAGCGCCGTCTCCGGCACGAAGAGCGCACCCTCGACCACCTCGGCGATGATGTCCGCGTCGCCCGACATGCGCGGCCGGAGCAGCGTCGCGTCCTCGCCGGTGATCTCCACCTCGACCTCGAAGTAGGTCACGTTCTGCACGCGCTTGCCGAGGGGCGTGATCTTGCGCAGCCGGCCCGGGAAGCGGCGATCGGGGAAGGCCTCGGTGCGGACGCGCGCCGCCTGGCCCACGGCGATCCGGCCGATCTCGTTCTCGTCGACGAGGCCCTTCAGGTGGACGTGCTCGGCGTCGGCGACGGTCGCGAGGAGCGTGCCGCCCGTCACCGAGCCAACGGGCGCCACGGCGGTGCCGACCTCGACGTCCACGTCGAGCACCGTGCCGTCGCGTGAGGCGGTGATCGTGGCGTAGCGGCGCTGTACCTCGAGGGACGTGACCGACGCGCGCGCCTTCGCCAGGGTGGCCGACGCCTTCTCGGCGCGATCGCGGGCCTCGTCGAGGGCGTGCTCGCTCGTGGCGTCGCTCTTCTCGAGGCGCGACACGCGCCCCAGGGCGATGGTCGCGTAGCGGTCCTCGACCTCGGCCTCCCGGAGGCCGGCCCGCGCCTCGTCGAGCTGCGCGTCGAGGAGCTCCTTCTCGAGCTCGATCAGGGGCTGCCCGGCCTTGACCCGGTCACCCGCGACCACGTGGATCGTCTCGACGATGCCGGGGATGCGCGAACGCACCTCGACCTCGTTCTCGGCCTCGACCGTGCCCGTGGCGACGACGATGCGCTCGAGACGTCCGCGCTCGACGGATGCGAGCGGTCCGGCCGGCGTGGCGTCGCCGCGGGAGCAAGAAAGCGACGCGAGGCACGCCGCGAGCGCGATGCCCCGGAGCGGCTGCGGGCGCCGCATGGACCCCTCCGCGGAACGCGGACCGCCCGACCTCGCGGACCGCGCTGCACCCACGCAGTGTCGCATGACTGCGGCTCGGATGTCGACGCTCCGGGGGACGCGGCGGGCGTCGCGCCCCCGAAGCCCGAAGGCGTCACGCCTTGATGGCGATCACCTTCGGCTTGGGAGACTCGACCTTCGGGATCGTGACCACGAGAACGCCGTCCTTGAACGTCGCCTCCACGCGGTCGGACACCGCGTTCGCGGGCAGCGTGAAGGAGCGATGGAACGATCCGAAGCTCCGCTCGACCCAGCGGCTCGAGCCCTTCTTCTCCTCCCTTTCGCTCTTCTTCTCTCCGTGGATGGTGAGGATCCCATTCTCGAGCTCGACGCTCACGTCGTCCTTCTTGACGCCCGGAAGCTCGACGGAGAGCGTGTAGCTCTTGTCGTTCTCGTCGATGTCGACGGCCGGCTGGTGCGCCCGGCCGCGGCCGCCCTCGATCTCGTGGAGGAGCCGGGTGAGCCTGCCGCCGAGCCCGCCCTCGAACGGACGCCACTCTCGGAGCAGATCGAGCTCGGCGAACGGGTTCCACGTGGCGACGGCCTTGCGTTCGGTCTTCTCAGCCTTCTCGGGCATCGAGGCTCCCTCCTCGGGGCCGCGGGGGGGGAATGGCGCGGCCCATGCCGCATGGGGTTTGCAAGGGAAATGCCGGCTCTGGCGCGCTCCGAGGCTACGGATCGCAGGCGGGGCGTGGTTTCGATACACACCCTGAGTCGCGATGTCGCGTGGCGGCTGCCGTTGGAGGTCGCGCTCCTCCGCAGCCGGAGGGGGCCACGAGGGTCACGCCAAGATCCGGCGTCTCCTCCGCGAGAAGTACCGCTGGGCGGACCGCTGGGCCGGCCTCTTCCAGGCCACGTCGCGCTCGATCGCGGTCCGCGTCACGCCGCGCTGAAGCCCGCCTGGCTCTCCAGCACGCGCTCGGCGCCGAGGCGGCGCCGCAGGACGGCAACGGCTTCCTCGGCGTATCCCGGCTCGGCCCAGGCGCCGAGGCCGCGTGCTCGGAGCTCGGCGAGCACGCGGGTGCTCCGCCGACCGCCCGCGCCGTCGCCCCGGAAGAAGTCGTCGACCACGACGCGCTCCACGACCGGGTCGAGGAGATCCGCCAGGCGCTCGGGATCGCACGGCAGGAGCGGCGCGACCGCGGCCTGCGTGCGCACGCCCGCGGCTCGCAGTGCCCGCAAGGCATCGATCCGAAGCGCCGTCGCCGGCGCGTTCGGCTCGAAGGCGCGACGCACCCGCTCGTCGTCCGTCGCGATCGTGACGGAGACGAGGGCCGTCGGGACGCGCGCCAGGAGATCGGCGTCGCGTGTGACGAACGGGCTCCGCGTCTGGAGCACGAGGTGGGCCGGCGGGCGCTCGACCATCACCTCGAGGCAGCCCCGCGTCAGCCGAAGCTTCCGTTCGAGGGGCACGTACGGGTCCGTCGCGCTCGAGCAGAAGATGCGCGCCGCGTCGAGCCGCCCGCGCACGGCCTCGCGCCGGAGCAGCGCCGCGGCGTTCGTCTTCGGCGAGATCCAGCGCGACCACGCGAGCCCGAAGGGATTCGCGCGCTGCACCGCGAGCGCACGCACGTAGCAGTAGGTGCAGTCGAATTCGCAGCCGGCGTACGGCTGGAGCGAGTGCGTGAAGCCGGCGAGATAGCCGCCGGTCGGCATCAGGATGGCGCGCGCCTCGCGCGCGAAGACGGCGGCGCGACCCATGGGTGATTCCTCGTCGGCCGATGGTAGGCTCGGCCGTCCATGACGACACACGGGGCGATCGCCCTCGAGCTCGCCGGCGTGACCCGGCTCTACGGATCGCGCCGCGCGCTGCATCGCGTGAGCCTCGCGCTTCCCGCCGGCGCGGCGGTGGGCCTCCTCGGACCGAACGGCGCGGGAAAGACGACGATCCTCCGGCTCGCCCTCGGCCTCGTGCGACCGAGCGGGGGCTCCGTGCTGTTGCGGGGGCGCGATCCGTTCGACCCACGCGCGAGAGAGGGCGTGGGATGGCTGCCCGAGCGCCCTGCCCTGCCGGCCCAGATGAGCGTGCTGCGGTTCCTGCGCCTCCATGCCGCGCTCGCGGGGCTCGAGGGCGCCCCCCTCGAGCGCGACGTCGACGCGCGCCTCGCCGAGACCGGCCTCGCCGACCGCGCGAGCGAGCGGCTCGGCGGCCTCTCGAAGGGCCTCGCCCAGCGTCTCGGCTTCGCCCAGGCGCTGCTCGCCGCGCCGGAGCTCCTGCTCCTCGACGAGCCGACCTCGGGCCTCGACCCGCTCGGGATCCGTGACGCACGCGAGTGGATCTCCGCCGCGCGGGCACGCGGCGCGACGGTCGTCGTGAGCTCCCACGTGCTGACGGAGGTGGAGCGGCTCTGCGACCACGTGGTCGTGCTGCACCAGGGACGCGTCGCCGCGAGCGGCCCGCTCGACACCGTCGTGCGTCCGGGCGAGAGCCTCGAGGACGCGTACGTGCGCATCGTCCGGGGCGAGGCCCCGGCGTCGGCGCCCGGGGTCGCGTCGTGAGCCGTCCGCGCGCGTTCCGCCTCCTCGCCGGCGAGGCGCTGCGCGACGCGCTGCGCAGCCGCGTCGGCCTCGGCGTCCTGCTGCTCGCGCTCCTCCTCGCGATGGGCGCGGACCGCTGCGCCGGAGCGGGCGCCGGACGCTTCAGCTGGAACGGGCGCGTGCTCGCGCCGGAGGCAGCCGGCGCCGTCCTCGGCCCGCTCCTGTACGTGACGCTCGCCCTCGCGCTCGTCGCCGCGGCGGGCCTCGTGGCGAGCGACGCGCTCGCGCGCCCGCTCGAGGAGGGCTCGGCGGCCCTCTGGCTCGCGCGCCCGGTGGGAAGATCGACCTACGCTCTTGCGCGTCTCTGCGGCGCCCTCCTGCTCGCGGTGGGCGCCGCGGCGCCGGTGCTCGGCTTCGTCACCGCACTTCTATCGACGCGCTTCGGCCTCGCGTGGCAGCCCGGCGCGGCGGGCTTCGCCGTCTTCCTCGCCGACGCCGTCGTCGTGTCGGCGGTCGCGATGCTGGTGTCGCTCTTCGTGCCCCGCCTGCTCGCGCTGTTCGGCGTCTTCCTCTGGCTCCAGGTGGTCGTCTTCACGAACGCCATGCACGTGCTGGGCACGATCGGCGGCGAGGGCGGGGCCCGCTTCGTCGAGGGCTACGGGCCGCCCCTCGGCACGGCGCTCCTGTTCGCGGTCGCGCCCTGGGTGGGCCTCGAGCTCGATCCGCACGACCTCGTCGCCGCCGCGCTCCGCCTCGCGGTCTGGGGCGCCGGAAGCCTCGCGCTGCTCCTGCTCGCCTTCCGGCAGCACGAGCTGCGCTCGGGGCCCTGAGCCGCCTGCGCGCGCGGCGTCCGCGCCTCAGCCGTGCGCTCGCGGGGACGGCGCGCGCCGCGCGCCACCGAGCGCCGCGGCGAGATGCGCTCCCGTGTGGCTCGCCTTCACGCGCGCCACCGTCTCGGGCGTTCCCTCCGCCACGATCCGGCCACCGCCCGGCCCACCCTCCGGCCCGAGGTCGATCACCCAGTCGGCGGTCTTGATCACGTCGAGGTTGTGCTCGATCACGAGCACGGTGTTCCCGCCCTCCACGAGACGCGCGAGCACGTCGAGGAGCCGCGCCACGTCGTGGAAGTGGAGGCCCGTCGTGGGCTCGTCGAGGACATAGAGCGTGCGGCCGGTCGCGCGCCGCGAGAGCTCGCGCGCGAGCTTGATGCGCTGGGCCTCGCCACCGGAGAGCGTCGGCGACGGCTGGCCGAGGTGCAGGTAGTCGAGGCCCACGTCGGCGAGGAGCCGCAGCGGCTGCGCCACGTTCGGATACGCCGAGAACAGGTCGAGCGCCTCGTGCACCGTGAGCTCGAGCACGTCGGCGATCGAGCGGTCCTTGAATCGCACCTGGAGGGTGGCCTCGTTGAAGCGGCGGCCCTGGCACTCCTCGCACTTCACGAAGACGTCCGCCAGGAAGTGCATCTCGATCTGGCGCACGCCGTCGCCCTGGCAGGCCTCGCAGCGTCCGCCCTTCACGTTGAACGAGAAGCGACCGGGGCCGAAGCCCTGGACGCGCGCCTCGGGCAGCTTCGCGAACAGGCCCCGGATCTCGTCGAAGACCTTGATGTAGGTCACCGGGTTGCTGCGCGGCGTGCGGCCGATCGGCCGCTGGTCGATCGCGATCACCTTGTCGAGCTGCGAGACGCCGCGCAGCTCGTCGTACAGGCCGACCTTCTGCATCGAGCCGTGGAGCCTGCGCGCGAGGGCGGGATGCAGGACGTCGTTCACGAGCGTCGACTTGCCCGCGCCCGACACGCCGGTGACCGCGACCAGAACGCCGAGCGGGAGCGAGACGTCGATGCCCGCGAGGTTGTTCTCGCGCGCGCCCAGCACCTCGAGCTGGCCCGTCGGCTTCCGGCGCTTCTCCGGCACCTCGATGCGCCGCCGTCCCGACAGGTAGTCGCCCGTGAGCGAGGTCTCGTCGCGCTCGAGGCTGTCGGGCGTGCCGGCGTGCACGATGCGCCCGCCCGCCACGCCCGCCCCAGGGCCGAAGTCGATCACGTGGTCCGCCGCGCGGATCGTCTCCTCGTCGTGCTCGACCACGACGACCGTGTTCCCGATGTCGCGCAGGCGCTCGAGCGTGTCGAGGAGCCGCCGGTTGTCGCGCTGGTGCAGGCCGATCGACGGCTCGTCGAGGATGTAGATCACGCCCGTGAGCTCGGTGCCGACCTGCGACGCGAGGCGGATGCGCTGGGCTTCGCCGCCCGAGAGCGTGGGGCCGGCGCGATCGAGCGAGAGATAGCCGAGCCCCACGGCCGCCAGGAACTCGAGCCGCGCGCGGATCTCCTTCAGGAGGTCGCTCGCGATCTCCTTCGCGGCGCCCCGGAGCTCGAGGCCTCCGAGGAACGCGCGGGCGCCCTCGATGGTGAGCGCCGAGAGCTCGACGATCGTCCGCCCCTCGACGCGCACCGCGGCGCTCTCGGCGCGGAGCCGCGTGCCCTGGCACGCCGAGCAGCGCGCATCGCCCAGGAACTTCGCGTAGTGGCGGCGCGCACCCTCGCTCTTGGTCTCGCGGAAGACGCGGAGGAGGCGCGGCAGCACGCCCTCGAAGCCCATGCGGAAGGTCGCCTTGCCGCCGCCCGAGCCGACCCACTTCACGTCGTACTGGCGCTCGCCCGTCCCGTGGAGGATCTGGTCGCGCTGGCGCTTCGGCAGCTTCCTCCAGGGCACGTCGAAGGGAATCTTGAGCTGCTTCAGGATCTGGCTGCGCAGCGCCGACCAGCTCTTCTTCTTCGAGAGGTCCGTTCCCCAGGGCTTGATCGCGCCCTGATCGATCGTCAGCGATTCGTCCGGAACGACGAGCGCCGGGTCGGCCTCCATGCGCGTGCCGAGGCCGTTGCAGTCGGGGCACATGCCCTGGGGGCTGTTGAAGCTGAAGCTCTGGGGTGTCAGCTCCGGGAAGGAGATCCCGCAGCGATTGCACGCCATGTGCTCGGAGAAGATGCGCTCGCCGCCCGGCTCGGCGACGGCGATGAGCCCGCCGCCCCCGGCGCGCAGCGCCGCCTCGACCGAGCCCGTGAGCCGCGAGAGGAGCCCGGGGCCCGCGACGACGCGATCGACCACCACGTCGACGTGGTGCTTCTTGCGCTTGTCGAGCGCCTCGACGTCCTCGGCGAGCACGATCTCGCCGTCGATGCGCAGCCGGACGAAGCCGGCCTTGCGCAGCTCGGCCAGCTTCTCGCGATGCTCGCCCTTGCGGTTCACGAGCACCGGAGCGAGCAGCTGGAGCTTCGTGCCGGCGGGGAGCGATGCGAGCTCGCGGGCGATCTGCTCCGCCGTCTGGCCCTTCACACTGCTGCCACAACGGTGGCAGTGCTGGACTCCGATCCGCGCGTAGAGGACGCGCAGATAGTCGGCGATCTCCGTGATGGTGCCGACCGTCGAGCGCGGGTTCGTGCCGGTGGTCTTCTGCTCGATCGAGATCGTCGGCGAGAGGCCGCGGATCGTGTCGACCTTCGGCTTCTCCATCTGGCCCAGGAATTGCCGCGCATACGCCGAGAGGCTCTCGACGTAACGTCGCTGCCCCTCGGCGAAAAGCGTGTCGAAGGCCAGGCTCGACTTGCCCGACCCCGAGACGCCCGTGAGCACCACGAGCCTCTTCTTCGGAATGCGGACGTCGATCGACTGGAGGTTGTGCTCGCGCGCGCCGCGGATCTGGACGTGATCGAGCTCCACGGGGGCAGGCTAGCAGCGGGGGAGCGTCCTCGTCGCTCGGCGGGGCGGGAGGCTGCGCGGAGGGGGCGAGGGGTGGCTGCGGCCGCCCGACAGTCCGTCCTCGCCACCCCTCGCCCCCTCCGCTGGGCGCGCATCGAGCAAGCTTCGCCTCGCACGCTGCGCGCCTCGCACGGCGCGAGCGCTCGATCACGTCCAGATTCGTGGCGCGCGGCTCGTGGGCGTCAGGGAGTGGAGACGAGAGTCGGGAGGCCGGGGGCGCCGAGGCATCGGCCTGCGTCGACGCTCGGGGCGGTGCCGAAGTTCGCGGTGTAGTAGATGCCGTAGGGTCCGCCCGTCGCGATGCCTACGCCGACATGGCGAAGCGTCGGGTCGAGGAGGATCGCGTGATGGCCGGGCGAGCCCATCCAGCCCGCCAGGGCCGCCGCGGGCGTCGGGAAGCCGGCGGCGATCGTCTCGGCTCCGGGCGAGGGATAGCCCGCGGCGAGGATACGCTGGTCGAAGGTCACGCCTTCCGGTGTCACATGGTCGAAGTAGGAGCGCGCCGCCATGTCCTGGCTGTGGAGCCGAGCCGCGTCGACGAGCCGCACGTCGAGGACGTAGGGGGCGAGGCCGACCTTCGCGCGCTCCGCGTTCACGAGGTCGACGGTCTCCCGCTCGAGAGCGGTCGGGCAGCCGGGGCTCTGCTGGGCGAGGGCCGTCCCGGCGAGGAGGACGATCGGTGCGAGGAGGCTGGCGGCGAGGCGGCCCATGCTCCCATGCGGATCGGAGGCGCGGCGCGGCCGCCCGTGTGACCCGCCTCACCGGGCTCGATCCGAGCGCGTGGCCGCCGTGGAGCCCGCTCGGGGCGCGGAAGGGAGAGGACGAGGAGCGAGCCCGGGAGCTCGCTCCTCGTCGTGTCACGCCGCGTCGGTCGTCCGTTCGCGCGAGCTCATTTCGCGGGCGGTCCGGACGGGATGTCCCGGAACGCCTTGTCCTTGTCGACGCGGATCTCCGGCGGGAGCCGCAGCACGCGCTCCGCGATGATGTTCTTCAGGATCTCGTCCGTGCCGCCTGCGATCCGGATGCCCGGCGTGCCGAGGTAGCTCTCCTGCCAGAGGGCGTCCTGCGGGACGATCTTCGAGTCGAGCAGCGTGCCGGCCGCGCCCTGGAGCTCGACCGCGAAGCTCGCCATCTGCTGCGCCATCGGCGCGCCGACCGCCTTGCCGATCGATCCCTCGGGCCCCGGCGTCTTGCCCTGCGAGAGCGCCGAGAGCGTGCGGTATCCCGTGTACTGGAGGCCCTTCGACTTGATGTAGAAGTCGGCGATCTTCTGCCGCACCGCCGAGTCCTGGATCGCCGGCTTGCCGTTTCGCCGCGACGCCTTCGCCACCGAGAACAGGTCCTTGAAGCGCCCTGCGCCGCCGCCGGCGCCGATCGCCACGCGCTCGTTCATGAGCGTCGTGAGCGCCACGCGCCAGCCGTCGCCGACCGCGCCGAGCCGGTTCGAGTCGGGCACGCGCACGTTCGTGAAGAACACCTCGTTGAAGCCCGACGCGCCGTTGATCTGCTTGATCGGGCGCACCTCGATGCCCGGCGAGCGCATGTCCACGATGAAGTAGGTGAGGCCGGCGTGCTTCGCGGCGTTCGGATCGGTCCGCGTCACGATCATTCCCCAGTCGGAGAAGTGCGCGCCCGTGGACCAGATCTTCTGGCCGTTCAGGATCCAGTCGTTCCCGTCCTTCACGGCCGACGTGCGCAGGCCGGCGAGGTCGCTGCCCGCGGCCGGCTCGCTGAAGAGCTGGCACCAGATCTCGCCGCCGCGGAGCATGTCGGGGATGTACTTCTTCTTCTGCTCGGGCGTGCCGTGGAACATGATCGTGGGGCCGAGCATGCCGTGGCCGATGGTGTAGACCGGCGGCGGCACCTTGAACTTCGCCTCTTCCTGGCGCCAGATCACGCCCTGCATCGTGGTCGCGCCCTGGCCGCCGTACTCCTTCGGCCAGGTGATGCAGGCCCAGCCCGCGTCGGCCTTCTTCGCCTGCCAGCGCTTGCACTCGGCGATCACGTCGGGGGTCTCGCGCTCGCCCATCATCGCCGGGAGCTCGTGCGGGCCGAGCGGCTGCGCGTTCGCCGCGAGCCAGTCGTGGGCCTTCTTCCGGAATGCCGCTTCTTCGGGGGTGTCGTTGAAGTCCATGTTCGTGTGCCTCTCGTGTGTCTCTCGAGGGTGGTTCTAGTGCCCGCCGCCGGCTTCGGAGATCTCGCGCGTCTCGAGACGGGCGACGAGCTTCTCGCGCCAGGCGGAAGGGCTGCCGAGGGTCTGCGCCAGGAAGCGCGCGCGGCGGTAGAAGAGGTGGCAGTCGTACTCCCAGGTGAACCCGACGCCGCCGTGGAGCTGGATCATGTCCTCCGCCGCCTGCGTGAAGGCGTCGCTCGCCGCGACCTTCGACGCGGGCGCCGCGAGCGAGAGCTCGGCGGGCTGGTTCGCGTGGAGCGCCCAGGCACCGTAGTACGCGTTCGAGCGCGCGAGCTCGATCGCGCAGTAGAGGTCGGCCATCCTGTGCTTCAGCACCTGGAAGCTCGCGACGGGACGTCCGAACGCGTAGCGCCCGAGCGTGAACTCGCGCGTGATCTCGAGCGCGCGCTCCGCGCCGCCGATCTGCTCGAAGGCGAAGAGCAGCGCGGCGCGATCCAGCAGGTGGTCGATCGCCGCGGCATTGGCGCCCGGCAGCGCTTCGGCCGTCGCCCCGGCGAACGCGAGCGTCGCCTGGGAGCGGCTGCCGTCGAAGCTCTCGGCCGGCGTGCGCGTGACGCCGGTCGCGCCGAGCTCGACCAGCGCGAGGGTCGGCTTGCCCGCGTCGTCCTTCGCCACGACGATGGAGAAGTGCGCGACGTCGCCGCCCGCGACCGCGAGCTTCGAGCCGGTGAGCTTCCCGCCGGCGAGCTTCGTGGTGACGTCGGCCGGTGTCGTCTCGCCCAGCCCTTCCTCGAGCGCGAAGCTCCCGATCGCCTCGCCGCTCGCGAGCTTCGGCAGCCACTTCTTCTTCTGCGCGTCGCTCCCGCAGTGGAGCAGCGCCTCGGTCGCGAGGTAGACCGAGTGCGAGAACGGAATCGGCGCGAGGGCGCGACCGATCTCCTCGGCCAGGAGCACGAGCTCGAGGTATCCCATGCCCGCGCCGCCGAAGGCCTCGGGGATCACGGCGCCGGTGTACCCGTTCTCCGCGACGACCTTCCAGAGTCCGGGGTCGTGGGACTTGCCGCCCTCGAGGACGGCGCGACAGGCGGCGAGCGGCGATTCCTTGGCCAGGAGGTCGCGCGCGGATTTCTGCACGAACTTCTGGTCTTCGGAGAACTCGAAATTCATCGGGGGGCTCCTTTGACTGGGGAGTCAATCGGAGCCGGAGCATAACGCGCGAGCGCGGCCGCGGGAGGGTCGTCGTGCGCCTCGGGAGAGGTGCGCGGCGATGACGCGATGCGACGAGCGCGGCGGCTCCCTCAGACGTAGTGCAGCCACTCCGCGTACTTCGGATCCCGCCCCTGGACCACCGCGAAGAACGCATCCTGCAGGCTCTTCGTGACGGGCCCGCGCCGGCCGGGGCCGATCTGGCGGTGGTCGACCTCCCGCACGGGGGTGACCTCCGCGGCGGTCCCGGTGAGGAAGATCTCGTCGGCGATGTAGAGCTCGTCGCGCGTGATCGGGCCCTCGACCACGCTCATGCCCTTGTCGCGCGCGATCCGGATCACGGCGTTGCGCGTGATGCCGTCGAGCACCGTCGCGAGGCTCGGCGTGTGGATCGTCCCGTGGCGCACGACGAACACGTTCTCGCCGCTCGCCTCGGAGACGAGCCCCTGCGTGTCGAGCAGGATCGCCTCGTCGTAGCCGTCGAGCAGGGCCTCGCGCTTCGCGAGGATCGAGTTCACGTAGTCGCCGCAGGTCTTGCCCTTGGTCATCTTCGCGTTCACGTGATGACGCGAGAAGGTGGAGACCTTGGCGCGGATGCCGCGCTCCATCCCCTCCTCGCCCAGGTACTTGCCCCAGGCCCAGCAGATGATCGCGACGCGAATCGGGTTGTTGGCCGGGTTGAGCCCCATCACGCCGTCGCCGATGAACGCGAGCGGCCGGATGTAGCCCTCCGCGAGATGGTTCGCGCGCAGCGTCTCGCAGATCGCCGTCTCGATCCGCTCGCGCGAGAAGGGCATCTCCATCAGGTTGATGTGCGCGGACTCGAACAGGCGCCGCACGTGCTCGCCGAGCCGGAAGATCGCCGAGCGGCCGTCGGCCGTGCGGTAGCAGCGGATCCCCTCGAACACGCCGAGGCCGTAGTGGAGGGTGTGGGTGAGGACGTGGACCGTCGCGTCGCCCCAGTCCACGAGCTTCCCGTCGAGCCAGATCTTCTCCCCGGTGACCCGGGGAGCCGCCCCTCCTGCCATGGTGCCTCTCCCGCCGGGGCTAGCGGCGGAAGAGCCGCCCGATCAGCCCCTTCTCTTTCTCGCGTCGCATGTGGATGAGGCGCAGCTCGCGCAGCGCCTCGACGTTGTCGGACCGGATCTCGAGGGCGGTGGTGAGCATGCGCTCGGCGGCGTCCAGCTTGCCCGCGGCCTGGTACATCCGGCCGAGGAAGAGGTAGGGCTTGTCCCGGTCCTCCGCCAGCTTGGAGCCCTTCTTCACGATCGTGATCGCCTTCTTGAGCGTCTCGGCGTCGTTCGGGTTCGAGAGGTAGAGGGCCCAGCCGAGGTACGCGACGTACTCGCCCTCCTCCGGGAAGAGCCGCACCGCCCACTCGAAGTCCTGGATCGCGCCCTCGAAGTCGCGCTTGCGCAGCTTCGCCTCGCCGTTCTGGAACTGGATCTCCGCCGCGAGGGCGCGCTGTCCCTCCTCCAGGTCGGCCGCGGCCTGCTTGCTGCCCTTGCGGTCGAGCAGGTACTGCGTCCGGCGACGCACGTCGCCGAGGGTCTCGTAGGCCTTCGACACGAGCCCGAAGACCTCTTCGGCGAGCTTGCGCACGGGCTCGCTCGCGCCCGAGAACCGGTCGGGGTGCGTCTTCTTCGCGAGCTCGACGTACGAACGGCGGACGTCCTCGTCCGTCGCCTTCTCGGGAATGCCGAGCACCTCGAAATACCCCTTGCCCCGCATGCGCTCCGCGAGGGCCGTGAGCTCCGCGCGCAGCGCGACGTCGGCCGGGTCGATCGAGCGCGGCGGGTTGGGGACCGCGGCGGGCATGCGCGCCGGCGCCGCCTTCGCGGGCTCGCCGGCTCCGGCCGCGGCGGGCTCCGTCACCTCGACCCGCCCGCGCGCCTCGAGCAGGCCCGTGATGATGAGCCCGTAGAGCGTGCGCCGCGTGGCCTCGCCCTGCTCGCCGAGGTCGCGGAGCTTCACGCGCCCGTCGAGGGCGCGCAGCAGGAAGTCCTCGCCCGGATCGAGGTCGATGTCCTGGAAGCGGTGGAAGGGGCTCTCGTTCGGCGCGAGGTAGCGGTCGGCGAGCGTCGCGAGGTGGGCGTCGATCACGTCGAGCGGGAAGCGCCGGCGTACACCGTCCAGGATCAGGTTCGCGGGGCCGCCTTCGAGGCTGAGCGCGTTCGCGCCCTCGAGCTTCGCTCCGAGCTCGAAGCGGAAGGGCCCGCTCCGCCACTCGAACAGCTCGAACAGCTTCTCCTCGGACTGCTCGCGCAGCGCGTCGACCAGCTCCGACTCGGAGAGCAGGGCCATCGCCACCAGGATCTCGCCCTGGAGCCCCTCGCCGCTCTTCACGCGCCGCAGCGATTCGTCGAGCTCCTCGGCCGTGATCTTGTCGCCGCGGCGGAGCATGTTGCCGAGACACTCGGAGACCAGGTTCGACTTGACCGCGGCGGGATAGCCGTCGCGAAACTGGACGGCCTTGCGCTTCTTCCCCGACTGGAGCTGGAGCACGCCCGTGGCGCGCAGCCCGTGCAGGTGGTGGAGCAGCGCGGGGAACGAGATCTCGCGCAGATCGCCGGCGAGGGTGCGCGCCGCGGCGGCTCCCGCCGGCGCGACGGCCGCGGGCCGCGCGGCGACGGGCGCGGCGCCCGCCTTGCCGCCGCTCACGCTCACGGCCTTCGCGGTGACCTCGCGCAGCGTGTCGAGCGCGACGGGCTTGGTGAGGAAGGCGGCCGCGCGCAGGCGCTCGGCGCGCTCTTCGTACTGCTTCGTGCGCGAACAGCCCGTGAGGAAGATGGCGGGCGTCTCTGCGAGCGGAGGCGCCTCGGAGCGGATCGCCTCGAGCACCGCGAAGCCGTCGCGCTTCGGCAGCAGGAGGTCGAGCAGCAGGAGATCCGGAGCACGGCTGCGCGCCTTCGCGAGGGCGTCGTCGCCGTCGTGGGCCGTCACCACGTTCCATCCCTCGAGCTGGAACGTCTTCGTGAGGATCTGACACAGGCTGCGGTCGTCGTCGACGACGAGGATGGTGGGCGACAAAGGGGGGTCCTCCCGCTGACCGTATCGACCGAGGCCCCGCGTGGACTTGACCACGCGTCCTGCGATTGGGGGATTCTCCCGTGCGCAGAAACGTCACTTGCCGTGACGGCGGTCACAGCGGCGGCAGGACGACCATCGCGTCCGTGAAAGCTGCCTGGGAGCTGCGCGCGCGTTGCGCACCGGCGGCCGCCGCGGCGCCGCCCGCCGGCAGCTCAGCGGAAGAGCTCGCGCAGGCTCGCGGCGTAGGGCTCCCGCGCGACGCCCGCTTCCGTGACGATCGCCGTCACGAGCCGTGCCGGTGTCACGTCGAACGCCGGATGGCGCACGGGGACCCCGTCCGGCAGCAGCTCGACGTCGCCGATCCTCGCCACCTCTCCCCGGCCGCGCTCCTCGATCGGGATCGCGTCTCCCGAGGCCGTCGCGAGGTCGATCGTCGAGCGCGGCGCCGCCACGTAGAACGGGAGGCCGTGCTCGCGCGCGAGCACGGCCAGGCCGTACGTCCCGATCTTGTTCGCAACGTCCCCGTTCGCCGCGATGCGATCGGCGCCCACCACCACGAGGTCGACCTCCCCGCGCTGCATCAGGAAGCCGGCCATGCCGTCGGTCACCACGGTCACGGGGATGCCGTCCCGCGCGAGCTCCCAGGCGGTGAGCCGCGCCCCCTGGAGGAAGGGTCGCGTCTCGTCAGCCAGCACCGTGATGCGTCGGCCGGCCTCGTGGGCGGCCCGCACCACGCCGAGCGCCGTGCCGTAGCCGCCCGTCGCGAGGGCCCCCGCGTTGCAGTGCGTGAGGATGCGCGCGCCCTCGGGCACGAGCGCTGCGCCGAGCAGGCCCATGGCGCGACACGCCGCCACGTCGGCTTCGAGGATCGACTGGGCCGCGGAGAGGAGCCTCGCGCGCACCTGCTCCACGTCGGCGCCGGGCTCCGCGCAAGCCGCGTCGAAGGCCTCGCGCATCCGCCCGAGCGCCCAGAACAGGTTCACGGCGGTGGGTCGCGTGCGGGCGAGGCGGGCGGTGGCCCCGCCCACGTCCTCGCGCAGCGCCTCGAGCCCGTGCGCCGCGCTCCGGCGCGCCGCGAGCGCGACGCCGAACGCCGCGGCGCAGCCGATCGCCGGAGCTCCCCGCACCGCGAGGGACTCGATCGCCGTGGCGAGGGACTCGACGTCCTGGCAGCGCAGGTAGGTCTCCTCGCGCGGGAGACGTCGCTGGTCGAGCAGCACGACGGCGTCGCCCTCGAAGCGAAGCGTGAACCAGTCGCTCATCGCCTGCTCTCCGGAGTGTCGCCCTCGCCCGTCCCGTCCTGGTGGGCGCCGTCGGCAGGCGCTGCGTCCGCGGCGTCGCCGCCGATCCGGATCCGGATCGGCACGCCGCCGCCGGCGTCGAGGTCGACGACGAGGGGCGCGATCCGCACGCGCTCGAAAGCGAACCCGGGCTGGCCGTCCCGCCGTGCGGCGAGTCGGCCCGAGACCTCGAACGGCTGCCCCGCCTCCTTCTGCAGCGAATTGCGCACGACCTCGGCGTCGCGCGCGTCGAGCGCGAAGCGCCCGCCCGGCGCCGTGCGGAGCGAGTCGAGGTCGAGCTTCAGCGTGGCGCGGCCGCGAAGCGTCGCCTCGCCGAAGCCCGCCCGTGCGTCGACGAGTGCGAGCTCCGCGTGGAGACGTTCGTCGGGGACCATCGCGCCCTCGAGGCGCACGCGGCCGTCGATCCGCCCCTGCTCGATGGCGAGCCGGCCCGCGGCCGCGTCGCCGACGTGGAGCCCCGCGAGCCAGGGCGCGAGGGCGCGCGCGTCCCCGTCGTGCACGTCGATCTCGAGAGCGGTCGCGAACGGTCCCTCGCCGGGCCGGCTGTGCGCCTCGATGCGGCCGCCGGGGACGATGCGTGCCTCGGCCGCGACACCGCTCCCCGTCGCGGCGCGTCCTGCGAGATCCGTGAGCTCGAGGCCGGCGTCGGGCGTCGCGCCCGGCAGACGCAGCAGCGCGTGCCCTCCCTGCACGACGACGGCGCTCACGACGTCTGCGTCGCGCTCGCCTCGGAAGAGCCGCGCCAGGTCGAGCTCGAGATCGACGCGCTCCGCGCGGAGCGGCGGGACCGTCTCGGGCGCACGCGCCTCCAGCACGGCGTCGTGAAGCCGCAGGCTCGGCGGCAGGAACGACACGCCGAGGCGTTCGAAGCGGAGCGGGCGCCCGAGCTCGCGCTCGGACTGCTGCGCGAGCCAGCTGCGCATGGTGGGAGCCTCGAGGACGTGCTGGAGCACGAGCGGGCCCGCGATCAGGACGATGCCCGCGAGCGCGAGCAGCAGGGCGACGAGGCGGCCGAGGGCGCGAATGCCCTAGCCCCGCAGCTTGCGGGCGAGGATCTCCTTCACCGCCGCCGGGCTCGCCTTGCCGGCCGTCTTCTTCATGACCTGGCCGATGAGGGCGTTCAGGATCTTCTCCTCGCCCGCGCGATAGCGCGCGGCCATCTCCGGGCTCGCGGCGATCGCCTCGTCGGCGGCCGCCTCGATCACGCCGGTGTCGGAGACCGCCTCGAGCCCCCGCGCGCGGACGAGCGCCGCCGGATCGCCGCCGCGCTCCACGAGCTCCGGCAGCAGGTCGCGGGCGCTCTTCGCGGTGACCCGGCCCGACTCGACGAGCGCGAGCAGCGCGGCGAGGGCCTCGGGCTCGAGCTTCGTCTGCTCGATCTCGAGCTCGCGCTCCTTCAGCGCCTGCAGCACGTCGCGCAGCACCCAGTTCGCGACCGTCTTCGCGTTGCCGAGCGCCTTCGCGGCGCGCTCGAAGAAGTCCGCCAGCGCGCGCGAGCCCGTGAGGAGCCGCGCGTCGTACTCCGAGAGCCCGTGCTCGGCCTGGAAGCGCGCGCGCTTCCGATCCGGAAGCTCGGGGAGCTCGCGCCGCACGCGCTCGATCTCCGCGGGATCGATCACGAGCGGGACGAGGTCGGGGTCCGGGAAGTAGCGGTAGTCGTCCGCGTTCTCCTTGGTGCGCATGACGCGGGTCTTGTTGGTCGCGGGGTCGTACAGGAGCGTCGCCTGGATCACGCGCCCGCCGGCGTCGAGCAGCTTCGCCTGGCGCTCGATCTCGATCCCGATCGCGGCCTCGACGAAGCGGAAGCTGTTCAGGTTCTTGGTCTCGGTGCGCGTGCCGAGCTTCGACTCGCCGCGCCGCCGCAGCGACACGTTCGCGTCGCAGCGGAACTGTCCCTTCTCCATGTCGGCCTCGGAGACGTCGACGTAGCGCAGGATCGAGCGCAGGGCGCGCAGGTAGGCGCTGGCCTCGGCCGCGCTGCGCAGGACGGGCTCCGACACGATCTCGAGGAGCGGCACGCCGGCGCGGTTCAGGTCCACCGCCGAGCCCGTGCCCGCGACCACCTCGTCGTGGATCGACTTCCCCGCGTCCTCCTCCATGTGGATGCGCGTGATGCCGACGCGCTTGGTCTGCGGACCCTCCGCCCCCCCCTTCTCGGCCGGGAGCTCGATCTCGATCCAGCCCTCCGTGCAGATCGGCTCCTCGTACTGCGAGATCTGGTAGCCCTTCGGCAGGTCTGGGTAGAAGTAGTTCTTGCGCGCGAAGACCGACTGCGGATGGACCTTGCAGTGGGTGGCCAGCCCGGCGCGGATCGCGAACTCCACGGCCTTCGCGTTCAGCACCGGCAGCGAGCCCGGGAGCGCGAGGCAGACCGGCGTCACCGCGTGGTTGGGCTCGGCGCCGTACACCACCGGCGCGTTGCTGAAGAGCTTCGAGGCGGTCTTCAGGTGCACGTGCACCTCGAGGCCGATCACCGCCTCGTACTTCTCGAGAACGCGGCTCACGCCGTCTCCGGCGGACGGCGCGAGTGCCAGTCGGTGCACCGCTCGTAGGCGTCGGCGACGCGCAGGAGCGTCGCCTCGTCGAGGATCCGTCCGAGGAGCTGGAGCCCGATCGGCATGCCCTCGTGGAACCCGCACGGGATCGAGATGCCCGGTACGCCGGCCAGGTTCGCCGACACCGTGTAGACGTCGTTCAGGTACATGCGCAGCGGGTCTCCCGACTTCTCGCCGATCCGGAAGGCCACCTCCGGCATGGTCGGGGTCGCGATCACGTCGCAGCCCGCGAGCGCGCCCTCGAAGTCGCGGCGCACGAGCGTCCGCACCTGCTGCGCCTTGCGGTAGTAGGCGTCGTAGTAGCCGGCCGAGAGCACGTAGGTGCCGAGCAGGATGCGCCGCTTCACCTCGGCGCCGAAGCCCTGGGAGCGCGTGCGGCAGTAGAGCTCCGTCAGGTTCTCCGCGTCCTTCGCGCGCAGGCCGTAGCGGACCCCGTCGTAGCGGGCGAGGTTGCTCGACGCCTCCGCCGGCGCGATCAGGTAGTAGCAGGCGATCCCGTACTTCGTGTGCGGGAGCGAGACCTCGCGCGTCTTCGCGCCGGCCTTCTCGAGCTCCGCGACCGCCGCGCGCACCGCGGCGAGCACCGCGGGATCGACGCCCTCCTCGACGAAGTACTCCTTCGGGAGGCCGATCACGAGGCCGGACACGTCGCCGGTCAGCGCCTCGGAGAAGCGCGGCACCGGCTCGGGCAGCGACGTCGAGTCGAAGGGGTCGTGGCCGCACAGCACCTCGAGGGCGGTCGCGCAGTCGGCGGCGCTGCGCGTGAAGGGACCGATCTGGTCGAGCGACGAGGCGAACGCCACGAGCCCGTAGCGGCTGACACGACCGTAGGTCGGCTTCATTCCGACGATGCCCGTGCAGGCCGCGGGCTGGCGGATCGAGCCGCCGGTGTCGCTGCCCAGGGCGAGCGGCACGATCCCCGCCGCGACCGCCGCGGCGGAGCCGCCCGACGATCCGCCGGGCGTGCGCGAGACGTCCCACGGGTTCCGCGACGGGCCGTAGGCCGAGTTCTCCGTGGACGAGCCCATCGCGAACTCGTCGAGGTTGGTGCGACCGACGATCACGGCGCCGGCGGCCTGCAGCCTGCGCACGATCGTCGCGTCGTAGGGCGAGACGAAGCCCTCGAGGATGCGCGATGCGCAGGTCGTGGGCTCGCCCCGCTGCACCATGTTGTCCTTGAGCGCGACCGGGATGCCCTCGAGCGCGCCGCGCACCTCGCCGCGGGCGCGCCGCGCGTCGGACTCCGCCGCCTCGGCCCGTGCGCGCTCCGCGCGAAGCCCGAGGAAGGCGTGGAGCTTGCGGTCGAGCGCCTCGGCGCGGGCGAGGCAGGCATCCACGAGCTCGCGCGACGAGACGCGCTTCGCGTCGAGGTCGGCGCGCAGGCCCGCGAGCGTGCCGAGCGGCGGTCCCATCAGCTCTCCTCGCCCTCGATCACCTTGGGCACGAGGAAGGCCGAGCCCTCCCGCTCCGGGGCGTTGCGGACGGCGTCGTCGGGATCGAGGGGCGGCCCGGGGCGGTCGTCGCGCAGGGGCGTCCGCAGGGGAACGGCGTGGGAGGTCGGCGCGATGCCCGTCGTGTCGACCTCCGAGAGGAGCGCCACGTAGTCGAGGATCGCGTCGAGCTGGCTCGTCATGCGCTCGGCTTCGTCGGGAGCGAGCTCGAGGCGCGCCAGCGCGGCGACGCGCTCCACCTCCTGGCGCGTGATCCGGGACATCGGAGGCAGGCTAGCAGGAGGCGCTCGGAGGCGGGAGCGACGACGCGGACTCTCCTTCCCTTCCTTGCGGCACGGGGGGCCGGACCGGTAGCCTTCGCCGCGTTGCATGACCGACCCGTCCCAAGTCTTCGACGCACTCCCCGACGACGTCCGCGCTGGCGTTCGCGACCTCGGCTGGAAGACGCCGATGCCCGTCCAGGCGCGCGTGCTCCCGCTCTTCCTGACCGGAAGGGACCTGATCGTGCAGGCGCGCACGGGCAGCGGGAAGACCGGCGCCTTCGGCCTTCCGATCGCCTCCGTCGTCGATCCCGACCTCCCGGAGACCCAGGCCCTCGTGCTCTGCCCGACCCGCGAGCTCGCGAACCAGGTGGCGAGCGAGGTCGCGGTGATGGGGAAGCATCGGGGCGTGCGCACGCTGCCGATCTACGGCGGCGTCGGCTACCAGGCGCAGCTCGACGGCCTGAAGGCCGGCGCGCACGTGGTCGTCGGAACCCCGGGCCGCATCCTCGACCACCTCGGCTCGGGACGGCTCAAGCTCGAGCGCGTGAAGATGCTGGTGCTCGACGAGGCCGACGAGCTGCTCTCCCTCGGCTTCTGGCCGGACATGCGCGAGATCAACGGCTACCTGCCGCGTGCGCGGCAGTCCTGCCTCTTCTCCGCGACGATGCCCGAGAAGGTGCGCTCGCTCGCGCGCGTCTTCCTGAAGGATCCCGAGTTCGTGACGCTCTCGGAGGGCCAGCTCGCGCCCGTCGAGATCGAGCACTTCTTCTACCTGACGACCGCGGCCGAGAAGGAATCGAACCTCGTGCGCATCCTCGAGTACGAGGATCCCGAGAGCGCCATCGTCTTCTGCAACACGAAGGACGACGTGCGCTTCGTGACGAGCGTGCTCCAGCGCCGTGGGTTCAGCGCGGAGCAGATCTCGGGCGACCTCGCCCAGGCGGCGCGCGAGCGCGCGATGGCGCAGATCAAGGCCGGCGAGATCCGCTTCCTGGTCGCGACCGACGTCGCCGCCCGCGGGATCGACATCAGCCAGCTCACCCACGTGATCGGCTACTCGACGCCCGAGTCGCCCGAGGTGTACGTGCACCGGACGGGCCGCACCGGCCGCGCGGGCAAGGCCGGCGTCGCGCTCTCCCTGGTCTCGGGCCTCGACATCGGCAACTTCAAGTACTTGCAGCACGTGAACAAGATCGAGATCACGGAGCGGAAGCTCCCGACGGAGGAGGACATCCTCCGCCGCATCCGCGAGCGGATCGCGGTCAAGGTCGAGCACGAGGTGCGCGAGATCCCCGAGCGCGAGCGCGGCTGGAAGGTCGACCGCTTCGTGCGGGTGGTCGAGGAGATGCTGCAGAGCGAGGACGGAAAGCGCGACCTGGCGGCGATCTGCGCCGCCTACCTGCGCGAGCACAAGCCCGAGACCACCGTGGCCGACGCCGAGCCCGGCGCGCCGCGGAAGCCCGTGGACGAGGCGGCCGAGCGTCGCCCCGGCGAGGGCGGCGGACGAGGACGTCGGCGAGGACGGGGCGGTCGCGGACGGCGCTGATCCTCGCAGCGCCGATGCAGATGTTCCGGCCGCTCCGGATTCGTGTCGTCTCGATGGCGTTTTCATTGCAGGGCGGAGAATCCGCCTCGTAGACTGCTTCGGCTGGGTCCCACTCGGCCCTCCGAGGAGTCGTCGATGCGCCGTGGCCCGCCGACCGGACGTCTCCTGCTCGCCCTGGTCGCGGCTTCCGCAGGCCTGCAGACGGGCTTCGACTGCAACACGCCCGCGCCCCTCGCCGTCACCTCGCCGGCGGCCGGAGCGGTGCTCTCGACGTTCCAGTTCGACGTCGAGGTGAGGGTCGATCCCGCCGCGCTGAGGCCCGGCACGCTCCAGGCCACGCTGAACGGAAGCCCTCTCGCGCTCTCGGGGGGGCCGAGCGTGTACACCGCGAGCGTCGGACCGGGCGGCGCGCTCGAGGACTCGAACGTGCTGCACGTCGGGGCGTCGTTGCAGAACGGTGTCGGCGTGAGCACCGACCGCGCGTTCCAGTACCTGCCGCCGAAGGCGCGAGCGCACCGCATCACGAGCCCGAGCGAGCTCGTCCGGGGTCCGCTCGCCCACGGCCGCGTGGGCGATTGGATGCTCGAGAACGCCGAGGCACGCTTCGTGGTGCAGGACGTGGCGCAGCGCGATCTCTACAGCATCGGCCAGTTCGGTGGGAACGTGATCGACGCCGAGCTCGTCGGCCGTCCGGACCGCGACGCGTTCTTCGAGATCCAGCCGTCGGTGAACGTCGAGACGGTGATCAACGCCCAGACCGCGACGATCGTGAACGACGGCCAGGACGGCCTGCCCGCGGTGCTGCGCGTGTGCGGCCCGGACGACCTGCTCGACTTCGTGAACGCCTCGAGCGTGGCCGCCATGATCAACGTCACCTTCCCGCCGGCGGCCGACGACAAGGACTACGACGTCGAGGCCTGCACCGAGTACGTGCTCGAGCCGGGCAAGAGGGCGCTGCGCCTCGATACCACGATCACCAACCTGACGAACCAGGCGCAGCGCTTCTACGCGGGCGACTACGTGAACGGCATGGGGGAGCTCGAGCTCTGGACGAGCTCGGGCTACGGCATCGGCGAGCTTCCCTTCTCTTCTCTCGGCGTGATGAGCTGGATCGGCACGGGCGAGTCGGAGGGTGTCGACTACGCGTTCCTCACCGTCGCGTTCCCCGGCGCGCCGCTGCCCCAGAGCACGTTCTTCACCCAGACCGGCGTCTCCTACGTGCTCGCCCACGACTCGGTGCTGAGCGTGCTCTTCTTCGGCACGCCGGGCGCGCTCCAGGTTCCCGCGAATGGAAGCAACGTCTACACGCGCTGGTTCGGTGTCGGCAACGGCAGCGGCTCGAACGCCGTCGACCTGGAGAACGAGGTGCGCGCCACCGCCCACGGCACGGTGTCGGGCTGCGTGACCGGCGCCGGCGTCCCCCTCCTGGGAGCGCGGGTCGGCATCGGCCCGAAGAACGCCGCGGGTACGGCCCTCGCGAGCCTGACCTCGACCTTCGCGACCGATGCGACCGGCTGCTACTCGGGCACGCTCCCGCCCGGGACCTACGGCGCGGTGGCCGGCAAGAACGGCTTCCCGTACGAGGGCGGCGGCACCCTGCCGCCGGTCCATCCCGTGACGATCGTGGCCGGGGGCACGGCGACCGCAGACTTCGCGCTGCCCGCGACGGGCCGCCTGCACGTCGACGTGCACGACGGCGCGGGCGGGCCGCTGCCCGCCCGCATCGGCGTCCTCGGCTTCGACCCGAGCCCCGAGCCGACCGTGCGCTTCGACGGCGTGGCGGGGATCGGGCCCGTCGAGACCGGCATGCTGTACGACGTCGCCTCCGATCCCCTGCCCTACGGCTTCACGCACGTGGAGTACTCGGGCGCGAACGGCGCGGCCGAGTTCGACCTCGAGCCGGGCGACTACCAGGTCGTGGTGTCGCGGGGCACCGAGTACTCCTCGTACAGCGCGCCGATCACGATCACCGAGGGAAACACCACGGCGGTCGCGGCGAAGATCGCCCAGGTGGTCGACTCGCCGGGCTTCGTGTCGTCCGACTTCCACGTGCACGCGCTCAACAGCCCGGACTCGCGCATCCGCAACACGGCACGCGCGCTCCAGTTCGCAGGCGAGGGCGTGGACGACGTGATCATGACGGACCACGACTCCCGCACCGACTTGAAGCCCGTGATCGCGTCGCTCGGGCTCGTGCCCTTCCTCACCACGATCGTCGGCGAGGAGATCACGAGCTTCGACTACGGGCACTACAACGCGTACCCGCTGCGGATCGACCCGAGCCGCGTCTCCGGCGGCGCGGTCGACTTCGGCGGCGCGGCGCCGCCCGGGCGCGACTTCCCGGCCTACGGCAGCTACAGCCTGACGCCGGCGCAGATCGAGAACGCGGCGCTCACGATCGACGCGACGCCCGACACCGTCGTGCAGATCAACCACATCGACAGCCACTTCACTCCGCTCCGCATCAACAGCGCGCTCGTGCCGCCCCAGTCGATGCTCACGACCGCGCAGAAGCTCGCGCTGCGCCTCGACCCGTCGACGCCGAACCTGTTCCACCACTTCCGCGCGCTCGAGCTCTGGAACGGCTACTCGCGCGCCCACCAGAACGAGTTCCTGGTCGGCCGCATCGGGATCTGGTTCAACCACCTGAACCAGGGCCTGCTCACCACGATGATCGGCGACACCGACACGCACGAGTTCTCGAACACGCGCTCCGGCGGCTGCCGCACCTGGACGCCGACGTCCCCCGGGCTCGACGTGCCCGCCGCGATCCTTCCCTCGGAGATCGGGCAGGCGGTGAAGGCCGGGCGCGCCGTCTCGGGGCAGGGGCTCTACGTGCAGGCGCGGCTGCTCGCGGCCGACGGTTCGGGCGGCGTCGCCGACTTCACGCGCGCCGGCGCGACGCTGGTCGCGACGACGAACGGCAGCGTCGATCTCGAGATCCGGGTGCAGGCTCCGCTCTGGGCCGAGTACGACCGGATCGAGGTGTACGCCAACTCTGCGCCGAACGTGGCCGGCACGGTCGGCGGGGTGCCGGTCGCGTTCGGTCCCGGCACGCCCGCGGTGACGCTCGACAAGGGCACGGGCTTCACCGTGAGCACCGTGAACGTCGACCCGAGCGTTCCGGGCGCGTCGCGCCAGGAGACCACGAAGCTCGTGAGCTTCACGGGACTCACGCAGGACACCTGGTTCGTCGTGATCGCCCGCGGGCGCGACGGCGTCTCGCGGCCGATGTACCCGATGATGCCCGCGAGCCTCACCACGACGGGCAACACCACGCTGGCCCAGCTCCTCGACGGGAACCTCGGGGAGGGGGGCGTGCTGGCGCTCGGCAACACGAACGCCCTCTACGCCGACGTGGACGGGACGCCCGGCTTCCACGCGCCCCTCGCGCCGTGAGATCGCCGACGGCGAGAGGAGGCCGCCGACTCCACCGCGGGCTCGCCCTCGCGCTCGCGCTCGTCGGGGCCGGCCTCGCGGCGCGGGCCCGCGCCGCGGACCCCGCCGCCGGCGGACCTCCGCTGCTCGAGGCCGCGGAGCGTGCGACACTCACGGCGGTAGGCATCGTCCACGAGCCGGAGCGCGTCGATCTCCAGGGACGCGCGGCGTGGCTCGAGGTGGAATCCGTCGTGGCGGGCGAGGGCACCCCGGGACGGCGCGTGCGCTTCGCCTGGGAAGAGCTCGCCCAGGGGCGCCCCGACCGCTTCGCCGAAGGCGAACGCGTCCTGGTCGCGCTCGCGCCCCTGCCGTCCGGCTCCCTCTGGCACCAGCGCTTCCCGATCGTCGCGGGCGTGCCGCCCGTGCGGGTCGTCGCGGCCGGCGGCGACGCGTTCCTGCGTCGGCCGGACCCCGTCACGGTCGACCTCCTGACCCGCTACCTCGCGCTGCCGGCCGAGGAGCGCGGCGGGCCGCCCGGCGCGCTGGCCCTCGCGCGTCTCGTGGCGGGCGGAGAGCCAGTGGTCGCCGCCGCGTCCCTGCGCCGCCTGGCCGAGCTCCCGGGGAGCGCGGCGAAGCTCGGCGACGCGGGCGCCCGGACGCTCGGCGGAGCGCTCGAAGACGCCGCGCGCCCGCGAGGCCTGCGCGCCGCGATCGTCGCCTTCGCCGGCGACCAGCGCGTGGTCGCGCTGCGCTCCCGGCTCGTCGCCCTCGCGACGCCCGGCGGCGAGCTCGAGCCCGAGGCGATCGCGGCCCTCGCCACGCTCGACGGCGGTCTCCCCGCCGACCGCGCCGAGGCGCTCCTCGCGAGCGCAGATCCGCGGGTGCGCGCCGTGGCGGCGGGTCTCGTGTCGGGCCCGAAGGCCGAGCAACGCCTCGCGGGACTGCTCCGCAACGATCCGTCGGCGGAGGTCCGGGCTGCGGCCGCGACGGCGCTCCTCGAGCCTGGCGGCCCCGGCGCCGTGGGTGACGCTGCTCCCGGCCTGTTCGACCGCGACTCCACGGTGAAGGCCGCGACGGCCAAGGCCATGGGGAGCCTCGGCGAGCGCGCCGTCCCGACCCTGCAGCAGCTTACGATGGAGCGCAGCGCGGAGGAGGCGAAGGGCCCGATCGCCGCGCTCTCGCTCGCGGGCATGCCTGGCGCCAGGGCGCTCGTGGAGATCGCCTCCACCCATCCGGACCCGGCGGTCCGGACGCTCGCGCGCTTCGCCCTGGGATCGGTCCCGTCGCACGATCGTGGCGGCGCGGAGCTCGACCCGGGGAGCGGGCCCGCGGCGCCGAGCCTCGAGCCGCCGCGAGCCGCCCGCCCGCAGCCCTGAGCCCGCTCACGGCTCGGCGGCGACCACGGGCTCGCTGTCGAGCTCCTCGAGTCCGACACGGATGCGCGTCGGATCCGAGAGCAGGGCGGCGCGCCGCGCGCGTGGATCGAGCACGATCGCGCCTTGGGAGCCCAAGGCGCCGAGCGCCGCCGCCGCGTCGGCGCGCGACACCGGCGAGGGCGCGAAGCGAGCCGCGCCCTCGCCCGCGCGCCGGACGCCGGCGACCGCCCCGCTCGCGTCCGCGAGCAAGATCTCGATCGCGCCGGCGGCCTCGCGCGGCCCGCGCGCGGGCCGATCCGTGCACCAGCCGGCGGCGCCCTCGACGCTCTCGAAGCGCTGCAGGCACTCCTGCACCAGGAGGATCGCCGGCGCGGCGCAGCCGCGGGAGCCGCGCGGGCCGTGTGCGCCGGCGCCGCGAGGCTCGGCGGCGATCGACCAGCACGCGGCGAGGCCCGCCTCGTTCACGCCCGCGATCGCGCCGAGCCCGAGCGACGAGACGAGCTCGAGGGAGCGCAGGCCGTTCTCCGGATGGGTGCGCCGCAGCCGAAGGGAGGGCGGCCGCGACGGAGGAAGGGCGCGCGCCACGAGCGGGCCCGCGCCGTCGGCGACGAGGACGAGGCAGGCGGCCCCCGCCGCGCTCCGCTCCTCGGCTTCGCACGCCTCGAGGACGAAGCGCTCCGGTACGCGCGCACCCCGGGCCAGGCCTTCGCAGCGCTCGGCGAGCTGCGGAAAGTGGCGCGCGAGGTCGCGCTCGAGGAGGGCGCTCGCCGGGTCGTCCCCCGCGGCGCGCGAGCGCGCCCAGGCGCCGAGGGCGGAGACGACACGCTCGAGGATCGGGAGGCCGAGCCGCCCGGAGGTCACCTCGTCGGCGAAGGGGAGCTCCACGCCGCGCGCCGCAGCGAAGCGCCGGAGCTCCTCGCGCAGCGCGAGCCCCTGGTCGAGACCGAGGTCACGCGGTGCGCCCTCGCAGGCGAGGACCGGCCGTCGCGTCGCCGCGACGCCGGCCCGCGAGCGGTCGGCGTTCACGACGGTAGGACCCGCAGCACCTCGTTCAGGGAGCCCGTGCGATAGCCCTCGAGATCGAGGGTCACGTAGCGGAAGCCCAGGGGCTTCAAGGCGTCGGCGATGGACCGGGCCATCGCCGGGTCGAGCGCGCGCGAGAGCTCCGAGGGTTCGACCTCGACTCGCGCCAGCACTCCGTGGTGTCGCAGGCGGACCTGCCGGAAGCCGAGGGCGCGCAGGCGCTCCTCCCCCTCGTCGACCTGGCGCAGGCGCTCCTCCGTCACCTCGGTGCCGTACGGGAGCCGCGACGAGAGGCAGGCCGAGGCCGGGAGGTCGGCCGTCGGAAGGCCCGCGCGGCGAGAGAGCGCGCGGATCTCGCCCTTCGACAGGCCCACGTCGAGGAAGGGCGAGAGCACGCCGCGCTCCTCGGCCGCGCGATGGCCGGGACGGAAGTCGCCGCGATCGTCGGTGTTCACGCCGTAGGCGACGGCGTCGAAGCCGAGCTCGTCGCGCAGCCGGCCCAGCACCTGGAAGAGCTCGCTCTTGCAGAAGTAGCAGCGGTCGGGTCGGTTGGCGCGATAGTCGGCGCTCTCCATCTCGTGCGTCTCGACGAAGCGGTGCGCAATCGCGAACTCGCGCACGATGCGCTCCGCCATCTCGCGATGGCTCCGCGGATACGAGGGGGAGGCGGCCGTGACCGCGAGCGCTCCGCCGCCGAGGGCGCGCTCGGCCACGAGCGCGAGGTAGCTCGAGTCGACGCCGCCCGAGAACGCGACGATCACGCGGCCGGCCCGCCGCAGCCGGTCGACGAGGGCCTCCTCCTTGCGCGCGACGTCGGGCGCGTCGGCGAGATCGCGCTCGGGCGAGGGTCCGGCGTGGGGGGAGGACATGGGCGCAAGGTACGAAGCAGCTGGAAGGGCGGCAACGCCGCGGGGCTCCACCGCGCGCCGCGTCCGGCCGATGCGAGCGCAGGAGGGAAGGAGCGCATGGAGGCGTGGCCGCCGACCGGCGTCTCGAGTCCGCCCCGCGCGCGTCTGCGACGCTTCGCGACGGGCGCGCTCGCGCTCTTCCTGGCCTCGCTCGCGCTGGCGGCCGTCGCCTGCCTTCACTTTCCCGCGACGCTCACGACGCCCGAGCTGCGGGCGATCTACCCGATGCCGCTCGTGCGCGAGACGATCCGCGGGACGATCCTCGCGGCGGGAGCGATCGGCGCTCTCGCCCTGCTGCTCGATCGGGGCCGCCGCCTGGGCGCGCTCGGCATGGTGCTCGCCCTCGCCGCGACGCTCGCCGGTGGCGCGGACGTCCCGGTCTCGACGCCCGTCGCGCCGTCGCGTCACCTGGGGCTCGACTGGTTCGTGCTCGACCTCTTCGTGCTGGCGCTCGTCTTCGTTCCCCTGGAGCGGGCCTTCGCACGACGGCGCGAGCAGCACGTGCTGCGCCACGGCTGGCAGACCGACCTCACGCACTTCGGCGTGAGCCATCTCCTCGTGCAGCTCTCCGTGTTCCTGACGCTCCAGCCCGCGGCGCTCTTGCTGCGCTTCGTCGCGCCGGGCGTGCACGTCGTCGTTGCCGCGCAGCCGGCGGCGCTCCAGCTCGTCGAGGCGCTCGTCCTCGCCGATCTCGCGGCCTACGCGGCCCATCGCGCCTTCCACGCGGTGCCGGCCCTCTGGCGCTTCCACGCGATCCACCACTCGAGCCCTCAGCTCGACTGGATCGCGGGCTCCCGCCTCCACCTCGTCGACGTCGTCGTGACGCGAGGGATCGCCTTCCTGCCGCTCCACCTGCTCGGCTTCGCGGAAGGGCCGCTCCAGGCCTACCTCGTCTGGGTCTCGTTCCAGGCGGTGTGGATCCACGCGAACCTGCGGTTCGAGCACCCGTGGCTCGAGCGCCTCCTCGTGACGCCCCGCTTCCACCACTGGCACCACGCGGCCCACGCCGAGGCGATCGACCGGAACTTCGCGGTGCACGTGCCGTGGATCGATCGGATCTTCGGAACGCTCCATCTCCCGACGGGCGACGCGTCGGTGCGTTGGCCCACGCGCTACGGGATCGCGGGCGACCCCGTACCCGACGGCTGGCTCGCGCAGCTCGCGTGGCCCTTCGCGCGGGAGCGGCGCCGGCCCGAGGCCTAGCCGAGGGCGTCGCGCACGAGCGCGCGCAGGCCCGCCTCGAGGCGCTTCCGGTCGAGCCCGAGGGCGCGCGCCTCGTCCTGGGCGAGCGCGTCGCAGCTCCGCTCGAGGGCGAAGAGCAGGAGCGCATCCTGCTCGGGCTGCCGCGGCGCGAGACCGAAGCGCTGCCGGAGCGCCGCGAGGATCTCGAGCTGCCTGCGACGCTGGCGCCGATAGCAGCGCTTGGCCCCGGCGTCGGTCGCGACGAGGAGGAGCATGCTCGCGCGCAGTCCGCGCCAGCGGCGGTGCATGCGGATCACGAGGGCCACGAGACGCGCGGCGGCCGCGTCGGCGTCGCCGCGGGCGCGAAGGACTTCCTCGACCGCCCTCCACTCGCTCGTGACCCAGCGCTCGTAGGCCTCGAGGAAGATCGCCCGCTTGTCCCGAAAGTGCTTGTAGAACGTGCCGGGCGCGTAGCCCGCGGCGGCCGCCAGGCGGTTGCTGTCGGTGCCGTGGTAGCCGTCGCGGTTGAAGACGCGGGCGGCCGCCGCCACGAGACGGGCGCGGGTCTCCTCCGGAGCCCCGCGCTTCGGCCGCCGGCCCGCGATCGCCACCCTGCCCCCGCGCGCCATGGGGCGGAGCATGCCGCACTGGACGGTCGCCTGCGATTGGTGATAGATTTATCACCATGACGACCCTGCCCGAGTTCCCGGCGGCCGACGCGGAGTGCGAGATCGACGGCGTGAAGCTCGCCTGGAGGGAGGCGGGCTCCGGACCGCCCCTCGTCTGTCTCCATGCGGTCGGGCACGACGCGCGGGACTTCTCCGACCTCGCCGCGCGCTTCGCGTCCCGGCGTCGTGTGATCGCCCTCGACTGGCCCGGTCACGGCCGCTCGTCGACGGATCCCCGGCCCACGAGCGCGGCGCGCTACGCCGACCTCGCAGGACGGTGGCTCGAGGTCCTGGCGCTGCGGCACGTCGTGCTGCTCGGCAACTCGATCGGAGGCGCGGCGGCGCTGCGCCTCGCGCTGGCGGCGCCGACGCGCATCCGGGGCCTCGTGCTGTGCGATCCCGGCGGCCTCGACCGCGTCGACCTCGCGGCGCGCCTCGCGACGCGCGCGATGGCACGCTTCTTCGACGCGGGGGCGCGCGGCGCGCGCTGGTTCCCGCGTGCCTTCGCGGCCTACTACCGCCTCGTCCTGCCGGCGCCATCGGCGGCCGTGCGACGGGCGGAGATCGTCGCGGACGCGACGCGGTCGGCGCCGATCCTCGCCGCGGCGTGGCGGAGCTTCGGCGAGCCCGAGGCGGACCAGCGGTCGCTCGCGCCGCAGGTCGGGTGCCCCGTGCTCGTGGCGTGGGCGTCGCGCGATCGCTTCATCCAGCTCCGTCGCTCGCGCCCTGCGATCGCCTGCTTCCGCGACGCCCGCCTCGTCACGTTCGACGGCGGACATGCGCCGTTCCTGGAGGCGCCGGACGCGTTCGCCGGCACCCTCGGGCGCTTCCTCGACGAGGTCGAAGGCACGGGCTGAGAGCCGCTCAGCGGCGGCGGGCGATCACGTGCACCGTCGCGCCGGAGCGCGCGACGGCCTCGAGCGCCGAGGCCGCGAGGGCGAGGGGCGCGAGGAGCGCGCCGAGCAGGAGCAGCGCCCCGCGCACCGCCGGCGTGAAGGGCGGCGGCACCGTCGGGTCGCGATGGTGCAGGAGCGTGTAGAGACCGTTCCTCGGCAGCGGGCGCACGCGGTTCGACGCGCTCTGGATCCAGCCGAAGGGGTTCTGGCGCAGCGAGAAGTGGTGCGCCGACTCGACCGCGAAGCCGCAGGAGTCGAGCATGCGCTCGAGGCCGTCGAGCCGGAAGTGGTGGAGGTGGCGCGGCAGGTCGAGATGGAACCAGTCGGCGCCGGCCCAGCGCGCCTGGGCGCTCGCGAAGTTGGGGACGGCCACGGCGAGGCGTCCGCCCGGGCGCAGCACGCGGTGGATCTCGCGCAGCGTCGCGCGCGGGTCGCGCAGGTGCTCGAGCACGTGCCAGACGATCACGGCGTCGAAGAAGCCCTCGGGATAGGCCGCGTCGGAGAGCCGCCGCGCGATCCGGATCTGCGCGAAGGCGTCGGCGCCCTTCGCCGCGGCGGCGCTCACCTCGACGCCGTGCGCCTCGAAGCCGGCCTGCGCGGCGACGCGCAGCAGCACGCCGCGCCCGCAGCCCACGTCGAGCACGCGCCCGCCCGACGCGACGCCCGAGAGCAAGGAGCGGAGATGACGCGCTCCGGTGATGCGCACGAGACGCTCGACCGGTGCCGAGAACTTCGCCTTCCCGGGCTCGCCGTAGTAGGCGTCGGGGTAGAGGCCGGCGATCTCGTCGTCCGACGGCATCGGGTCGAGGCGCCCGCATCCGCAGCCCTCGCACACGACGAGCCGCATCGGGAAGCCTTCGATCGAGAGACGCGGCCGCGCGTCGTGCGCGCCGCACGCGGGACACGCCTCGGCGATCGCGACCGGCGGCGCCGCCGGGAGCTTCGTGACGCGGCGCTCGTACAGCGTGTCGGCCAAGCGATGAGCCTCGGGCAGGAGGCGCGATGTTGCGGCCGGGCCGGCGGTCGTGCAACCGTGGACGGCATCGGCGAGGAGGAACGGATGGGCGACCCCGCGCTTCGCGTCCTCGGGCTCGACCACGTCGTGCTGCGCGTGCGCGATCTCGGGGCCGCGCTGCGCTTCTACGGCGACGTGCTCGGGTGTCGCGAGGAGCGGCGCCTCGACGCGCTCGGCCTCGTGCAGCTCCGCGCGGGCGCGCAGCTCATCGACCTCGTGAGCGTGGAGGGGCCGCTCGGCCGGCTCGGCGGCGATGCTGCGGGCAGCGGGGCGCGCAACATGGACCACTTCGCCGTCCGGCTCGAGCGCTTCGACGAGCCCGCGCTGCGCGCCCACCTCGCGGCCCACGGCGTCGCCCCAGGCGACGTCGGACTGCGCTACGGGGCCGAGGGCGACGGGCCGTCGATGTACGTGAAGGACCCCGACGGAAACACCGTCGAGCTGAAGGGACCCCCGGGCCCGATCTGAGGCACCTCCCGACGCTCGACGGCGTCAGCGTCCGTCGCGCGGCGCCCGCCCGAAGACGTACTTCGCACCGCCTCCGGGCATCACGTCCACCTCGCCCGTCTCGGCGAAGCCGGCCTCGCGGAGCTGCGCCCGGATGGTCGCAGGATCCGGCAGCCCGTGGAGGTTCCGATGCACGCGCAGGAAGAGGTCGAACACGGCGCCGCTCGTCGCCGAGCCGAGCCAGCGGGCCAGGCGGCCCGTCGCCAGCACCTGGGACTGGATCGCGAGCACGCCGCCCGGGGCGAGCCGCGAGAGCGCGCGCCGGAACACCTCCGGGTGACGCGCCGGCTCGAAGTAGTAGAGGTCGTTGTTCATCATCGCGAGATCGAAGCTCCCGGGCGGGAGCTCGAGGGTGAGGAAGTCGCCCGCCCGCACCTCCGCCCGGCGCGAGACCTCCGCCTCGAGCAGGCGGCGGCGCGCCTCCTCGGCGACGGCGGGATCGAGCTCGATCCCGAGGCCCATCGCATCTCGGTGTCGCCGAAGGAAGGCGACGAGGTAGTGGCCGTGCCCGCAGCCGACGTCGAGCACGCGGTGGGCGCGCTCGACGCCCGGGATGCGGCCGAGCGCGTCGAGGGCCCGCGGCTCGACGAGGCGCGAGGCCTTCGCGACGCGCGCCGCCTCGTCGGGCGAGCCGAACACGGGGCGCTCCGCGCCCTTCAGATAGCGCGGCAGCGCCTCGAAGCGCGGGCCCCAGCCGAGCACGACCTGATCGAGCATCGCGCGCAGCGCCGGACCTTCGGGCGCGTCGAGGAGCGCGCGGACGAAGGGACCGATCTCGAAGGCCGCGCCGCGTCGGAGCAGCAGGCCCTGCGCCTCCGTCGTGCGCAGCCACGCGCCGAGGAGGTCGGCGGCGAGGCCCGTCCGGCCCACGAGCTCGGCCTCGGTCTGCGGCCGCCGCAGCGCCTCGAAGAGCCCGAGCTCGAGGCCCGCCCGGATCACGTGCAGCCGGGCGAAGCCGTCGGCCATTCGCCCGAATGCGCGCAGGTGGCGGAGCCTTGCGAGGCTCGGCATGGGCTAGAGCGGCTCCAGGTTCGCGAAGCGCAGGAGGACCGTCTTCACGCCGACGCGGTCGAAGCGCACGTCGAGCTTGCAGCCCGCGCCGACGCCGCGCACGGCGCTCACCGTGCCGGGACCGAAGATCGGATGGCGCACGCGCAGCCCCACGCGGATCGCGCCGCCCTCCGCGCCCTCGTCCTGGGAGAAGGAGTAGTCGAAGCTGCGCTCGCCCTCGCGCGGTGCTCCGCTCCCCGTTCGCTCGAAGCTCGCGCCGACGGTCAGCGTCTCGGGGATCTCCGCCAGGAACCGCGACGGCGCGTTGAACGTGCGCGAGCCGAAGCGCCGGCGCTCGCTCGCGCAGGTGAGGAACAGCCGCTCCATGGCGCGCGTCATGCCGACGTAGCAGAGCCGCCGCTCCTCCTCGAGCGCCGCGGGGCTGCGCTGGGAGCCCTGGTGCGGGAGCAGGCCCTCCTCGAGCC
The DNA here is from genome assembly GCA_035542715.1 of Myxococcota bacterium. GTDB lineage: Bacteria > Myxococcota_A > UBA9160 > UBA9160 > UBA9160 > DATKKW01. The sequence continues at coordinate 63,956 of DATKKW010000016.1, forward strand.
CCACCAGGAACACGAAGGGGAACTCGAGCCCCTTCGCCATGTGCACGCTCATGAGCGACACGCGGTCGCGTGCGTTCGTCCAGGCGTCGAGGTCGGAGACGAGGGCGACCTGGTCGAGGAAGAGCTCGAGGAGCGAGCGGGCGTCGCCCGACTGCGCGGGCTGGCCGGCGTTTCCCGCGGCGAAGTCCGCCGCGCCCGAGAGGAGCTCGCGCAGGTTCTCGAGGCGGCCCTCGGCCTCGGGCGTGCCCTGCTTCTCGAGGCTCTCGAGATAGCCCGTGCGATCGAGCACGCGCGCGAGCGCCTCCGCCGGCGCGAGCGGCAGCACGTCCTCGCGTAGCCGCGCCATGAGCTCGAGGAACGCGCGCACCTTCGCGCCCGCGCGCCCGGCGCCGGGCTCCTCGGCCGCGAGGCGGAGGGCCTCGAGCAGCGTCGTGCCGCGCGACGCCGCGAGCTCCTCGGCGCGCTCGATCGAGGTCTTGCCGATCCCGCGGGCGGGCACGTTCACGATCCGGCGCAGGGCCATGGCGTCGGCCGGGTTCACCAGGAGCCGCAGATAGGCGAGCGCGTCCTTCACCTCGGCGCGCTCGTAGAAGCGCACGCCGCCGACGACCGCGTAGGGCACGTCGTGGGCGAGGAGCTCCTCCTCGAACGGCCGTGACTGCGCGTTCGTCCGATAGAAGATCGCGCAGTCGCCGAGCGAGCGTCCTTCCCCGCGCGTCGCGGCGAGGATCTGGCGCACGACGAACTGCGCCTCGTCCCGGTCGTCCGTCGCCTCGTACAGCCGGATGCGCTCGCCGCCCTCGCGCTCCGTCACCATCCACATCTCCTTGCGCTCGCGGTTGTGCGCGACGAGCGCGGAGGAGCCTTCGAGGATGGGCTGCGTCGAGCGGTAGTTGCGCTCGAGCTTCACGACCGCGGCGTCCGGGTAGTCGTGCTCGAAGTCGAGGATGTTGCGGATGTCGGCCCCGCGCCACGCGTAGATCGACTGGTTCGGGTCCCCGACGACGCAGAGATTGCGATGCTCCGCGGCGAGCTGGTTCACGAGGCGGTACTGCACGCGGTTCGTGTCCTGGTACTCGTCGACGAGCACGTACTGCCAGCGCCGGCGGTAGTGGGCCGCGACCTGCGGGAAGCGATCGAAGAGCTGGACGGTCTGCAGGATCAGGTCGCCGAAGTCGAGGGCGTTCGCCTCGGCCAGGAGGCGCTGGTACGTCGCGTAGAGCTCCGATGCCAGCTCGTCGTCGAGCCCCTTCGCCTCCGCTGCGGCCTCGGCCGGCAGGACGCCCGCGTTCTTCCACTGGTCGATGCGCCAGCGCAGGCGCCGCGGCTCGTAGCTCTTCGGGTCGAGCCCGTGGCGGCGCAGCGCCTCCCTCACCGTGCCGAGGGAGTCGTCTTCGTCGTAGATCACGAAGCCGCGCGAGAGCCCGAGATGGCCGACGTCGCGGCGCAGGATGCGCACGCAGGCCGAGTGGAACGTGGTGACCCAGAGCCCCTCCGCCGCGGGGCCGAGCAGCTTCTCGACGCGCTCGCGCATCTCGCCGGCGGCCTTGTTGGTGAACGTCACGGCGAGCAGGTTCTCGGCCGGGATCCCGCAGACGCCGACGAGGTAGGCGAGCCGATGCACGAGCACGCGGGTCTTGCCGCTGCCGGCGCCGGCGAGCACGAGGAGCGGCCCCTCGGTCGTCTCGACGGCCCGGCGCTGCTCCGGGTTCAGGCCCGAGAGCAGCTCGGCCTGGCGCGATTCGGCGGACACGGGTGGCGCGGTCTCCTGCGAGGACGGTGCGGGGTGCCGACGAGGCTACGCGAAGGCGCGCGCCGGCGAAAGGTTCCGGCGCACGGCGAGGAGGCGTCGCGCTAGAAGGCGGCTCGGAGCGCGGCGAGGAGCGCGCCGGAGAGCGCGAGCTCCACGCCGAGGACGAGCCGCGGACGGGACCCCACCGTACCGTCGACGACGCGCGAGACGACGCATCCGAACGCGAGCCCGACGACCGACGCGGCGAGGCAGGCGAGGCCGGGCATGCGAAGCGACGGCGTCGCGAGGGCGAGGCCGAGCCACGTGGCCATGGCGAGGCCCAGGCCACCGTAGACGGCACGCACACCGTCGCGGGCGTCGGCCGCGAGCCCGTCCGTCTCGAAGAGCGCGCCGACGCGCGCGGGCTGGCAGACCGCCACGAGGCCGACGCCGAAGAGGAACGCGGCGAGGAGGGCGATCACGACCCGCCCCCGCGCTCGGAGCCCTCGAGCAGCGCCGCGTTCTGCTCCTCGCGCGCGGCGGCCTCGAGGAGCGAGCGACGCTGATCGGCGTCGGTCGCCGAGTCCGCCATGGCCCGGTAGAGGCCGGCGCCCGCCCGCTCGAGGCGCGCGAGGAGCGCGCGCTGCTCGGCCGGCGCGCGGCCGGCGAAGAGCGCGGCCATCGCCGCCGCCGGGTCCGCGGGCGGGCTCGCGACCCGCGGCGCGTCGAGCTTGTACGTCGCCGTGGCGCGCGCCACGAGGGCGCCCCCTGCACGCACCTCGACCTCTGCCACGCACACCGAGCGGCCCCGTTGCACGACGCGCGCCTCGGCCACGAGGTCGTGCCCGCGCGCCCCGGCGAGGAACGAGAGCGAGAGACCGATCGTGGTGCCGCGCGAGCCCGGCGCGATCGCCGCGTTCGCCCAGCACGCGCCGGTCGCGGCGACGTCGCACAGCGAGGCGATCGCCCCGCCGTGCACGAGGTCGCCGATCGTCGCGAGCTCGCGCGCGAAGGGGAGGCGCAGCCGGACACGGTCGGGCGCGATCTCCTCGCAGGCGACGCCGAGGTGACGCGCGAAGGGCGAGTGGACGATCGCGCTCTCGACGAGCTTCCGGGCCTCGTCGAAGGCCTCCGCGGGCCGACTCCCCTGGGACGGTTCCATGGCGACCTCCTTCGAGCGGGAGGATCGACCCTGGGCTGGACCCGGGCCAGGTCCACTTTCGGAGCGGCCGATGGTGCCAATCCGGCCGCCTCCGGGCCTACTCGACCGTGACGCTCTTCGCGAGGTTCCGCGGCTGGTCCACGTCCGTGCCCTTCAGCATCGCGACGTGGTAGGCGAGGAGCTGGAGCGGGACCGTGACGAGGACCGCCGTCAGGTACTCGCCGAGGTCGGGCACGTAGATCACGTCGTTCGCCTTCCCCGCGATGGCCTCGTCGCCCTCGCTCGCGATCGCGATCACCATGCCGTCGCGGGCCCGCACCTGCTCCAGGTTCGAGACCACCTTGTCGTAGATCGGGCTCCTGGTCGCGATCACCACGACGGGCATGTTCTCGTCGATCAGCGCGATCGGGCCGTGCTTCATCTCTCCCGCCGCGTACGCCTCGGCGTGGATGTACGAGATCTCCTTGAGCTTGAGCGCGCCCTCGAAGGCGATCGGCACCATCACGCCGCGGCCGAGGAACAGGAAGTCGCGCGCGTGCATGTACTTGTGGGCGATCGCGCGCACGGCGTCGTCGAGCTGGAGCGTGCGCTCGACGAGCCGCGGGAGGCGCAGCAGGTCCTGCGCCCGACGGCGGCCTTCCTCGGACGAGAGCTTGCCGCGCACGATCCCGAGCTTCACGGCGAGCATGTAGAGCGCGACGACCTGGGTCGTGAAGGCCTTCGTGCTCGCGACGCCGATCTCGGGCCCGGCGTGCGTGTACAGCACGTCGTGGCTCTCGCGGGCGATCGTGGCGTCGCGCACGTTGCAGATCGCGAGCACGCGCGAGCCGTGGTGCTTGCCCTCTCGCAGCGCCGCGAGCGTGTCGGCGGTCTCGCCCGACTGCGACACCGGGACGACCAGCACCCCCTCGTCGAGGATCGGGCTCCGGTAGCGGAACTCGCTCGCGAGGTCGACCTCGCACGGGATCCCGGCGAGCTGCTCGATCATGTACTTGCCGGTGAGGCAGGCGTGCCAGGCGGTGCCGCACGCGACGAGCGCGATGCGCTGGATCCGCTGCACCTTCGCCGGCGAGAGGTCGATGCCGTTCAGGTCGATGTCGCCATCGGCCTCCGCCACGCGCGTGCCGATGGTGTCGGTGATCGCGCGCGGCTGCTCGTGGATCTCCTTCTGCATGAAGCGGTCGTAGCCGCCCTTCTCCGCGGCGACGGGATCCCACTGGATCATCCGCGGCTCGCGCTCGACGGGCCGGCCGGCGCGGTCGAGGACCTGCGCGCCGTCCTCCGAGAGCACCGCGAACTCGCCGTCCTCGAGGAACAGCATCTGCCGCGTGTAGGGCAGGATCGCCGGGATGTCGCTCGCGAGGAAGCTCTGCTTCTCGCCGAGGCCGAGGACGATCGGGCTGCCGCCGTGCTTCGCCACGACGATGTGCTCGGGATCGGTCTCCGACAGCACGCCGAAGGCGTAGGAGCCGACGACGCGCGCGCAGGCGTCGCGCGTGGCGGTGACGAGGTCGCGCCCGGCCTTGAGCCCGTCGTCGATCAGGTGCGCGATCAGCTCGGTGTCGGTGTCGGAGGCGATCTCGTGGCCCGAGGCCTCGAGCTCGGCGCGGAGCTCGCGGTAGTTCTCCATGATGCCGTTGTGCACCACGACGACGGAACCGGCCTTGTGGGGATGGGCGTTGCGCTCCGAGGGCTTGCCGTGGGTCGCCCAGCGCGTGTGGCCCACGCCGACGCGGCCGGCGAGGGGCCGATCGCGCAGCACCGCCTCGAGGTTCCCGAGCTTTCCGACGGCTCGGCGGATCGTGATCCGGCCGCCCTCGAACATCGCGACGCCCGTCGAGTCGTAGCCCCGGTACTCGAGACGGCGAAGCCCGTCGAGGATGATCTCCTGGGCCCGCTGCTCGCGACCGATGTATCCGACGATTCCACACATGGTCCGCCTCCCCGCCCTAGTGCGAGTCCGTGGCCTTCTTCTTCCCGCCGCGCCGCCGCCAGCCGTCGATGTTCCGCTGCCGCTCCCGCGCGACGGCGAGCGCCTCGGCGGGAACGTCCTGGGTCACCGTCGAGCCGGCCGCGACGTACGCGTCCTTCCCGATGCGGACGGGAGCGATCAGGTTCGAGTTGCAGCCGACGAAGGCGCCGTCCTCGACCGTCGTACGGTGCTTCGCGACGCCGTCGTAGTTCACGGTGATCGTCCCGCAGCCGAAGCTCGCGCCGGCTCCGACGTCGGCGTCGCCGATGTAGGAGAGGTGGTCCGCCTTCGTGCCGGCCCCGAGGCGGCTGTTCTTGACCTCGACGAAGTTGCCGATCCGGGCCCCGCGGCCGAGCTCGCTGCCGGGCCGCAGGTGGGCCATCGGTCCGATCACCACGCCGTCGCCGAGCACGCTCGACTCGATCACGCTGTGGGCCTTCACGTGCACGCCCGTGCCGATCCGCGTGGGGCCGCTGATCGTGCAGCCCGGCTCGATCACGGTATCGGGCCCGATCTCCACGTCCACGTCCACGTAGGTGGCTGCCGGGTCGACCAACGTGACGCCCGCCGCCATGAGCGCGTCGTTCTTGCGCCGGCGGATCACCGCGGCGGCCCGGGCGAGGTCGGCCCGCGTGTTCACGCCCAGGGACTCGTCGTCGTCCTCCACGAGGAGCGCCTCGATCCGCCGGCCTTCCGCCACTCCGATGCGCACGATCTCGGTCAGGTAGATCTCGCCCTGGGCGTTCCGATCGTCCACCTGGTCGAGGGCCTTCCAGAGGAAGTCCTGGGACGCCAGGTAGACGCCGGTGTTGAACTCGCGGATCGCGAGCTCAGCGGGGGTCGCGTCGGGCTTCTCGACGACCCGCGCGACGCGGCGGTCTGCACCGCGCACGACGATGCCCGGGAGCGGAAGGCGCGTCGTGAGCATGACCAGGTCTGCGCCGGTCTCTGTGCGCCTGGCCTGCATCGCGCGCAGCGTCTCCGTGCGGAGAAGCGGCGTGTCGCCGTAGAGGATGAGCACGTCGCCTCGAAAGCCCTCGAGGGCGCTCCGGGCGACGAGGACGGCGTGGCCGGTCCCCTTCTGCTCCGCCTGGACCACGAAGCGGGCCTCGTCCGCGAAGGCCTGCTGGACCAGGTCGGCGTCGCGGCCCACCACCACGAGCAGGCGCTCGGCACCGAGGGACTTCGCCGCTTCCAGGGCGTAGCCGAGGAGGGGCCGGCCCGCGATCTCGTGGAGGACCTTCGCGCGCGAAGACTTCATGCGCGTGCCCTTGCCGGCGGCCAGCACGAGAACGGCCAGCTCCCGGGCGTTCGCCATGGATCCTCTCCTCCCGTCCGACGGTGGTCTGTTCGGCCTCCCGGCGGCATGCGCTGAGGGCCCCGGGCGCGCCCCGAGGAAGCCCGGCAGCTTACTCCCGAAGGCCACGATCTGGGAAGCCTCTCGACGAGGTCCGCAGATCGTCGCCGAAGCGTGCCGCGTTTCGGGGCTGGCGGCCTTGCCGGCCCCCTCCCCCATCCGTAGATTCGCTCTCGAACGGCGACTGCCGAAGGGGACGGCCAGATCCGAGTCTTCGGAAACACTCAGGGCCTGAAGGCCAGCCAGGTCCGCGCCCTCGAGCGCCTCTTCCGGCGCAGCCTCCCTCCCGAGCGCCTCGTCAGCCACGAGTTCGCCCGCGCCCTCACGGAGATCACGGCCGAGACCCGCCGGCAGGTGGGTGTCCTCGTCGACCGGCGGGGCGCCGTCTCCCACGTGATGGTCGGCGACGCGCGGAAGGTCGAGCTCCCCGACTGGGGGCGCATGCGCGCAGGCACGGGACGTCTTCGCGGCCTGCGGATGATCCACACCCACCTCGGCGACGAGCCCCTCTCGCGCGACGACCTGACCGACCTCGCCGTGCTCCGCCTCGACGCGATGGTCGCGATCGGCACCGACTCCGAAGGCCTGCCCGGCAAGGCATACGTCGCCTCGCTGCGCGCCGCGAACGACGAGGGCGCCTCGCTGCAGCATCTTCCGCCGACCCCGCCGGCGCTTCTCGATCTCGACTTCCAGCGCTTCATCCGCGAGCTCGAGGAAGAGTTCGCGCGCGCGAGCCGCACGCGCTCGGTCGGCGAGGGCGAGCGCGCGCTCCTGGTCTCGGTCACCACCGGCCGTCGCAGCAACGAGCACGAGATCGCGCTCGAGGAGCTGAAGGAGCTCGCCCGCTCCGCCGGCGTGTCGGTCGCGGACGTCGTCACCCAGCACCGGCCGCAGGTCGACCCGAAGACGCTGGTCGGCGAAGGCAAGCTCCAGGACCTCGTGGTGCGCGCATTCCAGCAGGACGTGGACCTCGTGATCTTCGACCAGGACCTGACGCCCGCGCAGGCGCGGAACCTCGCGGAGCGCATGGAGCTGCGCGTGATCGATCGCACGCAGCTCATCCTCGACATCTTCGCCCAGCGCGCGAGCACGCGGGACGGAAAGCTCCAGGTCGAGCTGGCGCAGCTCCAGTACCGGCTGCCTCGGCTCGCCCAGCAGGACGTCGGGCTCTCCCGCCTCGGCGCGGGCATCGGCGGCCGCGGCCCGGGCGAGCAGAAGCTCGAGGTCGATCGACGCCGCGTGCGCGACCGCATCGCGCGGCTCGAGCGCGAGCTCAAGCACCTGCGCCGCGAGCGCGCCGGACGGCGCCGCCGGCGCGAGCGGCGCGGCCTGCCCGTGCTCTCGATCGTCGGCTACACGAATGCCGGGAAGAGCACGCTCCTGCGCGCCCTCACGCGCAGCGAGACGCTGGTCGAGGACAAGATGTTCGCGACGCTCGATCCCGCGTCGCGCCGCCTGCGCTTCCCGCGTGAGCGGGAGGTGCTCGTGACCGACACCGTGGGCTTCATCCGCGACCTTCCCCCGGAGCTCGTCGACGCGTTCCGCGCGACGCTCGAGGAGCTCGAGAGCGCGGACGTCTTCCTGCACGTCGTCGACGCGGCCTCGCCCGACCTCGAGCGCCGCCTCGCCGCCGTCCGGCGCGTCCTCGACGAGATCGGCCTCGCCACCGTTCCCGAGATCCTGGTGTTCAACCAGGTGGACCGGCTGCCGCCCGGGGAGGGCCGGGCGCTCGCCGCCCGCCACGGCGCGGTGGCCGTCTCGGCGCTGCAGGGCGCCGGCCTCGAGGAGCTGCTCCAGCGGGTCGAGGACGAGTTCTGGCTGAACGACGGCGCGATGGTCGGGCGGCGCGGCTTCGAGCCGCTCGCGGCGGGAGGGGGAGTCGGATGACGAAGCGGGCCAAGATCGCCGGCACGGGCATGTACGTCCCGGAGCGCGTGGTGACGAACGACGACCTCGCGCAGCTCATGGACACGAGCGACGAGTGGATCCGCCAGCGCTCGGGCATCCGAGAGCGCCGCTTCGTCTCGGAGGGCGAGACGCCCTCGCTGCTCGCGCAGCGCGCGACCGAGGCGGCCCTGGCCGACGCCGGCCTCGAGCCGCGCGACGTCGACTGCATCCTGCTCGCGACGCTCTCGGGCGAGCACGACTTCCCGGGCACGTCGTTCTTCCTGCACGACCGCCTCGACTTCGGCGAGGTCCCCTGCATGGACCTTCGCGCCCAGTGCAGCGGCTTCATCTTCTCGCTCGGCATGGCCGACAGCCTGATCCGCTCGGACCGCTTCCGGCGCGTGCTCGTCGTCGGCGCGGAGGTCCACTCGACGGGCGTGGAGCTCGCGACGCGTGGACGCGACGTGGCAGTGCTGTTCGGGGACGGCGCAGGCGCCGTCGTGCTCGAGGCGAACGACGACGACGACGACCCGGCCGGCGTGCTCGAGGTGCGCATGCACTCGGAGGGCAAGCACGCTCGCAAGCTCTGGCTCGAGGCACCGGGCTCCGGCTTCCAGCCGACGCGCCTCACCCACGAGATGATCGACGACGGCCGCATCTTCCCGAAGATGGACGGGCGGTTCGTGTTCAAGCACGCGGTCACGCGGATGCCCGAGGTGCTGAACGAGACGCTCTCGGCGGCGAGCGTGAAGATCGAGGACGTCGACCTCTTCCTCTTCCACCAGGCGAACCTGCGCATCAACGAGTTCGTGGCGAACGCCCTCGGGATCCCGCCCGAGAAGTGCCCGTACAACATCGACCGCTTCGGCAACTGCTCGGCCGCGTCGATCCCGATGCTCCTCGCCGAGCTGCGGCGGGATGGCCAGGTTCGCCGGGGAGACCTCGTGGCGATGACCGGCTTCGGCTCCGGCTTCACGTGGGGCAGCGCCCTGGTGCGCATCTAGCGCGCCGCGTTGCCTCTCCCGCCATCGCCAGACCGGCGTTTTCTCCCACGACACAGCGCGCTTGACGTCGTCCCCGTTCCCCCGCCCGGGATCGATCGGTTGAAGTCGTGACGCATCGTGTTATGGTGCCGCCGTCCTCTTCCTTCGAACCCAGTGAGGAGATCCACCATGGCACAGAGCACGAGCCTCGTTCGGGAGGGCCTCGATCGCGTCCGCTCCGTCGTGAAGAGCGTCGACAAGGAGCTGCAGCGGGCCCAGAAGCGTCTGGCGACTCAGCGCCGGCAGCTCGAGCGGCGGACCCAGCAGCAGCTCGGCAAGACCCTGGCCCGGCTCCGGGAGAACGGGCTGGTCCAGCGCGCCGAGAGCCTGCGGAGCGGCGCGACGCAGCGGCTCGAGGCGGGCGTGGGCGGCGTTCTCGCGGCGCTCCAGATCGCTTCGCGGAGCGACGTCGAGAAGCTCGATCGCAAGCTCTCCCAGCTCACGCGCAAGCTGAAGGAGATCGAGAAGACCGGCGCGAGCGCCTAGCCGCGCCCGAGCGTCTCTGGAGCCCGCCAGGCGGCCTTCGCCTGCCGGGCCCTGCTACGTTCGGCCTCCGCGAGCCCACTCCGCGGAGGCGTCCTCCCATGGCCGACTATGCTGGCGTCGACTTCCTGCAGCTCGACGATCTCCTCGCCGAGGAGGAGATCCTCGCGCGCCAGAGCGTGCGCGAGTTCGTGAGCAAGGAGTTCCTGCCGGTCCTCCAGCAGCACATCCGACAGGACGGCTCGTTCCCGATGCAGCTCGTGCCACGCATGGCCGACCTCGGCCTGTTCGGCGCGAACCTCCATGGCTACGGGTGCGCCGGGATGAACAACGTCGCCTACGGCCTCGTGATGCAGGAGCTCGAGCGCGGCGACTCGGGGCTGCGCTCCTTCGCCTCGGTGCAGGGCGGCCTCGTGATGTACCCGATCCACAGCTACGGGTCCGACGCGCAGAAGGAGCGCTGGCTGCCCGCGCTGGCGGCGGGGCGGGCGATCGGCTGCTTCGGGCTCACGGAGCCCGACTTCGGCAGCCATGCATCGGGCATGCGCACCCGCGCCGAGAAGAAGGGCGCGACGTGGGTGCTGAACGGCACCAAGCGCTGGATCACGAACGGCACGCTGGCCGACGTCTCGGTGGTGTGGGCGCGCACGAGCGGGCCGGAGGACACGATCCGCGGATTCCTCGTGCCGAAGGGCACGCCCGGCTTCGAGGCGCGCGACATCAAGGGCAAGTTCTCGCTGCGCGCCTCCGTCACCTCGGAGCTCTTCCTGCACGACGTCGAGCTGCCCGAGGACGCGATGCTCCCCGGCGTGAAGGGCATGAAGGGCCCGCTCTCCTGCCTCACCCAGGCGCGCTACGGCATCGCGTGGGGCGCCCTCGGCGCCGCCATGGCCTGCTACGACGAGGCGCTCCACTACGCGCAGGAGCGCGTGGTCCAGGGCGGCCCGCTCGCGAGCAAGCAGATCGCGCAGCAGCGCCTGGTGTACATGCTGACCGAGATCACGAAGGGCCAGCTCCTGGCGCTCCGCGTGGGGCGCATCAAGGACGCGGGCAAGCTCCACCACTCGATGGTCTCGATGGCGAAGATGAACAACGTCGACGTCGCGCTCCGCATCGCGCGCGAGGCGCGCGACCTGCTCGGCGCGAACGGCATCGTCGACGACTACGCCGCCATGCGACACATGGTGAACCTCGAGACCGTTCGCACCTACGAGGGCACCCACGACATCCACACGCTGATCCTCGGCGAGCACATCACGGGGATGCGCGCGCTCTAGCGCGGCGCGTGCGGCGCACGGCGGGAGCCGACCATGCCCTTCCGCGTGAGCCCGCGCGCGCTCGAACGCCTCGAGTGGCCCGACGTCGTGGCGCAGCTCCGCGCCGCCGCCTCGACGCCGCGGGTGCGCGCCCGGCTCGCGGCGACGGAGGACGCGGGCGTCTCGCTCTTCGCGCAGTCCGAGGATGAGGCCTGGCGCCTCCTGCGAGAGACGGCGGAGGCCCGAGGGATGCTCGTGCGCCACGAGCTTCCTCCCTTCGGCGGGCTCAGCGACCTCGACGCCTCCCTCGGCCGTCTCGGGAAGGGCGGAGCCCTCGGAGCCCGCGAGCTCCTCGACCTCCGCGGCCTCCTCGCCGCGCTCCACGGGACGCGGCGCCATCTCGCGCGGCGCGAGAGCGAAGCGCCGGAGCTCGCGGCGATCGCCGGCACGATCGGTGATCTCGGCGATCTCGAGGAGGACATCGCGTACGCGATCGACGTCGAGGGCGAGGTCCGCGACGCCGCGTCGCCCGCGCTCGCGGATGCTCGTCGCGAGGCCCACGGCCTGGCCGGCGAGCTCCAGCGACGCCTCTCGGCGTACCTCTCGGATCCCGAGCTCTCGGCCTGTCTCTCGGACCGGTTCGTCACCGTGCGCAACGACCGCTTCGTGCTGCCCGTGCGCTCCGACGCCCGGGGACGCGTGAAGGGCATCGTGCACGACGCCTCGGGCTCCGGGACCACCGTCTTCATCGAGCCCGAGGCGGTGGTCGAGCTCAACAACCGCCTGAAGCACGCCGAGCTCACCGTGCAGCGCGAGACGCTCCGCGTGCTGCGCGACCTCTCGGATCGCGCCGCGCGCGCGCTCCCCTGGATCGAGACCGGTCTCGAGGCGCTCGTGCGCCTCGACCTGGCCTTCGCGCGGGCCCGCCTCGCCGAGGCCTGGAACGGCGTCGCCCCCGAGGTGGGAACGGGGTCGATCCTGCGCGCGCCGCAGCTCCGGCATCCGCTGCTGCCGCCGGATCGGGTCGTGCCGAACGACCTCGCGCTCGGCGACGGCTGGCACGTGCTCGTGCTGTCGGGCCCGAACGCCGGCGGCAAGACCGTGATGCTGAAGGCCGCGGGGCTCGCGGCGCTGTGCGTGCGGGCGGGCCTCTTCGTGCCGGCCGCCCCCGGCGCACGCGTCGACCTCTTCGACGTCGTGCTCGCGGACATCGGCGACGAGCAGAGCCTGCGCGAGAGCCTCTCCACCTTCTCCGCCCACGTCGCCGGCCTCGCGCGAATCGTCGACGAGGCCGACGCCCGCGCGCTCGTGCTGCTCGACGAGATCGGGAGCGGGACCGATCCCGGGGAAGGCGCCTGCCTCGCGCAGGCGATCCTCGAGGCGCTCGCGGAGGCCGGGGCGCGGGTCGTGGCGACCACCCACTTCGGGCTGCTGAAGGAGATGGCCGCCGTCGACCCGCGCTTCGCGAACGCGAGCTTCGACTTCGATCCGGACACCGACGCGCCGACGTACCGCATGCGGATGGGCGTCGCGGGCGCGTCTTCCGCCACCGCGGTCGCGGCGCGCATGGGCCTGCGCTCGGACGTGCTCGCGCGGGCGCGCGCGCTCCTCGAGCGGGAGGACCGTCGGCTCGATCTGATGCTGGCCGAGCTCGCCGCGAGCCGCGCCCAGCTCGAGCGCGAGCGCGAGGAGGCGCGCCACCTGCGCGTCGAGTCGGAGGCCGCCCGCGCGGAGTACCGCGAGAAGCTCGAGCGCCTGCAGGAGCGGCGCGACAAGCTCTTCTCCGAGATGCGCGACGGCCTCGACCGTTCCTTCCGCCACGCGCACGCCGAGGTGGCCGCCGTGATCCGCGACCTCCAGCGCGGCGGATCCGCGCGCGATGCGGCGCACGCCCGCGAGCGCCTGCTCACGCTCGAGGAGCGCGCCCAGGAGGCCGCCGTCGCGAGCGGCCTCGCGCCGAGCGCCGACGAGGAGACCGCGGCCGCGCCCGTCGACTGGAGCGCACTGCGCCCCGGAGACGGCGTCGGCCTTCGCGGCGGCGCGAACGCGGTGCTGGTCGAGCTCCCCGATCGGCGCGGGCGCGTCGTCGTGCAGGCCGGATCGGCGCGCATGGTCGTCTCGCGCGAGCAGCTCGTGATGCCCTGGCCGGAGGCTCGCCGCGGCGGCGCGCCGGCCGGGCCGCGGCGCCCCGCGCCGCACGTCACCCTGGAGCGCACGGTCGAGGCCGACGACGTCGGAGCGGGCGGCTGCGATCTGCGAGGGCTCCGCGTCGGCGAAGCCGTCGAGCGCCTGGTCTCGGCGCTCGATCGCGCCGCGGCGGAGGGCCGCAGCCGGCTCCGCGTGCTCCACGGCCTCGGAAGCGGCGCCCTGAAGGACGCCGTGCGGGGACACCTCGCGGCGTCACCCTACGTCGCGCGCTTCCTCCCCGGCGATGCCCACGAAGGCGGCGAGGGCGTGACGATCGTGGAGCTCGTGACGGCCTAGCGCGCGAGGTCGGCGAGGAGCTGGTCCGCCGCGCGGGCGCCCGAGGCGAGCGCGCCCTCGACGCTCGGCGACACCAGGAAGTCTCCCGCGAAGTAGAGGCGACGACCCGCCGCGCGAAGCTCGGCCTGGAGACGGCGGAAGCGGGCGATCGCGCGATAGGCCCCGACGTCGAAGCGGGGCATCGCCTCCCGCCAGCGCGTGAGCTGGGTGAACACGGTCGCGCCCAGCAGCCCGGGCGCGATGCGCTCGGCGATCGCGAGCACCTCCTTCTCGAGCTCCGGCGTGGGCGTCGCGAGCTCGCGCGCGGCGAAGGCCGCGGTCGGCAGCACGCTCGCGATCGCGCCGACCTCGTCGCTCGGCCCGGCGAGCGGCGAGAGCGCCACGGCCGCGAGGGGCAGGCCCTCGACCGCCGGGAAGAGCACGCGCCGTGCCGGGAGCCGCACGTCGGAGCGCAGCGCCACCGAGAGCGACACCGCGGGGACGTACGACACGTCGCGCAGGAAGTCGCGCTCGGCCGGCAGGAGCAGCGGGTCCGCGATGCGGAGCGCGCTCCTTGCGGGCGTCGCGAGCACGACGGCGTCGGCGGCGAGCTCGCCGGCACCGCTCGGGCCTTCGGCCGCGAGGCGCAGCCCGTTCGAAGGGCCGCCCTCGACGGCCGTGACCTCGACGTTCACGTGTGTCGCGAGGTCGCCCGCGAGGCGCTCGACCAGGGCGGCGAGGCCGCCGCGCAGGCTCGCTCCCCCGCCGTCGGCCCCGAGCCCGGTCTGCAGCAGGAAGGTGACGCGGCTCGTCTGCCGCGCATCGAGCAGCGTGAAGCCTGCGAGCTGCGGCTCGATCCAGCGCTCGAGCACGCTCTCCCCGAAGTACAGGCGGCCGAAGTCCGCGACGCTCCGGTCGTCGAGGCGTACGGCGCGCTCGGGCGCGCGGCGATCGAGGAGCGGGAGGAAGCGGTCGAGCTGTCGGGAGAGGCGGGGCACGCGCCACGCCTGGTACCTCTTCACGCCCGGGATCGTGGCGACCCCGCCGAAGCTCGCTGCCCGGATCGGCTCGAGGCGTCCCTCGCGAAGCTGCGCCAGGCCGGGGACCGGCCAGGGCTCGAGGAGCGCCGGCTCCCCGAGGTCTGCGAGGAGGCCACGGAGCGTCGCGTCCCCCAGGCGGAGCGCCGGTCCCGCCGGATCGATGCGCACGCCCAGGATCTCGATCCCGGCCGCGCGGCCGCCCGGTCGCGGCTCGCGCTCGAGCACCGTCACGCGGAGCCCGGCCCGGGCGAGGCGGCGTGCGGCTTCGAGGCCCGCGAGGCCGGCTCCGACGACGACCGCGTGCCGCGGCTCCGCCACGCTCCCTCCTCCACCCCGGCCCGACATCCGCCGCGGAGCGGCACGGTAGCGAACCATCCGGGGCCCTCGTGCGTACTACGGGCCGGGTGGGCTCGGAGGGCGCCACGGATCGCGGCCAGGCACGACACCGGGCGGTACGGTCCACGGCCATGGAGCTCGACGAGGAGCTGATGGAGCGCGTGCAGCGCGGAGACGGCAGGGCCCTCGAGGCGCTGATCGAGCGTCACCGGCGCGGCCTCTACGCCTTCCTCGTGCGCCGGATGCCCGCGTCCCGCTGCGACGACCTGTTCCAGGAGACGTGGCTCCGCGTGGTCCGCGGGAAGGACCGCTTCGATCCGGCGCTCCGCTTCTCGACGTGGCTGTTCCAGATCGCGAACAACCTCTGCCGCGACTCCGGTCGCCGTGGCGCCGTCGAGTCGCGAGAGCGCGCCCGCGCCGCGGCGGAGGCGGCCGCCGCGCCGCCGCGGGACGGCGCGCCGCCTGCGGATCTCCGGCTCGACGTCGGAAGAAGGCTGGCCCGCCTGCCCGAGCGCCTGCGCGAGGTGCTCGTGCTCCGCTACTTCGAGGATCTCCCGGAGCGGGAGATCGCGGCGGTGGTGGGCGTGCCGGCGGGAACCGTGAAGAGCCGGCTGCACGCCGCCGTGCGCGCGCTGCGCGGGGAGGAGGAGCGCGATGACGAGTGATCCGACGCGCACGGCGACGGGCTGTGACGCCGTCGAGAGTCGCCTCGTCGAGGCCTTCCTCGCGCGGCGGCCGGCGCCGCGCGAGGACGACGCGCACGTCGCCGCCTGCGCCGCGTGCCGCGCGATCCGAGACGAGCTCGCGGCGCTCGGCGTCGGGCTGGCGGGGCTTCCCCGCCCCGTGCCGAGCGAGCTCCTGGTGCAGCGCACCCAGCGCCGCGCGCGGACGGAGCTCGCCGCCGCCCTCGAGCGCGCCCTCGAGGAGGCGGAGGTGCGCACCTCCGACGCGAACCTCCTCCCACCGGGCTTCGCCCGTGAGTGCGTGCGGCTCCTCGTCGGCGCCGTCGCCGTCCTGCCCCTCGTCCTGCTCTGGAACGGCTTCGTGCTCTCGCTCGCGCGGCGGCTCTTCGCCGGCGTCGTTCCGGAGTCGCTGCTCGCCGTCGCGGGCGGTGCGTACGTGGCGTGCTTCGCGGCGTGGATGACGTTCGTATACGGCTCGATCCCCTTCGTCGCGCACCGACGTGCGCGGCGTGCTCCGTCGGAGGTGACGCGATGAACGAGGTCCGGAAGTGCCCCTACTGCGCCGAGGAGATCCGCAGCGAGGCGCTGAAGTGCCGCTACTGCGGCTCCCGTCTCGACGGGCGCCCGCAGCCCTTCGAGTGGGAGCGGGTCGAGGACGGGAAGATGGTCGCCGGCGTGTGTACCGGCCTCGCGGAGCAGTTCGACGTCTCCGTGACCGTCGTGCGCCTCGCGTTCGTGCTGTCGTTCCTGCTCGGCTTCGGCCTGGCCCTGCCGATCTACATCGTCCTGTGGATCATCATGCCGCTCCGCCCGGCGGCTCGAGACTTCGAGCTCGCCCTGCCGCCGCGCTCCACGGCGCCCGACGCGCCGGTCGGCACCCCGGAGACGGCGGCCCGGAAGGACGTCAGCTGAGCTCGCGCTCGATCCAGCGCACGACGTCGAGGAGCGTCGTGAAGCGCAGGTAGGCCACGCCGCGCTCCTCGAGGGCGGTGGCGAGCGTGTCCTTGGCGAAGGTCACGTCGGCGGCGAGCGCGCCGCACAGGTCCGACACACGACCGTTTCCGACGTGCACCGTCACGGTGCCGGGATGCTCGCGACGGAACTCCTCGATCCGCGCCCGCTTGCAGACGCCCGTCCCGCAGCCGCAGGCGGGATTCGGGCTCCCGGCCTCGATCCGCCAGACGTCATCCTCGAACCACAGGCGGTTCGCGTCGTACGCGAAGCGCACTCCGTGGATCTCCTGCAGCCGCTCGAGGTTGTGCCCGAAGCCGTCCGACAGCACGCGGAACGGGAGCCCGCGCGCCCCGCACAGATCGACCAGCGCCTTCGCGCCCGGGTCGAGCTCGATCGTGCGCAGGAAGGCGTCGGTCGCGGCCTCGGAGAGCGGCATCCCGTCGAGGATGATCAGGTTGTAGGACCACGGCGTGAGCTCGCCGCGCTGCAGGCGCTCGAGCTGGGCGGGGCGCTCCGCGGCGCGGTGTCGCTTGGCGAGGGTCGAGCCCACGTCCTGCACGGCGAACGTGCCGTCGAAGTCGCAGAACACCGCGAGAGGTGGCGCCGCGGGGAGCCGGACCACGACGCTCGCGTGGGGCGCGAGCGCGGCCGAGAGCACGCCGCCCTCGAGGGAGAGCTCGCGAGCGCGGTCGCCCGGCGGGCCCGTGAGCGGTCCGTCCGACGCCGACGTCTTCGCGGGCAGGCCGATCGTCCCGAGCGGGAGCTCCATCTGGCGCGGCTCGTCGCCGCCGTTCACCAGCGCGACGACGACGCCGTCTCGTGTGGGAGCGGCGAGGGCCACGGCGATCTCGCCGTCGAGGAGGCCGAGCACGCGGGCTCCGCCGCTCCGGGCTCCCGGCTCGATCGCCGCGTCGACCTCGCGGGCGAGCGCGATCGTCTCGCGCACGAGGCTGCGGCTCTCCGGCGCGAGCTTCGGCACGTCGTCGGAGAAGATCACCATGCCGCCGGTGCCGCCGGTCACCACCGCGAGCGTGCGGGCCTCGTCCCGCGTGAGCCGCGTGTCGCGCGTGCGCGTCATCAGGCAATCCGGATCGTTCTGCCACAGGCGGCGATGCAGGAAGGCGCGGGCGAGCACGTTGCGTACGCCGTTTCGCGTCGCGGGCTGGGTGCCGCCGAGGCCGGGGATCGTCACGGAGGGATCGACCTGCCACGAAGGCGCGACGTCGGGACCGATCCGCATGCCGTCGACGAGCCCCACGGCGGCGCCGAGGGGACAGCCGCAGCCGAGCAGGAAGGCGTCGTCACCGCAGCCGCGCCGCACGGCGGCGAGCCCCCGCCGCAGCCGCTGCGCGCGCGAGACGGACGGATCGTGGGCGTCGCAGGGCATCGCCTCGGTGTAGAGGAAGTCGAGCTTCTGGTAGCTCCAGCCCATCTCGACCAGCGCGGCGAAGGTGCGCTCGAGGTGCGCGAGCACGTCGTCGCGGCTCGCGTCGAGGACGTGGATCCAGCCGTCCTTCGTCCACTTCGCGTGGTGCAGGCCGCGCTGGAGGTCGTTCCCGCGGCGAAGCAGCCACTCGGGATGCTCCTCGAAGACGCGGCTCTCGGGCGCCACGCAGAACGGAGCGGTCCAGAGCCCGGGCCTGAAGCCCGCGGCGCGGATCTCCCGGGCGAGCCGCGCGAGCCCGCTCGGGAACTCGGGATTGGTCTCGAGCCAGTCGCCGATTGCACGCTGGTAGCCGTCGTCGAGCTGCACGACCTCGATCGGGATCTCTTCGCGGGCCGCTTCGAGCGACGCCAGATTGCGTCGGAGGTCGTGCTCCGTCACGTCGTGGAAGAAGTGGTACCAGCTGCACCAGCCGGCCTGGAACGGCGCCCGGTTGCGCGCTCCCGCGTCCTCTCCGTGGGCAGCCGCGTGCGCCGCGAGGAGACCCGGAACGTCGCGGCCGAGGGCGAGCCGCGCGGGCTCGAGGCGGCGCGTCTCGCCGGGCGCGAACGTCGCGTCGACGCGCCACTCGATCTCGAGCTCGGCGCCGTCGTCGGCGCGCCGCAGGTAGATCACGCCGAAGCTCTCGCCGCGCTCGAGCACGCCCGCGACGCAGGCCGGGCCGCCGGGTGTCGCGGCCACGGCCGTCACGAGCTCCGACTCGTGCCAGCCGACACGATCGGCCGGGACCTCCGCCTCGGCGTGGAACATCGCGCGCAGCCAGGGCCCGGAGGGGAATCGCGCGGCGCCGCCCTCGTCGAGGGCGCGCCCTTCGCTCACGGACCACGACTGCCAGCCGTGGCGCAGGAAGCGAAGCGGCGCCGCGTCGATCCCGCGCCAGCGCAGGCCCGCGACGGCGGCACCGACCCGAACCGGCGCGGCGGAGGGGTTGTGGAGCGTGAGGCCGAGCAGCGTCGAGCCGTCGCGCTGCGCCTCGATCGTGACGACGACCTCGAGCGGGCCGAGGGCCCGGCGGCCCGGCGCGAGGCCCCGCGTCGCATGGAGCGTCTCTGCGACGTCCGGGGCGCTCGAGACCGCGGCGGCGGCGCCTCCCGCCGCCAGGCGCAGCCCGAGGCGCACGGGCTCCAGACGGCCGCAGCCTTCGCGCAAGACGAGCGCAGCGGGAGGGGTCATGGGCGCGTCAGTATACCGGCGTGATGGCGCGCGACCTACGCACGCCCCCGGCCGCCGGGGGCTTCGAGGAGCGGCTTCGCGCGGGGCCTCCGATCCTCCTCGACGGCGCCCTCGGGACCGAGCTCGAGCGGCGCGGCTGCGCCTGCGCCTTGCCGCTCTGGTCGGCCGAGGCCCTGCTCTCGGCTCCGGCCCTCGTGGAGGCCATCCACGCCGAGTACGTCGCTGCGGGCTGTGAGGTCCTCACGGCGAACACCTTCCGCACACAGCGGCGGACGCTCGCGAAGGCGGCCCTCGGCGAGCGCGCCGAAGAGCTCTCGCGCCTCGCCGTCGCCCTCGCCCGACGCGCGGGCTCGGGCGCGGGACGCCGGGTCTTCGTCGCAGGGTCGGCCGCGCCGCTCGAGGACTGCTGGCATCCCGAGCGCGTGCCGCCGGAAGCCGAGCTCGCTCGCGAGCACGCGGAGCACGCTGCCGGCCTCGCAGCCGCCGGCGTCGATCTCGTGCTCGTCGAGACGATGGGGACGAAGCGCGAGGCTCGCGCGGCCCTCGCGGCGGCGCGCGCGGCGGGGCTCGCGGCGTGCGTGAGCTTCACCTGCGGGCCCGGCGCGCGGCTCCTCTCGGGCGAGCCCCTCGCCCGAGCGCTGGACGAGCTCGCGCCGCTCGGGCCGTGCGCCGTGCTCGTGAACTGCCTCCCGCCGCGTGACGTCGATGCGTGTCTCCCCGTGCTGCGCAGCATGGGTCTTCCGTTCGGGGTGAAGCCGAACCTCGGGGCCCCGGGCGACGGGCCGGGCGCTCCGCGGCACGACGCGTGCGCGCCCGACGCCTACGGCGCGCTCGCCGTCGGCTGGATCACGGCGGGTGCGCGCCTCGTCGGCGGCTGCTGTGGCACCACGCCGGCGCATCTGCGCGCCGTCGCCGAGCGGCTTCGCGCCTGAGGCGTGCTGGTTGCCGGCGGCCTGCGCGCCGACGAGGTGCGAAGCGCGGCGGCGGCGCGACACAAAATGTGTCCAGGCCCTTCGGACGAACTCCCGACACCTGCTCGACGGAAGCCCGGTCTTCCGCCCTGCGGACGCGTCGTGCGGGCGCGGGGCCGAGCCCACGGCGCTGGCACGACGATTGCTCTCTCTCGGGACACCTGGGAAGGTCGCCTCGTGCGAGCGAGGCAACGAACATCACGCCCGGGCCGGGTACCCCTCCCCTCGCACTTTCGTGCGAGGACTCGGCCCGGGCGTCATGCTTCCGGGCGCTCCGCCGACGCCGCGAGCACGCGCCGCGCGATCCCCGCGAGATAGATCGAGCCCGTCGCGCACAGGAGATCGCACGGCCCGAGGCCCTCCCGTGCCGCGCGCAGGGCGAGGAAGGGATTCGGCACGGCATGCACCGGCGTGTGTGGCGCGGCCGCGCGCACGGCGGCAGCCACGTCGGCCGCGGCGAGGGAGCGCGTCGCGTCGGCGCGCGTGACGAAGACCTCGTCGGCCGCGGGAAGGAGCGCCGCGAGGATCGACGGCAGGTCCTTTCCCGCGGAGACCGAGAGCACGAGGCGCGTGCGCGCGCGCGGCAGCAGCGCGAGGGCGGATGCCAGGGCCCGCGCCGACTCGGCGGTGTGTGCGCCATCGACGAGCAGCAGGGGCGTGCGCGAGAGCAGCTCGACGCGGCCCGGGAGACGCGCGACGGCGAGGCCGCGGCGTGCGGCGTCGGCGGTCCGCGCGTCGTCGAATCCGGACAGGCGGCGGACGCACGCGACGGCGAGGGCCGCGTTCGCGGCCTGGTGCGCGCCGAGCAGCGGCAGCGCCGCCTCGATGGCGAGCGCGCCGTCGCGGAGCTCGATCCGCAGGCCCGAGGCATCCGCCCGCACGATCCGCACGTCGAGCTCGGCCCCGAGCCGCACGAGCGGGGCGTCGAGCGCCCGTGCGCGCGCCTCGACGACCGCGGCCGCTTCGGGACGGAGCGCGCCCGTCACGACGGGGCGGCGCGGCTTCACGATTCCCGCCTTCTCCGCCGCGATCGCCGCGTGGGTCTTGCCGAGACGATCCGTGTGCTCGAGCTCGATCGTGGTGATGCACGCGACCTCGGGCTCCACGACGTTCGTCGAGTCGAGGCGTCCGCCGAGGCCCACCTCGACCACGGCGCGATCCACCCGGAACTCGCGGAACAGCAGGAACGCGGCAGCGGTGGTGACGTCGAAGAACGTCGGTGCGTGCGCCGCGTCCTCGCGCCGCTGGGCTTCCACGTGGGGTCGAAGGAGCTCGACCGCGGCGGCCAGGTCGGCGCCCGGAACCTCCGCGCCGCCGAGCCGGAAGCGCTCCGTCCAGCGCTCGAGGTGGGGAGAGCTGAAGGTGCCGACTCGCTCGCCCGCCGCGCCGAGGATCGACTCGGAGAGCAGCGCGGTCGAGCCCTTGCCCTTCGAGCCTGCGACGTGGAGCACGCGCAGCGAGCGCTGCGGATCGCCGACGCGGGCGAGGAGCCTGCGCGCCGGCTCGACGTCGAGCCGCGCGTAGGGCAGGCGTGGGAGCTTCTCGACGTCGAGCAGGCCCTCGAGGAAGCGCTCCGCGTCCTCGAGGCTCGAGATCGGCGCGGCCTCCGCGCTCGCTACTGCACCAGGTAGCGCTTCCACTGGCGGTATTCCTTGACGGCTCCGCTCGTGGACTCGACGGCCGGGAAGTAGAACTTCACCGCGTGTCCGCACACGCGGCAGATCTTGTAGCAGAACTTGAAGCCCTCGATCTCCTGCACCTTGCCGACCATCGTGCGGTTGTCGTCGTTGCAGCAGGGCGAAGGATTCGGCGGCGAGACGATCCGCTTCGGATACTCGTTGCGCGGCGCCTCGCTCGTCGAGTAGCGGATGATGTTGCGGACCGGCCTGCTCGCCTTCGGGTCCGCGCTCTGCTTCCGGATGTTGCTTCCGATGCGTCTCAAGGAAGTGCCCTCGTCTCGTGTTCCCCCGCCGTCTGCCGGGGGCCGCTCTCCAGCACGTGCAGGAGTCCGGTGATGTCGCGATACGGTGTCGTGCAGGGGGGCCCTTCGGCCCACCGCCAGGTCCCGTCCGCCGGCTCGGCCCCGAGCCGCAGCAGCGTGGAGCTGCGGGTCCCGTAGGCGTCGAGATGGATGCAGGCGCTCTCGCGAGAGCGACCCTGCTCGCTGTGGCCGCGGCAGATCGCGGCGAGCGCGTCGAGCACCCGCCCGGCCGGGCCGGCGGCAGCCGCCTCGGCGCGGGCGAGGAGGGCGGCCACCTTCGGAACGCTCCGGTCGTCGGGATCCGCGTTGCCGATCACGTGGACGCCCGGAGCGAGCTCGCGGACCGTCGGTGCCCCGTCGTAGACCACGGCGAAGGCGCGCTGGCGGTCGGCCAGCAGGAGATTGAAGGGATTGAAGACGCCGGCGGGGAGCCGGAGCAGGTCCTCGGCCGCCTCGTCGGCGGACGCGGCACCGAGGGCCCTCACGACGACCGAGCCGCGGGAGCGGAGGGAGGGGTCGAGGCTCGCCACGGGCCGGTTCGTCAGGCCCGCGAACAGCCCGGTCCGATTGAGGCCGAGCCAGGTGCCGCCGGCCTTCAGGTCTCGCGGGGCGACGAGCTCGGGCCCCTCGCCCGCCCAGAGGGTCGGCGGGGACGCGGGCCGGTCGAGGAACTCGTCGCGGTTCGCCGCGATCACGATCGGGGCACCCGGGACGCAGCGATGGAGCGCGATCAACGTGCACATGCGCCACGCCCTCGCGCCCGCCCGAACGCCTGGCTCCCCATCCCAGGCCGGCTCCAAGGTCGGCCTGCGCCAGCTCCGGCCCGGAGGGCCCCGGCTCGAACGGCCTCGATGGTGAAGGAACGGGCGTTCATGTGCGGACACGGCAGGGTATCAACCAGCCGCGAGCCGAGCAATGGAAGCGAACGCCGTTTGGGTCGCCGCGGCCGGCCAGACGGGCCGGCCGGGGGTCCCGCGCCTGCTAGGCGCCCACCAGGCGGAGCGCCGGCTCCTCGCGCTCTTCGGGGGCCGGCTCGTTGTCGCGCCAGCCGCGGGCGGCGCGGGTCTCCCGGGCCTTCTCGCGGGCGACGTGGCGGTTCATCTCGAGGCCGTAGCGACCGAGCACGGCCCGCAGCTGGTCGAAGTTCTGCTCGATCGTGAGCCGGACGGACTCGAAGCCGTGCTGGATCGCCTCCGTCCGCTTCCAGAACGCGAGCGGGTTCACCGCGAAGAAGTTCGCGTCGGTCTCGCGCGGCTCGAGCAGGACGATGTCGCCCTGGAAGCGGTCGTCGGCCAGATAGCGCTGGATCCCGAGCTTGAGCCGCGAGTGGAGCAGCGTGCGGAACACCTGGTTCAGCACGAGCTTCATGCCGCGGTCGGAGAGGTAGCGGCCGTTGGCGAAGTAGCGCGAGCCACTCCCGTCCTCGGCATCGACGCGATTCAGGAACGGGCGGAACGGGTTGTAGCAGATGATGAGGTCGGCGCCCTTCTCGATCGCGACGTCGATGTTCGCGGTGTGTCGCACGCCGCCGTCGACGTAGTCGACGCCGCCGATGCGTGCCGGCTTGTAGAAGATCGGCAGCGCGGTCGAGGCCTGCACGGCCTGGGAGATCGTGACGTCGCTGTTCTCGTCGGCGCCGAACACGGCACGCTCCGCAGTGTCGAGATCGCACGCCGAGATGTAGAGCCGGCGGCGGCGCTGCCGCTCGAACGCCTTGAACTCGTTGGGCATGCCGCTGCGCTGGAGCTGCTTGCGCAGCCAGCGCTCGAGGGCCGCGTTGTCGAAGAAGCCGCTCGGGATGTGGTTCGTGAGCGCCGGGATCTCGCGCTTCGGCGAGACGTGCTCGATCAGCGCCATCAGGAAGCTCTCGAGCCGCGTGTAGTCGGGCGCGCGCAGGAACGACGAGAACGCGGGGCCGACGGCGTCCGGAAGGCCGGGCAGACCGCGCAGCAGGTCGAGGCCGATGCCCGGAAGGTACGTCAGGAGGTCGTAGGCCAGCTTCGCGGGGCGCTGGACGAACTCGGCGACGTTCGGGTTGTAGAAGTCGACGGGTCGGAGCTGGTCCATGCGCGTGCTCGTGCCGTCGAGCACCTTGCACATCTCGTCCGGCGTGATGCCCGCGGCGAGAGACACCGCGAGGATCGATCCGGCGGACAGACCCACGTACGTGTCGAAGTCGGTCATCTTGCGACCGACGAGGAAGTCGTCGAGGGCCTTCAGACCCCCCACCTTGAAGGCCCCGCCGGAGACCGCGCCGCCGGCCAGCACCAATGCGATGCGCGGATCGCGCTTCGGTCGGGACGGGTCGCTCTTCCGGATGAGTGTGAGACCCAAGCTCTTCGACTCCTCCACCGCCGGTCGGCGCAACGAGAAGTGGGTTGCCCACGGCCCCGGTCGCGTGTCGGTCGCCCTCGCGCAGCGCGTCAGCGACTCCACTTCCTTCGATCGGCAGAGTGTCCAGGATCTTCATTGGCTAGTAAGTGAGGGCGATAGACGAGTCAAGGAACTTCTGGTTTTTCCTCTTCGGTTGTGAGGGGTTCTTGCGAGTACGACGCCGCCGGCGGGCGGCGCTCCCACGGCCGGCCGGTGATGCTGCGGCGCGTTGCCGATCGCGTCCGACGAGGCACCCTGCAGGTCGAGCCGCACCTTTCGTGGCCCGGGGTGTACGCTGTGGTAACTACGAGCCCAGAGGTGGCTCCCGTGAGGCCGGCCCCCATGCGAGCGTCCCTGCGCGGAATCGTTCGCTCGACCGCGATGGTGCTGCTCGTCGGATCGTTGGCCTCGGCCTGCGCCAGCAGCGGATCCAAGCCCGCGACGGGTCGCACGGGCCCGCCGGTGTCCACGGCTCCGCAGACGCCCGCGAAACCTCCCGATCCTCTCGGCGATCCCGATCCCTCGGCGCCGGACCCGGCCGTGAGCTCGGGACCGAGCGCCCTCGACCACGTCTCGAGCGCGGTCGAGGGAGCCGTGCTCGGGGCGATCATCGGGGCCCAGGCGGGGCCGCTCGGCTCCGCGATCGGCGCGGGCGCACTCCTCGTCTACGGCGCGATCACCGGGGACGTCCCGCTCCAGGGATCGCGGCACGGCGGCTCCGGCGGCGGCTACCCCGGTGGAGAGGCGCAGCGCGAGGAGACGATGGAGGACCAGATCGACGGCGAGCTGCAGAAGCAGGCGTCGCTCGAGACGGAGATCGACGACGAGCTCAAGCGCCAGGAGGAGCTGCTGAAGAAGATCGAGACGGAGCAGGCCGCGAAGACTCCCGCCGCCACGCCCGGGGCCGCGACGCCGGGCGGCCTCGACGCCGCGCCCATCGTCCCGACCGATCCGCGCACCGCCCCGCCCGCCCCCACGCTGCGCACCCTCGACAGCGAGCTCTTCGACCAGAGCAAGGCGACGATCGAGAAGGGCCAGTGGGGCGACAACCCGAAGCTCCGCGTCAGCAAGCGCGCGCTGGACGCCGACCGTGACGGCAGGCCCGAGGAGATCCGCTACTTCGACGAGGCGACGGGCCAGCTCCTCCGGGTCGAGCTCGACCGCAACTACGACGGCACGATCGACTCGTGGACCACCTACAAGGACGGCGCGGTCGTGAGGCGCGAGCTCGACGAGAACGGCGACGGAAAGCCGGATGCCTTCGAGACCTACGCGAACGGGATCATGACCTCGCGCGAGGTCGACCGCGACGGCGACGGCGTGCGCGACGCGTTCTACGTCTACCAGGGCGATGCGCTCGTCGAAGAGCGTCACGATTCGGACAACGACGGGAAGATCGACCTCGTGATCCACTACGAGAACAAGGTCCGCGTCCTCACGGAAGAGGACACGAACCATGACGGCCAGATCGACGTCTGGACCCACTACGCGAAGGACGGGAACGGGAACGAGGTGGTGACGAAGGTCGAGCGCGACAAGTCGGGCAGGGGCAAGCCCGACACGTTCGAGACCTTCGCGCAGCAGAACGGCAAGACCGTACTCACGCGGCGCGAAGAGGACGCCAACGGCGACGGCAAGGTCGACATCATCTCGGTCTACGAGAACGGCAAGCTGAAGAGCCGAGAGGTGTCGGACCCGACGCTCGTGCCGCTCTAGGGCTTCGCGCCGCTCTTGTCCGTGCCGTCGATCTGGATCTCGAGCTCCTTGCGCTGCTTCTCGGCGGCGCGGAACTCCTCGATCCGCTTGCGCTCGACCAGGAGCTCGAGCTGGCGATTGCGCTCCCGGATCCGCTCCAGCTCGCGCGCCATCTCGCGATCGCTCAGCCCCGCGACCTGGAAGTTGAGATCGAGCTCGACGCTTCCGTGCGTTCCGTCGGAGGCGAGCGCGGTGACGCGCAGGCGGTTCGCGCCCTCCTTCACCGGCACGAACCCCTTGAAGCTCCCGTCGGGCGCCAGCTCCACGTCGCTCGAGAACTCGCCCGTCGTCAGGTTCGAGACCACGACGTCGTCGACGTTGGAGAACGACACGCCCTGCAGCACCGCGATGATGTCGCCGGGATTCTGCACGGCGGTGTAGGTGCCCTGGGTGAGCTTCGCCATCTCCGTCGCCGCGACGGGCTGCGCGAGGGCGCCGGGCCCGATCGCGTAGACGTTGATCTTGATCTCCGCCGAGCGCGCGATGCGCGCCTGGGTGAGCGCGAGGTCGCGGTCGCCCGGGTCCTCGACGTCGGAGCGACCGATCGGGAACGAAGGCGTGCCGTCGGTCAGGAACAGCACCACCTTCCTGGCGTCCTCGCGCGGCGTGCTGGCGGCTCCCGTCAGGCCCTTGAGCTCACGCGTCGCGAGGGCGATGGCCGCCGCGAAGTCCGTCGCGCCGTGGGGCCCCTCGGCGCGGATCTTCTCCAGCGCGCCGTACGCGGCGCCGAAGTCGCTCGAGAGCGGCGACTCGAGGAGGGCGTCCTGCTGGTCGGGGCGGGCGCGCTTGTTCGTCGCGGGATCGACGTCACCCGAGAACTGGATCACGCCCACGCGGACGCGCTTCGGATCGAGGCTCTGGATCAGCGAGCGCGCCGCCTTGATCTCGGCCTCGAGGATCGAGTCGCCGGGGTCCGTGTTGACGGTGCCCTCCGGATAGCTGCCCTCGGGGAGGAGCTCGAGCGTCGGATTCACGCCGAAGACACCATCGCCGTCGACGTCGACGCCGCTCGGCCCCTCCGTCGAGCGCGAGACGTCGATCACGACCATCACGTCGTAGCCCGCCGGCCGCTCGCCGCTCGCAGACGCACTGCCTTGGATCGGCGCGAGATGGACCCGGTTGCGGACGGTCTCGCCGGGCGTCGGGGAGTCGATGCGCAGGCTCACCGTGCCCGCGCTGGCAGACGCGGCGACGAGCAGCCCGAGGGACGGGAGGAGGCGCAGCTTCACGGTGAGGCTCCCGAGGGCTGCCACGACGGGGCTCTCACCTCCACCGTGACGCGCCGGTTCCGTGCCCGACCTTCGGGCGTGTCGTTCGGGGCGATCGGGTACTTGGGCCCGAGCCCACGGGCGCGGATCCGCGCCGGGTCGAGGCCGCCCGCCACGAGCTCGACGCGCGCTGCCTCGGCACGGTCGTCCGAGAGCGCGTAGTTGAACGCGACGGAGCCGTCGTCATCCGTGTGGGCGCGCACCACGACGAGCTCCGGCCCGCGGGCCAGGATGTCGGCCGCGAGAGCCCGGAGCCGCGCGCGCCCCTCCTCGGTGAGCTCGGCGGAGCCCTCGACGAAGAGCTCGTCGCACGGGAGCACGATCACGTCTCCGCCGGGCTCGCGTCCGGGCTGGGGAGCGTTCGGTGCGATCGTCCCGGAAGCTGCGTCGGAGCCGGATTCGGGCGCCGGGGCCGGCTCGAGGGCCGCCGCGGGCGGCGGGGCCGACGGCTGGTCCTCCGCGCACGCGAAGGCCAGCGCACAGGCGAGCCATGCGAGGAAGGCGAAGCGGCCGCCGCCTGCAAAGGCTCGAGGTGTCGTCCGGACCCCGTGCCCCAACGCTCCCCCGTCTCGCTCCGACCCGACGAGCGCCGCAGTATACAGCCGCCTCGGCACCGAGGGCCCGGAAGGAACGGAAGGAGGCCCGAGAGGCGCAAACGCCTTCTCATTCGCGCTTCCACTGACACTTTTCTTTCGTCGGCGCCACAACACAGCTGAGGCCCCACCCTGGCGGGGCTTTCTAAGGGTGGAAGGCAGGGTTCCGGCACGCCGGGCCCTGCCTTCTTCCCGTTGGGGAGTTCCGCGCCCGGAAGCCCCGCCCCGCCGGCCGCGCCCCTCCCGCCCTGGTCCCGCGGAGCGCAGGTCCATGACGTCCGGCTCGTCGGTCGTGTCGCGCGCCCGCGGCGCGGCGCTCGTGGGTGTCGATGGCCATCCGGTCGAGGTCGAGGTGCGCCTGAGCTCGCAGCTCCCGCGCATCGATCTCGTGGGGCTCCCCGAGGCTGCGGTGCGCGAGAGCGGCGCGCGCGTCCGTGCGGCGATCGCTGCGTCCGGCCTGCGCTTTCCCGAGCGCCGGGTCACGGTGAACCTCGCGCCGGCAAGCTTGCGCAAGGGTGGCGCCGGGCTCGATCTCCCGATCGCGCTCGGGATCCTGGCGGCGGCAGGGGACGTCGACGCAGAGCGGCTCACCGGCCTCGGCCTGTTCGGCGAGCTGGCCCTGGACGGCCGCCTGCGAGCCGTGCCGGGCGCCCTGGCCCTGACCCTCGCCCTGCGCGACGCGGGCGTGGCCGAGGTGATCGTTCCCGAGGCGAGCGCGGCGGAGGCGGCCCTGGCGCCGGGCATCTCCGTCCTGCCGGCGCCGGACCTTCGCGCGACCCTCGTCCACCTGCGCGGCGAGGCTCCGCTCGTTCCCGCTTCGACGCCGCGTCTCGCGCCTGCGGTCGCACCGTCGCTCGACCTCGCGGACGTGCGAGGACAGGAGCATGCGAAGCGCGCCCTCGTGGTGGCGGCCGCCGGCGGCCACGCGCTCCTCCTCGTCGGACCGCCGGGCGCCGGGAAGACGATGCTCGCCAAGCGTCTGCCGGGCCTCCTCCCGCCGCTCGACTTCGAGGAAGCAGTCGACGTGCTGCGCATCCACGGGGCGGTCTCCCGAACGGCCGTGGCCCGGGGCGAAGGGAGCCTCGCCGCCGAGCGACCCTTCCGGTCGCCCCACCACAGCGCGAGCCCGGCGGGAATCCTCGGCGGCGGGAGCCCGCCGCGGCCCGGGGAAGTCTCCCTCGCCCACCGCGGCGTCCTCTTCCTCGACGAGCTGCCCGAGTTCGAGAGGCGCGTGCTCGAGGCGCTGCGCCAGGTGCTCGAGGACCGTGCGATCGTGCTCGCGCGAGCGCGTCACAGCTGTGTGCTGCCCGCCCACTTCCAGCTCGTCGCCGCCGCGAACCCGTGCCCCTGCGGCTTCCGCCTCTCGCGCGAGCGCGACTGCCGCTGCGACGACGGCGCGATCGCGCGCTACGCCGCCCGCCTCTCGGGCCCGCTCCTCGACCGGATCGATCTCCAGGTCCGCGTGCCGAGCGTGCCCTGGCGGGAGCTCGAGGAGGTTCGGCCCGGTCGATCGAGCGCGGACGCGCGCCACGCCGTCGTGTCGGCCGTCGCGCGGCAGGAGCGACGCCTCTCGCGGGTGATGCCGGGCGCGCGCCGCAACGCCGAGATCCCGGACGGCGTCCTCGACGGGCTCGTCGACGCGGCGCCCGAGGCGCGAGCGCTCCTCGGCCGGGCGGTCGATCGGCTGCGCCTCTCGGCGCGGGCTGCGCGTCGCGTGCTGCGCGTCGCACGCACCGTCGCGGACCTCGGCGGCGAGACGCGCGTCGGTCCGGCGGAGATCGCCGAGGCGCTCGCGTTCCGGCAGGGAATGGAGCCGTAGCCTAGCCGGTGAGACGCGTGCGGACGGCGCGACGCGCGAGGGCGAGCAGGAGGGCGGAGAGCCCGAGCACGTAGGCGACGTCCCAGAGCAGGATCCAGCGGGGCTCGAGGGCGAAGGCCGCGCGCGCGAGCCGCACCGGATGGAGCAGCGGCAGCGCCTCCGCGAGCCACTGGCCCCAGGGCGGGAGCCGCTCCGCGAGCGGGAAGAAGACGTCGCTGAACAGGAAGAGCGGCGTCAGGAAGAGCGTGAAGTAGAAGTTGAAGAGGTCGATCGTCGGGATGCGGAGCGAGACGGCGAGCCCGAGCGCCGCGAACAGGAGACCCCCGAGCGGGACGACGGGCAGCGCGAGCACGAACGACGGAAGCGAGCAGAGCCCGACGAGCGCGATCACGACGAGGAAGCAGCCGCCGTAGATCGAGGCGCGCGTGACCGCCCAGAGCGCCTCGCCGGCGAGGACGTCGTCGGGCTGGACCGGCGTCGTGAGCATGGCGTCGTAGGCCTTCTCGAAGTTCATCCGGACGAAGACGTTGTAGGTGACCTCGAAGGTGGCGCCGTTCATCGCGGCCACGGCGACCAGGCCGGGCGCCAGGAATTGCACGTAGGACACGCCGCCCATCGACGTCACGTAGGAGCCGACGCCGATCCCGATCGAGGCGAGGTAGAGGAGCGGCTCGAAGAAGTTCGGCAGCACGTTGAGCTTCCAGGTGCGCCGGTACATCGCGGCGTTCCGCCGCCAGACGGCGAGGGCGTGCGGGAGGGATACGCCGGTCGTCATGCCTCGGAGTCTCCCAGGTGCGTTCCGGTGAGCGCGAGGAACACGTCCTCGAGGTTCGTCGGACGGAGGACGACCGGCCGTCGATCGCCGCCGTCGTGCCGGCGCAGCGCCTCGAGCCAGCGGCGCGTGTCGTCGGCGTAGAGCACGAGGCGCTCCCCGACGCGCAGCGAGTGCGCCTCCTCCGCGCCGAGCGCCGCTCGCAGCCCCGCCTCGTCGGACGCGTCGCACGCGACCTCGATCGCCTCCGGCGCGAGGAAGCGGGCGACGAGCTCGTCGCGCGTGCCCTCGGCACGCAGCCTTCCGAACGCCATCACCGCGATCCGGTCGCACAGCCGCTCGGCCTCCTCCATGTAGTGCGTCGTGACGAGCACCGTGGTGCCGCTCTCGCGCAGGCGGCGCACGCGCTCCCAGAGCACGAGGCGCACCTGCGGGTCGAGGCCCGTCGTCGGCTCGTCGAGGATCAGGAGCTCCGGGCGGTTCATGAGCGAGAGCGCGATCGCGAGCCGGCGCTGCATGCCGCCCGAGAGCGTGCGCGCCGGCGCATTCGCGTGGCTCGCGAGCTCGAGCTCCTCGACGAGCTCGGCCGCGCGCCGGCGCAGGATGCCCTCGCGCAGCCCGTGGTAGCGGCCGAAGACGTAGAGGTTCTCGAGCGGCGAGAGCGCTTCGATCAGCACGTTCTGCTGGAGCGTCACGCCGAGGCGCGCGCGCACCGCGCGCGGCTCGCGCGCGACGTCGAGGCCGAACACGCGCACGCTGCCCGCCGTCGGACGCGTGACGCCGTAGACCATGCGCAGCGCCGTCGTCTTGCCCGCGCCGTTCGGGCCGAGGAGCCCGAAGCAGCCGGCCCGCGCAACGTCGAGATCGAGCCCGTCGACGGCCGTGCGCTCGCCGAAGCGCTTCGTCACGCCGCGGAGCTCGACGACGGAGGGCGCCGGGAGCGGAAGCGGCGCTTGGCCCCTTTGTACGAATGCGCCCGGCGCGGTCTCCACGCCGCGCGAGGCTAGCAGCCTCGGGGATTCCTCCGTCCCGAAGCCGGGGGACTCTCCGCCACGCGTGGCGGCAGGTGGATGAAATCCGCCGCCACCCGGTGTCCGATTTCGGACGGTCGCTCGACGGAAATCGTCACCCGCCGGGCGCGGGAGGTGCATCCGGCGCGCCCGATCCTGCGTAACCCATTGGAAAGACGAGCTTCGAGAGACCCCCGGGGCACCGTGCCGAGCTGGCACGCTTTCTGCTCTACGACATCCGACAGGAGGAGGTCCCATCATGAGCGCCGTTGCCCTGAGTGCCGTCGCGCCGTTGCCCGCCGAGGCTGCCACGGAGGCCGTGCAGACCACCCTGCTCGAGCTCGTCCGGGCCGTGGACGAGGTGGCGGAGAACGAGCTGGAGGTGATCGTGACCGTGCTCCACATGCTCCGCTCCGGGAGCGTGCGGCTCGGTGGGAACTTCCGCGACTCGCTGCTCCTCGACATCGATCTCAGCGAGTACGTGAAGCAGAACTAGCGCGCCGCGCTTCTGCGCGACGCGCGCGGAGCCGGCGGCGCACCCCCGCCGCGCTCCGCGGAGCGGATCCGGGCCCCGCAGCCCGGGTCCGCCGACCTTCTCTCTCGGGTTGACCGCACCCCACCGGACGTGGACCCTCTGACCCGGACGCGTCGAGCTTCGGGGGGTGGTGCCCGTGTCCGATCAGCAGTCGTTCGTCTTCGCCGCGAAGGGAGCGGCCGCCGCCGCGAGCGCGGCGCCGCAGCCGACCGGGAAGAAGGGCGGCGCGAAGAAGAAGGCCGTCGCCCGGCCGGCGAAGCCCGTGAAGGAGGCGAAGGGGCCCCGGGCCGAGGCGCCCCCGCGGCCGGCCAAGGCCGAGAAGCCGCGCGCGCGCGCCACGGCCTCCGACATGGCGAAGAAGCAGCGCGAGATCTCCGTCTCCGAATTCTTCGCCAAGAACCGCCACCTGCTCGGCTTCGACAATCCGGCGAAGGCGCTCCTCACCACCGTGAAGGAGGCCGTCGACAACGCCCTCGACGCCTGCGAGGAGGCCGGAATCCTTCCCGATCTCCGGGTCGAGATCGTGCAGCTGGGCGAGACGCGCTTCCGCGTCGCCGTGGAGGACAACGGGCCGGGCATCGTGCGGGCCCAGGCGCCGAAGGTCTTCGGGCGCCTCCTCTACGGCTCGAAGTTCCACCGCCTGCGCCAGAGCCGCGGGCAGCAGGGCATCGGCATCAGCGCGGCCGGCATGTACGGCCTCCTCACGACGGGCAAGCCCGTCGTGATCCACACCAAGACCGACGCGAAGAAGAAGGCGCACCACCTCGAGCTCGTGATCGACACGCAGAAGAACGAGCCCAAGGTGACGCGCGACGACGAGGTCGACTGGCCCAAGGACCACGGCACGCGAGTCGAGATCGAGCTCGAGGCCGCGTACCGCGGCGGACGCCAGGGCGTCGAGGCCTACCTGCGCCAGGTCTCCCTCGCGAATCCCCACGCGCAGATCGCGTTCGTTCCGCCGAAGAGCGCCGACGGCGACACCGAGAAGGCGTTCCCGCGCGTGGCCGAGGAGCTGCCGCCGGCCACGGCCGAGATCCAGCCGCATCCCTACGGCGTCGAGCTCGGGGTCCTGATGCAGATGTTCCGCGACACCCAGGCGCGGACGCTCCGGGCCTGCCTGCTGCAGGACTTCTCGCGCGTCGGGCCCAAGGTCGCGGACGAGATCTGCCAGCGCGCGAAGGTGCCGACGACGCGCCGGCCCGGCGAGGTCACGCGCGAGGAGGCGGAGCGCATCCACGCCGCGATCCAGGCGACGAAGATCATGGCGCCGCCGACGGACTGCATCGCGCCGATCGGCGAGGCGCTGATCGAGAAGGCGCTCCACGCCGAGGTCAAGGCCGACTTCTACGCCGCGGTGACGCGTCGCCCGGTGGTGTACCGCGGGAATCCCTTCCTGATCGAGGCGGGCCTGGCCTACGGCGGCGACCTGCCCGCCGAGGAGCCGATCACGCTCTACCGCTACGCGAACCGCGTGCCGCTCCAGTACCAGCAGGGCGCCTGCGCGATCACGAAGGCGGTCTCCGGCACGGACTGGAAGGCCTACCACCTGCAGCAGCCGAAGGGCGCGCTGCCCGTCGGGCCGATGCTCCTCATGGTCCACATCGCGAGCGTCTGGGTGCCGTTCACCTCCGAGAGCAAGGAGGCGATCGCGAGCTACGACGAGATCACCAAGGAGATGCGCCTCGGCCTGCAGGAGTGCGGCCGCCGCGTGATGCACTTCATCAGCAAGCGGCGGCGCGACGCCGACGAGGCCAAGAAGCGCGCCTACATCGACAAGTACATCCCCCAGGTCGCGATCGGCCTGCAGCAGATCCTCGCCTTCGACGACCGCGAGCGCGACAAGGTCGTGGCGCACCTGCGCGGTGTCCTCGAGCGCAGCCGGAGCATGTGACGATGGCCGCACGCAAGACCCCGAAGACCAAGGCCCCGGAGAAGAAGGTGGACGCGCCGAAGAGCGCGATCGCCGCGCGCAACGCGGCCGCCGACAAGGTGACCGTCGGGCTGATCCAGGACGCTGCGAAGGAGGTGCACACCGACATCCTGCGCGAGCGGAAGCCCGATCTCTCGTTCCCCGTGCGCGCGCTCGGCAACGTCACCTACAGCGACAAGAAGGGCTACTTCGAGATCGGCCGCCAGAAGAAGGTGCGGACGCTGACCGTCAACACCGTGAAGAGCTTCGCGCAGACGCTGCGCATGATGGGCCTCTCGAAGGAGCTCGTCGAGAACAACGACTTCGCCACGAAGCGGGACGCCTACTACCAGAGCAAGAACTGGGAGGAGGCGCGCTTCGACGAGCAGACCGAGTCCGACACGGTGATGGACGACATCGAGGCGCTGTTCAGCGTGCGCGGTGTCTCGCGCGAGCAGCTCCGCTTCATCCCCGACGAGCACGGCGGCGCCGTGGCTGGGCAGCTCATCGTGCTCGACCCCGACCGCGAGACCGGACAGATCGAGCGCATCGACTGCACGCGCTTCGGCTCCGGCGCCTACTCGATCCCGAGCACGGTGGAGCACCTCTCGTTCGAGACGAGCGCGAAGTTCATCCTGGCGATCGAGACCGGCGGCGTGTTCCAGAGGCTCCAGAGCCACAAGTTCTGGCAGACCGCGAATTGCATCCTGGTGTCGATGGCCGGCGTGCCGACGCGTGCCACGCGTCGCTTCATCCGGAAGCTCAGCGACGAGTGCAAGCTCCCGGTCTACGCCTTCGTCGACTGCGACCCGTACGGCATCTCGAACATCTACCGCACGCTCAAGGTCGGCTCGGGCAACGCCGCCCACCTCTCGCAGTTCTTCTGCGTGCCGAAGGCGCGCTACCTCGGCGTCACGCCCCAGGACATCCTCGACTACCAGCTTCCGACCCATCCGCTGCAGGAGGTCGACGTGAAGCGCGCGAAGGACGCGCTCAAGAACGATCCGTTCTTCCAGACCCACAAGGAGTGGCAGAAGGCGATCGACCAGCTGCTCAAGATGGGCGTCCGCGCCGAGCAGCAGGCCCTCGCGAAGTGGGGGCTCAACTACGTGATCGACGAGTACCTGCCGCGGAAGCTCGCGGAGCCCGCGAGGTTCCTGCCCTAGCGGCGCGCCGCGGGCGCGGCGCGCCGATCCCGCGGAGCGTCGCCTCGAACATCTGCTCCACGAGCGCGTCGCGCTTCCTCGGCTCGGCCGCCGCGGGCACCTGCCCTTCGAGCACGAGCATCGAGAGCCCATGGGCCATCGACCACGTCGCCAGCGCCGCGGTGTCGGGGTCGCCGGGGCGAAGGACGCCCTCCTGCTGGGCGAGCACCATCATCTCGCGGAGCTTCGCGTAGGCGGCGAGGGCGGCCTGCCGCAGCGCGGGATAGGGCGACTTGTCCGCGAGCTCGTGGCTGAACATCAGGCGGAGCGCGGCGGGGTTCTCGAGGGCGAAGCGCAGGTAGGTGGCGAAGCAGCCGCGCAGGCGGGCCTCGGCCTCGCGCGGCGCGCGCGCGTCGGCCTCCTCGATGATCCGCACGAAGGCGCGGAAGCCCTCCTCCGCGACGGCGGCGAGCAGCGCCTCGCGGCTCGCGAAGTGGCGGTACGGCGCGTTGTGGCTCACGCCGACGCGGCGCGCGACCTCGCGCAGCGTCCAGTCCACCGGGCCGCGCTCGGCCACCAGGGCGAGGGCCGCGTCGACCAGCGCCCGGCGCAGGTCGCCGTGGTGGTAGGCGTCGCGCGGCTTGCGGGCCGCGCGACGCCGGGTCGAGATCCGAGCCGACTCCACCACGATGGGGCCACCCTGCCAAGCGATGTGGGCGGTGTCAACTCGGGAGCGCGCTCCAGCGCCGCGTCGCCGCGTCCGGGTGGGCGGCCGCGCGGCGGCGGCGGCGGCCCCCGTGCTACATCTGCGCCCGGCCGGCGCATCCGCCGGCGGGACGACGCGGAGACGTGGTGAAGGGCATCATCCTCGCCGGCGGATCGGGCACGCGGCTCTACCCTGGCACGCGCGGGATCTCGAAGCAGCTCCTGCCGATCTACGACAAGCCGATGATCTACTACCCGCTCTCGACGCTCATGCTGTCGGGCATCCGCGACATCCTCGTGATCACGACCCCCCACGACCAGGCGGCCTTCCAGCGCCTGCTCGGCGACGGCCGCCACCTCGGGATCGCGATCTCCTACGCCGTACAGGAGCGGCCCGAGGGCCTGGCCCAGGCCTTCGTGCTCGGCCGCCGCTTCGTCGGCCGCGACCGCGTGGCGCTCGCCCTCGGCGACAACGTCTTCTACGGGCACGGGTTCCCCGACCAGCTCCACGCCGCGGCGGCGCGCGAGCGCGGTGCGACGGTCTTCGGCTACTGGGTGCGCGACCCCGAGCGCTACGGCGTGGTGGAGCTCGACGCCGAGGGACGCCCCCTGCACATCGAGGAGAAGCCGAAGGTCCCGCGCTCGAACTGGGCGGTGACGGGCCTCTATTTCTACGACAACCAGGTGCTCGACATCGCCGCCGCGCTCGAGCCCTCGGCGCGCGGCGAGCTCGAGATCACCGACGTGAACGCGGCCTATCTCGCTCGCCACGAGCTCCACGTCGAACGGCTCGGCCGCGGGATCGCATGGCTCGACACGGGGACCTTCGAATCGCTGCTCCAGGCCGCGAACTTCATCCAGGCGATCCAGGACCGGCAGGGGCTCAAGGTCGCCTGTCCCGAGGAGATCGCGTGGCGCCTCGGCTGGATCGACTCGGCGCGGCTCGAGGAGCACGCGGAGACGATGCGCAACAACGAGTACGGCGCGTACCTGCTCCAGCTCCTGCACGAGGCGCGCTAGCCGTGCGCTTCGTCGCGACCGATCTCCCGGGCGTGATCCGCGTCGAGCCACGGATCTTCGGCGACGCCCGCGGCTTCTTCTTCGAGGTCCATCACGCGCGGAAGTTCGCCGAGGGCGGGATCGACGCGGTCTTCGTCCAGGACAACCACTCGGCCTCGAGCCGCGGCGTGCTCCGGGGCCTCCACGCCCAGATCTCGCATCCGCAGGCCAAGCTCGTGCGCGTGATCGAAGGCGAGATCTGGGACGTCGCCGTCGACATCCGCCGCGGCTCGCCACACTTCGGTCGGCACACCGCCGCGCTGCTCTCCGCGGAGAACCGTCACCAGCTCTTCGTGCCGGAAGGCTTCGCCCACGGCTTCGTCGTGACGAGCGAGCGGGCGCAGGTCGAGTACAAGTGCACGGACTTCTACGCGCCCGAGGACGAGATCACGATCGCCTGGAACGATCCCGACCTCGCGATCCCGTGGCCCGTCGCCGCGCCGGTCCTCTCCGCGAAGGACGAGAAGGGGCGGCGGCTCCGCGAGCTCGATCTCCTGCCGAGGTATCCTTCGGGCCGACCATGAGGGTGAAGCTCCCGTACGGAAGCGAGCGTCTCGAGGTGGACCTCCCCGGGACGAACGTCACCGTGCTCGAGCCGCGCTTCGTGCCCGGCCTCCCCGACGAGGCGGCTGCATTCCGCGACGCCGTGCGCGCGCCCCTCGGCGCGCGGCCGCTCGCCGAGATCGTTCGGCCGGGCGAGCGGCTCGCCGTCGTGATCCCCGACCTCACGCGACCGCTCCCGACCGCGCGTCTCCTGCCGTGGCTCTTCGCCGAGCTCTCGCACGTGCGCGCGGTCGACGTCGTGATCGTGAACGGCACGGGCTCGCACCGCGCCAACACCGACGAGGAGCTCGCGCGCATGGTCGGTGCCGACGCCTTCTCGCGCTACCGCGTCGTGAACCACTCCGCGCACGACGCCGGCACGCTGCTCGAGGCCGGCGCCTGGTCCGACGGCCAGCGCGTCCGGATGAACGCGGACTACGTCCGCGCCGACCGCCGCATCGTGCTGGGCTTCATCGAGCCGCACTTCATGGCGGGCTTCTCGGGCGGCTACAAGGGCGTGTTCCCCGCCGTGGCGGACATCGACTCGATCCTCCGCTACCACGGCGCGGCGGTGATCGCCGACCCGCGCAGCACGTGGGGCGTGCTCCACGGGAACCCGACGCAGGCGATCGTGCGCGAGCTCGGCGCGCTCCTCCCGCTCGACTTCTGCATCAACGTGACGCTGAACCGCGAGCGCGCGATCACGCGCTTCTTCTGCGGGGACCCGATCGCGGCCCACGAGGCCGGCTGCGCGTTCTCGAGGGAGGTGGCGATGGTCGGCTGCCGCGAGCCCTTCCCCGTGGTGGTGACGACGAACAGCGGCTTTCCCCTCGACCAGAACCTGTACCAGGCCGTGAAGGGCATGAGCGCCGGCGCACAGGTGGTCGCGGAGCACGGCCTCGTCGTCCAGGCGGCGCGCTGCGACGACGGCTTCCCGAGCCACGGCAACTTCCGGAAGCTCCTGCTCGAGCATGCCTCGCCGCGTGCGATCCTCGACACGATCCTCGCGCCCGGCTTCTCGCTCTACGACCAGTGGGAGGCCCAGATCCTGGCCCAGCTCCGTCTGCGGGCGCGGATCGCGCTCAAGAGCGAGCTCGACGACGACGAGGTGCGCCGCGCGCACCTCGAGCCGATCGGAGACGTCGCCGAGCGCGTGCGTGCGGAGCTCTCGCGGATCGGCGACGACGCACCGATCGCGGTCCTGCCCGAAGGGCCGATGACGATCCCCTACCTCGCCTAGCGCGACCGCTCGCGAGCGGCCTCAGTCGCGCACGAAGTGGCAGGTGTAGCCGCCGGGGTTCTTCTGCAGGTAGTCCTGGTGGTACTCCTCGGCGTCGAACCAGGGTCGCGCCGGCACGATCTCGGTGACGACGGGACGCGCCCACTTCCCCGAGGCGTCGACGCGCGCGCGCACCTCCTCCGCGATCTTCTTCTGCTCGTCGTCGTGGTAGAAGATGGCGGAGCGATACTGCGTGCCGACGTCGTTCCCCTGCCGATTCGGCGTCGTCGGATCGTGCAGCCGGAAGAAGTGCTCGAGGATCTGCCCGTAGCTCGTCTTCGCGGGGTCGAACGTGATGCGCACGGCCTCCGCGTGGCCGGTGTCGCCCTCGCAGATCTCGCGGTAGCCGGGCCGCGCCGTCGTACCGCCGGTGTAGCCGACCTGGGTGTCGACGACTCCGGGAAGCGCGCGGATCAGCTCCTCCACGCCCCAGAAGCAGCCGCCCGCGAGCGTCGCCACGGCGAGGCCCGCCGGCGCGTTCGCCGGCTCGGGCCGCTCCGCGGCGGCGGGCTGCGCCGCGGCGACGTCGGCTCCGTCGAAGAGCTTGCGATACTCGCCGTAGCCCTCGCGCTCGAGGGCCTCGAGGGGCACGAAGCGCAGCGCCGCCGAGTTCATGCAGAAGCGCAGGCCGGTCGGCGCAGGACCGTCCTCGAAGACGTGGCCCAGGTGCGAGTCGCCGGCCTTCGAGCGCACCTCGACGCGCCGCATGAAGAGCTTGCGGTCCTCCCGCGTGACCACGTTCCCCGGCTCGAGGGGCCGCGTGAAGCTCGGCCAGCCCGTGCCGGAGTCGAACTTGTCGAGGCTCGAGAACAGGGGCTCGCCCGTCGCCACGTCGACGTAGATCCCCGGGCGATGCTCGGCCCAGTACTCGTTGTGGAAGGGCCGCTCGGTCGCGTCCTCCTGGGTGACGGCGTACTGGCCGGGCGAGAGCCGCTGCCGCAGCTCCGCCTGGGTCGGCTTCTCGTAGCGCTTCATGTCCATCTCCTTCGGATGCCGCGGGCCGGGCTCGGTGACGCGAGAAGAGCACGGCCTGGCGCACGGGCGCCGCGACGAGGGGCGTCGGTGTGGCGACGGTAGCCGACACGCGTCCCCGCGCGAGGCGAGCGGCGGCGCGCGATCAGAATTGGTTGGGCGGGACCGCGATGCTGATCACCCCGAAGCTCGACCGGAAGGCCCCGAAGCCCTTCGCGACACCGGTGACGAGGTTGATCCCGTAGAGCCGCGACCGTCCGGAACGGACCACGCTCGCGAACGCCTGGACGGGCGTCGTCGCGCCGTCGGTCGGAGCGCTGTAGATGTCGAAGCCCACCGGCGGATCGACGTCGACGCCGAGCCGGCCGACCGGCGCGAGGCTGCCCTCGTTGGGCGGCGACTGGATTGCGATCTGGTCGAGCTCGGTGTCGAGCACGTAGAGCGTCGTGCCCGTGCTGAGCGTCGCGTCGTTGTTCGTGTAGGCGACCCCGTCCACGCCGAACGCGGGCGCGCTCGTGCCCGGGTAGCTCACGTCGGCGTCGGCGATCGACGCGCCCGTGTCGACGTTCACGCGCAGGTTCTGACCGACGTCGCTCACGACGCGCAGGCGGTCGTTCACGGGATTGAAGTCGATGTCGAAGAAGCTTCCCGTGAGCGGAAGGCTGCTGCGCGACACCAGGGTCGCGAGGGCCGTCCGCGTGTCGACGACGTAGATCCCGCCCGCGCTGCCGAGCCCGTAGAGCCGGCCGTTCGACGGACGGAAGTCGATCGAGACCAGCGCGCCGTCGATCTGGAGACCGTGGATTCGATTCACGACGCGCGCGTCGGCGACGCGATTCTGTTGCAGCACGAGGAGCCGCCCGTCGCCCGTCAAGGCGAAGATCGTGAGCACGACGGGCGTGGGCTGCGACGGCGGGGGAACCGGCGTCAGGAGCTGCGCGACGGCCGGCGCCGCGGCGAGGAGAGACAGCAGGCCCGCGCCGAGCAGCGCGCGCCGGAGAAGCGTGACCCGGTGCAGCATGGGGAACCTCCACGACGTCCTACGTCGAGCTTACGCCGCGGGAACGCCGTTTTGCGGCAGATTCGCCGCCAAGGCGACCGAGCGCCGCGCAATCGCCGCGTCGGCGATGTGCAGAAGCGCTGCCAAGGCGTCGAGGCCGCACGCCTTCCCCGCTCCCGAGGCCGGGCCGGCGCGCGCGCTTCCGTTATGCTCGCCGCGAGCCCGCGATGTTCGACCATCTTCCGTCGCTGCCCGCGCTTCGTGTCTTCGAGGCCGCCGCCCGCCTCGGGAGCTTCAAGGCGGCGGCGGCCGAGCTCTGCGTGACACCGTCGGCGGTGAGCCGGCAGATCCAGGCCCTCGAGGAGGAGCTCGGCGCACCCCTCTTCGAGCGCCGCGT
The DNA here is from genome assembly GCA_035542715.1 of Myxococcota bacterium. Taxonomy (GTDB): domain Bacteria; phylum Myxococcota_A; class UBA9160; order UBA9160; family UBA9160; genus DATKKW01. The sequence continues at coordinate 105,027 of DATKKW010000016.1, forward strand.
GCGGGGCATCGTCCTCACCCCGGCCGGCGCGCGGTTCCACGCCGAGGTCGGCGAGGCGCTCGGCCGCCTCGACCGGGCGAGCGCGAGCCTCCGAGGCGCCGACGCGCGGCGGCCCCTTCGCCTCTCGGTGCTGCAGAGCTTCGCCGGCAACTGGCTCGTGCCGCGGATCCCCCGCTTCGAGGCCGCGTATCCCGGCATCGACGTGCAGATGGAGGCGACGACCGCCTACGCCGACTTCGCGCGCGACCCGGTCGACCTGGCGATCCGCTTCGGACGGGGGCCGTGGCCCGGCCTCCACTCCGAGAAGCTCGTCGAGATCCGCATCTTCCCGGTCGCGAGCCCGACGCTCGTGCAGGGCGATCCGCCCCTCGCCTGCCCGCGCGATCTCGCACGTCATACGTGGCTCGAGGAGACGCACGTACCGGAGGCGTGGAGCCTCTGGCTTCGCGCGGCAGGCGTGGCCGGGCTCGGCCCCGCGCGCACTCTCCGCTACGACAACGCGCAGCTCCTGATCGACGCCGCGGCCGCAGGCCAGGGCGTGGCGCTCCTCTCCGACGTCCTCGTGGAGCGCGCCCTCGCCGAGGGCCGCCTCGTCCGTCCGTTTCCTGTGTCGGTCGAGAGCCCGTCGACGTATCACCTCGTCGGACGGCCCGAGCAGATCGACGAGCCGCGGATCCGGGCCTTCCGGAGCTGGGCGCGCGCCGAGGCCGAGGCGTGGCAGCGCGCGCGCCGTGCCGGAGCGCGCGTGCGCTGAGCGCAATCGCGATTGCGAAAGAATCGTTTGTCGCGATCGGCCGCCGCGCGTAGCCTCGGGGCGTGCAGCAGCTCACCCTCGACAGCTCGCGGCGCATCGAGTGGCGTGACGTTCCCGAGCCGACGCTCGAGGGAGACGGCGAGGCCCTGGTGCGGCCCCTCGCCGTCTCGCGCTGCGATATCGACCTGCTCTACGCCGCGGGCATCCTGCCCCCGCCGCGCGCCTTCGCGCTCGGACACGAGTGCGTGGGCGAGATCGTCGCGCTGGGCGACGCGGTCCGCGGTCTCTCCCTCGGACAGCGCGTCGTCGTGCCGTTCCAGATCTCGTGCGGTGCCTGTGGCCGCTGCCTGCGCGGCCACACGGGGTCCTGCGAGCGCGTTCCGTTCTTGTCGGCCTACGGCCTTCCGCTGTCCGAGCGCGAGTGGGGCGGCGCGCTCTCGGACCGGATCCGCGTGCCCTTCGCCGAGGCGATGCTCCTTCCCGCGCCGCAGGGCGTGCCCGACTTCGTGCTCGCCGCCTCGGCCGACAACGCGACGGACGGCTGGCGCTGCGTGGCGCCCCATCTGCGGGCGCGCCCGGGCGCGCGCGTCCTCGTCCTCGCCGGGATCGCGCCGAGCATCGCGCTCTACGCCACCGACGCGGCCCTCGCGCTCGGCGCGGGCAGCGTCGACTTCGTGTCGTCGGACGACGACGCCCTCGCGATCGCCGAGGCGCTGGGCGCGAAGACGACGCAGGCGCCCGTCGCGAGCGTGCGCGGGGCCTTCGAGATCTGCATCGACGCCACGGGCGATCCGGCGGGCCTCGTCGCGGCCGTGCGCGCGACCGACAAGGAAGGCGTGTGCGTGTCGCCGGTCTACTACCCGGGCGACGCCACGCCGCTGCCGATGGGACGCCTCTATACGAAGGGCATCGTGCTCCACAGCGGACGCTGTCACGCCCGCCGCGAGCTGCCCGAGGTGCTCCGGGCGATCGACGCCGGCCGGCTGCACCTCGACCGGATCGTCACGCGGCGGGAGCGCTTCTCCGACGCGGCGGAGGCCATGGCGGAGCCCGCCGTGAAGCTCGTGATCGAGCGGGAGCCGGCGCGCGCGGCGTGAGCGCCTCTCAATCCTCGCCGAAGCGCGCCTCGAGGGCGCGCTGCAGCGACTCCGCCTCGAAGTACTGATCGCAGCGCTCGAGGCGCGACGCAGCGGGCGGATCGAGCACGATGGTCGCGTCGGGGTGGAGCTGCAGCACCGAGGCCGGCGCCTGCGCCGACACCGGGCCTTCGATCGCCTGCGCGACCGCCGCCGCCTTCGCCTCGCCCAACGCGAGGAGGACGCACGCGCGGGCCGCGAGGATCGTCCCGAGGCCCATCGTGATCGCGAGGAGCGGCGGCTCCGGCAACGGGCCGAGGTCCGCGCGGTTTGCCTCGATCGTGTCGACGGTGAGCGCCGTGACGCGCGTGCGGCTCGCGAGGGACGAGCCCGGCTCGTTGAAGCCGAGGTGCCCGTTGCGCCCGATCCCGAGCAGCTGGAGGTCGATCCCGCCCGCGGCCTGGATGCGGCCCTCGTAGGCGGCGGCCTCGCGCATCGGATGGGCGGCGCGTCCATCGGGCAGGTGCGCGCGTCCGCGGTCGAGGTCGACCTTCGAGAACAGGTGCTCGCGCATGGCGAAGTGGAAGCTCGCGGGATCGTCCGGCCCGAGCCCCACGTACTCGTCGAGGTTGAAGGTCTCGGCGCGCGCGAAGGAGAGCCCGCGCTCGCGATGGAGGCGCACGAGCTCGCGGTAGAGCGGACGCATCGTGGCGCCCGTCGCGAGCCCGAGCACGCAGGGCCCGGGGCGGCGCAGCGCTCGCGCCACGCGCTGCGCGACGTTCGCGATCGCAGCTGCCTCGTGAGGCTCGACGACGACGCGCACGGCGCGCCTAGAGGTTGAGCTGCTTGGCGGGACGCACGACGATGTCGTGGATCGCCACGTGGATCGGCTGGGTCACGGCCCAGAGCACCGCGTCGGCCACCTCCTCGGGCGCGAGGAGCGTCTGCTTCATCTTCGCCGAGAGCTTCTCGAAGACCTCGTCCGGCAGGCGTTCGCCCGGCTTCACGTCGACCTCGACCCCCGCGGCCTTCGCGAACATGCCGACGAACTTCGGATCGAAGTTCCGCGCGAAGTTCGTCGCGATCGCGCCCGGCATCACGTTCACCACGCGGATCGTATCGTCCTCGAGCTCGCGCCGGAGCGTGCTCGAGATGCAGTTCACGGCGTGCTTCGTGGCGCCGTAGACCCCGGAGTCGGGGCGCTGGGCCGCGATCGACGAGACGTTCACCACGTGCCCCTCCGCCTTGCAGGCGCGCATCGCCCGGACCGCCGCCTGCGAGCCGACGAGGAGCGCCAGCACGTTGGTCTCGAGCATCTGCCGCCACTCCTCCGGATCGCCATCCACGATCGACGCGGGGAACGAGAGGCCGGCGTTGTTCACCATCACGTCGAGCCGACCCGTCTCGCGCACCGCCCGATCGACGAGCGCGCGCAACGCGGCCACGTCGCGCACGTCCATCGCCACCACCGCGGCCTTGCCCCCCGCCTCCGCGATCGCCTTGGCCGAGGCCTCCATCGCGTCCCTCGTCCGGCCCGCGAGGTAGACGTGGGCGCCCGCGACGCCGAGGCGCTCGGCGATCGCGCGCCCGATGCCGGACGAGGCGCCCGTCACGATGGCGGTCTTGGAGGCGAGGGGCTTCGAAGCGGTCGGCGACATGGGCGGGCTCCTTCCGTGGCTGACGGGCGTCCTGCGGCAGCGTAGGGCGCACCACCGACTGCGCCACGCTCAGAATGCGATCACGATCTGGGTGCCGAGCACGAGGGCGTTTCGCAGCGCGCCGCCGGCACCGGGCCGGATCACGTACTGCACGTCCGGCTCGAGCACGAGCCAGGGCGTGAGCTGCGCTGCGTAGCCGAGCTCGATCACGCCCTCGAAGCTCTGCACCACGACGTCCTGGCCGGCGGCCCGTTCGCGCTCCTGCTGGCGTCGCTGCTTCGGACTGAACCAGCCGTACTCCCCGCCCAGCGCCAGCTCGTCGTCCTTCCGGCTCGCGAAGACGCCGCGCCACACGACGCCCGCGCTCGCGAAGAACGGCATCTGGGAGAGCGACTCGTCCGGCGCGTACGTCAGCCAGACGAACGGCGTCGGGCCTCGAGCGCTCCGCGGGCCGCCCGGGCTCCAGACCTTCTGGTCGAGGTAGAGATACATCCCGCCGTTGCCCCGCTCCGACTTCCCGGGCTCGTCCAGGACGGCGAAGGGGCCCGAATGATAGAAGCCGCCGAGGCTCACGGTCCCCGGGAGGCCGTGCGCGGTCGACCCAGCGTTCCATCGCCACGCGCCCTCGGCGAGCATCAGGAGCCCGGCGCCGCCGTGGAAGCCCCAATCGAGGCCGTGGTCTCCGTCACCGATGAAGGACGCCTCTCCGTCGTACACGCCGAGCTGGAGCTCGATCCCGGGGGTCGGCCGCGCCTTCAGGTGGGCGCCCCAGGTCGTGTTCGGGTAGGCGGAGAAGGGTACCTGGAACGTGACACCGGCCGGGTTCGCGTCGATCGCACTGCTCAGGAAGGTCCAGTCGAGCGGCGAGCTCAGGAAGTCGTCCCCGGGCGCGATGCGGCCCGCCTCGAGCTCGAGCCGATCGGAGAAGAGCGACTGCTCGAGGGCGACGTCGGCGACCTGCACCCCGGTGCCGCAGCACACGTCCGCGACGGTGAAGACGCTCCCCACGGCGTCGGCGGTCAGGCTCCGGCCGGATTGCTGCGCGACGGAGAGATGGACGCGCATGCCCGGGAGGCCCGCGAGCTTCTCGAGATCGAGCAGGAGGTCGAACCCGATCTGGTGGAAGTAGCGGCCGGCTTGGCGCTTCCCGCCCGAGACGTTCGCCTGCACGTCCGCGGCGTAGGTGAGGGTCGGAACCACGCCGTGGTCGGCGAGCCAGCTCCTCGTGCCGCCCCAGTCTCCGGTGGCGTAGGGCGCCTCGAGCCACGACGGTGGCGTCGGCGGGATGGCGGCCTCGGGCCTCGGTCGAAGCTTCTCCTGGTTCGGTCTCGTCTCCACGGGCCACGCGTCGCCGCGCTCGGCCGACGTCGCGGGGTCCTCCGCCGCGGAATCCGATCCCGGGCTCGTCACGGCGGAGAGGAGGGCGCCCACGAAGAGCCACCGGCGAGCGCGGGCCGCGAGGGTCGCCATCGCCCTCGATTGTCCCACATCCGGCGAGCGCGACGATCGCGCCCGAGGCTGCGGTCGTGGTCGGCTCAGCGAACGGGCTCGAGCCGCCACGTCTCCGTCGCGTACTCGCGGATCACGCGGTCGCTGGAGAAGCGCCCCATGCGCGCGACGTTCAGGATCGCCCGTCGCGCCCAGTCGTCCCGATCGGCGTAGTCGTGGGCTGCGCGGCGCTGGGTCGCGGCGTAGTCGTCGAAGTCTGCGAGGTGGAAGTACTCGTCGCCGTGCTCGATCAGGCGGTCCCAGATCGGGCGGAAGAGGCCGCCTTCGCCGTCGCAGAAGCGGTCGCTGGCGATCGCGTCCATCACGCGTCGCACGTCGGCGCTGCGCTGGTACCACTCGCGCGGGTCGTAGCCGCCGCTCTTGCGCAGCTCGCGCACCTCTTCGGCGCGCAGGCCGAAGATGTAGATGTTCTCCTCGCCGACGGCGTCGCGGATCTCGACGTTCGCGCCGTCGAGAGTCCCGATCGTGAGCGCGCCGTTCAGGGCGAACTTCATGTTCCCCGTGCCGGACGCCTCCTTCCCCGCGGTCGAGATCTGCTCCGACAGGTCGGCGGCCGGGATGATCCGCTCCGCCAGCGACACGCGATAGTCCGGCACGAACGCGACGCGCAGGGCACCGTCCACGCGCGGGTCCGAGTTCACCAGCGAGGCCACGCCGTGGATCAGGCGGATCGTGAGCTTCGCCATGAAATAGTCCGGCGCGGCCTTCCCGCCGAACACGTAGACCTTGGGCGCGTCGGGCGCCTGACCCTCCTCGACCAGCAGGAGGTACTCGTGGATCGCGTGCATCACCGCGAGGAGTTGACGCTTGTACTCGTGGATCCGCTTCACCTGCACGTCGAAGAGCGCATCGACCGAGACGGACACCCCGGCCGTGTCCTGCAGCAGGCGGGCCAGGGCCTGCTTGTTGTGGCGCTTCACCGCACGGAAGCCGACCCGGAACTCCGAGTCGTCGGCGTAGGGCTCGAGCTCGTGGATCCGCTCGAGATCGGTGATCCACTCGCTCCCGATGCGCGCGGAGATCAGGTCCGAGAGCCTCGGATTGGCCTGGTGGAGCCAGCGGCGCGGGGTGATGCCGTTGGTCTTGTTGTGGAAGCGCTCGGGCCAGAGCTCGGCGAAGTCGGGCACGAGGTCGCTGCGCAGGAGGCGCGTGTGGAGCTGGGCGACGCCGTTCGTGGCGTGGCTCCCCACGATCGCGAGGTTCGCCATCCGCACGTGCTTGGGAGTGCCCTCCTGGATGATCGACATGCGCCGCATGCGGTCGAGGTCGCCCGGCCAGCGCGAGACGACCACCTTCAGGAAGCGGTCGTTGATCTGCTCGACGATCTCGTTGTGGCGCGGCAACACCGCGGCGAAGAGCGGCTGCGGCCAGGTCTCGAGGGCCTCCGGCAGCAGCGTGTGGTTCGTGTAGGCGAGCGTGCGCTGCGTCGTCTCCCACGCCGCCTGCCACGGCATGTTCTCCTCGTCGACGAACAGGCGCATGAGCTCCGCGACCGCGAGCGCCGGATGCGTGTCGTTCAGGTGGACCGCGACGCCCTGAGAGAGGTCGGCGGAGTATCCGTGGCGTCGCCGGAAGCGCGCGAGAATGTCGCGCAGCGCGCAGGCCACGAAGAAGTACTCCTGCAGGAGCCGCAGCTCCTTGCCGGCGTCGCTCGACGCCGGCGGATAGAGCACGAGCGAGATCGTCTCGAGCGCCGTGTGCTGCTGCACCGCCTGCATGTAGTCGCTCGTGTTGAAGATCTGCATGTCGAACTCGTCGGTCGCGCGCGCCTGGTAGAGGCGCAGCCGGTTCACCGTGTGCGCGCCGTAGCCCACGATCGGCATGTCGCTCGGCACGCCGGCGAGCACGCGCCAGCCGACCCAGCGCGAGCGCGGCGGGTCGTCGCCCTTCGGCGTCGGCCCGGGCTCGAGGTGGCCGTACATCGGGATGAGCAGCGCCTCGTCGGGCCGCTCGATCAGCCAGGGCGTTCCGAGCTTGCGCCAGGAGTCGGGCCGCTCGATCTGGTGGCCCCCGACGATCTGCTGCCGGAAGAGGCCGTAGTCGTAGTTGATCCCGTAGCCGTGGCCCGCGTAGCCGAGCGTCGCGAGCGAATCGAGGAAGCACGCCGCGAGGCGACCCAGGCCGCCGTTTCCGAGCGCCGCGTCGCGCTCGGTCTCGAGCAGATCGTCGAGATCGCCGCCGAGCTGGCGCACCGCCTCCCGGCACGCGTCGTAGATGCCGAGGTTCAGGAGGTTGCTCGCGAGGGAGCGGCCGATCAGGAACTCGAGGGAGAGGTAGTAGACACGCTTCGCGCGCGCCGTCTCCGCGCGCGCTTCCGTGTCGATGAGGCCGCGCATCAGGAGATCGCGCGCGGCCAGGGAGACCGCCATGAAGACGTCGTGCGCGCCGAGGTCCTCCCAGCGCTCGCCGAGAGAGAACACGACATGACGCTCGATGGCTTCGCGGAGCAGCTTCGCGTCGACGTGGGGGAGCCGGGAGCTCGCGGAGGCGGGCGCGTCGGACTGGAACGGACTCGACGACGAGCTCACTTCGGGCGGTTCCTCCTACGGCCGGGTCGGGCCGAGGGTGCCCGGCGCAGCGCGCAGGGTCAACTGCGCGGGGGCGCGCCCGGCGTCGCGGGGCGCCCCGGCGGACGTCCGAGCCCCTAGAAGTCCTCTTCGACCTCGAACGACGTGTCCTCTTGCGACTCCGGGAGCCGCACGAGCGTGAAGGGCGCGCCGCAGTAGGTGCAGTAGATCTGCTCGCCGCGTCGCTCGTCACCCGCGAGCTCGAGGTCGGCGTCACAGACCGGGCAGGAGATGGATCGCGACATCTTCCGTGGGATCGGAATTTTCGGTTCGGGGCTTGAGCCCACCCCGGACCATCTGCCTCTTGGGTTGTGTTCCGAAGATTGTCTCTGGCACGGGTCGTGCTCGGGTGGCGGGGATGTCATCGGGCCGGGAAGAGTTCGTGCCGCCGTTCTGCCCGAACCCTCAGTGTGCGGATCACGCGGGGTCGCGGGGTTGGCGCTTCAAGCGGGCGGGCTTCTTCGTCCGCCGCGCGACGCCGCGGCGCGTGCAGCGTTACCGCTGTTCACGCTGCGGGCGGTGCTTCAGTTCACAGACCTTCTCCATGAGCTACTGGCTGCGCCAGCCGGAGCTGCCGCGGGCGATCTTCCTGCGCGTGCTCGCCTGCTCCGCCTATCGCCAGATCGCGCGCGACCTTGGGGTCTCGCCCACCACGGTCCAGCGCCAGGTCGAGCGCCTCGGCCGCCATTGCCTGCTGTTCCACGAGCGGCTGCGCCCGAAGGGACCCGCCCCCGAGCCGCTCGTGGTCGACGGGTTCGAGTCCTTCGAGTTCAGCCAGTACACGCCGATCCACCTCCACACCGCGGCCGGCGCCGTGAGCCACTTCTTCTACGGGTTCACGGACTCCGAGCTCCGTCGCAAGGGACGCATGAGCGCCGCTCAAAGGCGCCGCCGCGCCGCGCTCGAGGTCCGCTACGGGCGGCCCGACCCGAAGTCGATCGAGCACGAGATGGCGGCGCTGCTCGCGATCCTCGTGCCGCCCGACAGCCGCCAGGAGCTCCACTCCGACGACCACCCGGCCTACCCCCGCGCCCTGCGGCGCCTCGGCGAGAGCCGCCGTTTCGATCACCGCGTGACCCCGGCGAGCGCACGGCGGACGAGCCGCAACCCCCTGTTCCCCGCAAACCTCCTCGACCTCTTGATCCGCCACTCGAGCGCCAACCACAAGCGCGAGACGATCGCCTTCTCCAAGCGCCGCCAAGGGGCCGCCGATCGGCTGTGGGTGTTCGCCGTCTGGCGCAACGCGCTCAAGTCCTGGTCGGAGCGTCGGCGCGACGCCACACCCGCCCAGCGCCTCGGCCTCCTGCCGCGCCGGCTCGCCGTCGAGGACGTCCTCGCCTCCCGGCTCTTCCCCTCGCGCATCCGGCTGCCCCCGCGCTGGGAGCGCTACTACTGGCGAAATACGCAGACCCGCCGCCTCCCCACTACCCGCCTCCACGCCCCGCGCTACGCGCTCTGAGCCAAGTCCCGACTCCGGCGCCGCCAGCCCGCTCGCGCCTACCGAGACACAATCCTCGGAACACAACGTGCCTGTTACAGTCGGCGCCGGAGGTGCCCCATGGAGCTGCGATCGATTCCTGCGTCCCGCGCCGCGCTCGCCGCGGGCCTGCTATGCCTCGGGCTCGCGTTCTCGGGCTGCGGCTACAACACGATCCAGCAGGCGGACGAGCAGGTGAAGGCGGCCTGGGCGGAGGTGGGAAACCAGTACCAGCGCCGCGCGGACCTCGTGCCGAACCTCGTCGCCACGGTGAAGGGCGCGGCGGACTTCGAGAAGAGCACGCTCGAAGCGGTGGTCGCGGCGCGCGCGAAGGCGACGAGCATCCAGGCGACGCCCGAGCTCGTGAACGATCCCGAGGCATTCAAGAAGTTCGAGGCGGCCCAGGGCGAGCTCTCGAGCGCGCTCTCGCGCCTGCTCGTCACCGTCGAGCGCTACCCCGACCTCAAGGCGAACCAGAACTTCCGCGACCTGCAGGCCCAGCTCGAAGGCACGGAGAATCGGATCACGGTGGCGCGCAATCGCTACATCGAGTCGGTGGTGAAGTACAACACGCTCGTGCGTTCGTTCCCGACGAACCTGACCGCACGCTTCCTGCTCGGCGCCCACGTGAGGCCCACCTTCGAGGCGCGGCCGGGCGCGGAGACGCCGCCGGAGGTGAAATTCTGAGCCCGCGACGTCGGCGGGGGCTCGCCTCGGGCCTGGTGCCCCTCGTGCTCGCGCTCCTCGTGCCGCTCGCCGGCGCGCGGGCCGAGCTGGCGGTGCCCGCGCTGCGAGGTCGCGTGAACGACTACGCGGGCGTGCTCTCCCCCGCCGAGGCGCAGGCCCTCGAGCGGAAGCTCGCGAGCTACGAGCAGGCGACGAGCCACCAGATCGCCGTTCTGACCGTGCCCTCGCTCGAAGGCGATCCGATCGACGAGTTCTCGATCCGCGTGGTCGACGCCTGGAAGCTCGGTCGCGAGGACGCGGACAACGGGATCCTCGTGCTCGTCGCTCCGAAGGATCGTCAGGTGCGGATCGAGGTCGGCCGCGGTCTCGAGGGCGCCGTGCCCGACGTGGTGGCGTCGCGCATCATCCGCGAGCAGATGATCCCGCGCTTCCGCGTGGGGGACGTAGCCGGGGGCATCGAGGCCGGCGTCGATGCCGTGAGCGCGGCCGCGCAGGGTGAACGGCTGCCGCCCGCTCCCGAGCCAGCGCGGGGCTGGCACGGCGGTGGGCCCGAGCCTCTCGCGATCGTGCTCTTCGCCTCGATCTTCGGCGCGCTCTGGTCGACGCCGTTCCGCCGGATCCGTCCCCTGGCAGCCGCGATCGGGGGCGGGATCGCTGCCTTCATCGCGTTCCTGACGCTCGGCGTCGCGGCGCTCTGGCTCGTGCTCGCATTCGCGGGCGGCGCGCTCGGCGGCCTCTTCCTGCCCGTGTCGCGCGGCGGCTTCGGACGCGGTCTCCCGCCCGGCGGCTTCGGCGGAGGCTGGGGCGGCGGTGGCTTCGGGGGCGGGGGCGGCTTCGACGGCGGTGGGTTCAGCGGCGGCGGCGGCAGCTTCGCAGGCGGCGGCGCCTCCGGGAGGTGGTGAGGTGCGACCGGGCGCGCTGCTCGACGCGACCGACCGCCTGCGTCTCGACGCCGCGATCCGCGAGGTCGAGCGCGCCACGTCCGGGGAGCTCGTCGTGTGCGTGGTGCGGGCGTGCGACGAGTACGGCGCCGCGGGCTGGCGTCTCGCCGCGGCCCTGGCCGCCCTCGCGCTGCTCGGCCTCGCGGGCCTGCGCGAGGGTGTGTCGGCAGCGTCGCTTCTCGCGGCGCAGGTCGTCGCCGCGCTGCTGGCCCACCTCGTCGCGCGGATCGACGCCGTGCGGAGGCTCCTGATCGACGAGGCGCTGGTCGAGGCGCGCGTGCGGGAGCGTGCGCTGCGCGCCTTCGCGGAGCACGGCCTCGCGCGCACCGCGGGCCGCACCGGCGTGCTGATCCTCGTGGCGACGTTCGAGCGCCGCGTCGCCGTGCTCGCGGACGAGGGTGTGCACCGCGCCCTCGCTCCGGGCGAAACCTGGGATGACGTGGTCGCCCTCGCCGTCGCGGGGCTCCGCTCCGGCCGCGCCGCGGAGGGCCTGCTCGCGGCGATCCGTCGCTGCGGCGAGGTCCTCTCGCGCTGCCTCCCGCCCGGCCCGACGAACCCCGACGAGATCGTCCGCGCCGTGATCGTGGAGGAGTGAGCGCGCCCGCGCCGGGCGTCACTCGGCGGCGACGGAGGCGAAGGGGAACGCGCTGCAGTCTGCGCGCCTCGCGTACTCCTCCCGCGTGTAGCCGCGCGACGAATGGGCGAGGGCGCGGAGCACCTGGCAGCGGTCCGACGGGCTCGCCAGTCGCTCGTCGGCGTCGACCGCGGCGATGACGCTCTCCGGCGTCTCCGCGCCGGTCGCCATCCGGATCCCACCGCCCTCGGGCGTATCGAGCACGAGGAACTTCGCCGCGCCGGGGCTCGACGGATCCCAGGGCGTCCACGCGACGAGATCTCCCGACGCGCCCGTTCCGGGATCCCCGCTCTTCGCGAACTGCGTCCAGTACGACATCATCGCGCTCGCGAGTCGCGTGCGGCCGTCCTGGTTCTCGTGCGTGAAGATCATGTTCCCGGCGCGGCCGAGATCGAAGTGACCGAACACGAACGGGATCTCGAAGCCGTGGGACGCGCCGAGCATCTTCGATAGATCGGCGCCGAAGGCGGTCGGCTCCTCGTCCCAGTCGAAGCGATAGACGAAGACCTGCGGCTCGACGCTGCGCATCGCCATCGCCGGGCCGTCCGCGCCGGTGGCCTTCCACATGCGCGCGAGGTACTCGGACGTCGTGAGATAGCTCTTCTCGTCGACGAAGCGCGGGAAGATCCAGAGCACCTGCCGGATGTTCTTCGGGTCGGGGTACATGAACAGCCGATTCTCGTCGCGGTTCGTGCCGAGGATCACGGGCACGCGGTTCCAGCCGTCCGGCGTCGCGAAGCGATCGGCGAGCTCGCCGCGCGGTAGCACCGTGCCGTCTCCGAAGACCCGCGGATGCGAGATCATCCCCGAGGCCTCGACCCGGTAGATCGAGAGGATCTCGTGGGCGCTCTTGCCGCGCAGGTACGCCGCGAGGTCGGAGGCGCTCATCGACGCGAGCTTCGCCTTCGCGGCGGCGCGATCGGGAGCGCCGTCGCGCTGGAGCAATCGCAGCACGATCTCGTCGGAGCTCTGCGCGTCGCCCGGCTCCGCGTCGTCGGCGAAGTTCTCCGCCTCGGCCTCGGTCGAGCGCCAGAGGCCGCCGCTCTGGGAGATCGCGCGCTGGAAGAGTCCCTTCGCCTGAGGGGCGAGGAGCAGGGTGTAGACGTTCTGGCCGCCCGCCGACTCGCCGAAGATCGTCACGTTCCCGGGATCGCCGCCGAACGCCGAGACGTCGTCGCGTACCCACTCGAGGGCGCGCACGAGGTCGAGCGTCGCGAAGTTTCCGGAGCGCTCGGCGTCGCTCTCGGCGCCGGCGCGGAGCGCCGCGTTCCGCATCCAGCCGAGCGGACCGAGGCGGTACTGCACGCTCACCACCACCGCGTGTCGGCTCGCGGCGAGGTTCCCGCCGTCGTAGAAGCGCGTGGTGCCGATCGTGTTGCCTCCGCCGTGGATCCAGACCATGACCGGGAGACGCGCCTCGCCGCTCGGGACCTTCCCCGCCTCGAAGCGCGGGGTCCACACGTTCAGCGTCAGGCAGTCCTCGTCCCCGGCGATCGTTCCCCGCGCGCCCTCGACGCCGCCGAAGGGGCTCGCGTACTGGGGGCACGGCGCGCCGAAGGCCAGGGCCTCGCGCACGCCCTGCCACGGCTCGGGCGGCTGCGGGGCGCGCCAGCGGAGCTCGCCGACCGGCGGCTTCGCGTACGGGATGCCGAGCCACGCGTGGGATCCGTAGCGGCCCTCCCCGCCCACCACGTCGCCCATCGGTGTCGACCGGCGCGTCGCGGGATCGGCCTTCGCGACGTGGAACGCACCGGCGCCGCGGTGACCGCAGGCCGTCGCCACGAGGACGAGCACGAGCAGGGCGCGGACGGCGGGGTGCCGGAACGACGGTCCGTGAGGAGCCATGGAAGCCTCCAGAAGCGCGTGCTTCCGTCACAGTATCGCGTGGCGGCGGCGGTCGCTGCGCCGTGGCTACCCTCGGCGCGTGCGCCGCGGCGGCCCTCTCCTCTTCTCCCTGACGCTCTGCGTAGTCGGCTGCGCTGGAGGCCCGGCCCCCCCGCCGGCCCGGCCGCCCGAGCTCCGCGTGCAGCGCATCGCCCTCGGGACGCTCGTCGAGATCGTCGCGCGCGACCCGGATCCGGAGCGGGGGCGGCGAGCGATCGAGGACGGCTTCGCCGAGATCGAGCGCCTCGAGGCGCTGATCTCCGAGTGGCGCCCGACGAGCGAGATCTCGCGGCTGAACGCCGCCGCAGGGGGCGCCGCCGTGGCGGTGTCGGAGGAGACGGCGGCGGTCCTCGTCCGCTCCGCCGAGATCACGCGCGACACCGGAGGGACGTTCGACCCGACGGTGCTCCCGTTGGTGCGCGCCTGGGGCTTCGCGGGCGGCGAGCCCCGCATTCCGTCGGACGCCGAGATCGAGGCCGCACGACGGCTCGTCGGCATCGACGCGCTCGAGGTCGACGCCGCGAGCGGGCGCGCGCGCCTGGTCCGCCCGGGCGTCGCGATCGGCCTCGGCGCGATCGGCAAGGGGTTCGTGGCGGACCGCGTGGCCGCCCGGCTGAAGGCCGCGGGCGTCCCGGCGGCGATGGTGAAGGCCTCGGGCGACTTCGCGTGCTACGGCGGCAGCGCGAAGCGGCCGTGGCCCGTCGCGATCGAGGACCCCGACCGGCCGGGGGAGACGCTCGCCGAATTCGAGATCGTCGCGGGCGGCGTCTCGACCTCGGCTCCGACCTACCGCCATGGCGAGCAGGACGGCGTGCGCTTCCATCATCTGATCGACCCGCACACCGGTCGATCGGCGCGAGGCGCGCGCTCCGTCACGATCGTCGCGGACGATGACACGCTCGCCGACGCCTACGCGACCGGCGTCTTCGTGATGGGAGCAGCCGGGCCCGACTTCGTGCAGGCCCGTCCGTGGCTTCGCACCGCGATCGTGCTCGAGGATGGACGCCGCTTCGCGTCGCCCGGGCTAGAGATCCGTTGGCTCCCCCGGTGAAGGCGGCCCCGAGACCTCGCCCTCGAGGACGGGCACGCGTCCGAACCAGGTCTCCCACAGGGGCACCAGCACCAGGAAGAAGAGCGTCGCATGGTACACGCACGCGGAGCCGAGCTTCCACCAGGCGAAGCCCGCGCCCGCGTAGCGCACGAGGAACGGCCCGGCGAGGTCGGCGAGCGCCGCGGTGTAGGCCAGCATCGTCGCGCGCAGCTTCGCCCGCTCGCTCCACGTCGTCATGTAGAAGACGTGCGTCAGGACGAGTAGCACCAGCGGCACGATGTAGACGTGGAAGTGGAGGTTCTCGAGGAGCTCGTGGAACTCCTTCGGGAACTGCATCGCGGCCTCGTCTCCGCGGTAGTAGAGCGCGATCCCCGTCGGCGTCATGCCCGTCTTCCAGGCGAGGATCGCGAAGTTCGTCGCATAGCCCAGGCCGACGAAGAGCAGGAACCACGAGAGGGTGACGCGCAGCGGGAGCGAGCTCGTGCGCAGATAGCGGTCGTTCGCGAAGACCTTCATGGCGGCGCAGCTTAGCTCCCTGCGGCGGTACCGCTGTCGGACGGGCCGCGCGCTATCGCGCCTCCGCGTGCGCTCGGGCGCGAGCGAGCTGCGGCGAGTCCGCGAGCGCGGCCCAGAGCGCGAGCGCGCGCCGCACGCCGCGCGAGAGCGAGTCGACGGAGATCGTGGCGCCGCTCACGTTGCGAATGTCCTCGCCGCGCCGGATCGGGTCCTTCAGGGTCTTCCCCTCGTACTGCTCGCGGAACGTGGACCGCTCGATCTCGGCGCCGCGCGACTCGCGGTACGTGAGGACGAGCACCTGGTCCACCGCTCCATCCGGGCGGAGCGCGACCAGGAAGCGGAACGGCAGCGTCTTCGCGATCTCGTCGAGGGCGAAGGCCCTGCCGAGGAGGACGTCGCCACGATACGCCTCGCGCAGCACGAGAAGGCGCTCCTTGATCGGATAGCCGACCTGCGCCGACACCTTCGCCTGGAGATCGTCGTCGAGCACGACGTTCGTCGACTCGACGCGGGTCGCGTCGGGGAACGCGATCGCGACCGCCTCGTCCTCGGTGTGATAGACGGTCGCCCCGAGGAGCGTCGGAAGGAGGAGCGCGGCGAGCCCGAGGCTCGCCGCGCGGAGGAGCCGAGCCGTACCTCGCTCCTCAGAAGCCATAGGCCACTCCCAGCATGAAAGAGCTCGCGTGGGACTCGTTCTGGTTGGCGGGGAGGAAGTTCGTGAGACCGAGCAGCGTGTCGGGCGACCACGTGTACTCGTAGGCCGCGGTGAACGCGACGAGCGGCGTGGGCCGGTAGGCGAGCCCCAACGTCGCCCGACCGATTCGCGTGTCGTTCGTCTGGAAGTCGTCGAGCGTGCCGTTCTGGAAGCCGACCTGCTGGAGCAGGTCGTCGAACCAGACCTGCTCGAAGCGCGCCACGGGCACGAGCTTCGGGTCGTCGAAGCCGGCGCGCGGCAGGAAGGCCGGCCAGAAGGGATACCGGAGCTCGAGCCAGTAGCCGGTCTTGCGCTTCGCGAGGTTCGCGAGCTCGAACTCGACCTCGCCCTCCACCGAGCCGCCGGCCGCCTCGATCTCGGACTCGCTCGCGAGGGCGCGGGCGGCGAAGCTCTGCGCCACGGAGCGCAGGCCGTGCCAGCCCGTCGTGACGAGCTCTCCCTCGAGCTCGAAGCCGAGGAAGCGAGAGATCCCGTCGAGCGCGAGCGAAGTGACGTTCTGGGCGTCGAGGTACTGCGGTGTGTAGCGACCGTGGTAGAACGAGACCGCGATCTCCTGCCCTTCGATCGGGTCGAAGGCCACGCGGCCGGTGAACGCCTTGGCCTCCTTCGTGTCGTTGGAGAACGTCCCCGTGGCGGGCTTCATCTCGGCCTCGAGCTCGAGCAGCGTGGTGTCCCCGGCGCGGGTCGCCGCGATCTGATCCACCTCTCCATCGAGCGTGGCGCCGTTCACCACGTAGAACTGGTACGCGAGATTCGAGCGTCCGAGCTCGAGGGCCCCCGTGAACCCGGCGCCGAGCTCGTCCCAGGCCGCCTCGATCGGGATCACCGGAACGCCGCGGTCGACGAGCGACCGGCGCGTCAGGTTCCAGACGTTGTCGTCGTGGTTGATGTTGAATCGACCGAGGGGCACGAGCACGCCGCCGAAGCGCGGCTTGAAAGCGTCGCTCAGGGCGTACTCGAGCCAGACCTGCTCGAGGGAGATCTCGGAATCGCCCGAGCCCTCGATCGCCTGCGCCACCTCGAGCCCGCCGTTCGCCGGCTGCGTAGTGCGCTCGAGCTCGAGCTTGCGGAAGCGCTCGTACTCGACCTCCGAGTAGAAGCGCATCTTCTCGGCGACCTGGGCGTCGGTCGTGAACACGAGGCGGCGCAGCGTGAAGGTGTTGCGCTGCTGGTCGAGATCGCTGGCCTCGTAGCGCATCGATCCGTAGCCGCCGAGCTTCACGCGCTGCAGGAGCTTCTCGAGGCCGGAGATCTGCTCCTCCACCTCCGCCACCTTCGCATCGGAGACGTCGCCGCTCTGCTTCAGCTCCGTGAGCTCCTCCTGCAGCGCGCGCATGTGGTCTTCGATGCGCTCCATGCGCGCGTCCTCGCCGGCTTTGCCCGGCTTCTCCACGGCCAGCCCGGGCGCGGCCACGCCCACGAGCCAGATCAGGAGGCCACCCACTGCCGTACCTCTCTTCCTCACGCCTCCCCCCTTCCCCGCTACACCAGGGCCGATCGATAGAAAATGAAAACTGTTTTCGCTTCGGCCCAGAGACAACCAGATACGAACTTCGTTTTCAAGAGGCTTCGCATCTCGGAAGGACGAGGACTTGCGCCCCGCTCAGAAGCGGGAGCCCCGGATCAGCGGGAGACGGGAAGGAGGGAGCGGCCGTCGCGCCCGGGCGGGACGGGCACGCCCAGGAGCGCGGCCAGGGTCGGACCGAGATCGACGGGCGCCGCGCGGCCCCGCACGACCCCGGGCTCGACGGCCGGCCCCTGCAGCACGAGCGGCACGGCCCGATCGTAGAGGTAGGGCGTGCCGTGGCTGGTGCCGGTGGGATAGGGGGAGAAGAGGCAATCCCGAGCCGGCTGGATCACGAGGTCGCCGCTCTTCTCCGGGTCGTACGAGTGGGCGTAGAGGTGCGCGAAGGGCTCGGGGCCCCTCCCCGCCTCGATCTCCGCGGCGGTCCACACCCGTGCGACACCCGGCTGTTTCGCGAGCCACGCGCTCGCCGCCGAGGCGACGCGCTCGAGCGGAACGCCGCGCGCCTTCGCCGCCGCCCGCCCGAGCGTGAGCGCAAAGCCGGAATCGACGATCCAGGGCGCGCCCTCGGGCGCCGCACCGAGCTTCGCGGCGAGCTCCTTCCCGAGGCCTTCGCGCAGCGCCGCGGTGGCGACGCGGCCACCTCCGACCGGACACTCGTCGGCGCCGGTCGCCTCGAGTGCCTCCGGCAGCTCGAGGACACCGTGATCGGCGGTGAGGGCGACGAGCAGCCGATCGCGTCCGACGCGCGCAGCGGCGAAGTCGAGGAGCTCTCCGAGGGCGAGATCGAGCCGCAGCAGCGCGTCGCGCGCCTCCTGACTCCCGGGCCCGTAGGCGTGCCCCACGAGATCGGTCGCCGAGAGCGACACCGCGAGGAGATCGGTCACATCGTCCGTCCCGAGCTGCTCCTGCTCGATCAGCGTGCGCGCGAAGGAGAGCGTCAGCGCGTCGAGCCAGGGCGAAAAGTAGACGCGCTCGAGCGTGCCCTTCACGTCCGCAGCGCGGAGAGGATGCGGGCTCGTGCGAGAGAACTGCGTCGATTCTCCCGGGAAGTCGTCGGGCCGCGCACCGTTCGGCGGCTCGCCGGTCGCGTGCTCCCAGCTCGGCGGCACCGACGCCAGCCAGCCGCTCCCGAACGGATCGGCGCCGTGCCACGCGCCCACCCACGACGGCAGCTCGGGGCGGTAGTAGCGGCTGGTCGTGAACCCCAATACGGCGCCGCGATCGAGCCAATAGACCCCGTCCGGGTGCAGGCCGCCGAGCGTGATCGCGGCTCGGTCCTTGGCCGAGACGCTGAACACCTTCGCGCGGGGGTCCGCCTGCTTCATCCAGTCGCCGAGTGCGCTCGCGCGCAGGAAGCGCGGAGAGCGGCCGACGACGGGCGCGCCGGGCCCGCCCTCCGTCGCGGGCGCGCCCAGGATCTGCCCCTGCGGTCCGGCGTCCTCGACGCAGTAGTGCGAGCGACCGGTCGTCCGGTCGACCCACTCGTTCGACGGCACGCCCGCCGCGCCGGGCTGCGCCCCGGTCAGCATCACGGCATGGCCCGGACACGTCTCCGTGTCGGAGTGGTCGTGGGCCGCATCGGCGAAGAGGCGCCCTTCGCGCGCGAGGCGGCCGAGGCCGCCGGGCAGCTCCGGCGAGAGCCGGTCGGCGCGGAGCTGGTCGATCGAGATCACGAGCACGAGGCGCGGCGGAGGCGTCGTGCCGGCGCCGGGCCCTCCGGGCGCAGCGCTCGCGCCGCGCAGCGCGATCGGCAGCACGAGGGCGAGCAGCCCGAGGACCCGGCGCGTGGTGTGCGCGGCGGCCCGCCCCTCCCGCCGAGGCGGCTTCACCCGCCCTCCTTCGCGCACTCGGGACAGTGACCGTAGAGCTCGTGCCGGTGCCGCAGGAGCCGAAAGCCGTAGCGCGCGGCGATCTCGTCCTGCGCCGACTCGATCATCGAGCACTCGAACTCGACGATCTTCCCGCAGCGCAGGCAGACGAGATGGTCGTGGTGCTCGTGCTGGATCTCGTAGCGCGTCACGCCGTCGTCGAAGTGGCGCTCGTTCGCGAGGCCCGCCTCGCACAAGAGCTTCAGGGTGCGGTAGACGGTGGTGAAGCCGATCCCCGGGTGCTTCGCCTTGATCGAGTGGTAGAGATCCTCGCTCGTCATGTGCCCCGCGGCCTCGAGGAACGCCTCGAGGATCGCCTCCCGCTGCTTCGTGTGCTTGAGCTTGTGCTCGTCGAGGTAGCGGGCGAGCGCCTTGTACTCGACCTCGTGCGGCATGGTTCGACGCTAATCGAAGGGGGATGCGAGTTCAACTCAGAGCTGCGCGAGGAGATCCTCCGCGCCCTCGGCGACGCCGTCGTCCGGATCCTGCGTCAGCAGCCGGAGCTGCGTTCGAAGTCCCGGGGTCGCCTGGAGCCGGCCCTCCGCGCGAAGCGACGCGAGACGCTCGAGCGCTCCGCACACGAGCTCCGCCTCGCCGGCGTCGAGGAACAGCGCGAGCAGGCTCGCGTCGGACGGGAAGCCGAGCGCCGATCGGTACGCCTCGCACGCGCCGGCCAGACCCGGCGTGCCGTGGGCATCGCGGATCGCCTTGCCGAGCCGGTCGGCCTCGGCCCCGCCGGGCGTCTTCGTGAAGAGCTGATCGAGCTGTCGGATGTACTGCTCCGTGGCGGCCTTGGAGCGCGCCGGACCGGTGCGCTCGCGGTCGTCGCGCGGGACGTGGGAGCTTCGATTGCGTCGTGCATCGCGCTCGCGCCACGAGAGCTTCGGTCGATCGTCACGGTCGCCTCGGTCTCCGCTCATCGAGCCGCCTTCCGCGCGCGCAGGGCGCGCAGGTTCGCCTGCGCGGGCGCGTTCGAGCAATCGAGGGCCACGGCCCGCTCGAAGGCGTGCAGGGCGTCCGCCTCGCGGCCGTCCTGCAGGTACGCGATGCCGAGGTGGTTCTGCACCTCGGAGGCGTCGGGCACGAGCGCCGCTGCCTCTTCGAGCTGACGGATCGCCAATGCCGTGTCACCGCGATCGAGCGCCGCGCTGCCCTCGTCGTACAGGCGGGCGCCTTCGAAGGTGGCGCAGCCCGCCAGGGCGAGCGCGAGGCCGACGGCGAGGAGACGAGACGGGCTTCGAGCCACGCCCTCCTTGTACTCAGGCCGGCGCGGCGTGGCAACCGCGGGCTGCAGCGAGTTCCTGCTTGCCGCTCGGCGCGGCAGCGTGGTAGAAAGCGGGCTCGATGGCAGGCGTATTCCTTCACGACGAGACCCCGAATCGCACGGGACGCTTCCGCGGTCCCGGCTCGGTCGGTGCCGGGGTCGTGCCGCGCAAGGCGGTCACGACCGGACCGATCGTGGATCGCATGCATCGTTTCACTCGCGTTCGATCGACGTGAGCGTCGCCCGGGAGGGCCCGCCACGGGGGCCGCGGACGCGAGAGCGTCCGCGGCCCCCGGCGTTTCGGAGCCTTCCCATGATCTCGCCCACCGCCGCCTCCGCATCGATCGACCGCTCGCGTGCGCGCCCGGGGAGCCCGCGCGAGGTCGCGGTCCTGGCCGCGCCCCTCGTCCTGACGCAGCTCTCGCAGACGCTCATGCACATGACCGACTCGGCCTTCGTCGGACGCCTCGGTGCCGCGGAGCTGGGCGGGATCGGCTTCGCGACGATCTGGGGCTGGACGTTCTTCTGCGTCTTCAGCGGATGCGCCACCGGCGTCCAGACGTTCGTCTCCCAGGCCCACGGCGCCGGGCGAGACTCCGAATGCGGGGCCTGGGCCTGGCGCGGCCTGTGGGCCGTCGTGCTGCCTGCGACGTTGTCGTACGCGCTCTTCGGCCTCCTGGCCGAGCCGTTCCTCGGCGCGCTCGGCGCGACCGACGAGGTCAAGCGTCACGCGGTCGCGTACCAGCACGTCCGCCCCCTCGGCATCCCCGCGCTCGCCGCCTGGATCGTGCTCGCCTCGTTCTTCCGCGGCCTCGGCGACACGCGGACGCCCCTCGTCACGACCGTCGTGGCGAACGTCGTGAACGCCGTCCTCGCCTACGGGCTCGTGTTCGGGCGGCTCGGGCTTCCGGCGTGGGGCGTCGCCGGGGCGGCTCTCGCGAGCTCGCTGTCCGAGTGGCTCGAGGCCGCGATGCTCTTCGCGGTCCTGCTCCGGCGCGCCGCGCGCGAGCGGTACGACACGGGGCCGCGTCGCTTCGAGCGCGACGCCGTCTTCCGGTTCCTGCGCACGAGCGTTCCGATCGGCGGCCAGTGGCTGCTCGACATGAGCGCCTTCGCGATCTTCACGACGCTCGTCGCGCGCATGGGCACCGCCGCCATGGCCGCGAACCAGGCGATGCTCTCCCTGCTCTCGCTCTCGTTCATGCAGGCCTACGGCGTCGGTCTCGCGACCTCGACCCTCGTCGGGCGGTACAAGGGCGCGCGAGAGCCGGAGGCGGCCGAGCGGAGCCTCGCGTCGGCGCTGCGGCTCGGGGGCGGCGTGACGATCGCCGTCGCGGCGCTGTTCGTCCTCGCGCCGGAGGCCCTGCTCTCGATCTACACGCGCGACGCCGCGGTGCTCGCGCTCGGACGTCCGCTGCTCAGCCTCGGCGCCGCGTTCCAGCTGTTCGACGCGCTCGGCATCATCGTCGGGGGCGCCCTGCGCGGCGCCGGCGACACGCGCTGGCCGTTCGTGATCCAGACCCTGGGCGCCTGGGCGCTCCGGCTCCCGCTCGTCTGGCTCTTCGCGATCACGCTCGGCTACGGGATCGTCGGGGCCTGGTGCGCCGAGTTCGTGTTCGTGACGACGCTCGGCCTCGCCTTCCTCGTGCGCTTCCGTGGAGGCGCGTGGCGCCACGTCGCGATCTAGGGAACGGGGGCCTGCTCGAGCGCGAAGCCCCGGATGCGCCCGTCCGCTCCCGCGGCCTCGGGCGCGTAGCGCAGGCGCACGCCGCCGAGGTCCACGTGGTCGGGGGCGAAGCCCGTGAGGAGGGGCGCGCCGGCGAGGCAGCCGTCGCCGTCCGGCGCGACCGCCTCGAGGGAGCGCGGGTATCCCTGCGCGGGATGGGCGGCCGCGAAGGCGTGGAGGCAGTGGGCGAGACCCTCGGCCGGAAGATCGGCGCGGAACCACGCTGCGGCACAGGGCAGCGCCTCGCGACGCGCGACGGCGTCGGCGTCGCCGGGCACGCCCTCCGCGCGATGGCCCGATTCATCGGCGACGAACGTGAGCACGCCCGGCTCGCCGAAGGGAGCCGGCCGAGCGCAGGCCACGAAGCGCTCGATCCGGCCCGAGGCATCGGGTACACCGGCGAGATACTCGAAGCGGTAGCCGCCGGCCGCTCCCGCGGCGCCCGCGGCGTCGAGGCAGCCGTCGCCCGCCGGACCGAGCGCCTCGAGCGTCGCAGGAACGCCGGCATCGGGGTGCTGCGCCGCGTGCTCGCGCGCGCAGCGTGCGATCGCCTCGACCCGCGCGCGCACCGGGTCCTCCGCCGCGACGCTCGCCGCACCCCGAGTGCCCGCGAGGTGCGGAACCAGGAGGACGGGCACGAGGATCCACAGCACCGCGGCACCCGCGCCGATCTCGAGCGCCGAGGCGTGCCGCTCCCGGTCGCTGATCAGACCGCGCGCCCGCCAGGCCGCACGCAGCAGGAAGACCTGGATCGGCACCCCGACGAGGCTCGAGCCCGCGATCCCGAGCAGGCTCGCGCCGACGCTTGGGAGGCCGAAGAAGGCGAGCGTGCCGAAGGACCACGCGGTCAACGCCAGGGCGAGGCTCGCGGCGGCCAGCGCGACGCCGAGACCCATCGCGACGCGCCCGCACGCGAGGAGCACGAGCGCCGCGGATTCGGGTGCGATCGCGTGCAGCACCCACGGGACGCGCAGGAGCGAGACCCCTTCCGGAGCCACGCGCGCGAGGAGCGCGGCGGACAGGAGCGACAGCAGGAGCGACGCCCAGAGCCAGACGCGCACCGCGCGCAGCGTCACGGAACGGCGTCTCCGACACCGCGTCCGGATCGTGCGGCCTGCTGCCAGAGCGCGCAGCCCGTGGCGTCTCCGCCCTCGCAGGCGCGCCGGTAGAAGCGGGAGCCGCGCTCGGGATCGGGCACCGCGTCGCCGAGCGAGCTCGCGAGGTCGCCGCCGAGGAGACAGCACCGTGCGTCTCCCGCGGCGCAGCCCCGCTCGTAGAGGTCGAGGGCGCGCAGCGGATCGGCCGCGAGGCCCCGGCCCCCGGCGACACGCGAGCCCGCGGCAGCGCAGGTCTCACCGGCGCCGTGCTCGAGGCACGCGCGCGCCTCCAGCTCGGCCGCGGAGGGATCCGAGCGCGTCGCCGGCCGGTCGTCGACGCTCACGTGGTCGACGCCCGCCTCGTCGAGCAGCGCCTCGCGCATGCCGTTCGGCGTCACGATCGAGTGTCGTACGGCGAAGCGGGTGACGCGCCCGTCCGCTCCGGGCTCGCCGGGGGCGTAGCTCAGCGGAGCTCCCCCGATGCGCGACGGCTGGCCCGCCTGGGTCGGGGCCTCGTAGGCGTCGCGCGGAAGACAGCCGTCTGCGACGAGCGCCTCGAGATCCGCCGGGTAGCCCGCCGCCGGGTGTCGGAGCGCGGACTCGAGCAGGCACTGCACCACGGCCTCGGGGACGAGCCCGCTCCGCAGCCAGGCGGTGGCGCACGAGACGGGCGTCTTCGCCGCATCGCCCTGCTCCTCGAGCTGCGGAAGCTGCGCGATCGCGCCCGCCGCGTCTGCGGCGAAGGTCGTGACACCGGTCTCCGGCACCACGAGGGGCTGGGCGCAGAGCACGAAGGAGGGAATCCGGCCCGCGTCGTCGGTCGGGCCGGGGAGATAGGAGAAGCGGAAGCCTCCAGCCTCGGTGCCTCCGGCCGCATCGGGGCACCCGGCGGCGAGGGTGGCCAGGTCGGGCGGATAGCCTGCGTCCGGAGCGCGCTGGGCCGCGTCCCGCGCGCAGCGCTGCAGCGCCTGGAGGCGCGTGCTCGCCGCCCGCTCGCGCGCTGCGTGCTCGCGCTGGTGCGCCTGCCGCGTCGCCACCGCGCTCCGTGCGCCGACGAACACGAGGGTTGCGTAGGCGAGCGCCAGACCGACGCCCGTCCGCCACGCACGCGCGCGCTTCTGCGCCGCGGGCAGGGCGCGGTGCGCGACGACCGCGAGGAGTCCCAGCACGAGCTGCAGCGCCACGAAGGAGACCACCCACGCGATCAACCGGCGTTGGCCCGGCTCGCTCGCGAACCGGGCGAAGAGCACGAACAGGGCCGCGATCGGCGCGAGCCCGAGGAACGCGACGAAGCCCGTCCCTCCGGCCAGGGCGAGACCGCGGG
Organism: Myxococcota bacterium; assembly: GCA_035542715.1. GTDB lineage: Bacteria > Myxococcota_A > UBA9160 > UBA9160 > UBA9160 > DATKKW01. The sequence continues at coordinate 129,303 of DATKKW010000016.1, forward strand.
AGCGCCGCCCGGTGGCGAGCAGGACGAGGCTCGCGGCGTAGGGCGCAGCGAGCACGCTGAGGGCCACGGCGGGGCTGACACCCGGCAGCGACGGTCCGCTCCCGAGCGCCAGCGAGACGTAGGCCACCACGAAGGCGAGGCATGCGGCGAGCGCAGCGACGACGAGCCCGAACGCCATCCCGATCCGACCCTCCGGCAGGCTCGCCTAGCTGGCTTCCGGGATCTCGATCCGCGCCAGCACCGGGAGATGGTCCGACGCACGACGCGCCGCCGGGGAGGCATGGGCGGAGACGTCGAGGATCTTCACGCCGCGGGCGTAGACGCGGTCGAGCGCGAGCACGGGCCGCGCCGCCGGGAAGCTCGGGGGCCACTCGAGGTTCCCGTGGGCGCGCAGCGCACCCTCCAGGGCCCGCGTCGCCTTGCACTGCCGCCACGCGTTCATGTCCCCCACGAGCACCGCCGGGCCGCTGTGGAGGTGCGGATGCTCGAGCAGCTCTCGCACCTGCAGGTGGCGGGTCCGGTCGACCAGTGCGAGATGCGTCGCCACCACGGCGAGCGGCGCTCCGTCGCCGTGGAAGCGTGCCGCGACCGCGACGCGCTTCTCGATGCGCGAGAACGAGAGGTCGAGCACCGACACGCTCTGGATCGGCCAGCGCGAGAGGATCGCGTTGCCGAGATCACCGAGCCGATGGACGCGCGTCGGAGCGAACGTGAGATGCATGCCGAGGGCGTCGGCGAGCGCCGCGAGGGGATCGTCCCCCTTGAGCGGACGCAGCACCTCCTGCAACGCGATCACGTCGGCGTCGAGCTCGGAGATCACGAAGCACGCCCGCGCGGGATCGGGCTTGCTTCGACCGTTGAGGCCGGTCCAGCGGTGCACGTTGTAGGTCGCGACCTGGATCGTGCGGGACATGACGCCGGTGCTGATCGGCACGGCGGGGCTTCGGATGGAGCACAACTCGCGCGGCGTCGGTGCAACGACGCGACTCGTGGCGTCGGCGGCGCGGCGCGCGCTCGCGACGCGGCCCTCCGCGCGTGCGCGCCAACGATCGCGCAGCTGGGTGATGCGACCCTTGGGATTCCTGGAGCTCTTGGTGTGGCGGGTGGGCATCGCTCCCCGAATCGATCGCACGTCGGGTCAGCATAGCCGACGCCGCCGTCGCACGCGGACTGGCGCTCGGCAGCGGAAGCGCAAGCTTCGTGGGAACGGCTCGTCGCGGCGCGCCTTCCCGCGCGCAAGGGATCTGCGCGTCCGGCGTCAGCGTGTGCCCGCGTGGGCCCACGCGACGAGCGCCCTCGCCCGTTTGCCGCGGATGGCCGATGAGCCCGGAGAACCGACGGGAGGCCCCGTCATGCCGCGCCGGCCCGCAAGCCCGCTCGATCCGCTCCTCTCCGCTCCCGCCGTGCGCGCGGCGGCCGAGGCCCTCGTGGCCGCCGTCACCGACGAGGCGCGCAAGCGCTCCCTCGACCCCGGTGCCTACGGCCGTGCGCTGCGCGAGCTGGGCCGCCTGCGCGGGCGCCCGCTCCTCTTCCCGGCCCTCTCGAGCGGCACCGGAAGCGGCGCCTGGGTGCGCCTCGCGGACGGCCGCGAGCTGCTCGACTTCATCGGCGGAATCGGCGTCTACGGGCTCGGCCACGCGGAGCGCGACCTGCTCGCGACGGCTGCCGTCGCGGCCGCGGCCGATAGCGTCTACCAGGGCCACCTCCTTCCCGGTCCCGAGTACCTGCGACTCTCCCGGGCCCTCCGACGCCACGCGGGTCGCCGCCTGCGCCACGTCTGGCTCTCCACCTGCGGCGCCATGGCGAACGAGAACGCGCTGAAGATGATCCTCCAGAAGCGCGCGCCGGCGGACCGCATCGTGGTCTTCGAGCGCGCCTTCGCGGGCCGCACCACGACGCTCGCCGAGCTCACCGACAAGCCGGCCTACCGGGAGGGCCTCCCGCTGCGCGGGAACGTGCTCCACGTGCCGTTCTACGATCCAGACGATCCGCGATCGACGGAGCGCAGCCTCGCGACCCTCGACGCCCACCTCGCGCGCCATCCGTCCCAGGTCGCGGCCATGATGTTCGAGCTGGTGCAAGGCGAAGGCGGCGTGCGCACGGCGCCGCGGAGCTTCTTCGCGACGCTGATGGAGCGCTGCCGCAGCGCCGGCCTCGCCGTCTTCGTGGACGAGGTCCAGACCTTCGCGCGCACGGGCGAGCTGTTCGCGTTCCGCACGCTCGGGCTCGAGGAGTACGTCGACGTCGCGACGGCGGGAAAGGTGCTGCAGGGCGCGGCGACGCTCTTCAGCAAGGCGTACGCTCCGCGGGAAGGCCTCGTCGCCGGCACCTACGCGGGCTCGACTGTCGGGCTCGCCGTGGGCGCGCGCATCGTCGAGCGCCTCGAGCGCGAAGGCTACCTGGGAGCGTCGGGCCGCATCGCGGCCCTGGGCCACGACGTGGCGCGGCGCGTGCTCGCGTTGCGGCGGAAGCTTCCGCGCGCCGTCGGAGAGCACACGGGCGTGGGCGCCATGCACGCCGTGACGCCCTTCGACGGGAGCCCGGCGCTGCTCTCGGCGGTGCTGCGGGCGGCCTTCGACGAAGGTCTCCTCGTGTTCGGCGCCGGCTCCCATCCGAGCCGGCTGCGCATGCTCCTGCCCGTGAACGTCACGCAGGACGAGCTCGACGCGGGGTTCGCGATGCTCGAGCGCGCGCTGCGGCGCGTCGCCGACGAGAAGGGGATCGCGTGCTGATCCTGCGCCCGATCGCGACCCGCGACCTCGAGGCGCTGCTCGCGCTCGCGGGCGAGCTCGACAGCATGAACCTCCCCGCCGATCGCGAGTTCCTCGCCGCGCGGATCGAAGCCTCGACGGCCTCCTTCGGCTCGCGCGCGACGCCGCGCGCGCGCGGCGTCTACCAGTTCGTGCTCGAGGACACGGCCGCCCCGGGCGGCGCGCGCTGCGTCGGCACCTCGATGATCCTCGCGAAGCACGGAACGCCCGAGGCGCCGCACTACTGGCTCGAGGTCTCGCGGGAGGAGCGCACGTCGGAAGACCTCGGACGCCACTTCGTCCACACCAAGCTGCGTCTGCGCTCGAGCGACGACGGGCCGACCGAGATCGGCGGCATCATCCTCGACCCGGCCTACCGCCGACACCCCGGGAAGTGCGGGAAGGCGCTCTCCGTGGTGCGCTTCGCGTTCATCTCGGCGCATCCCGAGCGCTTCGAGCGCGAGGTGATCGCCGAGATGCTGTCGCCCTTCGAGGCGCCGGGCTGCAACGCGCTGTGGGACGCCTTCGGAGCCCGCTTCACGGGGCTCTCGTTCCGCGAGGCCGACCGTCTCTCGACGCGAGACAAGCGCTTCATCGCCGATCTCTTCCCGCGTGATCCGGTCTACGTGACGCTCTTCCCGGAGCGCGTGCAGGAGATGATCGGCCAGCCGGGCGAGACGGCCCGCGCCGCGCTGCGCATCCTCGAGAAGGTCGGCTTCCGCTACCTGCACCAGGTCGATCCCTTCGACGGCGGGCCCTACTTCGGTGCGGCGCGCGACGCGATCACGTCCGTGCGCGAGCGACGGGAGCTCGTGCTCCCGTCGACGCCGGGGAGGGATCGCGACGACGGGGAAGGGCCTCTCGCCCTCGTCTCGGCCGAGGCGACCCAGGGATTCCGCGCGACGGTCGTGCCGCTCGACGCCTCGGGCGTGCCGCTCGTCTCGCGCGCGCACCGCGAGGCCCTCGGCGTGAAGAGCGGCGATCGCGTCGCCGTGACGCCCCTCCCGTAGGCTGCCATGGGCGAGATCCTCGAGAGCCGATCGCCCGCCGATGCGTCCGACGTCGTCGGGTCGTTTCCCGCGGCCGATGCGGCGGCCGTGGGAGCTTCCGTCGCGGCCGCGCGACGCGCGTTCCCGGCCTGGCACGACGCCGGCCTCCCCGAGCGAAGCGCCGTGCTGCGTCGCTTCGCGGCCCTCGTGAAGGAGAGACAGGAAGCTCTCGCCCGCCTGATCGCGCGCGAGGTCGGAAAGGCGCTCTGGGACGCCCGCGCCGAGGCCGCCCTCGTGCCGGCGAAGGTCGACGTGACCCTCGCGGAAGGCATGGGGCTCGTGGCGCCGCTCGCGGCCGGCGCCGGCGCGCGCGCGACCTTCCATCCGCGCGGCGTCCTCGCCGTGCTCGGTCCCTTCAACTTCCCGGCGCACCTCCCGAACGGCCACGTCGTGCCCGCCCTCGCCACGGGCAACACCGTGGTGTGGAAGCCGAGCGAGCTCGCGCCCGCCGTCGCGGCCTGGCTCGGCGCGCGCTGGCACGAGGCCGGCCTCCCGCCGGGCGTCCTCGAGATCGTGCAGGGCGGTGCCGAGCCGGGCCGCGCGCTCGCGCTCCACGCCGACGTCGACGGCGTCCTCTTCACGGGCTCCTACGCCGTCGGCCGCGCCCTCGCCGACGCGACCCGGGACCAGCCCGGGAAGCTCCTCGCCCTCGAGCTCGGGGGCCGGAACGCGATCGTCGTGCTGGCCGACGCCGACCTCGAGCTCGCGGTCGCCGAGAGCGCGCTCTCGATCTGCGCCACCACGGGACAGCGCTGCTCCTGCGCGAGCCGCCTCTTCGTCGCAGCGGAGGTCTTCGACGCGTTCACCGAGCGGCTCGCCCGCGTGCTGCGCGGCGTGCGCTTCGGCCCGCCGCTCGAAGAGGGCGTGTTCATGGGGCCGCTCGTGTCGCGGGCGGCCTGGGAGAAGCTCGCGCGATACCGCGCGCTGCGCGCGGAGGCCGGCGCCGAGGTCGTGCTGGCCGGCGAGTGCGCGCTTCCGCCGCCCTTCGCAGCCCCGGGCCTCGTGCGATTCCGCGGCCTCCGCCAGACGCATCCCTACCAGCGCGACGAGATCTTCGGCCCCGAGGCGGCGCTCTATCCGATCGACGGCCTCGAGGCCGCGATCGAGGCGGTGAACGACTCCGACTACGGCCTCGTCGCGTCGATCTTCACGCGCGACCGATCGGCCTACGAACGGGCCATCGGGCGCGTCCGCACGGGGCTCCTCCACTGGAACCGCGGCACGATCGGCGCGAGCGGCAGGCTCCCGTTCGGCGGGCTCCGCCGAAGCGGCAACGATCGCCCTGCAGGCCTCTTCTCGACGCTCTACTGCACGTGGGTGCAGTCGCACCTCGAGCACGCGGGCGGTCTCGATCCCGCGTCGCTCCCGCCCGGGATGCCGCGCCCGTGAGCTGGCAGCGCACGGTGCTGATGGGCGACCCGTCGCACTTCTCGGTGAAGGGCGGCGCGAACCCGCACACCCGTACTCGCTGGGGGACACGCCGCTACGTCGATCGCGAGCGCGCCATCGCCCAGTGGCATCGCCTTCACGATACGTTGCGCGACCTCGCCGTGCGCGTGCTCGTGGTGCCGCCCGACCCGGACCAGCCGGGGCTCGTGTATCCGGCGAATGCCGGCTTCCAGACCGACGTCGACCTCGAGAGGCCCCTCGCCGAGAAGACCTTCTACCTCTCGAACCTGCTTCCCACGCGCGCCGGCGAGCGTTCCCACTACGAGCGCGTGCTCGCCGCCGCGGGACTCCGCACTGCCCGCATCGACGAAGCGTATCGGTTCGAGGGCGAGGCCGACTTCTTCCCGGTGGGCGACACGTACCTCCTCACCCACGGCCGGATCGAGCGCCAGCGCTTCGTTCCGGCCTGGCGGCTCCCGCCCTGGCGGCGCGTCTATGGCTTCCGCACCGACGCGCGGGTCGAGGCCGTGCTCGCTCCGATCGTCGCCCCGCGGCGCGTGCTGCGCCTCGAGCTCGTGCGCGAGGCCCACTACCACGGAGATACGGCGCTCTGCGCCTTCGGGCCCGGGCGCCGCCACCTCCTCGTGTATCGCAGCGCCCTCGCCGAGGAGTCGTGGTATCGCCTCGTCGAGGCCGTCGGGCGCGACGCGCTGATCGAGCTCGCCGACGAGGACGCGGCCTGCTACGCGGCGAACTCCTTCACGCTGACGCAGCGGGGCGACTCCCTGCTCGTGCTCCCGGCCGGCGTGTCGGAGCGGCTGCTCGCGCAGGTCCGCGAGCGCGGCGTGACACCGATCGTGGTCGACGTCTCGGAGTTCTTGAAGAAGGGCGGCGGCAGCGTGAAGTGCATGATCGGCGACCTCGGGCC
>DATKKW010000017.1:0-71166 GCA_035542715.1 Myxococcota bacterium
TAGATGTCGAGCGTCTCCTGCGCGATGCGGCGGCGCGACTCCTCCGGCTGGAAGGAGAGCGTGCGCATGTTGTGGAGCCGGTCGGCGAGCTTGATCAGGAGGATGCGGATGTCCTTCGACATCGCGAGCAGCATCTTCCGGAAGTTCTCGGCCTGGCGCTCCCGGGCGGAGCTGAACTCGACCCGGGCGATCTTCGTCAGGCCTTCGACGAGGAACGCGACCTCGTTGCCGAAGAGCCGCCGCAGCTCGTCGGGCGTGGTGAGCGTGTCCTCGAGGGTGTCGTGCAGCAGGCCGGCGGTGACGGTGACCTCGTCGAGCCGCATGTCGGCGAGGATGAATGCGACCTCGACGGGATGGACGAGATAGGGCTCGCCCGAGAGACGCTCCTGCCCGTCGTGGACCTTCGCCGAGAAGACGTACGCGCGCTGCAGGAGCGAAAGGTCGCTCGAGGGTTGCGTCTCGAGGACGCGGTCGGCGACGTCGTTGAAGCGCAGCATGCCCGGGCGGCTACTCCTCGCGCCGGTTCGAAGCCAGCGTAGCCGAGGCCCCGGGGGGCCTCAAAGGGATGGATCGGCTGCCCGCGGCGGCGCCATGAGCTTCGCGAGCGCGCTGTGCGGATCGAAGCGGCGGCGGGACGCCGCAGTCTCGCCCCTCCGCTCGGCCGCGATGATCTCGAGCACCGCGGCGATGCATCCTTCCAGGTCGTCGTTCATGACGGCGTAGTCGTACTCGGGCGCCGCGTCGAGCTCCTGGTGCGCGATGGCGAGGCGACGCTCGATCACGTCGGGCGGATCGGTGCCGCGCCCGCGCAGCCGGCGCTCGAGCTCCGCGAGGGACGGCGGCAGGAGGAACAGGAGCCGCGCCTCCGGCAGCCGCGCGCGGACCTGCCGGGCGCCCTGGATCTCGATCTCGAGCAGCACGTCGAGGCCCCGGCCCCGGGGCCCCTCGAGGGCCTCCCAGCTCGTGCCGTAGAGGCGACCGCCGTACTCCGCGTACTCGACGAACGCGCCGGCCTCGACCAGGGCGCGGAAGCGCTCCGGCGTCACGAAGTGGTAGGCGACGCCGTCGCGCTCGCTCTGGCGCGGCGCGCGCGTCGTGTGGGAGACCGACAGCACGAGGCCGGGATCGCGCGACACGAGCGCGCGGCAGACCGTCGTCTTTCCCGCTCCCGAGGGCGCCGACAGCACGAACGGAATGCCGCGGCGCGTGCTCACTCGCGTCCGGCGCCCCCGTCCTCGGGCGCGAGACGGGTGCCGATCGTCTCGGGGTTCAGGGCGGAGAGGATGACGTGGTCGCTGTCGGTGACGAGGATCGAACGGGTGCGCCGGCCCTGGGTCGCGTCGACGAGCTTGCCCCGGCCCGCCGCTTCCTCCCGCAGCCGCCGCATCGGCGACGAGGTCGGCGACACCACGGCGATGATGCGCTCGACGGCGACGAGATTGCCGTAGCCGATGTTCAGCAGGCGCAGCGCAGGGTGGGCCCGCATCTCGGCCTGGGCGCGCGGCTCGCCGGTCTCGATGACCGCCTCCGGCGCCGGGGGCAGCTTGCGGCGCACCGTTCGCACCCGCCGCGGCGCGCCGCCCTCGCCCGCCGTCGCCTCTCCCCGCTGCTCCCCCATCACGCGCTCCTCCCGTTCCGCATCCGGTGGTGCCCCCGCTACTCGACGTTCTGCACCTGCTCGCGCACCCGCTCGAGCTCCGTCTTGAGCTCGACCACGAGATGGGCAACCGGCGCGTCGCCGCCCTTCGATCCGACGGTGTTGGCCTCGCGGCCGAGCTCCTGGAGCAGGAAGTCGAGGCGACGGCCGGCAGGCTGGCCGGGTCCGCTCTCCGCCAGGATCCGGCGGAACTGCTCCACGTGGCTCCGCAGCCGCACGAGCTCCTCCGTCACGTCGAGGCGGTCGGCCGCGAGCACGATCTCCTGGGCGAGCCGCGCCTCGTCGACGAGACCCGTCTCCCGCGAGAGCTGCTCCGCGCGCTTGCGCAGCCGCTCGCGCGTCGCCGCGGCGACGCTCTCCGAGCGTCCGCCGAGCTCGTCCGTCAGCGCCTCGATCCGCGCGAGGCGGGCGACGAGCTCGCGCTCGAGGGCCGCGCCTTCGGCGGCGCGCATGGCGACCGCGGCGTCGAGGGCGGCCTCGACGGCGGCGACGAGCGCGAGGCGCAGCGGCTCGTCGGTGAGCTCGCGCTCGACGCTGCGCGCGACGCCGGGCAGCGCGAGCAGGGCCGACACGTCGAGCTCGCCCGGCAGGTCGTGCTCGACGGCGAGACGCGCCGCGGCCTCGACGTACTGCGCGGCGGCGCGCGCGTCGACCTCGAGCCGCGGCGCGGGCGCCGTGCCTGCGGCCAGGGACACCGTGAGATCGACCTTCCCGCGCGCCATGCGCTCCGCGATGCGCGGGCGGATCTCGCTCTCGTGGGCCGAGAGCACGCGCGGCAGCCGGACGCTCGCGTCGAGGAAGCGATGGTTCACGGCGCGCACCTCGACGTCGAAGTGCGCGCCCTCGACGACGAAGCTCGCGCGCCCGAAGCCCGTCATGCTGCGGATCACGCCTTCCTCCGTGCGCCGGCTGCAGGCGCTCGCCGCCTCGGAGCGATCGGGGCGTCCCCCGCGCGGCGGGCCGCGAGCCCGGCCTCCGCCGCGGCGACGGCCGCGGGCAGCGCGGCCTTGAGCTCCTCGGCGCTCGCCGTGGCGGTGCCCGTCTTCCCGACGACCACGCCTGCTGCCGCGTTCGCGATCACGGCGGCCTCGAGCCAGGAGGCGCCCGCGCGCAGCGCGAGCACGAGGGCCGCGATCGTCGTGTCGCCGGCGCCCTGGACGTCGAACACCTCGCGCCGTGCGGTGCGCACGTCGAGACCCTCGCGTGCGTCGGCGGCGTCGAGGCCGCCGGAGAAGAGCGCGATGCCGTCGCTGCCGCGGGTGATCGCCACGGCGCCGCCGCCGATCCGGCGTCGGATCCGCTCGGCCGCGCGAGCGAGATCGGCCCGCGTGCGCACGCGCAGCCCCGAGAGCGACTCGGCCTCGCGCAGGTTCGGCTTGACGAGGGAGGCGCCCCGGAAGGGCGCGAGCACCGACTTCGGATCGACGGCCACGAAGAGCCCGGCGTCCCGGAAGCGTCGCATCGCCGCGGCGAGGACGTGCGGTGCGAGGGCGCCCTTGCCGTAGTCCTCGAGCACGACGCCGTCGGCCTCGGGGATCGCACGGCCGATCGCCTCGACGAGACGTCTCGAGGCGGCGCGCGCGATCGGCTCCTCGGTCTCGCGGTCGAAGCGGACGATCTGCTGGGTGCGCGCGACGACACGCGTCTTGCGCGTCGTCGGGCGGCCCTCGACGACCACGACGCCGGCGGGATCGACGCCGAGATCCTTCAGCAGGTCGATCACGCGCCGGCCGGCGCCGTCGTCCCCGACGACGCTGCAGAAGGCGCAGCGCGCGCCGAGCGCGACCACGTTCCGCACGACGTTGCCGGCGCCGCCCAGGGCGACGCCATCGCGCGTCACGTGAACCACGGGCACGGGCGCCTCGGGGCTCACGCGATCGACGTCGCCCCAGAGGTACTCGTCGAGCACCACGTCGCCCACGACGAGAAGGCGCAGGCGCGCGAAGCCGTCCACGGCACGCTCCAGCCGGGCGGCGTCGAGGCGCCGGCGGGCGGGCCGCTCGGTGGCGCTCATGGCCTCAAGCCCGCGTCTCCGTCATGCCCGGAGTCCCCTCCCCGCTCCATCCTGCCCCGTCCACCGTGCGCGGTGGGCGCGATACGCCGCGGTCTCGAGCCCGCCCTCCGACGGGCAGCCGCGCAGATGCCACGCCAGGACCGCCACCCGCTCGCGCAGCCGCTCGCGCCCGCGCTCCGAGACGAGGGCGCCGGGCAGCCGTGAGAGCACGGCGACGGTTCCCTTCGCGACGCGCACGGCGACGACGGCGGCGAGCCCGACCGCGCCGCGATGCTTGCGAAAGAATCGGTACAGCGCGCGATGGTACTCGATGCGTGTGCGCGCCGGGACCTTCTTCTTGCTGCTCGCCCCCGAAAGATGCACCAGCCGGACGTCCGGGAGGTGCACGACGCGGAAGCCCGCGGCGTGGATCGACCAGCACCAGTCGGTCTCCTCGAGGAACAGGAAGTAGTCCTCCGGCAGCCCGCCCACGCGATCGAGCGCCTCCCGTCGCACGGCCAGGCAGGCGCCGAGGACCGCGTCGACGTCGACCGGCCCGGCGTGGCGGAAGCGCTTGGACGGAAAGCGCCGCGGCAGCAGGAGCTCGAGCAGGAACTTCGGCACGAGCTCGGTGACGAGGCTCGGAAAGCGGTGGACGGAGTTCTGGAGCCGCCCATCCGCGTGGACGAGCTGCACGCCCACCACCCCGACGTCGGGGTGCGCCTCGAGGAAGCGCAGGCAACGCACCAGCGCGTCGCGGCGCGGGACGACGTCGCTGTTCAGGAGCACGACGACCCGGCCGCGGGCGCGCGCGAGCCCTGCGTTGTTCCCCGCCGCGTAGCCGAGGTTGCCGGGCAGGGGAAGGACATCGACGCCCGGGAATCGCGCCCGCGCCGCATCGGCGGTGCCGTCCTCCGAGCCGTTGTCCACGAGGATCGTCTCCGCGCGCACGCCATCGGGCCCCGACGGCGCTCCCGTCGGGGCGAGACCCTCGGCCTCGAGCGCGCCGAGGCAGGAGAGCGTCAGCTCCCGCGTGTTCCACGAGAGCACGACCACGGAGAGATCGATCATCGGCCGGGGCCCCCGCCGTGCAGCGCGGGCAGCGCGGCGTCGATCGCGCGCTCGGGGGCGAGGCGAGACATGCAGCGGTGGTCGATCGGGCAGACGCGGTGGTAGCAGGGGCGGCACGGGACGTCGTGCCAGAGCGCCGTCACCCGCTCCAGGTTGAGGTTCGTCTTCTCGAGCGCCGTCGGACCGAAGAGCACGACGCTCGGGGTGCCGAAGGCCACGGCGACGTGCCGTGCCCCGGCGTCGTTGCACACGAGGACGCGCGCCCGACGCAAGACGGCCTTGAGACGCCCGAGGCCGGCCCCCGGCGTGAGGTCCGCCGCGTGGGCGCGCATGCCCTCCCGCACGAGGTCGGCGAGAGGCGTCTCCGCGGGCGAGCCCACGATCACGACCTGGGCTCCCGCGCTCGCGAGAGCGTCGCCCACGGCAGCGAAGTGGGCGGGCGGCCAGAGCTTCGACGGTCCGAAGGACGCGCCGGGCGCGAGGGCCGCGATCGGACGCGACGCGTCCACGCCGGCCGCTCGGAGCGCGACCTCCGCCTCGGCCTCCTCCGCGGGCGTCACGAAGAGCTCGAGCTGCGTGCCGCGCGCCGGTGCGCCGACCGCCTCGACGAGACCGAGGACGTGGCGCTCGCGCGCGAGGAGCACGCGTCGACCGGCGTCGCGCGGAAGCGGCACCGCCTGGTGGAGCAGCCACGACCGACCGTTTCGGGCGTATCCCACGACGCGCCGCACGCCCGCGAGCCGGAGGAAGAGCGCCGACGAGAACGAATCGGGCAGCGAGAGCCCGAGCTCGAAGCGCTCCCGTCGCAGGGCTCGAGCCTCGCGCCACAGGGCAACGGGATCCCTGCCCGCCGCGCGCACCGGATGGATCTCGTGGAACCAGGGACTGCCGTCGAGCAGCGGGATCAGGCCCGGGCGAAGGAGCAGCACGCGGCGGGCGTCGGGGAACGCCGCGTGGAGCGCTCGGAAGCCCGGCGTCGCCATCACCACGTCGCCCGCCCAGTTGGGGCCCCGCACGACGAGGCTCGTCGGGGCGCTCAGGGCGCCCTCCGGAACGCGGCGGGATGGGACGCGCGCGCGGCGAGGAGCTCGCGCGCCGCGGCGATCACCGCGCTCGCGGGCACGACGCGCATGCACGTCGCCGCCGCGCAGCCGCGGCGGCACGGGCTGCAGGCGACGGGCACGCGCACGCTCCGCGCCGGCGTCCCGCTCCAGGGGGCGTTCTCGATCGGATCCGTCGGCCCGAGGATCTGCACGACCGGCGTCCCGACGAGCGACGCGATGTGGAGCGGTCCGGTGTCGCCGCCCACGTAGAGACGACAGCGCGCCAGGAGGCCGGCCAGGGCGGCGAGGCTCTTCGTCTCCGGCGCGAGGCGCGCCGCCCCTTGCGAGGCGTCGACGACCGTCGCGGCGAAGCGCCGCTCCTCGGGATCCGGACCGAACGTCACGAGGCTCGAGACACCCTCCTCCCGGAGCAGCGCCGACGCGACGCGGGCGTAGCCCTCGGCCGTCCAGCGCTTGTGGGGCGTGCCGGGGCTCGTGCCGGGATGGATCGCGATCGGCGCGTCCTCGCCGAGGGCCGCGGCGGCATCGCTCGCGGCGGCCCGGTCGACACGGAGCGGCGTCGCGGCCGGAGCGACGTCGCCGGCGACGAAGCGCACGAGCGCGAGGTTGCGGTCGAAGCGCGAGATGCGCCGGGGCGCGATGCGCGCGAGGCGCGTCGCGAACAGCCAGGCGCCCTCGCGAGCGAAGGGCGGCGCGTACGCCACGCGCACGCGCCCGCCGCTCGCGCGCGAGAGCAGGCCGCTCTTCAGGATGGAGTGGAAGTCGAGGACGAGATCGAACCGGCGCAGGCGCAGCTCGCGGAGGAACGCGGCGAGGACGCTTCCTGCGGCGGCGAGGCGGCCGCGCGAGAGCGCGGCGACGAGCGCGTCCCGCGGAAAGACCAGGGTCTCGTCGATCCAGGGCTGGCCCGCGAGCATTCCCGCCGATGCGGGCTCGACGAGCCACGCGAGGTGCGCCCGCGGATACGTGGCGCGCAACGCGGACACGGCGGGCAGCGTGCGCACCACGTCGCCGAGCGCGCCGAGGCGGATCACGAGGATCCGATCGGCGGCGGGAGGAGCGGGAAACGGCTGTGCGACGGTGACGATGGGCGCCTCGCGGACGGCCAGATCGGTCAGTAGGCTAGCCCGCGATGCGCGCGTCCCGCACCCTGTCGGTCCATCTCCTCGTGGAGGTGGTCCAGTACATGGCCCTGGGCTTCCTCGCCTTCTCGACGATCCTCATCACGCAGAACCTGCTCCGTCGACTCGAGGACCTGGTGGCAGTGGGATTCCGGGCGGAAGACGTGCTCGGCGTGCTGGCCGCGCTGCTGCCGATGCTCGCCGCCTACGCGCTCCCCGTCGCGTTCCTGTTCGGCGTCCTGCTCACGGTCGGCCGGCTCTCGAGCGACTCCGAGGTCACCGCCATGCGCGCGTGCGGCATGGGCATCGGAGCCCTGCTCCTCCCGGTGGTCGCCCTCTCGCTCCTGGTCGGCGTCGGCACGGCCTGGCTCATGGTCCACAGCGAGCCGCGCGCGCGCATCGAGCTCCGCAACGTGCTGCGCTCCGCCGCCGCCCGGGGCGCGATCCTCGAGCCTGGAAAGTTCCGCGTGATCGGCGAGCGCGTGGTGTACGTGCGCGACCGCGACACCGAGAACCGGCTCCGGGGCATCCTGATCGCCGACCGGAGCGATCCGGATCGTCCGTTCCTGGTGTTCGCGGAGCGCGGCGTGTTCGTGGTCGAGAGCGGCCAGGCCCGGATCCAGCTCCACCTCGAGGACGGCGACGTCCACGTCGAGCCGCGCGAGCCGGGTCAGGACCGCTACCAGCGCATCTCGTTCCAGAAGTTCGAGTACGCCTTCGACGCGCCGGGAATCTTCTCCTCCTCGCCGGCGGAGATGCGCCCCTCGGACATGACGATGGAGCAGCTCTCGGAGGTCCTGGCCCGGGCGGCCGCCGGCGATCCGCTCGCCGACCTGCACGACAAGGATCCGGTCGAGTACGCGCTCCAGTACCACCGGAGGCTCGCCTTGCCCGTCGCGCCGGTGCTCTTCGCCCTGGTCGGCGTGCCGCTCGGCCTCCGGCGCGTGCGCGGCGCACGCTCCTGGGGTGCACTGCTGTGCGTGGCCGTGGTCTTCCTCTACTACGCGCTGCTCTCCCTCGCGCAGTTCCTCGCCCAGAGCATCCACGTACCGCCGTGGGCCGCGCTCTGGCTGCCGAACCTCGCCTTCCTCGCCCTCTCGATCCCGCTCTTGCGGCGCGCCCAGCGCGGCGAGATCTGATGGGCCACGCCTCGGGCCCGCCGCCGGGATTCGTGCGGCTCGAGCAGGGTCCGGTCTCCCTCGACGTGCGCCGGGACCTGGCCGACGGGGCGCGCGCGCTCGGCCTGCTCGCTCCCGACGCCATGCTGCGACGCCTCCACGCGGGCGCCGGCGCGCCGGCGGGCCGGGGCGCGACGCTCGTGCTCGACTGGCCCGCGCCGTGCCGCGAGCGGGCCCTGGTGCGCCCCCTCCGACACGGCGGCGTGGCGGGGCCCCTCCTCGGGCGATGGCTCCTCGGCCTCGGCCGTCCGCGGCGCGAGCTCGCCGTCACCGCCGCGCTGCGCGCGGCGCGGGCGCCCGTTCCCGAGCCCGCCTTCGTCTGGGGACGCCGCCTCGTCGGGCCGCTGTGCGAGGCCGCCGTGGCGACTCGGCTCGAGCGCGGATCCGACGCGCTCGCCTTCCTCACGAGCGCGCCGGACCGGAGGCGTCTCGCGCGCGCCTGCGCGGCCGCGGGCGGCGCCGTCCGCCGCTTCCACGATGCGGGCGGCTCCCACGCGGATCTCCAGGTCAAGAACCTGCTCGTGCGCGAGGAGGCGCACGCGACGGACGTGCTCGTGCTCGACCTCGATCGCGCCCGCGCGGGCCCGCCGCCCTCGCCTGCGCGGCGCATGGGCGAGCTCATGCGCCTCTACCGCTCGCTCTTCAAACGGGGCGTCTCGCAGCAGATCGGGGCTCGCGGCTGCGCCGCGTTCCTGCACGCCTACGTCGCCGGGGATCGCGCCCTCCGCGGAGCGCTCCTCGCTCGACTCCCGGCGGAGCGACGCCGGGTCGCGCGCCACGCGCTCTTCTACGGGCGCCCGTAGAGGTCGGCCGGCGCGTCGGGGCTCTTGCGGAAGCGCCGGTGCGACCAGAGCCACGGCACGGGGTCCTGCCGGATGAAGCCCGAGAGGGCCGCGTTGATCCGCGCCGTGGTCTCGCGCACGTCGGCGTCGCGGTCGCCCGAGCGCGCGGGCGCGATCTCGGGCCCGAACACGATCCGATGTCGGCCCGGGCCCGTGCGCTCCGCGTGGGCGGGCACGAGCGGCGCGCCGGTTCGCAGGGCGAGCAGGGCCGGGCCCGCGTTCGTCCAAGCCTGCACGCCGAGGAACGGGGCGAGCACCCCGCCCCGACGCTGCGTCGTGTACTGGTCGACGAGCACTCCGACGCTCTTCCCCTCGCGCAGCGCCCGCAGGATCGGACGCGCGTCCTGCGGCAGGAGCTCGCCGCCTCCCTGCTCGCGTCGCGCGACGATCATCCGATAGAGCTCGGCGTTGCGGAGCGTACGGCCGACCGCGACGAGGCGCGTGTCGGGCGCGAGGGCGTGCATCGCGGCGGGCAGGAGCTCCCAGTTCCCGTAGTGGGCCGTCACGGCGAGGGCGCCGTGGCCCTTCGCGAGGGCGTCGCGCAGATGCTCGAGCCCCACCGTCTCGACGCGCGCCCGGAGCTCCGCTGGCGCGAGGCGGGGGAGGCGCGCCCACTCGACGGCGTTCCGCCCGAACTCCGCCATGCTCGCGCGATAGATCGCCCGTCGCTCCGCGTCGCTCTTCTCGGGAAGGGCGACCCGCAGGTTCACGAGGGAGATGCGCGCGCGCCGGCGCAGCACGGCTCCGGCGGCGCGTCCGAGCGCCGCGCCGAGGCCGAGCGCGGCGCGCTCCGGCAGGGCGCACACGAGCGCGATCGCGCCGCGCGTGGCCACGAGCTCGAGGGCATGGCGCAGCGGGCGCAGCCTGCGCGCGATCGGCCGCCGGCTCATCGCAACCGTGCCTCGAGCCAGTCGAGCAGGCGCTTCGGCTCGTCCACCGCGAGGGCGATCCCGAGCACGCGGACGTCCGCGTCGCCCACCCAGCTCGCCGGGATCTTGAGCGCGTCCTTCTCGGTCGTGACCCAGATCGGTGTCGCGCGCGCGAGGTCGCGGACGTCGCGCGGTCGGTAGCGGTGATGGTCGGCGAACGTGCGCTCGGCGACGACGCGCGCGCCCAGGGCCTCGACGCTGCGCCGCAGGCTCTCCGGGCGCGCGATGCCCGAGAGCAGGCCGACGCGCAGGCCTTCGAGGCCACGCGCGGGCCACCACGGCCCTCCGGCGAGGGGCCGGAGCCCGCGCGGCCGTCGCCCGGCGGTGAAGCGGTATGCCGCGGGCGCGAGGCGCGTGACGAGCGCCTCGTCCGCTTCGGGGAGCGGCCCGTCGACGACACCGATCGCCGACGCCTCGCGCAGCGCCGAGAGGGGCTCGCGCAGGGGACCGCGCGGGAGGGTCCAGCGGTTGCCGAAGCCCAGCCGTCCGTCGATCAGCACGACGTCGACGTCGCGCGCGAGCCGGTGGTGCTGGAAGCCGTCGTCGAGCACGAGGAGCTCCGCGCCGAGCGCCCCCGCGGCCCGCAGGCCGGCGAGCCCGCGATCGGATCCGACGAGGACCGGCACGCCGGGCGCGAGCCCCGCGAGCAGGAGGGGCTCGTCGCCGCCTTCCGCGCTGCCCGCGTGGACGCGGGCCCCGTCCGACACGACGACGACCCGCTCGTCGGAGCGGCGGCCGTAGCCGCGAGATACGAGCGCGGTCCGGTGGCCGCGCTCGCGCAGCGCCCGCGCGAGCCAGGCCGCGGCGGGGGTCTTCGCGGAGCCGCCGACCGTCACGTTCCCGACGGCGACGACACGGGCGCCGCCGATCCGTCGGGGGCGCCGCACGCCCCGATGCCACACTGCACGGTGGAGCCAGGCGCCGGCCGCGTAGAGGAGCGCTGCGGGCACGAGGGGCGCGAGCGCGACGCGGAGCCACGGGGGCTCGTCGCGCCGCTCGAGCCAGGACGGCCTCACGGGCCCGCTTTCGCGCAGAGCTCCGCCACGAGCGCCGCGCTGCGCTCCGCGCTTCCACGATGCGCTGCGAGGACGCGTTGGCCCGCGTCGCCCTGGGCGTCCGCTGCGCCGGGATCGTGCAGCGCGGCCACGAACGCCCGCCCGAGGGCCGCGCCGTCGCCGACGCGTGCCGCGGCGCCGACTCCGAGCAGGAGCTCCGCCGCCGCGCGCACGGCCTGGGTCGAGGGGCCGAAGGCCGCGGGGCGCCCGACCTCCGCGGGCTCGAGCAGGTTGTGCCCGCCCCGTGCGACGAGCGTGCCTCCGACGAAGGCGAGACGCGCGAAGGCGTACACCGACCCGAGCTCGCCGTGGGAGTCGAGGAGGAGCACCTCGCCGGCCTCGAGGCGAGGCTCGCCTGCCGCCGCGAGCCACGAGCGGCGGCGCAGCTTCCGGCCGCTCCGCCGCACGAGCTCGCCGACCGCGTCGAAGCGCTCGCGATGACGGGGCGCGAGCACGAGGGCGGCGGCGAGGCCCGCCCGCTCGGCCGCTGCGAGCGCGTGGAGCGCGGCCTCCTCCTCTCCGGGGTGCGTGCTGCCCGCGACGAGGAGGGGCGGACCCTCGAGCACGCGCACGAGGGCCGGATCGAGAGGCGGCGGCTTCGCGCCGTCGAGCTTCAGGTCGCCCGTGACGTGCACCCGCGACGCCGGAACGCCGAGCTCCACGAAGCGCTCGGCGTCGAGCGGAGTGCGAGCGCCCACTCCCGTGATGCGGTCGACCGTCCCATGGAAGACGCGCGCGAGACGACGGTAGTGGGGGTAGGAGCGGTCGGAGAGGCGCCCCGAAACCACGATGACCGGGATCGACCGCCGCGCCGCCGCGGCGATCCAGCACGGCCAGAGCTCGGTCTCGACGAGCACGAGGGCACGCGGGCGCGCGCGGTCGAGCGCGCGCGCGACGCACCACGGATGGTCGAGGGGCGAGAGCCGGCAGGGGAGCTCGGGGCGCATCCGTCGCACCATGGCGCGCGCGGTCGCCGTCGACGTCGACGTCTGCACGGGAAGTCCCCGCGCGAGCAGGCGATCGACGAGACGCAGCCCCGCGAGGATCTCGCCGACGCTCGCGCCGTGCACCCAGATCGCGTCCACCGAATCCGGCGCGCCGCCGGCCGCGGCTCCCCCCAGCCGCTCGATCATCCCTTCGCGCCACCTCGGCCGGGCGGCGACGAGCGCCGCGAGGGCGGGCGTCCCCGCGACGGCGCCGATCAACGCCCCAGCGTGTCGGGGCCAGCTCACGCGAGCATCTCCTCGGCGATCGCGGCGGTGCGCTCGGCGGCGCCGCCGCCGCCGAGCCGCGCCCGAACGACGGCCAGCCGCTCGAGGGCGAGCGCGCGCGCGGGCCCGTCGAGCAGCGCCTCGAGCGCAAGGGCGATGCGCTCGGGCCGGGCGTCCTCCTGCAGGAACTCCGGCACGACGGGGGCTCCGGCGATCAGGTTCGGCATCACGAGGGACGGAAGGTCGACGAGACGACGCGCGAGCGCCGCGGTGAGGGCGTTCGCCTTCCCGAGCACCACGAGGGGCCGGCCGAGCAGCGCGACCTCGACGGTCGTGGTGCCGGGCTTCGCGAGCACGACGTCCGAGGCGAGGATCGCCTCGTGAGCGTGGCCCGACACGAGGCTCGGCGCGAGCCCCGGCGGGAGCGCGGCGGCCCCGACGCGGGCGGCCACCTCGTCGCGCGCGAGGCTGGGCGCGACGGCGAGGGCGAAACGGACGTCCGGCCGGCGCCGGGCGAGCAGGCGCGCGCTCTCCAGCATGGGGGCGAGATGGTGCGCGAGCTCGTTGCGGCGGCTCCCGGGCATGAGCAGGACGAGCGGCGCGTCGCGCGGGAGGCCGAGCTCCTCGCGCGCCGTCTTGGCGTCGAGGCGTCGGCTGAGGTCCCCGAGCGTATCGACGAGCGGATGACCCACGAAGTCCACGCGCAGCCCGCTGCCCGCATACAGGGCGGGCTCGAAGGGGAAGATCGCAGCCAGACGATCCGCGCGCCGCGCGAGCATGCGGATCCGTCGGCGCCGCCAGGCCCACACCTGCGGGCTCACGTAGTAGAGCACGGGCACGCCGGCTCGCCGTGCGCGTTTCGCGAGCGGCAGGTTGAAGTCGGGCGAATCGACCAGGACCACGAGGCCGGGCCGGCGCCGGGTGAGGGCGCGCCCGAGGATGGCCCAGGCGGAGAGCACGCGCCGTACGCTCGACAGCACCTCGACGAGCCCGCCGATCGCGATCTCGCGCTGGTGCACCAGCAGCTCGACGCCCGCCCGCGCGAGCGCGTCGCCTCCGAGGCCGGCGAAGGTGGTCCCGGGGCGTCGCCGGCGAAGCGCCTCCACGAACGCCGCGGCGTGAAGGTCGCCCGAGGCGTCGCCGGCCGAGATCAGGACGAGGCTCATCGAAGCGCGTCGAGCGGAGGCATGGCTTCGATCACGCGCAGGGCGGTGCGCAGGGCCGACAGCGCCTCCTCGCCCGACACGCTCGGGGTCGAGCGGGCGCGCACGCTCGCCGCGAAGGCGCGCAGCTCCTCGAGCAGCGCGTCCTCCCGGTCGATCTCGAGCTTCTCCATCTCGATCCGCGGCTCCTCCCGTCCGGGCTGCTCGAAGCGGCGGAAGACCACCGCGGACTGGGCCAGGAAGTCGATCGAGATGTAGCCGTCGGGCTGGAACAGGCGAAGCTTGCGCATCGGGGTGGGCGAGACACGGCTCGCCGTCAGGTTCGCGACGCAGCCGCTCGGGAACGTGAGCCGCGCGTTCGCGATGTCTACGTTGCGCGTGAGCACCGGGACGCCGATCGACTCCACCCGCGACGGCTCCTCGTGGAGGAAGCCCTGGATCAGGTCGAGGTCGTGGATCATGAGGTCCCGCACCACGTCGACGTCGGTGGCGCGCGCCGGGAACGGGCCCAGGCGGTGGGCCTCGATGAAGCGCGGCCGGCAGACGAGCCCCGCGACGCGCCGCATGGCGCCGTTGAAGCGCTCGAGATGGCCGACCTGGAGCACGCGGCCAGCGCTCTTCGCGTGGGCGAGGAGCTCCTCCGCGTCGCGCAGGGTCGCGGCGATCGGCTTCTCGATCAGGACGTCGAGGCCGCCGGCCAGCGCCTCGCTCACCACGGCGTAGTGGTCGATCGTCGGGACGGCGACGATCGCGGCGTCTGCGCTGGCGAAGAGATCACGCGCGCGCGCGACGGCGGCGACGCCGAGCGGCCGCGCGACCTCCTCGGCGCGGCTCCGCTCCACGTCGGCGACGCCCGCGAGGGTCACGCCCTCGCCGGCCTCGTGCAGCGCCGCGAGCTTCTGGGCGTGGAGCCGGCCCATGTGCCCGGCGCCGATCACCACGATCCGCACGGGGGCGCCGCTCACGTCGCTCCTCCTCTGCCCTCCCGGACCCCGACCAGGGCGATTCCATGGGCGTCCGCGCGGCGCACGACCTCGCTGCGCTCGAGCAGGAAGCTTCGCCCCGCCTCGACCGCGAGCACCGCCGCCTTTCCCTCGATCATGGCGTCGAGCGTGTCGGGGCCGACGGCGGGAACGTCGAAGCGCGGGTCCTGGCCCGGCTTGGCGACCTTCACCACCACGACCCCCGGGCCGCCGAGCGCGGCACCGCGGCGGATCGCCTCGTCCGTCCCCTCGATCGCCTCGAGGGCGAGCACCGCTCGCTCGCGCACGACCACCGTCTGTCCCACGTCCACGGCGCCGAGCGCCTTCGCGATCGGGAAGCCGAACGCGATCTCCGCGCGCTGGGACTCGCTCGGCGCCACGGCGCCGAGCACTCCCTCGCCCGCCACGAGGTCGGGCACGAGCTCGGCCTGCGGGCGAAGCGGAACGCCTTCGGCGGCGAGCGCGTCCGCGAGGGCGCGAAGGATCGAGTCGTCGTTGCGCTCGCGCAGGCCCGCGAGGAGCGCGAGCGCCCGGGCGTCGGGCCGCAGGCGCGCGTGATCGCCGAACAGGTTCGTCTTCGCGACCTTGCCGACCATCACCGCCTCGCTCGCGCCGCCCGCGCGCAGGGCCACGATGAGCGCCTCGAGCTCGCCGAGGTGCAGCCACGTGAGCGTGTCCACGGCCGTCGCGAGGCGCGGATCGGTCTCGCCGTGGAAGCCGATCGCCACCACGCGGCGGCCACGCGCCCGCGCGGCCGCGGCCACCGCGAACGGCAGTCGCCCGCGCCCGGCGACGAGGCCGAGCGCGCCCGCTCTGTCCGCCGCGGCGCTCAGCGACAGAAGCCCCGCTCGGACTTCTCGAGGAAGCGCACCAGGCGCGCGACCTCGGGCACCGAGCCGAGGTCCTCGCGCACGCGCGCGAGCGCGGGCTCGAGCCGCAGCTTCGACGAGAAGATCAGGTGGAAGGCGCGCTTCAGCGCGCGCTGCGCCTCGTCCGAGAAGCCACGCCGCTTCACGCCGACCGTGTTCAGCCCGGCCAGCCGCGCGCGATCGCCGGCGACCATCGAGAACGGCGGCGCGTCGAGGGAGAGCTTCGCGTTCGAAGCGCACATCACCGACTCACCGACGCGGCAGAACTGGTGCACGCCCGTGTAGGCGCCGAGCACCGCGAAGTCCTCGACCGCGACGTGGCCCGCGAGACCGGTGAAGCTCGCGATGATGGTGTGGGAGCCGATCTGGCAGTCGTGGGCGATGTGCACGCCGTTCATGATCAGGTTGTCGTCGCCGATGCGCGTGCAGCCGCCGCCCTTCTTCGTGCCGACGTGGATCGTGACGTGCTCCCGGATCACGTTGTCGGCGCCGATCTCGAGACGGGTCTCCTCACCGGCGAAGGTCTTGTCCTGCGGCTCTCCTCCGACGGCGGCGAAGGGGAAGACGCGCGTGCGCGGCCCGATCCGCGTCCTGCCCGTGACCGAGACGTGCGCCTGGATCTGCACGTCGTCGCAGAGCTCGACCTCGGGGCCGACCACGGAGAACGCGCCCACGCGCACGCCGGCGCCCAACCGGGCGCCGGGATCCACCTGGGCGGTGGGATGGACGGAGCCCACGATCTCCGATCAGCCCTTGCTGTTGAACTTCTGCACCACGAGGTCGGTGATGTCCGCGGCCTCGCGGGTGTACATGAGACCGGCGGCGCCGCGCGCGAAGATGACGGTGAAGCCCTGCTCCTGGCCGACCTGCTTCACCACGTCGGAGAGCTTCGAGAACAGCGGGCCGAGGATGCGCTCGCGATCGATCTCGATCTCGCCCTTCAGCTCGCGCAGCTTGGTCTCGATCTCGTTGCGCTTCGAGGCATAGGCCAGCTGCTTCTCGCGGAGCGCGTCGTCGGAGAGCACGAACTTCTTGCTCTTCAGCTCGTCCTCCATCCCCTTCAGCTGGTCGACCAGGGGCTGCACCTGGCCCTCGGCGCGCTTCTGCTTCTCCTGGATCTCTTCCATGGCGTGCTTGCCGTCCGACGTCTGGCTCACGGCCTGGTCGAGGTCGACCACGCCGATCTTCACCGGCTCGTCGGACGCGGCCGTTCCCCAGGCCAGGATCGCGGCCAGCCCGAGCAGAACGAACGCCTTGTGAACCTGCATCTTGCTCCCCTCCCCCCTGAGACTTCCTCGGTCTCCCCGAGACTCTCGAGACATCGCTTGGAACCGGGACCCCGCCCGCCCGTCAGAAGTTCGCGCCCCCGACGGAGAACTCGAACACGAAATTCTGCTCGACCGAGAGCGGATTGATCGGGAATCCGAGGAATCCCTGCAACGGTCCGAACGGCGAGAACCAGAGCGCTCCGAAACCGGTACCGTAGCGCCACTCACTCACCTGGAACAGGCTCTGGTCCTCGGCGAGCGCGCCACCCGCGTCGAGGAACAGGATCCCCATCAAGCCGAGCGTCTCCGAGATCGGGAATCGGTACTCCGCCGAGAGCGAGACGTACTTGTTGCCGCCGATCACGTCGGTCTCTTTGAGATCGTTGAAGTCCTTGTTGTTCTTGTCTTTGAGGGAATTGCACTTGCCGTTCTCGTTGCCCTGGTTCCCGCTGTTCGGCGTGTCGTCGCAGAAGTAGTAGCTGGACACCGTGTTGGGCTGGTTGCCCGGCACCGTCACGATGCTCGTTCCGACCGGCGCGAACAGCGGACCGCCGCCGAAGAGGCCGGAGCGTCGCAGCACGGCGCGCCGCGGGCCGACCGAGCGCGCCTTGTAGCCGCGAAGCTGGAAGGTGCCGAGGCCGCCCAGGAAGTAGCGCTCCGTGAGCGGCAGCTCGAGGTTCTTGTCGATCCGATCGAGGGGCGGCGCGTCCGGGAAGAGCGACGCGAACGGGATGCTCGGATCGGGCTCCGGGACCCAGTTGCTCACCTTCGGGAGGTCGTAGTCGCCGATCTGGTTGAAGGGGATCGCCCAGCCGCCGCGCGCCGCCAGCATGAACGTCGATTCGAGGGGGACCCAGCGCGGGGCCGGGAAGTACCACGCCGTGCGCCCCTCGAAGCGCGCGAACTTCGAGAAGCCGCCGAGCCCCGCGCCCTCGATCGCGCCCGCGTACTGGTAGCCGTCCTTCGGCGCGAGGAAGTTGTCGAGGTCCTGGCCGCGCACCGAGACCCCGAGGAGGCTCGTGGTCTCCTGACCCTGCAGCACCTCGCGGAAGATGAGCGACGCCGCGTTGACGTTGGACGACTGGTCGACCTCGCGCTTGGTGAACCCGTAGCTCACGTAGCCGCGCGCCGTGTTCTCCTCGTTGAGCGCGTGCCCGAGGTTCAGGTCGACGCCCTTGCTCTTCTCCGTGAAGTCCTGGTAGTCGAGCTTCGTGAGGAAGGCCGTGGCGCCGAGACCGAACTCCGTGTCGAGGAAGTAGGAGTCGCTGAAGCTGAAGAAGAACCGGTTCGTCTGGCCGCCGATGTCGGCCGAGAGCTGCACGCCGTAGCCGCGCCCGAAGAGGTTCGACTGGGACACGCTGCCGGACAGGATGAACCCGTCCTGCGACGAGAAGCCCGCGCCGAAGGAGAGCGAGCCCGTCGGCTTCTCCACGACCTTGACGCCGAGGTCGAGCAGGCCCGGCTGGTCGGTCGGCTTGGGCTCGAAGTTCACCTCCTCGAAGAAGCCGAGGCTCTCGAGGCGCTTCTTGCTGGTGTCGACGGCCCGAGCCGACCAGAGCTGGCCCTCGACCAGGCGGAGCTCGCGCCGGATCACCGGGTCGATCGTCGTGGTGTTGCCGGAGATCTCGATCTCCTTCACGAAGTGGAGATCGCCGCGCTCGACCTGGAAGTCGACGTCGACGGTCTTGTCCGACTCCTTCAGGTTCGTGCGCGGGTTCACGTTCGCGAAGTAGAAGCCCCGGTCGGTGTAGTGGCTCGTGAGCCCTTCCACGTCGGTCGTGAGATGCGAGCGGTTGAAGACGTCGCCCGGCTTCAGCAGGAGCTTCTCGCGCAGGCGCTCGACGTCGGCCGACTCGTCGCCGGTCACGTCGATCGAGCCGACCTTGAACTGCGGGCCCTCGGTCACGTCGACCACGACGACGAGCCCTTCCTCCTTCGCCTCGACCCGGGGCTCCGAGAGCTCCACCTGGAGGTATCCGTCGTCGGTGTACTTCTGCTCGACGCCGCGCATGTCCTGCAGGAAGACGGGCTCGGAGTACGTGCCGGAGTTGTCGATGAAGTGGCTGACGTAGGAGTACCAGTGCCAGGGCTTGGTCTTCATGCCCTGCTCGAGCTTCGAGGTGGAGAGCGCCTCGTTGCCCTCGAAGCGGATCTCCTCGAGGCGCAGCTTCTTGCCTTCCTCGACCTGGAAGTTGACGGCGACCGCGTCCTGCCCGAGGGGCTGGATCTCCTGGCGCACCTTCGCGAGGTAGTAGCCCTCGGAGCGGTAGAGCTGCTCGATGCGCTGCGTGTTCTCGTACACGAGCGGGTAGTCGAGCGTCGAGCCGGTGGTGAGCGTCATCGCGTCGCGGATCTTCTCGGAGTCGATCGAGTCGTTCCCCGAGATCGCCACCTGGCGCACGATCGGGTTCTCCTCGACCTCGAAGATCAGGCTGGGACCGCCCGCGCCCGGCTCCGTGAGCACGCGCACGTCGCGGAAGAAGCCGAGGCCGAAGACCGCGCGCACGTCCTGCGAGACGCGGGCCGGCTCGTAGGGCTCGCCCGCCTTCGAGCTGACGCGCGCGAGGATCGCCGCAGCCTCGATCCGCCGATTGCCCCGTACCTCGACCGCGGCGATGCGCTCGCCGGTCGCGCGCGCGGCGGCGCCCGAGGGCGGCGCGCCGCCGGCCCGCGTGAGCTCCCCGGCGCGCGTCATGCGGAAGGTCACGCGGACCCCGGCGCCGTCGGGCTCGGTCTCGACCGTCCCGGTTCCGATCCCGGGCTGCTCGCGCAGGAGGGCGAGATCCTCTCGCGCCGCGCTCGCATCGAAGGGCTGTCCGACGCGCGTGCGCAGCTTCGCCATCACGTCCGCCGGCGGCGCGGGAACGCCTTCCACGCGCACCGCCGTGACGGCACCGCCGGCGCGTCCGCTGAGCTGGCTCGAGAGCTGGTCCGCGAGCTCGTTCACGCGATCGAGGAGCTCCTCCTCGCTCTCGGCGGTGTAGACGTAGCTCCGGCTCGCGGTGCCGCCCTCGCGGGCCGTCACGCGCACGTCGAGGCTGAAGCGGCCGGCGAGCTCGGTCAGGCTCGCGGTGATGACCGTGTCGGCCCCGAGGTCGGCGGCGAGCTTTCGCACGGCGGCCTCGTCGGCGGTGACACCCAGGCGCGTTGCCGCATCTCGTGCGACGGCGGGATCGACCACGTGCAGGCGACCGCCGGCCTCGAGCCGCGACGCGAGGAGCTCCGGCAGGGAGCGCTGGAGGTGCTCGAGGGGCTTCGCGCTGTTCACGGTGAAGGGCAGGATCGCGACGGTGCCGGTGCGCGGCTCCGCCTGGGCGGCGCGCGTCGGTGGAAGGGCGAGGAGCGCGCCTGCGGTGACCAGCCAGAGGACGAGCCGGAGCGCGCGCGCGACACCGAGGGCCGTGGGGCGGGCGTCGGTCCGAGACGCCCGGGGCGGATCCACCAGCAAGCCGTTCCTCCGCGCGCGCCGAGCGGGGCCGGGCGAGCCGTTCCGGCCGGGCGAGCGCGGCGCATGTTACTCGCCGGCGGCCGTCGGCGGCAAGCCCCAAGCGCCGAATTTTTTGTGCTCTGACGCGTGGTTGCGTAGCCAGGCGCAGGTTTCCCGCGAGCCCGACGGGGAGGCGCCGAGGTCGCGGCGCGAGGCCTAGAGCTTCCCCTCGATCAGCGTGGCGGTTCGGCCGAGGCGCTCGGCGAGAGCCGGGTTGTGGGTGACGACGACCAGGGCCGTGCCCCGGCTCCGGTTCATTTCGAGCAGGAGCTCCGTGATGCGCTCGCCGGTCACGGGGTCGAGGTTCCCGGTCGGCTCGTCCGCGAGCACGAGGGGCGGATCGAGCACCAGGGCCCGTGCCACGGCGACGCGCTGGCGCTCGCCGCCCGAGAGCTTCCCGACCGGATGCCGAAGCCGGTGCCCGAGCCCCACCTCCTCCAGGATGCTCCGGGCCCGCGGCCGCATCTCCTCGAACCCGAGGCCCCGCACGAGCCCGGGCATCATCACGTTCTCGATCGCGTCGAACTCGGGCAGCAGGTGGTGGAACTGGAACACGAAGCCCAGGCTCCGGTTCCGGAAGCGCGCGAGCTCGGCCGGCGGCTTGGCGAACAGATCCTCGCCCCGGAACAGGATGCGCCCGGCCGTGGGTCGATCGAGGGTGCCGAGGACGTGGAGCAGGGTCGACTTCCCGACCCCCGACTGCCCCACGATCGCCAGCCGCTCGCCTTCGCGGAGCACGAGATCGACGTGCCGCAGCACCTCGATCTCGCCTTCGCCCGTCTGGAAGGACTTGCGGACGCCCTCGACGCGGAGGAGCTCGTCACTCATACCGGAGCGCCTCGGCCGGATCGAGGCGGGCGCCCTGGCGCGACGGCAGCAGGGTCGCGCCGAGGGAGAGCACCATGGCGATCGTCGCGACGATCAGGATCTGCACGGGATCGATCTCCCAGGGCAGCTTCGAGAGCTGGTAGACGCTCGCCGGCAGGGTGTCGATGCCGGTGATCGCCTCGATCTGGTCCTGGATCCAGGCGAGCTGCGTCGTGACGACGATGCCCGCGACGACGCCGGCGACCGTCCCCACGAGACCGATCAGCGTCCCCTCGAGGGCGAAGATGCGCTCGATCCCGGCATCCTCGGCCCCCATGGTCTTCAAGATCGCGATGTCGCTCGACTTCTCCATGATCATCATGATGAGGGTCGCGACGATGACGAACGCCGCGACGACCATGATCATCGTGAGCAGGAAGAACATCATCACGCGCTCGGTCTTCAGGGCCTGGAAGAACGCCGGGAAGTACTCCTTCCAGTCGCGCGTGTAGTAGGGGAAGCCGAGCGCCTGCTGCGCCGCCCGGGCGATGCGGAGCGAGCGGTAGAAGTCGTCGACCCGCACCTCGATGCCGTCGACCGCGTCGGGCCCGCGCCGGAAGTCCTGGGCCGCGGCGAGGCTCGTGTAGGCGAAGGCTTCGTCCCACTGGAAGAAGCTCGATTCGAAGATCGCGGCCACGCGGAACCGCTTGAGCCGCGGCGCGGGACCGAGGGGCGTCGGCGGTCCGCCGAAGGGCGAGACCAGGAGGACCGGATCGCCCACGGCGAGCCCCAGGATCGCCGCGAGCTGATGGCCGATCACGACGCCGGGCGCTCCCTCGACGCCTTCGGCGTCGGGCGAGTGGGGCTCGAGATCGTCGAGGGAGCCGGTCTGCACGTCGGCGCGCAGGTTCGTGACCTGGCCGATCGAGGCCGGATCGATCCCGCGCAGCCGCACGCCGATGATCTGCCCGCCTTCGCCTCGCACCATGCCCTCGGCGTCGACGTACGGCGTCGCCCCCAGCACGCCGGGCACGTGACGCACCTTCTCCAGCACGTCGGGATAGCTCGGGATCTCCCCCACGCTCGAGTGGATCGTGAAGTGGGCGCGGTTGCCGATGATCTCGTCGCGCCAGGTGCGCTCGAAGCCGTTCATCACCGAGAGCACGGTGATGATGAGCCACACTCCGACCGCGACGCCGCCGACGCAGATCAGCGTGATCACCGAGATGAACGTCTGGCGGCGTCGAGCCACGAGGTAGCGGCGCGCGATGAACCACTCGGCGCTGCGGCGCAGGTCGACCAGGCCGGCCATCGCGAGGGGCAGGAGACCGAGCAGGACGAAGACCGCGATGGCGCCGAGTACGCTCACGCCCGCTCCCGCGACGCGGGGGTCGGGCTCGCGCAGCGCGAGGGCGAGCGGGACGCCCGCCGCGAGAGACGCCGCGAGCACGCGCAGCAGGCGCTCGACCTCGCTCGGGCCGTCGCCGGGCTCGCGGGATCGGCGTCGCCACGCGAGCGCGAGCGCCGCGACGAGCGCCACGGCGAAGGGAGCGAGGGCGAACGGGAGCCGGCCGAGGCCGCCCACGACGAGCGCGTAACCTGCACCGAGCAGGGCGAGGGAGACGGCGCCGAGGCGCGCCGGGGAGAGCCGCCGTAGCAGGAGCCACGTGAGCGGAACGAGGACGAGCACGACGCCGCCGATCGCGGCCGCATGGACGCCCCAGCGCTCGACGAAGCTCCCGCCCTCCGCCGCGGCCTCCGGCCCGGCGAGCTCGACGGCGATCGCGCCGCCGAGGAGCGCCGCCACGAGCGAGGCCGAGACGATCGCCGCGGGACGCCTGGCCGCACGCGCGAAGCGCTCGAGCACGATCACCGCGGAGCCGAGGAAGAGGAGCGTCAGCGCGTTGATCCCGAGGGCGATCGCCACGATGAAGGCGAGCGCGACGCTGCCGCCCGCCGCCGAGAGCCATTCCCAGGCGAACGCCGCGAAGGCCTCCACCTAGGCCGTCTCCGGTCGCATGTGCGGGAACAGGATCGTCTCGCGCAGGCTCGGCGCGTCGGCGAGGATCATCACGAGCCGGTCGACGCCGACGCCGAGACCGCCCGTCGGCGGCATGCCGTGCTCGAGCGCCCGGAGGAAGTCCTCGTCCATGGGGTGCGCCTCCTCGTCGCCGGCGGCCGCCTCGCGCCGGGCCTCCTCGAATCGGACACGCTGGTCGTCCGGATCGTTCAGCTCGCTGAAGGCGTTCCCGATCTCCATGCCGCCCACGAACAGCTCGAATCGCTCCACCAGCCGTGGATCGCGGGCGGAGCGCTTGGCCAGGGGCGAGAGCTCGACCGGATAGTCCGTCACGAAGGTCGGCTGGACGAGGCTCGGCTCGACGCATGCGCCGAAGAGCGCATCCACGGTCTGCCCCCAGGTGGGCCCGGCCTCCACCTCGAGGCCCTTCGCCCGGATCGCGGCGGAGAGCTCGTCGTTCGTCGCCGCCGCCAGGAAGTCGATGCCGCAGGCCTGGCGGATCGCCTCCTGCATCGTGAGACGCGGCCACGGGCCCGCGAGCTCGATCTCCTTCCCCTGCCACGCGAGCTTCGTGCGTCCGAGCACGCGCTGGGCGATCGCCTGCACCATCGACTCGGCGAGCGCCATCATGTCGCGGTAGTCGGCGAACGCCTGGTAGCACTCCATCATGGTGAACTCGGGGTTGTGCTTCCGCGACACGCCCTCGTTCCGGAAGTTGTGGCCGATCTCGTACACGCGCTCGAGCCCCGCGACGATCAGGCGCTTCAGGTAGAGCTCGTCCGAGATGCGCAGGTAGAGCGTCTGGTCGTAGAGCTGGTGGTACGTCGTGAACGGCCGCGCGGCGGCGCCGCCGTAGAGCGGCTGCAGGACCGGCGTCTCGACCTCGAGGAAGCC
Source organism: Myxococcota bacterium (assembly GCA_035542715.1). GTDB lineage: Bacteria > Myxococcota_A > UBA9160 > UBA9160 > UBA9160 > DATKKW01. The sequence goes on from DATKKW010000017.1 coordinate 23,613, forward strand.
GCGACCGCCGAGGAACTCGCGCATGGCCGCGACCGCGCGGCTGCGCACGATCGCGATCCGCCGCGAGTCCTCGTTCACGAGCAGGTCGAGGTAGCGGTGCCGGAAGCGGGCCTCGACGTCGGCCAGCCCGTGCCACTTCTCGGGAAGGGGTCGCAGCGCCTTCGCGAGGAGATCGAGCGCGCGGCAGGCGATCGTGAGCTCGCCGCTGCGCGTGCGCCAGAGCGTGCCCTCGACGCGGACGAAATCGCCCACGTCGATCGCGTCGAGCCGCCCGAGGACGTCCTCGGGCGCCTCGCCCTTGCGCGCGCTCGCCTGGATCCGGACGCCGTCCTCGGAGAGATCGAAGAAGCGGAGCTTCCCGAAGCTGCGGAGGGAGGTGACGCGCCCGCAGACGGCCGCCGACGGGGTGCCGGCCGCGAGCGCGGTCTCGTCCTTGCCGTCGAACTCCGCGCGCACCTCGGCCACGCGCCGGCGGGGCCCGACCGCCGCCGGGAACGGCTCGACGCCGGCGTCCCGCAGCGCGCGCAGGCGCGCCCTGCGGCTCTCGCGCTCCGCCTCGCTCATTCGTCCCCCCGCGCGCCCGCCGGCGGCGCCCCGCCGCTCGCGCGCTGCAGGAGGGTCGCGCGAATGAATCCGTCGATCTGCCCCTCGAGCACGCCCTGCGCGTTCCCGACCTCGTGTCCGGTGCGGTGATCCTTCACGCGCTGGCTCGGGTGCAGCGTGTAGGAGCGGATCTGGCTGCCGAAGTTGATGTCACGCCGCTCGCCGCGGAGCGCCGCGAGCTTCGCCTCCTGCTCGGCGCGGGCGCGCTCGTAGAGGCGCGCGCGCAGCACCTTCATCGCGGCCGAGCGGTTCTTGTGCTGGGAGCGCTCGTTCTGGCACTGCACCACGATCCCGGTCGGCAGGTGCGTGAGGCGGACGGCGGAGTCCGTCTTGTTCACGTGCTGCCCGCCGGCGCCGCCGGCGCGATACGTGTCGACGCGCAGGTCCGCCTCGTCGATCTCGACCTCGACCTCGTCGGCGATCTCCGGCACGACGGAGACGCTCGCGAACGCCGTCTGGCGCCGATGCGCGGCGTCGAAGGGCGAGATCCGCACCAGGCGATGGACGCCCTCCTCCGCCTTCAGGTAGCCGAACGCGTAGTCGCCGCTCACCGTGACGGTGGCGCTGCGGAGCCCCGCCTCCTCGCCGGGCGACGCCTCCAGGATCTCCACCTTGTAGCCGTGGGTCTCCGCCCAGCGCAGGTACATGCGCAGCAGCATCTCGGCCCAGTCGCAGGCGTCGGTGCCGCCGGCGCCGGGAGTGATCGTCACGATGGCGTTGCTGGCGTCGTGCTCGCCGCCGAGGAGTCGGCGGAGCTCGGCGTCCTCGAGCTGTCGCTCGGACGCGTCGAGCTTGTCGCGGGCCTCGATCCGGGTCGCGGCGTCGTCCGCCTCCGCGGCGAGCTCGAGCAGCACCTCGGCATCGTCGAGGGCGCTCCCCAGGCCGTCGAAGAGCGCGATCTCCCGCTCGAGGCCGCGCTTCTCGCGCAGGAGCGCCTCGGCCCGCGCCCGGTCTTCCCAGAGGTCGGGACGCGCGCTCTCCTGCTCGAGGGCGTCGCGGCGCGCGCGCATCCCGGCGAGGTCAAAGACGCCCCCGGAGCTCGGCCACCCGCGCGCGAAGGGCGCGCAGGCGCTCGGCAAGCTCGCTCGGGTCCACGTCGGCCGGCTTCGGCGCCGCGGGCCGCCGCTGGGACTCGGTCTCGGACATCGTTCGCGTCTCCTCGCCCCGCGCCGGCCTCGCGGCGCGCCCCCCTTCGACGACGGCGTCGGCTCGCGCCCCGCTCACGTCCCGGTCACGCCGCCGATCTCTCCCTGCCCCGGCGCCAGGCGGCGAGGAGCAGCAGGAGGGTCGCCGCGGCGCAGCCGATGCCGAACACGTCGCCGTGTCGCACGTAGAAGGACGGCGCGTCGCCCGGCGAGCGCAGCGGCACGTCCTCCACGAGCAGCGTCGTCTCGAAGATAGGCGTCTCCGCCCGCACGCGCCCGCGATCGTCGATCAGCGCGGAGACGCCGGTGTTGGCGGCCCGGGCCGTCCAGGTCCGGGTCTCGGCCGAGCGCAGCGCGGTGATCGCGAGGAATTGATAGGGAGCGCCGGTGCGGCCGTACCAGGCGTCGTTCGTGATCGCGAGCAGGAGCCGGCCCCCGTCGAGGACGAAGTGCCGCACGAGGTCCGGGAAGAGGAGCTCGTAGCAGATGGGAACCCCGGCCGGCACGGCGACGTCGTAGAGCTGACCCGGAGCCGGCGCGAGGGGCAGGGACAGGATGCGAGGCCCCGGTCCCGCCGTGACGTTGTCCGGCGCGATCCCCCGGGCGACGGCGCCGACGAAGGTGCCGAGGAGCTCGCGCAGCGGCACGTACTCGCCGAACGGCACGAGGTGCGACTTGTCGTAGCGATCGGCGATCTCGCCCGTCGTATCGAACAGGTACGCGCTGTCGAAGTAGTGCACCTCGCCCTTGCGCAGCTCGATGCCCACCGCGCCGACGACGAGCGTCGTGCTCGTCTCCTCGGCGAGATTCTGGAGACGCTCGCGGAAGCCCGCGTCGGTCTCGATCGAGCCGGGCACGGCGGTCTCTGGCCAGACCACGACGCGCGCGCCCTTGCCCGCCGCCTCGCGCGTGAGCCGCTCGTAGCGAGCGAGCGTCTCCTCGAGGAATCCGGGGCTCCACTTCACGCCCTGGTCGACGTTGCCCTGCAGCACGGCGACGCGGAGGCGCTCGCCGCCCGGGGCCGGGTCCGTGGCGAGCGCTGCGAAGCCTGCGCCGTGGACGAGCGCCACGGCGACGAGGGCGGCCCAGGCCTCGCGCGGCGGCCGCGCTCCCGCGCGCCACGCGCGCAGGAGCCCGAGGCCGGCGAAGGAGCCGAGGGCCGTCACGAAGGAGAGGCCGACCACGCCGGTGTAGGACGCGAGCACGAGCAGCGCCGGGTTGCGGTGCTGGGCGTAGCCGAGGACCGCCCACGGGAAGCCGGTCAGGAAGTGGTGTCGAGAGAGGTCGAGGGCCGCCCAGGCGGCGGCCAGCGCGAAGGGCCCGTCGAGACGCGCGCGCGCGAGCCGCGCCGCGACCCAGCCGAACGTGCCGACGTGGATCGCCATGTACGCGGCGAGGCCGATCGGCGCGACGACGCCGACGATCGGAGGCGCCTCGCCGTACACCACGGTGACGACGTAGATCCAGTGGAGGACCGCCGCGTGGGCCGCGAGGCCCGCGAGGAAGGCGGTGGTGAATGCGCGCGCCGGCGAGAGTGCGCGCAGCCCCGCGAGCAGGAGGGCGGGACCGACCCAGGCGAACGCCAGCCCGAGATCGATCGAGCCGCCCGGGATGGCGTGCGGAAACGAGAGGAACGTCGCCGCCACGTAGGCGCCGAGGAGGCCGAGCCGGGCCCGCGCCGTCATGGACGCACCGCCTTCCACAGCCGCCGCTCCTCGGCGCGCATCCGGCGCGCCTCGTCGTCGCGCTCGTGGTCGTGGCCCACGAGGTGCAGGACGCCGTGGATCAAGAGCCGCGCGATCTCGTCGTCGAGGCTGCGGCGGCCGCGGCGGGCCTGGCGCGAGGCGACGCCGAGGGCGATCACCACGTCGCCGAGGAGGGCGCCGCGCTGCTCGGCGTGCGCGCCCTCGAGCAGGGAGAAGGACAGCACGTCCGTCGGGCCCGCCTTGCCGCGGTGCGCGGCGTTGAGCTCCGCCATCGCCGCGTCGTCCACCAGCGCGACGGAGAGCTCCGAGCCGCGCTGGCCAAGGGCCTCGAGCGCCCGGCTCGCCCGACGTCGAAGCAGCGCGCGATCGAAGGCCGGGACGTCGCGCCGCCGGGGCGGCGCGACCAGACGCACCGTCATCGCGGGCTCATCGCCGATTCATCGCCTGCCCGCAGGGGGCTCGGCGCCCGAGGGCTCTTCCGGCCGCGCCTCGGCGTCGCGCTCGTAGGCGCGGATGATGGCCTGCACCAAGGGGTGTCGCACCACGTCGGCCTCGGTGAAGCGCATGAAGCCGATGCCCTCCACGCCCTCGAGCAGCCGCGCGGCCTCGACCAGGCCGCTGCGCTTGTCGGCGGGCAGGTCGATCTGCGTGACGTCGCCCGTGACCACCGCGCGCGACCCGAAGCCGAGGCGTGTCAGGAACATCTTCATCTGCTCGCCCGTCGTGTTCTGCGCCTCGTCGAGGATCACGAACGAGTCGTTCAGCGTGCGCCCGCGCATGAAGGCGAGGGGCGCCACCTCGATCACGCCGCGCTCCATGAGCCGCGCCGCCTTCTCGAAGTCCATCATGTCGTGGAGCGCGTCGTAGAGCGGCCGCAGGTACGGGTTCACCTTCTCGGCCATGGAGCCCGGCAGGAAGCCCAGCTTCTCGCCCGCCTCCACCGCCGGTCGCGCGAGGATCACGCGCGAGACCTCGTGCCGGTTGAGCGCTGCCACCGCCACCGCCATCGCGAGGTAGGTCTTGCCGGTGCCGGCAGGGCCCAGGGCAAACACCAGATCGTGACTCCGCATCAGCTCGACGTAGCGGCGCTGGGAGAAGTTCTTCGCGCTGATGCGCCGCCGGCCGCCGACCGCCGTGAGGACGTCCTCGTACACGTCCGAGAGCGGCTGCTCGGGGCGCTCCGTGGCCATGCGCACGGCCTCCCGGACGTCGCGGGGCTGCACCGAGCTTCCGGCGCGGAGCACGCCGTAGAGCTCCTCGAGGACCTTTCGAGCGAGCCCCACGCTCCCGGGCGTGCCGACGAGACGCACCTCGTTCCCCCGCGCCCGGGCGTGCACGCCGAGCTCCTGCTCGAGGATGCGGAGCGTACGCTCGCCCTCGCCGTAGAGCGCGGCGGCCATGTGGTTGTCGTCGAAGACGAGGGTTTGACGGGTCGAGGCGGGCTCGGTCTCGGGAGGGTTCAGGCGCTGTCCTCGGCCACTCGCAGGCGGTGGGATCAGGAGTCCGGCGCCAGCACGAGGGCGCCATCGGGCTTCTCCGAATAATAGTAGGAGCGCGCCGGCGCGAGCGTCAACGCGTCCGGCCGCAGGAAGCCCTCGCCCGCGAGCGCATCGAGCGCGTCGGGCCACGTCCCGCGCGAGAGATGCCGCGCCTCGAGCGCGTTGCGCACGCGAAGGAGCTCCCAGGAGGCGTGCGCGGCCGCGAGGGCCGGCCGGATCGGCCGAGGCGGCGCCGGCGCGAACCGGCAGAAGACCGCGGCGAGCGTGACGAGCCCGGCGACCGCGAACGGCAGGGCATGGACCACCGCGCGCAGGAGCGGAGGAGGCGGGGGAGCGACACGCTGTCGCCGCCGCGCGCGCTCGAGCTCCTCCGGCGACAGCGCGGCGAGCAGGCCGTCGCGCACGCAGCGCGCGAGGTGGCTCGTGGCCTCGAAGGTGCCGAGCCGCGAGAGGTCGATCACGCGCCGCACCGTGAGCCGGCCGTCGACGAGGAGCAGCACCCGCTCGAGCCCCTCCTGCTCGCGCGACGAGAGCTCCTTCGTGCCGAGGGGCCGGCGCGAGAGCGAGCCCACCCGGCGGAACACGGTCTCCTCGCTCGGGACGTGACGCTGCAGCGAGCGCCACTCGTCGACCATGCGCAGCCCGTCCATCAGGAACTGCTCGGCGGCGATCAGCGAGCCCGAGGCCCGCTCGTGCGCCACCGCCTGCGCGCGGAAGTGGAACGCGCCGCCCTTCCAGCGCAAGAGGTCGAAGAGCGTCTCGCGCGTCAGGAGATCCTCGATCGCCTCGATCTGCGGCACCGAGACGCCACCCTTCTCGAACAGGGCGCGCGCGAACGGCCGCGGATTGGCCGCGCAGTCGCGCTCCGCCTCCTCGAGCGCCTCTCGCGTGAGGCAGCCGGTGCGGACCAGCATCTCGCCGAGCGCCGCGCCGTCGTGGCTTCCTGCGGGCGCCGCGCTCACGATCGCGCCGGCGTCGAAGCAGAGGCGGACGCGCTCGCCGTCGCGCGACACCTCGAGCACGCCGGTCTTCCGCTGCTGGCCGATCAGCTGGAACACCTCGCCGATGCCGAAGTCCTCGAGGTTCCCCCGCAGCGCGACGGACATCAGCTCCTCCGCGCCGCGCTGGCGAGGGCGCCGCAGCCGAGATGGACGAGGGCACCGACCAGTGCGAGAAGGAGCAGCGCCGCCCTCCCCGGCAGGCCTGCGGCGAGCGGATCGACGGGCGCGTCGGAGCCGAGGGGGCTCGCCGCGATCGCGAGCGCGAAGCCGATCGCGCCCACGACGCCCAGCATCGGACGCCGCGCCCGCAGCCCGGCGACACCGGGGAGGAGCAGCGATCCCGCGAGCCAGAGCGGACGCAGCCGTCGCTCGCGATCGCGCTGCGACGCGAGCCGTGCGCTGCGGCGCGCGGTGTCGTGTCCGTCCTTGCGGCGGGGCGTGCGCGCGCAGTCGCGGCACGTGGCGACGTTCTCCGGCGGATCGTCGCAGCGGGGGCAGCAGCGTGCGCCGCACTGCCGACACCACCGCGTGGGCGCCCGGCCGCGTCCCAGCAGCCAGGCGCCGGCGCCGACCCCGCCGGTGGCCAGCGCCATCGCCAGCGGGCTCTGTCCGAGCCACCCCGGCGCGAACCCCCTCCGCAGCTCCGCAGCCACTGCGTCGTGGGTGGCGGCCCCCTGGAGCCGGTCGCGGAGCACGCCGAGCGGTGTCGGGAGATCGATCGCGAGGCCCGTGTCGACGTTCGCCTCGAGGGACGTGAGCTCGCCCACGAGCTCACGGTCGATCGCCTGCGCCCGCGCGAGCGCGTAGTCCTGGTCGCTGCTCCGGATCCGGGCGCCGTAGGCGTGGGAGAGATTGAAGTAGGCGATCGCCGAGGGCCGCTCGGCGACGGCGCGCTCGTAGAGCCGGATCGCGGCGTCGCTCTCGTCGAGGGCGAGGCGCACGTTGGCCGCGTTGTTCAGCAAGGTGGCGTCGTGCGGGGCCTGCGCGAGGAGGACCGCGTAGCGCTCGTCGGCGAGGCCGAGCGCGCCGGTCCGCCTCGCGTGCACGGCGAGCGCACGCACGGCGAGGAGGTCGTCGGTCGCGGCTTCGAGGCGGGCGAGCTCTCCAGCGTGGGCCGACCCCGCCTCGACGCTCGCGGCCGCGACCGCCACCGGGTCTCCGTCGAACGCCGCGATCGCGCGCGCGGCGAGGCTCGTCGCGGGCTGCGCGCCGAGCCAGCACGCCGCGGCCGCCACGGCGACGGCGGGACTCCACCCCGCGTCGCCGCCGAGGAGCGCGAGGGCGAGGAAGCCGAGGGCGAGGCCGAAGGCGCCTTGTCCGAGCGACGCCGGCAGGAGGACGAGCGCACCGACGAGGAGGAAGCGCCGCCAGGGCGGGATCTCGTCCGAGAGCACGTCGCCCACCTCGTGGCTCGCGCGCCGCGTGCTCGCCGCGCCTGCAACGCACAGGAACGCGAGCCCGCCCCAGCTGAGCGCGAGCGCGAGAGCGTGAAGTGCATGGGCGCGGAGCCAGAGCGAGGACTCGAGCTGGCCGTCGAGGGTCGCGACGCCGCGGGCCAACGCGAGGAGCGCGCCGATCGGGTCGCCCGAGCGGAGGAGGGCGCGCGCCTCCTCGCCGCGGGCGAACGGCAGGAGGGGGGCGAGGCGAACGGCATCGTGGGCCACGTCGGGGCCCGGCTCGCCGCGCGCGTCGAGGAGGAGGGCGCGAGCGGCACCGTCGAAGCTCGCCACACCGAGCTGCCGGGCGATGCCCTGGGCGCGGGCCACCCGCTCCGGACGCGCGCCCGCGTCGAGCCAGAGCCGCTCGATCTCGCTCCGCGGGCGCGGAGCGGCCGGAGGCAACGAGGCGGAAGCCGAGCCTGCGCCCGTCCCGCCGGGCGGAAGCTCGATGCCGGGCAATCCGAGGCTCTCGTCCGCCTTCAGCGCCGGCGCCGCGCTCCCGTCGTCCGTCGCGGCGGGGGCTGCGTCCGATCCCGGAGAGTCCGGCGAAGCCGCCGCGGACGGCGCCGACGGCGCGCTCGCGCCCGCTTCGGCGGCCCCTGCCGCGGCCGTGCGTCGTCCCGGCCCCGGCACGGCCAGCACGATCGCGATCGCCATGGCGGCGACGAGGGCCGCGAAGCGGCGACGATCCGTCACACCCTTCCCCTCTCGGGCGTGGAAACCCCGTTCCTGATCGGCGAACCGCTCCCGGGGCTGAATGGCGCTGGTTTACAGCCCTGGACCCGCCGACTATGTTGCGCCCGCCCAAATCCCCTGGAGGTGTTCGCGTGGCCAACCACAAGTCCGCCGAGAAGCGCGCCCGGCAGTCCGAGCGGCGGCGGGAGCGGAACCGGACCATCAAGAGCCGGATGAAGACGATCGTGAAGGACTGCGTCGGCGCGATCGACGGAGGGGCCGCGGATGCGGGCGAGAAGCTCCGCGCGGCCGAGCGCGCGCTCCGGCAGGCGGCCTCGAAGGGCGTGATCCCGAAGCGCCGCGCGAGCCGGCGCGTCTCCCGCCTCGCGAAGCGGGCCGCCAGGGCCGCGAAGGCCTGACTAGGCCGCGAGCCCCAGCACGAGCCGCTCCAACGCCAGCTCGGCCGGGAGCGCTCCCTTCCCCTTCAACGCCTCGTCGGTCCGGTGGATCGCCTCGAGATGGGCGACCAGTCGCTGTGGCGCATAGCGCCGCGCCTGCGCCTCGAGCTTTCGGAGCACGAAGGGCGGCGCCGCGAGGCGCGCGCCCGAGCGCACGCGCGCGAGCCGGCGGAAGTGCGACGCGAGGCTCGCGAGCACGACCGGCGGAGGCGAACCACCGCGCAGCAGGCGCCCGAGCGTCGCGAGGGCGTCGCCCGCCCTGCCCTCTCCGATCGCGTCCGTCAGGTCCCAGATCGGCTCCTCGGCCACGTCGATCGCCGTCCGCTCGACGTGTCCTCGCGTGATCGTCTTCTCGGGGTATGCGAGCAGCCCGGCCTTCGCGATCTCCTGGCGCAGCGCGAGGAGCTGCGGTCCGATCCGCTCGGCGAGGAGCTCCGCCGCCGCCGGCTCGAGGGAGAGCCCCTGCCGCTTCGCCTCGGCCCGCACGAACGCGGCGAGGCCGCGAGCGTCGCGCGGCGCCTCGCACGGGACGAGGGCCGCCGGCTCCGAGAACGCCTTCACCCAGCGCTCGCGTCGGTCGATCTTCGCCGCCGTCACCAGGAGGACGACGTCGTCCCGCGTCGCGATCTCGGCCACCACCTCGGGCAGCGCGTCGAGCAGCGCGCGCCCTCCCGCACGCGACTCCTCGGGATCGCGAAGCCACACCAGACGGCGACGCGCCATCACCGGGAGGACGCGCAGCGCGTCCCGCAGGGCGGCCGGCGACGTGGACGAAGCCGGAAGCCGATCGAAGTTGAAGTCCGCGCTCGCGCCTTCGAGGACCGCGCTCCGCAAGGCCGCGACGGCGTCGTCGCGCAGCAGGGGCTCGTCGCCGGCCACGAGGTAGGCGGGGCGGAGGCGCCCGCGCTCGAGCTCCTGCTCGAGCTCCTCGGGGCTCACGGCATCAGGCGCTCGAAGAGCGCGTCGTGGACGCGGCCCGCGAGCAGCGCCGACAGGCGTCGCAGCGCCTCGTCGCGGTTCTTGCGCGTGGCCTCGAGATCGGCGCTGGCGGTGAAGAGCTCGCTCTCCGTCTGGGCCGTGGGATCGATCTTCACCAGGCTGCCGTCACGACGCTTCACCTCGAGGTCGAGGCTCAACGTGACTTGATACTCGAGCGTGAGCAGGACCGAGGTGAAGCTTCGCCCGCCCGTGCGGAGCGGGAGCACGCGTCCCCCGATCACGAGGTCGGCCTGGGAGGGATCGTCGACGACGACGAGGGCACCGCGCCGGCTGAACTCCCGAACCAGGGCATCGGTCACGACGGTGTTGAGCCCGGCGTCGTAGGAGTCGTTCTTCAGGGTCGTGATCGCGACCCGCCGGACGTCGCCGAGGGAGCCGTGGTAGCGCACGAAGGCGTAGCCACAGCCGCTCGCGAGGAGCGCGACGAAGACCAGGACAGCCGAGGGCAGGCGGGCGCGGGCCGGCACGCGCCGAGGCATAGCACGCTCGCGAGGCGGAAGGGAAGACGCGCCGACGCCGGCGCGGCGGGAGGAGGCTACTCCTGGGGATCGATCTTGAGCAGGCCTCGCACCACGGCGACGACCTGGTTCGACTGGATCGGCTTCGTCAGGTACTCGTTCGCGCCGAGCGCGAGCGCGCGCGCGCGCTCCTCCTGGGCGCTCTCGGCGGTGACGACGACGATCGGCATGTCGGCGAAGTCCGGCTTCGCGCGGATCGCCTGGATCAGCTTGAGGCCGTCCATCACGGGCATCTGCAGATCCACGAGGGCGATGTCGAACGGCTCGGCGGTGAGGCGGCGCAGCCCCTCGAGCCCGTCGTTCGCCTCCACGATCTCCGCGCCCTTGATGCGCTTCAGGGCGAAGCCGAGGAGCTGCCGAATCGTCGAGCTGTCCTCCACGATCAGGATTCGGTGTTGGACCCGCATACCCCTCTCCTATCGGCCGACCGCCGCAGGGCCTTTCGCCCTAGCGCACCGGCACCCGGGCGGCGCCCGGAGGCTGGGTCGGGGGAAGGCCCGAGGGCTGGCCCGGCGTTTCGGCCCCGCGCAGCACGGGGCCGATCGCGTCGAGCGGCAGCACCGCGTCCACCGCCCCGGTCCGGATCGCCTGCTTCGGCATCCCGAAGACGACGGCCGTCTCCTCGGCCTCGGCGATCACGTGCCCCCCGGCCCGCTTCACCGCCAACACACCCTCGCGTCCGTCGTCGCCCATGCCCGTCAGCACCACGGCCAGGAGCTCCGCCCCGCACACCCGGGCCGCGGACCGGAAGAGCCGATCGACCGACGGGGCATACCGATCCTGGTGTCCCCGCGGCGTCACCCGCGCGACGATGCGCCCCGACTCGCGCACGAGCTCGAGGTGGGCGTTCCCCGGCGCGACGAGCACCGTGCCGGGCAGCGGCACGTCGCCGTCGCGCGCCTCGCGCGTGCGCAGCGTGGTGAGACGGTCGAGGCGCTCCGCGAATCCGCGGGTGAAGCCGGCCGGCATGTGCTGCGCCACGACGAACGCCCGGGGCGGCGGCTCGATCAGCGAGCCGAACACCTGGAGCAAGGCGCTCGGTCCGCCGGTCGAGGAGCCGATCACGACGATCGGCGCCGTCGTCCGCTCGACCTCTCGGGCCTGCTCCTTCGGCGCCGGAGGCCCCGGCTGCGGCGCGGCGACGAGCAGGCCGCTCTCGCGACGCAGGTGCTCGACGCGCAGCTCGCGCACGGCGTGCACCTTGCGCAGGAGCTCCTGCTGGATCTGCTCGAGGTCGAGGGGCGAGCCCTCGGGCTTCGCGATGAAGTCGGCCGCGCCGAGCTCGAGGGCGCGGAACACCTCGTGGTCGTGGGCGTGGCCCGAGACGACGAGCACGGGCGTCGGCTGCCGGCTCATCACGAAGCGCAGGAACGTGAAGCCGTCCATGCGCGGCATCTCGAGGTCGAGCGTGATCAGGTCGGGCTTCTGCTCGAGGGTCTTCCGCAGCGCGTCCTCGCCGTCGCGCGCGGTGTCGATCACCGTCACGAGCGGCGAGCCCTCGAGCATGCGGGTGATGCGGCGCCGCATGTAGGCCGAGTCGTCCACCACGAGCACGCGGATCCGGTCGTGTCGCACCGCGGGCGCGCTCATGGCTGGCGCTCCTGGATCGGCGCGGCGATCCGATACACCATGTCGTGGCGCAGGTGGCGCAGCTCGAACTGCGTCGAGACGTGGAGCAGCGACTCCGAGCGCCCGACGAGCAGGTGCCCGCCCGTCCGGAGCTTCTCGGCGAACGTCCCGACCACGCGTCGCTTCACGTCGAGGTCGAAGTAGATCATCACGTTGCGGCAGATCACGACGTCGAGCTGCCCGAGCAGGGCGACGCGCGACCGGTCGAGCAGGTTCAGGTGCAGGAAGTCCACGTGCCGCTTCACGCTGTCGCTGAGCTTCCAGCTCCCGTCCTTCGCCTCGAACCAGCGCTCACGCTGGTCGGGGGCCATGTCGCGGAACGAGGCCTCGCGGTAGACGGCGCGGCGGGCCTTCTGCAGCGCCGGCCGGGAGATGTCGGACGCGTAGATCCGGAAGTCACGGCCCGGCACGAGCCCCGCCTCGATCGCGAGCATCACGATCGAGTAGGGCTCCTCGCCGCTCGCGCAGCCCGCGCACCAGATCGCGACGGGCCCGCCGCCCTGGGCGCGGCGCGCCGCCAGGGCCTCGGGGATCACCTCGTGCACGAGCGCCTTGAGCTGCGCGAGCTCGCGCATGAAGTAGGTCTCGTTCGTGGTGAGGTCGTCGACGAGCTTCGGCAGCTCGGGATCGGCCGACGAATCGCTGCGCAGACGGTAGTGGTACGACGCGAAGCTCCCGATCTCGAGATCGCGCACCCGGCGCGCCACGCGCTGCTCGAGGAGGAAGCGCGACTCCGGTCCGAAGTGCAGGCCGCAATGCTCCCGCACGAGCTCGCTGAACATGCGGAACTCGGCGTCGGACATGAGCGGCGCGTCGTTCGGCCGGGGCTCCGCCACCGCTCACGCCTCGAGTCGATGCAGTGCCCGCAGGATCGCCGCGCGGACGAAGTCGTCCTGCTCCACCTCGAGGCGGCGCAGGATCGTGGGAACCGCCCGCATCGCGCGGCGCTCCGCGAGGGTCTGGATCGCCTCGGCCCGCACCGACCAGTGCCCGTGGGCGACGAGCGGCAGCAGGGACTCGAGGGCCCCCGGGTCGCCGTGCTGGCCGATGCAGCGCACGGCGGACTGCACGATCTCCGGCTCGGGCCGCCCGAGCACCGCCGACGCGGCGAGCGCGCTCCGCTCGCCGCCGATCTCGCGCAGCGCCTCGACCGCCGCCATCGCGACCGGCCCGGCGTCCTGGAGCGCGGGCTCGAGCAGCGCGAGGGCGGCGCCGAGGGCAGCGGGCGTGCGCGCCGCGAAGGTCCCGCTCGCCCGCAGGGCGGCGGCGCGCACCCACAGATCGGTGTCGCCCGCGAGCTGCGCCAGCGCGTCGAGGGCGTCGGGGCCGCCGCAGGTGCCCAGGGCGCCCGCGGCGGCGATCCGCACCATCGGGCTCTCGTCCCCGAGCGCGAGGCGGAGGTGCTCCTGCTCCTGACAGGCGCCGATCTCGGCCAGTGCGTCGACGGTGGCGCGGCGCACGCGCGGCGAGGGGTCGGAGAGGAGCGAGGCGAGGAGCGAGGCGTCCTCGGGTCGGCCGACCCGACCGATCACGCCTGCGATCGCAAAGCGCGTCGCCTCGAGCCCGGCCGGCAGGTGCTCGGCCAGGAGCGTCACGATCCGGCTCGCGGCCTCGTGCGCGAGGAATCCGCCGGGCCGCGCCAGCTCGACGATCGCGCCGCTCATCGCGGTGACCTCGTCCTCGGTGTCGGGATCGTCCTGGTCCGACGCTTCGACGAGCCGGGCGACGAGGCTCGGGATCGCGGCGATCGCGCCGCGGCGTCCGAGCGCCTTCGCGGCGTGGCAGCGCACGTCGGGCTCCGGATCGTCCGCGGCGGCGAGCAGGCGCACCTTTCCGAGCTCGCCGTGGGTACGCCCGAGCGCGTCGCAGGCGAGGCGACGCGAGCGTCCGTCGAGGCCGCGCCAGCAGCGCTCGATCGCCTGCTCGGCCGATTCGCCGAGCGCCACGAGGCTCGCGAGCACGACTTCGGCGAGGGCTTCGTCGTGGGCGGCCTCGAGCAGCGGCTCCACCGCCTCCGCGCGACGCAGGAGTCCCAGGAATTGGACGAGCACGAGGCGCGTCGCGAACTCCGCGCCGCGCAGCCGGTGGAGCGCGTCCGTCACGAGCGCGGGGCTCGCGTCGGCCACGTCGCGCACGCGCTCGGCGAGACGCTCGGCGTCGGCCCCGTCGAGGCGCCCGACCCAGCGCAGGAGCGCCTCCATCGCCGCCTCGCGGGTGGGCCGCGACGGATGGGCGAGGCCCTTGAGGAGCGGCTCGAGCGCTGCGTCGCTCTCGGCGCTTCCGAGGACCGTGAACGCCATCGGTCGCAGCCAGGAGTCCGCGAGCAGCGGCTCGAGGTCGGCCACGGGCGTCACCGCCTCGAGGCGCGCCAGGGCGCGCAGGGCCGAGAACCGCACGAGACGATCCTCCGACGGATCGACGGCGGCGGCGAGGAGGCGTCGCTCGACCTCGCTCCCGCCGAGGGCGCCGAGGCCGTCGGCCACCGCGCCGCGGACGTTCGGGTCGGGATCGCCGAGGGCGTCGATCAGGCGCGGCGTCGCGCGCTCGTCGCCGATTCCTGCCAAGGCCTCGACCACGAGCTTGCGCACGTCGGCATCGGGATGGCCCGCGGCCTCGAGGAGCGCGGGCACGGCGCGCTTGCCGAAGCGCACGAGCGCCTCCACGGCCGCGTTGCGCCGACCGGCGTTGGAGTCGTCGGCCAACGCATCGATCAGCGAGTGGGCGGCCCGCCAGGCCTCGGGCGCCGCCACGAGACGCTCGACCGCCGCCTTCCGCACGCGCCAGCTCTCGTCGCCTAGGCAGCGCAGCAAGAGCGGCAGGGCCTCCTCCGGCGGGAGGCCTCCGAGCTGCTCGACGGCGAGCCGGCGCAGCTCGTCGTCCAGGCTCGCGAGGCCGAGCTCGATGCCCTCGCGCTCGCGCGGGTCCATCGGCGCTACCCCTGCATCCCGCGCGAGCGCGCGACGCGGACGAGCTCCTCTCCGATGTAGTCCCGCTCGTCGCGCACCCGCGCGTCGATGCGCTGGCGGAAGAGCGTGCGGCCCTCCTCGAGGTCGGCGTCCAGCGCGTCGCGCACGTTGCCCGCGACCACCGCCTTCATGAACTTCTGCTCGTTGTAGAGCACGACGTCCGACACGATGATGCGTGCGAGGCGCTCGGCCTTCCCGCGCTCCGCGCCGAGCCCGTCGTCGACGGGCGCCGGAGGGGGCGGCGGCGCGGCGACCGGCGGCGTCGGCCGCACGGGCGCGGGCGTCGGCGCCACGGGCGGCGCAGGCGCCGACGGCCGTGCCGCCACGGGCAGGCCCAGGCGGCGCAGCGCGTCGGGGAGGGCGGTCTCGAGCCGCACGCCGTCCACGCGCTCGTCGGGCCCGAACGGCGCGCCCGCGCTGCGCGGAGGCGTCGCGTCGACCACGACCAGCGCGATCTCGCGAAGCTCCGCGTTGCGCTTCGCGATCTCGCACAGCTCCGCCGCGTTCATGCGCGGGAGCGCGCCCTGCAGGACGGCCGCGCGCGGCAGATTGCGCTGGAGGCCGAGCAGCGCCTCGACGCCGTCGTGCGCGAGGAGCGGCTGGAGGCCGAGGCCCGCGAGCAACCCGGCCCAGGCCTTCGCGGTCTCGACGTCGGGATGGGCGACGAGCACCGTCCGCGCGCGGTCGAGCGGCGCCGCGGCGGCCGGCGCGGCCGGCGGCGGTGCCGCCGCCGCGCGGGCGACCTGCGGCTCTGCCGGCTCCGCCGGCGCAGCCGCCGGCGCGCGCACGCGGAACACCGCCTGACAGCGCGAGCAGCGCAGCTTGGCCTCGCCGTCCCCGAGCTTGTCGGTGTCGACCCGGTAGCGGGCGCTGCACTTCGGACACACCGCGATCATCGGATCCTCCCTGCGACGGCCTCGGTACTGCCGCCCTCTTCCTCCGTCCGGAACCGGCGCACGTCCTGGCGCAGCGTCTCGGCCTCGCGCCGGAGGCCGCGCATCGCCTCCTCGAGCCGCTTCGACGACTCCTCGTTGCTTCGCGTGCGGTCGGCGACCTGCTCGAGGGTCCCGAGGGCGCGCCGGCAGCCCTCGGACTGGTCCTGCAAGGAAGCGTTGATGCGCTCGGCCGCGTCGCGCACCACCGAGATGGTCTCCCGGATCCGCGCCGAGCCGCGCGCCTGCTCCTCGGCCGTGCCGTGCATCTGCAGCGCGGCGTCTCGCATCGAGACCGTGCTCCGGTGCACGGCGTCGTTGCCCCGCTTCTGCTCGTGACCGGCTTCGCGGATCTTGTCCACGCCCTGGCGGACCTTCTCCATGAGGCCCACCACGTGGCTCGCCGCGCGGGCCTGCTCGCGCACCGCGTTCACGATCTCGCTGATGCGCATGCCGCTCTCGCGGGCCGCCGTCGTGATCTCCTCGAGGGCGAGGCCCGCCTCCGCGGACATGTCCACGCCCTCCTGCACCGTCCGTGCGCCCTGCTCCACCGCCGCGATCGCGTTCTGCGTCTCGCCCTGCACCGAGCGGATCAGGCCCGCGATCTCCTTCGTGCTCGCGAGCACGCGGTCGGCGAGGTCCTTGATCTGGTCGGCCACCACCGAGAACGCGCGACCGTGCTCGCCGGCCTGGGCCGCGATGATCGCGGCGTTCAGCGCGAGCAGGTTGGTCTCGTCGGCCACGTCGTCGATCACGTCCACGATCGCGCCGATCTCCTTCGCGCGCTCGCCCAGACTTCGGATCAGGTGCTCCGCGGTCTCGGTCGTCTCGTGGATCGCCGTCATGCCGACGATCGTCTGCTGCACGCGCTCGCGGCCGACCTCGGCGCTCGCCACCACGCGGCTCGAGAGCTTCGCCGTCTCCCCCGCGTTGGAGTCGACGTCGCGCAGCGAGCTCGCCATCTGCTCCATACTGCTCGACGTGCCCTCGGCGGCGTCGGCGAGCGTGTCGACGTTCGCGGTCACCTGCCGCACGCTGCCGATCATCTGCTCGATGGCCGAGGAGGCTTCTTCCACCTTGCCGCTCAGCAGCGACGCCGTGCGGTTCAGCTCGTCGCCGGCGGAGCCGAGCTCGAGGATCGAGGCCGACGACTCCTCGACGCTCAGGTTCAGCCCCTCCGCCGCCTCGGCGATCCCCGTCATCTGGTTGCTCACCGTCTCCATCGCGCCGGTCGCGCTCTGGATGCCGCGGACCTGCTCGGCGGTGACCGACGCGACCGATTCCGAAGCCGACGCGATGTCGCTCGCCGCGGCCTCCACCCGGTCCGCCGTCGCGGCGACGCGACCGATCGTGAGCCGGAGCGCGGCCGTCATGGCCGAGAAGCTGCGTGCGATGTCGCCGAGCTCGTCCTCCGTCTCGTAGATCTCGCTGCCCGAGAGATCGCCCTGGGCGATGCGCTCCGCGGCCCGTCGGACGGCGCGCGCCGCGCCCTCGACGTCGCGCCCGATGTAGCCCGCGATCGCGAAGCTGATCGCGACCGCGAGCGCGATCGAGAGCACGCAGACCAGCACGACCGAGCTCATGCCCGCGTTCAGGTGCGACCAGCCCACGACCAGGACCGCGATGCGGCCGTCCGGCAGGGCGGCCCAACGATAGACGTGGGACCCGTCGACCTCCTCGCTGGTCCCGCCCTGGGCGGAGGCGAGGATGCGGTCGATCTCGGAGGAGGCGAGGGCGTCCGGCTCTCCGTCCACGATCTTCGCGCGCTCGGGGTCGAGGATCACGACCGCGTCGCCCACGCCGAGCTTCTCCGCCGTCTTGCGCGCGTCCTCGAGCGCCGAGGCGAGCGCCGCCGGGTGCGCGTTCACCAGGCCCTCGAGCAGGACGCCCTGGCTGCGGAGCACGAACAATTCGACCGGGCGGCCGGCGCGCACGATCGCGAGCAGCGCGACGAAGAACACGATCGCGATCGTCGAGCCGAGGAGCGCCACGCGCAACTTGCGCGCGAGCGGGAGCACGAGGATCAGCGCGCGCCGCTCGGCGGCGTCCGGGATCTCGCGCCCGAGCCGCTCGCGCACGGGGAGCAGGATGCGCTGCATCGCGAAGAAGTTGAAGATCAGCACCACGAATCCCGTCGAGACCACGCCCGAGATCATGACCAGCGCGGAGAAGGGCTGGAAGTCCGGGAAGCGGATCCACACGCCGCAGGTCACCAGGACGCCGCCGGCGAAGAACCAGAGCACCCCCGTGGCGAAGTTCTTCTGCGGCATCGACGACGCGACGTGGTACGCCGCCCGCACGTCCTCGGGCGTCGCCGCGCCCTGTGCCCAGCGATCGAGGCACTGATACAACGGGCCGAGGAGCTTGCGCATGTAGCTCCGCGTCCCGAGCACGGCGAGCGGGAACACCGCGCCGATCGACTCCCAGAAGCCGATCCAGTGCTCGTGGCTCATGCGGAGGAGTGCCCACATGTAGAGGATGGTCGGCACGGAGGCGGCCACGCCGTTGATGGCGCTCAGCATCGTGAGCCGCTGCTCGAGCTGGCCCGAAGTCGGAAGACGTCCTCGGTCCCTCATGCGCCGCCCCCCTCCCGCGCCGTGCCTTGCAGCAGCCGGGCGACCAGGCGCTCGAGCGCGAGCTCGAGCACCGGTGAGCCATCGTCACGGCGCAACAGCGCCGCCACCGGGTCGTACCCGGCCTGGAGCGCGATCGCCGGGGGGGGCTCGATCGCGCGACCTTCGAGCGAGAGCACCTCGAGGGCGCGTCCCACGCGGAGACCGATCACGAAGCCGTCGACGTCGACCACCGCGATGCGCGAGCGCGCGGCGCGGGCGATCGGCTCGGCGCCCAGGGCGAGGCCGAGGTCGACCACCGGCACCATCGCGTCGCGCAGATCGATCACGCCCTCGATCCATGCCGGCGCGCCGGGCAGCGGCGTGATCGCGGCGGAGCGCACGATCTGGCGGATCCGGCGCACGTCGATGCCGAACACGTTCTCGTGCACCTCGAAGCACGCGAGGTCGCCCGCGTGCGCGAGAGGCTTCTCCTCCGCGGCGGGGTCGCGCTCAACGTTCGCCATCGAGGTCCAGCACGCGGTCCACGTCGAGCAGCGAGACGAAGCCGTTCCCGCGCTCGCACAGCCCGCACACGTGCGCCTCCTCCGAGGCGGTCGTCTCCGAGATCGCCTCCTCGGGCACGCGCATCACGTCGTTCACGCCGTCGACCAGCAGGCCGCTCGTCGCCCGGCCGTCGTCGTGGAGCACCACCACGCGGCTCGTGCGCGAGGGCGCGATCTCCGACATCCCGAGCCGGCGCCGCAGGTCGATCACCTCGACCATCTCCCCGCGCAGGGAGATCACGCCCCGCACGCAGGCGGGCACCCGCGGCATCGGCGTGATCGTCGGCAGCCGCACGATCTCCCGCACGCGCTCGATCGGCACGGCGTAGGGGTCCTCGCCGAGGCGGAAGGTCAGGAGCTGGCGCCAGCGCGACGGCCCCGCCGCCGTGGCGGCGCTCTCGCTCCGCGCGCTGCGCGCGAGGGACTCCCAGGTCGCCGCGCCGGCCGCGACGCCGCGGGAGCTCGGGGTGGACGTGTCGCTCACGCGGCCTCCCTGCGGCGCACCGGATCCTCGACCAGGGCGGTCACGTCGAGCACCAACACCGCGCCGTGATCACCGAACTCGGTCGCGCCGGTCACGCCGCGGACGTGGGTGACGGGGCCCTGGATCGGCTTCACGACGGCGTCCTGCTGGCCCTCGAGCTTGTCGACGAGCACGCCGACCCGCGCCTCGCCGAGCCCGACGACGACCACGAACGCGCGCTTCGCGCGATCGGCCGCGAGGCCGAGCTCCTGGGCGAGGTCCTTGAGCGGCAGCGGCTCGCCGCGCAGGTTCAGGAGCTCGCGGTCCTGGCTGTGCTGCACGTGGGAGCCGTCGAGGCGCAGGGTCTCGAGGACCGAGGAGAGCGGGATCGCGAAGCGCTGGTCCCCGATCCGGACGAGCAGCGTCTGGATGATCGCGAGGGTGATCGGGAGCGTGAGCGTCACCCGCGTGCCGCGTCCGAGGTGGGAGTCGAGCTCGACGCGGCCGCCGAGCGCCGTCACGTTCGCGCGCACCACGTCCATCCCGACGCCGCGGCCGCTCGTCTCCGTGACCTCGGTTCGCGTCGAGAGCCCGGGTGCGAACACGAGATCGAGCACCTCGCGCTGGGACAGCACGTCCGCGGCCGCGACCAGGCCCGCGGACTCCGCGCGGGCGCGAACGCGTGCCGGGTCGATACCGCGCCCGTCGTCGCTGATCTCGATCGCCACGTGGTTGCCGCGCTGCGAGGCCTCGATCCGGATGGTCCCCTCGACCGGCTTGCCCGCGGCCGCGCGCTCTTCCGGCGACTCGATCGCGTGGTCGAAGGCGTTCCGCACGAGGTGCAGCAGCGGGTCGATCAGCTCCTCGACGATCAGCTTGTCGAGCTCGGTCTCGGCGCCGCGCAGCTCGAGTCGCACTCGCTTGCCGAGGTCGCGCTGGAGCCGCCGCGACGCGCGCGAGAGCTTCTCGAACACCTGCTGCAGGGGCACCATGCGGACCTCGAGCACGCCCGACTGCAGGTCGTGGAGCTTTCGCTCGAGGCGCTTCAGCACCTTCTGGAGCTCGGAGCCGATGCGCGCCGTGCTCGCCTCCGCGAGCAGGCGCGCGATGATGGCGGCGAGCTGTCCGCGCTGGATCGCGAGCTCGCCGACGAGGTTCATGAGCTCGTCGAGCTTGCGGATGTCGACGCGCACGGTGGCGCTGATCGAGCGCAGGGACTCGACGTCCTCCGGCGGAGCGCCGCGACCTCCGCCGCCCGCGTCGCCCAGGGGCTCCGAGGGCGGCGTGGCTGCGACGGGCGGCGGCGTCGCGGCGCGAGCGGGCGCTGTGGGGGCGGCCGGAGCCGGGAGCGCGGCGCTCGCGGAGGCGACTCGGGCGCCGCCGCTCACCTCCCGCACCTGGCCTGGCTCGATGCCCAGGCGCGCGGCCAGCGCCGGGGCGTCGAGCTCGCTCGCGACGAGCAGCACGAACCGGATCTCGAGCTCCGAGCCCTCGCTCCCGGCGGAGGGCAGCGTCGAGAGGAGCTCGCCCACCTCCGACACGCCGCCGGTCAGGGTCGCGAGGCCCTGCTCGAAGTCCGTGAGATCGAAGCTCGCCTCGACGCGGAGGATGCGACGGCCCCGCCGCAGGCTCTCGCGCAGGCGATGCTCCTCGTACTCGGTGAGGGCGTTCAGCATCCCGCGCTCGAGGTCGAGGCGCAGGAGCGCGTCGGTCTCGCCGTCCGCCGCCGCGGGCGCGACCAGCGACTCGCGGATGCGCGCGCACAGCGCGCTCACGGCGCCGGGCTCCGCCTCCTCCGTGGCGTCGGAAAGCTCGCGAAGCAGCGTCCCGAACAGCGACACCGCCTCGTGGATGAGCGGCACCGCGGGAGAATCGATCGTGATCCGGCCGAGGCGCAGGCCGTCGAGCACGTCCTCCATGCGATGGGCGAGCTCGCCCATCGCGTCGAGGCCGACGCTCCCGGCCAGGCCCTTCAGGGTGTGGGCCGAGCGGAACAGGCGGTTCACCAGGTCGGGCGACGGCTCGCCGCCGCTCGCGCGCTGATCCGCGAGGTCTTCGAGGTCGCTCCCGAGGCGCTCGAGGATCTCCTCGGCCTCCGACACGAACTCGCGTTGGACGTCGCCGGGCCCCGAGCCGCCCGGCCCCTGGATCTCGCTCACGTCCCCGACTCCCCGCGCCGGCGCTGCAGGAGGTCGCGCACGACGCCGACGAGCTTCTCCGGGTCGAACGGCTTCGTCAGGTACGCATCGGCGCCGAGCGAGAGGCCGCGCTCGCAGTCCTTCTCGGATCCCTCGCTCGAGACCACGATCAGCGGGATCGTGCGCAGCGCCTCGCTGCCCTTCAGGAACGAGACCAGCTCGAGCCCGTTCACGTCGGGCATGTTCACGTCGGTGATCACGAGATCGAACGACTCGCGCGGGAGCAGGCGCAGCGCCTCGAAACCGCTCGCGGCCTCGCGCACCTCCACGGGCGGATCCAGGTCCGCGAGGGTGGTGGCGAGGTAGGACCGCATCGTCGCGGAATCCTCCACGACCAGGATGCGCTGCATGAGACCTCCTGCGGCGAAATCGCTCGCTTGGCGACGCCTTGAGAATCGGCTGCGCAAACGGCTTGCTTGAGCGAGATGGGGGCCGGCGCGAGGGATTCCCGGCCGGCGGCGAGTCGATCCCGCTAGCGCGCGGCGAGGGCTCGCTCGAGGGCGGAGGCGAGGCTGCGCCCGGCGTCGGAGAGGCTCGCCGCCCGGCGCGGATTCACGAAGTCGTCGGCCGGCGGCCGCGCGAGGCGGACGTCGATCCGTCCGCCTCCGAGGGAGGAGCCCGCGTCGCCGAGGAGCGCCGTCAGCGCGCGGGGCGACTGGGCCTTCACGCGTTCGAGGATCTCGCCCGCGTTCCGCGCGCCCGAGAGGGGGTCGGGCGGGACGCGGTCCGACACGAGGACGGCGACGCGCTCGCCGCGCGCCAGATACTGACGCAGCCGGCCGACGCCGAGCTCCGGCCGCTGGAAGGCGTGCACCCGCGGAAAGACGGCGGCGAGCGAAGTCTTGGCCCACTCGAGGGCGGCGAGGTCGGGCTCGATCACGATCACGGGGGGCAGCATGCCGACGGTCGGGGCGCCGGCGTCCTGCCCGGTGGTCGCGGGGGCGGCGCCGACCGCGTCCGCGAGCGGCGTCTCGCCCGGATCGTCGACGTGCTCGACGACCGCCTCGACGAGGTCGTCCACCGTCGGTGTCGGCGCAGCGGCGCGCTCCGACTCCTCGTGGGCATCCTCGCCCGAGAACATCACGTCGTCGTCGTCGTCCGAAGCCGCCTCGGAGGAGAAGGCCGGCGGAGGCGAGCTCGAGGCGGCCTCGTCCGCGAGACGCGCACCCTCCATGGCGAGGTACTCCGCCGAGAGACCCATGCGCAGCAGGAGACCGCTCGCCTGGAGCCCCTCGTCCTCCCTCATCTCGAAGCAGAACTCGCCCGTGCGCCACGAGAAGACCGCGAGCACCGCGGCCTCCACCGCGGCGGCGCGCAGCACCTCGAGCCGATCCTCGGAGAGGGCCGTGCGCTCTCCGAGCGCGCTCTCGAGCGTGATGCCGCGCTCGCTCGCTTCCGCCGCCACGGAGTCGAGCTCGTCGCCGGTGATCACTCCGGAGCGTCGCACCAGCTCGTGCAGGTCGGCCGGGCCGTCCTTCAGGAGCGCGCCCATGAGGCGGCCGTCCCGGAAGACGAGGGTGCCCTCGCCCGCCTCCGAGCGGAGGTGGAGCAGGCCCGTCTTGCGCGACAGGGCCAGGATCTGGAGGACGTCGCCGAGCCCGAGGTCCTCGAGACTCCCGACGAGGCTCATCCACCCTCCGGCGAAGCGCGGTCGTTCGGCGGCCCGGCGCACGCCTCGTGCGCGGGATCACGGCGGGACACGCGGCCCGAACTAGTGGATCGGCCGGCCGCGCGACGACTTGAAGCAGCCTGCGGAGCTCGGCGACGATCTCAGGCGATCGGTGGACCCGCGCCTCGGGAGGAAGCCGGAGGGCGTCGGGCCGAGAGGGTCGAGACCGGCTCGACGCCGATGAGCTGGATCGCCACGTCCGGCTCGCCCAGCGCCCGGATCGCGGCCTCCACGCCGCCCAGCGCCCTCGTCGCCGCCTGCGCCGGCACGAAGAGCCGGAGCCGGAGGCTCTCGGCCGTCTCCTCCAGGGCCGAGACCGCGCCCCGGAGCACCGCGCCCGCGCAAGGCCCCTCCGGCAGCCGACCGGTCCAGTGACCCGGCAGCGCGAAGGCCGCGCTCTGGATGCGAAGCAGGCCCAGCCGGAGCACGGCGTCCCGGGCCGCCGCCTTCACGTCGACGGCGGTGAAGCGCTGCAGGGTGCCGAGGCCGAGGAGGAGGACGCGCGGCGCGCGCAGGCGCCCGAAGGTCGGGAGCAGCGCGGCCTCGCCCGCCGCTCCCCGCAGCACCCCGCGCTGGAGGAGCTCCGACACCGCGCCGCACAGGCGCCAGTCGATGCGGCCCGTCTCGCCGCGCAGCGGGCGGTCGGTCTCGAAGCACGAGACGACGACGATCTCCGCCGACGCCTTCTCGATCGGCCCCGGATCGATCGCGATCGAGAGCGCGCCCTTCATTCCGTCTCGCCTTCGCCGGCCTCGTCCCCGCCCGCGTCGAGCGCGCCCGGCGTGCGCCTTTCCTCGGGGCTCGCGGTCGCGTCGGCGGGCTCGTCGCCGCGTCCGGCCCGCACGGTCCGCGCGACGGCGTCGAGGATCCCGTTCACGAACGCCGGCGAGCGGTCGCCGCCGAAGCGAGCGGCCAGCTCCACGGCCTCGTCGATCACCACGGCCGTCGGAGAGTCCGTTTGCATGAGCTCGTAGGCCGCGAGGCGCAGGATGTTGCGATCCACCGCAGCCATGCGCGACACGCGCCAGCGACGCGCGTGGCTCGCGAGCACCGCATCGATCGCGTCGCGCCGCGCCGCGACACCGAGCACGAGCTCCTTGGCGAAGGCCCGCGCGCCCTCGGGCAGCTCGAAGTGCTCGCTCGCGCTCTCGATCATCGCCTGGGCGGCGGGCTCGAGGTGGGCGTCGTCGTGCCGCGCGAGATCGACCGCGTAGAGGATCTGGAGCGCGGCCTCGCGCGAGCGGTGGCGGGAGGCCCGGCGCGCGGCACTCATGCGAGATCCCCCGACGCCTTCCGCACGCTCTCGAGGAGCCGCGCCATCTCGAGCGCGGCGAGCGCGGCCTCGGCGCCCTTGTTCCCGTCCGAGCCGCCCGCGCGCGCGAGCGCCTGCTCGGCGTCGTCGGTGGTGAGCACGCCGAACGCGACCGGCACGCCGGTCTCGCGCATCGCCTCGCGCACGCCGTCGGTCACACCCCGACAGACGTAGTCGAAGTGCGGCGTGCCTCCGCGGATCACGGCTCCGAGCGTCACGACGGCAGCGTAGCGCCCGCTCGCGGCCAGTGCGCGCGCAGCGAGCGGGATCTCGAACGCGCCGGGCACCCAGGCCACGTGGACGTCGTCCGGCGCGACGCCCCGCAGCTCGAGCTCGCGCACGCAGCCTTCGAGCAGCCGTACGCAGATCAGGTGATTGAAGCGCGCAACGACGATGCCGAAGCGCAGGCCGCGCCCGTCGCGCGGCGCCGAGAACGTCTTCACGGCTCCCTCCGGCGCGCCCGGGACCGCAGGGCCGGACGCGGCCGTCCCGACGGTAACGCGGCAGCGACGCGCGCGACGAGGTGGAGATCGCCGCCGGGGAGCCGGCGGAGGCGGGCGTCCGCGAGACGCGGCGCTGCGGCGAGGCGCGAGACGCCGAGCGCGCCGAGGGCAGGCACGCCGTCCCCTCCGATCAGGACCGGCGCGGCGAACCAGTGCAGCTCATCGACGAGCCCGTCCTGCAGCAGCGCCGCCGCGAGACCCCCTCCGCCCTCGACCAGGAGCTCCGTCAAGCCTTCCCCGGCGAGGCGACGCAGCGCGCGGCGGAGGTCGAGGGGCGCCCCCTTCTCCGGCCCGCGGCGCGGCACCGGGAGGAGCCGCGCGCCCGCCCTCTCGAGCCGGCGCCGCCGCGCGACCGGCGCGTCCTCCGCGCAGAGCACCCAGGTGAGCGCCGCGTGGCCGTCCCGGAACAGGCGCAGCTCGGGCGAGGCGCGCAGCGCCGAGTCGACGAGGACGCGGATCGGGCGGCGCAGCACGCGCGCGCCCCGACGTGCGGCGAGCTCCGGGTCGTCGGCCATGGCCGTCCTCGAGCCCACGACGATCGCGTCGCTGCGCGCACGCAACGCGTGCACCGCCGCCCGGGCGGCGTCGCCCGTGATCCAGCGCGACTCGCCGCGGGCCGTGGCGATGCGGCCGTCGAGGGAGGCGGCGAGCTTCAGCGCCACGAACGGCCGACCTCGCTCCATGACGGAGACGAAGCCCCGGTGCTGCGCGCGACACTCGGCC
Source organism: Myxococcota bacterium (assembly GCA_035542715.1). Taxonomy (GTDB): domain Bacteria; phylum Myxococcota_A; class UBA9160; order UBA9160; family UBA9160; genus DATKKW01. The sequence continues at coordinate 49,169 of DATKKW010000017.1, forward strand.
TCGAGCGCTCCGCTCTCGACGCCGACGCCGGCGGCGCGCAAGGCATCCAGCCCGCGGCCGCCGACGCGCGGGTTCGGATCGCGATGGCCCGCCACGACGTGCGCGATGCCCGCGTCGATGATCGCGCGCGTGCACGGCCCGGTGCGACCGACGTGGCAGCAGGGCTCGAGCGTCACGGCGAGGCTTGCACCGCGCAGCGCCGCCGCGCCGTGCCGGTGCGCCGCGGCGCGCAGCGCGACGACCTCGGCGTGGGGGCCGCCGGCCGGCCGCGTGAAGCCCCGGCCGAGGACCGTCGCGCCGCGGTACACCACCGCGCCGACGGGCGGGTTCGGATGGGTGCGACCCGACGCCCGTCGCGCCTCGCGCAGGGCGAGCCGCATCATCGACTCGGCCTCGAGCTCGGGCATCTAGCCGCGTCCGCCGGCGGAGCCCGGACCGCCGGAGCGGGCGGCGAGCCCCGCGAAGAACGCGGCGTAGTCCTCCGCCGACTCGAAGGCGCGGAACACCGATGCGTAGCGGGCGGCGGCGATCGGATCGAGGGCGCAGAGCTCCTCGAGCGTTCGCTCGCCCAGCCACTGGCTCGCGACCTCCCGCTCCCCGCTCTCCTGCAGCCGCTTCTCGAGACGGTCGACGAGACGCTCGATCGCGTCGGCGCTCACCGGACGCTTCTGGCAGGCCTTCTGCACGCCGGCCAGGAGCTTCTCGCGGTCGTACTCCTCGCGCCGCTCGTCCCGCTTCACGATCTTCGGATAGGTCTCTTCGACACGCTCGCGTGTGGTGAAGCGCCGACCGCACTCCTCACACTCGCGGCGGCGTCGGATCTCGCTGCCCTCGCGCCCGAGGCGCGAGTCGATCACGCGGTTCGCCTCGTCGCCGCAGTACGGGCAGCGCACGGAGAGGCCTACCCGTCGAAGCGCACGAGGACGAGGCTCGCGTTCGTGCCGCCGAAGCCGAAGGAGTTCGAGAGGGCGACCCGTACGGCGGCCGCGCGTGCCTTGCCCGAGACGTGGTCGAGCTCGCAGCCTTCGTCCACCGCGTCGAGGTTGATGGTGGGCGGGATCACGCCGGTCTCGAGGCTGCGCACGCAGAAGATCGCCTCGACGCCGCCCGCCGCGCCGAGCAGGTGACCGGTCATGGACTTCGTGGCCGACACCGCAACGCGTGGGGCGTGGGCGCCGAACACGCGGCGGATCGCCGCGGCCTCCACGGGGTCGCCGGCCGGCGTCGAGGTGGCGTGGGCGTTCAGCGTGTCGACCGCCTCGGGCGGGAGGCCGGCGTCGGCCAGGGCGAGGCGCATGCAGCGCTCGGCGCCGCGTCCGGTCTCGTCGGGGGCCGCGATCTGGCAGGCGTCGGCGGTGGCGGCGTAGCCCGCGAGCTCGGCGCGCACGCGGGCGCCGCGGCGCTCGGCGTGGTCCAGCGCCTCGATCACGAGCACGCCCGCCCCCTCGCCCAGCACGAAGCCGTCGCGCTCGCGGTCGAAGGGGCGGCTCGCGCGGGCGGGCTCGTCGTTGCGCGAGGAGAGCGCGCGCATCGAGGCGAAGGCGGCGACACCGAGATCGGTGATCGCCGCCTCGCTCGCGCCGGCGAGCATCAGGTCGACGTCGCCGCGCTCGATCGCGCGGGCCGCCTCGCCGAGCGCGTGGGCGCCGGTCGCACAGGCGCTGACGTGGGCGAAGTTCGGGCCCTCGAGGCCGAGCCGGATCGAGACGTAGCCGCTCGCCATGTTCGCGATCGTCATCGGGATCATGAAGGGCGACACGCGCCGCGGACCGGACTTCAGGAAGACGCGGTCGTTCTCGATCAGGGTGCCGAGCCCGCCGATCCCCGAGCCGATCGCGACCCCCGCGCGGGTGCGATCGAAGCGTGCGCCGTCGAGGCCGGCGTCTGCGGCGGCCTGCTGCGCCGCGGCCACGGCGAGCTGGATGTAGCGATCGAGCCGCCGCGCCTCCTTGGGCGGGACGTCGCCGAGCGGGAGCTCGTCCGCCGCCTGGGCAGCGATGCGCACGGGGAAGTCGGTCGTATCGAAGCGGGTGATCGGCCCGACGCCGCATGTGCCGGCCACGGCGGCGTCCCAGCTCGAGGAGACGTCGGTCCCGAGCGGCGTGATGCAGCCAAGCCCGGTCACGACGACGCGCCGGCGCTCCGCGCGGGCGGCCATGGACTCACGCCTCGAGCTTTTCCTTCAGGTAGCTGATCGCGTCACCGATGGTCTGGATCTTCTCGGCGTCCTCGTCGGGGATCTCCACGTCGAACTCCTCCTCCATCGCCATCACGAGCTCCACGATGTCGAGGGAGTCGGCACCGAGGTCGTCGACGAAGGAGGCCTCGGGCACGACCTCGTCCCGCGAGACCTGAAGCTGCTCGACGATGATGTCCGCGACGCGATCTTCCACGCCCATTCTCGCCAACCTCCTTCGTCGCCTCGCGGGCGTCGATCGGACCCTACGGCCGATCGGCCCGCGCGGCACGACCCCCGGCCCCGCACGCCGCCGAAGCTAGCCCCATCCCACCCGGGTTCCGCAAGGGGGTCACGCGACGTCGTCGTCGGATCAGTGCGACGAGAGTGCGTCCGCGGCGCGCGCCAGATCGTCGACGCTCCCGACGGCGAGGCGCTCGAGCCGGGGCTCGATGCGCGCGACGAGGCCGGAGAGCACCCGCCCCGGGCCCACCTCCAGCACGCGCGTCACGCCGGCGCCCGCGAGATGTCTCACCATCTCCGTGAAGCGGACCGGCGCGGTCACCTGGGCCCGGAGCAGCTCCGGGATGCGCCCCGGATCGGTGTTCGGCTGCGCCTCGACGTTCGTGACGACCGGCGGATGCGGTGCACGGAACCGCGTACCGACGAGCTCGGGCCAGAGCTTCTCTGCCGCGGGCTGCATGAGCGGACAGTGGAACGGCGCCGAGACCGGGAGCGCGACGGCCCGCTTCGCGCCGGCCTCCTTCGCTCGGGCGCAGGCGTACTCGACGGCGAGGGCGTCGCCGGCGATCACCGTCTGGGCGGGGCCGTTGTAGTTCGCCGGGGTGACGACGCGGCCCGTCTCGGCGCGTGCGCGCTCGCAGGCGCGGTCCACCACGTCGGGGCCGCAGCCAAGGATGGCCGCCATGGCGCCCTTCCCCTCGGCGACCGCCTCCTGCATGAGACGGCCGCGGAGATGGACGAGGCGGAGCGCGTCCTCGAGATCGAGGGAGCCGGCGCAGACCAGCGCGCCGTACTCCCCGAGGCTGTGGCCTGCGACGAAGGCCGGCTCGAGCGTGACGCGCTCGGCCAGCGCGCGCAGCAGCGCGATGCTGGTGGCGAGGATCGCCGGCTGCTGCACCTCGGTCCGACGCAGCTCCTCCTCCGGTCCCTCGAAGCAGAGCTGCCGCACGGGAAGGCCGAGCGTCTCGTCCGCGAGGTCGAAGACGGCGCGGGCGGCGGCCGACGCGTCGTAGACGTCGCGCCCCATTCCGACTTCCTGGGACCCCTGGCCGGGAAAGAGCAATGCGAGCATGCGCTGGATCCGTCCGCGGCGTGCGCCGCCGTGGCTACTCCTCGTCGGTCTGGATGACTTCGCGCCCCTTGTAGCTTCCGCAGCTCGCGCAGACCCGGTGCGGCGCCTTCGCGGCGCCGCAGCGCGGGCACTTCGCGCTCGCCGGCGCGCGGAGCGCGTCGTGGGTGCGCCGCTTGTTCTTCTTCATGCGCGACGTCTTGCCCTTGGGAACGGCCATCAGCTCTCTCCTTCGCTCTTGGCGCCGCGCAGGGCGCTCAGCACCGCGAAGGGCGAGCTCGGGCTCTGCGCTTCGCAGTGGCAGGTCTCCTGGTTCCGATCCACGCCGCAGCGCGGACAGAGCCCGCGACAGTCCTCGCGGCAGAGCGGCTGCACGGGGACGGCGAGCTGCACCAGCTCGATGAAGTACGGCCCGAGCTCGATCTCCTTGCCGCGGAACCAGCCCGTCTCGAGCTCGTCGAGGAGACAGAGACCGTCGCGCTCCAAGGCGGCGGCGCTCTCCGGCTCGGCGGGCACGCGGTCGCCCGCGGGCTCGAGGACGAGGCGGAAGGGTTCGTGGAGGGCGGCACGATAGCGCGCGAGGCAGCGCCCGCACTCGAGCTCGAGGGCGCCGTGGATCGTTCCCGAGAGGAAGAGCTCGCTGCCGCTGCGATAGACGTGCATGTCGACGCGGAACTCGTCGGCGCGGACGCGGGAAACCTCGGGCACGGCCGCCTGGAGCGCCGACCAGAAGGCCGGCTCGGCCTCGAAGTCGTAGCGGCTCGGGGTCTCCTGGATGCGATCGACGAGGAGCTTCATGGATCCCGCGCTCCCGCCCTGCCGCGGCCGCGTCGGCGGGCCGCCCGACGCGCGAATCGTGGCCCCCGACCCCTTGAAAAGCGTCGGCTCTGCAATGGGTTGCAACGCGTCCGGTAGCAGAGTGGGAGGGCCGCCGCCACGCCGATATCGTACGCCGCCATGACGCCGCCCCGGACCCGCTTCGCGCCGAGCCCCACCGGCTTCATGCACATCGGGAACGCCCGCACGGCCCTGTTCAACTGGGCCTTCGCCCGGCGCCACGGCGGGATCATGGTGCTTCGCATCGAGGACACCGACGAGGCGCGCTCGACCGCCGAGAGCGAGGCCGCGATCTTCGACGGGCTCGGCTGGCTCGCGATCGAGTGGGACGAAGGCCCCTTCCGGCAGAGCGAGCGTCGCGACCGCCACCGCGCGGCGGTGGAGGAGCTCCTCGCGAAGGACCGCGCGTACCGCTGCGTCTGCACCCGGGAGGAGCTCGAGGCACGCAAGCAGGCCACGATCGCCGCGGGCCACAAGTGGGTCTACGACGGGCGCTGCCGCGACGCCAACCACGGCGCGGGCGCCGGCGCCCATACGGTGCGGCTCCGCATGCCCCAGGGCGGCCTCCTCGGCTGGGACGACCTCGTCTTCGGCGCGAGCGGGCAGGACGCCTCGGAGATCGGCGACATGATCTTGCGTCGGAGCGACGGAGCCCCGCTCTACAACCTCGCGGTGGTCGTCGACGACGTCGACATGCACATCAGCCACGTGATCCGCGGCGCCGACCACCACAGCAATACGCCGCTCCAGCTCGCGATCTACCGCGCGCTCGGCTGCGAGCCGCCGCGCTTCGCCCACGTCCCGCTGATCGTCGGCAAGGACGGCAAGAAGCTCTCGAAGCGGCGCGATCCGGTGTCGCTCCAGGGCTTCCGCGCCGAGGGCGTGCTGCCCGGGGCGATGCGGAACTGGCTCGTGCGCCTCGGCTGGTCCCATGGCGACCAGGAGATCTTCTCCCGCGAGGAGATCGCGCGGCTGTTCGATCTCGATGCGGTGCACCGCTCCGCCGCCCAGGCCGACGCCCAGAAGCTCGCCTGGCTCAACCAGCAGTACATCAAGACGCTCGCGCGCGACGAGCTCGTCGCGGCGCTGCTCCCGTTCCTCGAGCAGGCCGCCGGGCATCCGGTGCGACGCAACGCCGAGCTCGACGCCCTGGTCGAGCTCTTGCGGGAGCGCAGCAGGAGCCTGGTCGAGATGGCGCAGCTCGCGCGATTCCTCGTGGTGGACGAGATCGCCTACGACGCCAAGGCCGCCGCGAAGCACCTGCGGCCGGAGATCCGCCCCGCGCTCGAGGACCTGCACGCGCGACTCGAGGCGCTCGAGCCGTGGAGCCCCGCGGGCCTCGAGGCCTCCTTCGAGGAGGTGCGGGCCGTGCACGGGGGCCTCGCCATGGGCAAGCTCGCACAGCCCGTACGCGTCGCGATCACCGGCGGCGAGGTGTCGCCGCCGATCTTCGACACGCTCGCCGTGCTCGGGAAGACGCGCTCCCTCGCCCGGATCGCCGAGGCGCTGCACGAGCTCCGCCACGGTTGAGGAGCCCGGTCGCCTCGGTTATAGAAGGGCCCTCGGTCCGATCCCCGGTCGTCTAACGGCAGGACAGCAGGCTCTGAACCTGCGAATGGTGGTTCGAATCCATCCCGGGGAACCACGGGTGCACCCAAAGTCCGTCGGGCCTGAGTCCATCCCGGGGAACCATGGGTGCACCCAAAGTCCGTCGGGCCCGAATCCATCCCGGGGAACCACGCGGGCTCACGCCATCTGCTTCGTCCACTGCGCGAGGTCGAAGTAGTCGCGCCAGGCGGTGATCTTGCCGTCGCGGCCCACCTCGAACGTCCCCATCACCGGCAGCTCGATCGTCTTCCCGTTCGCGAGCCAGAAGCGGTCGACGCGCTCCGTGAGGACGACACGTCCATCCACGGCGAGCGCCTTCATCTCGAACTCCACGCGTGTGCACGGAGCGAGGAACTGGGCAAGCATCGGCTCGATCGCCGCGTGGCCCGTGAGCGGCGCGAGCGGGATGTTGTGGTAGACGCAGTCGGGCGCGAGGAAGCCCAGGAGCTCCTTCGCATCGCGCCGGGCGAAGGCGTCACAGAAGGCGCGCACCGTCTTCTCGGGATCCATCCCTTCTCCTTCCGCTAGGTGTTCGCGGTCACGATCCAGGCCGTGGCCCCGAGCCGCACGCCGTCCGGCCCGAGGTACGGGGCGAGCGCGTCCGACACCGCCCCGATGATGCGCGCACGCGTGGCGTCGTCCGGGGCAGCCTCGCGGATGGCGGACGCCGTCGGGCCGACCTGCAGCACGAACTCGACCGCGCTCGCGAGGTCGCCCCGGCCGAGCCGGATCGTGCTCGGCGCCTCCTCGAACGCGACGTCGCGGAAGCCCGCTCCGTCGAGGATGCCACGCACCCGCGACTGGTCGGCGAAGGCGAGAGGCCCGGGAGCCAGCGGGTCGGGAGGCTTCATCGGGATCAGGCCGGCGGCCGCGGCGGTCGGCACGCGCATCCAGGGATTCTTCGTGATCGCCTGCCAGCAGACGAAGGCGACGCGGCCTCCCCTTCGCAGCATCCGCCGCAGGTTCGAGAAGGCCACGGGCGGGTCGGCGAAGAACATCACGCCGAAGCGCGAGAACAGGAGATCGAAACGGTCCGCGCCGAGCTCGGCGGTCTGGGCGTCCGCCTCGACGAACGTGGCGTTCGCGAGACCTGCGGCGCGCTCCCGCGCGCGCGTCAGCATGGGCCTCGAGACGTCGACCCCGACGACGCTTCCGCGTGTTCCCACGGAGCGCGCCAGGGCGAGGCTCGTCGTCCCGCAGCCGCAGCCGACGTCGAGCACGTGCTCGCCCGGGGCGGCGGACGCCCGTGCGAGCGCGAGCTCACCGAAGGGTGCGATCAGCTCGTCCAGGGTCTCCTGCCCGGCGACCCACGTCGGTCCGGCAGTCTCGTTCCAGTACTGGATCTGGTCGGCGTTCGAAGAGGCGGGAGTGGCCATGGGCACGACCCTAGCCGCTCCCGCATCAGAGCGGTACGAGCGTCGGGTGGGGGACCAGCACGACCGCGAGGGCGCCCGCCGCGAGGGCCGGGCCGAAGCCGAAGGGGACGTTCCAGCGACGCAGCGCGACGCCGAGCCCGAGGCCGACGACGAGCCCGATCACCGACGAGAACACGATCGTCTCGATCACGCCGACCGGGCCCAGGAAGGAGCCGATCATGGCGAGGAGCTTCACGTCGCCGAATCCCAGTCCAGGGAACCAGACCCAGTAGTCGAGCTCGGTCGGCTTCGGCAGGGCGGCGCCGTCGCCGGGCCAGTGCTCGAAGCTGCGACCGAGCGCGGTGGAGATGCGCGCGTGGGTGAAGCCCACGATCCAGAGGAGTCCGCCGCCGAGCAGCGCGCCGACACCGGATCGGAGGAGCGCCTCGCCGAGGCGCGCGCCCTCCACGTGCTCGACGAGCGGCACGCCCACGAGACCGAACACGAGGCCGCCCAGCGAGATCTCGTCGGGGATGATGCGGTGCTCCGCGTCGATCGCGGATGCCGCCACGAGCGCGGCGGCGAACGCCCACCAGACCGGCAGCATGGGACGCAGCCCGACCTGGTAGGCCAGCGCCGCGAAGAGGAGCCCCGTCAGGAGCTCGATCGTCGGATAGCGCGGGGAGATCGGCGCGCGGCAGCCGGCGCAACGCCCGCGCAGCGCGAGCCACGAGAGGACGGGCACGTTCTCCCAGGGTCGCACGCCGCGCCCGCAGTGCGGGCAGCGCGACGGCGGGTGGACGAGCGACTCCCCGCGCGGAAGCCGATGGATGACGACGTTCAAGAACGAGCCGACGACGAGACCGAAGGCGAGCCCGCCGCCCACCAGGAGCGGCGTCGGCAGCGCGGGCGTCATGCGAGGACCGTAGCAGCGCCGCTCCGCGGCCGGCGCGGGGTCATCGGAAATCGCGACGTTCGAACACGAAGGACGCGATGCCGAGCAGCACGACGACCCACCCCATTCCGTAGATCCAGGGGATCCAAAGGTCGCTCGCCGCGATCGGAAGGCCGTGCACCGCCTGCGAGGTGAGGTCGAAGGCGGAGAGGTCGGGCACGCAGCGGTGGAGGACCTGCGCGACGTGGCGAAACACGACGTCGTTCGACTGCAGGCCGAGCTGGCGCAGGTCGCGCGAGAGATGCCCGATCGCCCAGAGCCCGGTCGCGAAGAGCGACGCGAGCATCGGCGTCGTGAAGGACGAGAACAGGGTCGCGACGGCGACCACCACGGCGAACTCGACTCCGGCGAGCGAGAGCGCGGCGAGATGGCCCGCGCCGAACGGGGCTTCGGCGAGCAGGCTCACGCCCGCGAAGGCGGCTGCCATGATCGCGAGCTGGAGCCAGAGCGTCGCCACGAGCCCCAGGTACTTGCCGACGAGGAACTGCGTCCGCGAGATCGGCTTCGAGAGGATGGTGTAGATCGTGCGGCGGTCGACCTCCCGATGGATGAGCCCGATCCCGACGAAGATCGCGATCGCGACGCCGAAGATCCGGATCGCCGCGAGACCGACGTCCTGGAGGATCCGCTCGCGCTCGACGTACGAGAGCGTCGAGAGCAGGCTGCCCGTACCGATCAAGAGGATCGCGAAGAAGAGGAGCGTGTAGAGCACGCGGCTCCGGATGGCCTCGCGCATCGTATTGCCCGCGACCGTGAGCACGCAGCGGAGCGCGTTCATCGAGGCATCCCCGCGGCGGAGGCGCTCTCCTGATGGGCCACGGCGGACAGGAAGATCTCCTCGAGGGAGCGCCGATGGGGTGACACCGAGACGATCCGCGCGCCGGCGGCGAGCGCCACCTGCAGGAGCTCGCCCACCTCCTTGTCGCGCACGCGCAGCTCGATCCGGTCGCCGCGGCCGCGCACGACCAGGCGGTCCGCCTCGAGCCGCTCGCCGAGCGCCGGCGGCACCGCCTGCAGCACGAGATCGCTCATGCACTCCCCTTCGTCGAGGAAGTCGTGGGTGCCGCCCTCGTAGCGGATCCGGCCCTTCACGATGATCGCGACGCGATCGCACACGGTCTCCACGTCGGAGAGGATGTGCGTGTTCATGAAGACGGTCTTTCCGGTCTCGCGGAGCCGCAGCACGAGGTCGCGGATCTCCTTCCGCCCGATCGGATCGAGGCCGCTCATCGGCTCGTCGAGGAACACCACCTTCGGATCGTGCACCAGGGCCTGGGCGATCCCCGTGCGCTGCAGCATGCCCTTCGAGTAGGTACGCAGGCGCGCGTCGGCCGCGTGGGAGAGGCCCACCCACTCGAGGAGCCGCGTCGCCCGGGCGTCGATCTCCGCGCGCGGCACGCCGGAGACGCGCGCGTAGAAGCGCAGGATCTCGCGCCCGGTCAGGTACTCGTAGAAGTACGGGTTCTCGGGCAGAAAGCCGATCTGGCGCCGGAACGCGCTCTCGGCGACGTCGTGGCCGAGGATCGTCGCTCGCCCGGCGCTCGCGCGGATCAGGCCCATCAGGACCTTGAGCGTCGTGGTCTTGCCCGCGCCGTTCGGGCCCACGAAGCCGAAGATCTCCCCGTCGCCGACGCGGAAGGAGATGCCGTCGAGCACCTTCTTCTTCCGACCGAGGAGACCCGCGCGAAAGGTCTTCTCGAGGGCTTCCACGACGACCACGTCCCGCACGCCCGACTTCATCTCCCTTCCCCCTCACGCTCGGCGTCGAGCTGCGCGCGCCACCGCTCCCGCTTCTCCTTCCACGCCGGATGCACGTGGGCCACGTAGCGCCGGCCGAGGTAGCTCGACACGATCGTGCCTTCGCCGTCGATCACCCAGCGCTCTCCGTGCGGCTCGGGCGGGAGCGAGCGCAGCACGGGCGAAGCGCCGCGCGCGAGGTCTTCCACGCGCTCGATGTCGCGGCCCTCGCGCCGCTGGAACTCGCGGCGCGCCGCGTCGAGGACGCGCGCCACGCGCTCGGTCTCGACCTCGTCGAGCGCTTCCGCGTAGCCGGCCTGGGCTGCCGGGTCCAGCTCGTTGCGCGCCAGCTCTCGCAAGAACGCGGCGGAGGCGTCGAGCCCGCCGCTGCCCGCCCGCAGCCGCGCCGCGAGCCGACCGAGGTAGCGCGGAGCGTCCGGCAGGTTCGCGGCCGGCGCGAGGGAGTCGGCCGCGGCCTGCTCGTCCTGCAGGTAGAAGAACTGGTTGAAGGCGAGGTAGAAGCGGTTGCGCCAGTCGCGCGGGTGGTAGGCGATGCCGCGCTCGAGGAGGCGATCGGCGGCCCGCACGCTCTCGATCGAGTCGACGAGCCAGACGGCCGCGAAGCGATACGGGTGCCCCACGAACGGATCGAGCGTGGTGATGACGTCCACCAGGCGCGCGAGCACGGCCGCGTGGGCGCTGGGATCGCGGTGCACCTCCGCGCCGACGATCTGCACCGCCTCGAGCCAGTACGCGTCGCCGACCAGGGCATCGAAGCCGAAGGCCGCACCGCGCGCGAGCTCGGGCTTCGGCACGAAGCGGACGTCGATGTCGGCAGGGCTCGGCAGCGGGATGGCAGCGTGCGCCGCGGCGGTGACCGCCACGGCGCCGAGCCACGCTGCCGCGAGGCCCACGCTGCGCCTTCGGAACCGGACCAAGACGCCCCCCCCGACCGTCTTCCGTGTCGCCTTCGCGCGCGGCCCGCGCGCCTGGCGCGTCGCTCAGAACTTCCCGCTCACCACCAGCTCGGGCCAGGTGAGCGGCTCGTTGTGGACCGGATTGCCGCCCGAGTCGACCGGATTCACGCCGAGGAGCAGATCCGAGCAGTCGGCGCCCGTGCTGTCGGGGCGGGCGAGGAGCACGTAGGCGACGACGCCGTCGTTGTCCACGTCGCCATAGGCCGAGGCCGTGAAGCGGGCGGCCGTGCACGCATTGACCGCATAGTCGTAGTAGACCGCGCCTTCCGGCCGCCAGCCGATGGCGGAGAAGTCCGTGTCCGCGGCAGCCGTCCAGACGACCTTGCTCCACGGGAAGGGGTGACCGGGCTGCGACGTCGCGGTGCTGACGTAGGTGCCGGACTCGGCGTAGTAAGCGTCCTCGGAACGACCGATGGCGCTCAGATTCGTGAAGGACTCGCTGCGGCGCGAGCGCGCCTGGAACAGCGCGAAGCCCGGCACCGCGATGGCCGCGAGGATCCCGATGATGGCCGTCGTGATCATCATCTCGATCAGGGTGAATCCCGTGCGGCGTTTCCTGGCCTGCATCGCCCTCTCCTCTTGAACCGGGCTACGGGTTGGAATGGGAACGAAGGGGCCGGGCCTGCGCCCGGCCCCTTCCCCTTCGGACTAGAACTCGCTCTGACCGTCCGCCAGCGTGCACGGACCGACCGTGTTCAGGAGGTCCGGGTTGCCGGTGGCGGGGTTGTACACGCCCGTCGCCGCGCAGCCGCTCAGGGGCTGCGGGAGGCCCGGGCCGGCCGCAGCCGCCGGGTGGATGTAGCCGAAGTCCGACGTCACGAGGTTGCCGTCGAGGTCGCCCTTGGCGCCGGCGGAGAAGTCGCCGTTGACCGCTTCCACCTGATAGTGGAAGAAGACCTCGCCCTCAGGCGCCCAGCCGAGCTGCTCGAAGTCCGCCGGAGCCGGGGTCGGCCACTTGTGCTTCTGCGTGTCGATCGGCGTCGCGGGCGCCTCGGCGGCCTGGACGAACTGGTTGTACTCGGCGAGGTAGCCTTCCTCGGCCGTCCGGATCGCGGCGAGGTTCGTCTTCGCCTCGCCGGTCTTGCTGCGCAGCTGGAAGCGCAGGAAGTTCGGGATCGCGATGGCGGCAAGAATGCCGATGATCGCGACCACGATCATCAGCTCGATCAGCGTGAAGCCGCCGCGCCGGTTGTGGATCTTGGTCATCTCTCTTCCTTTCCTTCCGAGCGCTCGCCGAGACACCCTCGGAGCTCCGTGCTCCGCTGCCACCTCGCCGTGTCGTCCAGGCCCGCCACGGAGCCGGGCTCTCGATCCATCTGGACGACGCGCGCTCGGACCGTCCTTGCCGGGGCTCGAAAGCAACGTGCGTGCCATCCCGGCCGCTGCGTGCTCCTGGATCGGCAGACGCGCCCCTGAACCTGAGGTGAGCATGGGAGGAGGTCGGCGCGAGGGGCAGGCGCGCCGGGCGCGGGCCCGTGCGTCGAGAGTGACGAAACGCGTCGCTTCCGCGAGCGAAATCCGTCACCCGAGGAACGCCGCGGGGGCCGTGGCCACACATCGGCAGCCGCAGCGCAGGAGCGTTGACAGCCGGGAGCGGCGACGGTTACTTTGCCGCTCCGTTTCCGGCACGGGCTCCCATCGTCTAGTGGCCTAGGACGTGGCCCTCTCAAGGCCAAAACACGGGTTCGACTCCCGTTGGGAGCACCATCCCATCCCGGCGGAGGCCGCCCTGCCTTCCCCCTTCGCCCTCGCCTTCATCGATTGCGAATTCGGCGGCCTCGACCCCGAGCAGCACGACATCACCGAGATCGCCGCCATCGTGACTGACGATCGGCTCGCCGAGATCGTGTCGGCGGAGTGGAAGGTGCGGGCCCGACCCGAGCGCATCACGGCCGAGGCTGCGGCGATCCACGGCTTCGATCCCATCCTATGGAAGGACGCGGTGCCACTGCGTCAGGCGCTCTCGGAGCTCTCGGCGCTCCTGCCGCGTGGCCGTACGGTGCTTCCCGCCGGGCAGAACGTGCGCATGGACGTGCAGTTCCTGGAGCGCGGCTACCGGCGCTGCGGGCTGGCCTACCCCTTCGACTACCACGTGATCGATCTCGCCACGCTCTACTACGCCTGGTCGCTCGTCGCCGGCGAGACGCCGTCCACACTGTCGCTGCGTCAGGCAGCGACCACCGCCGGCCTGGTCGACGGACCCGTGCCCCACCGCGCCCTCGAGGACGCGCGGCTCGCCCTCGAGGCGTTCCGACACTTCGTGGGACGGCTCGCTCCGCGCGAGCCGTCGGACCTGCGCGCTCCGCCCGCGCCGCCGCGCACGCGCTGAGCTCAGCGCAGCGTTGCGAGCCGCTCCTGCCACTTCCGGAGCGCGCCGCGATCGACCGCGGCGAAGAGCGGCAGGAAGAGGCGCGCGCCGAGCCCGCCGGGTCGGAAGCAGACGGCCGACGCGAAGTCGATCAGCACCGGCGCACCGGCCTCGTCGACGAGCACGTTCGTGCGGTGGCGGAGATCGAGATGGGCGACGCCGCGCGCGTGCATGTCCGCGATGGCGCCGGCGAGCCGCTCCAGGAAGTCGCGCGGCACCGCACCGGCAAGCTTGCGGGACATGCGCCGGCCCGGGCGGTACTCGACGGCGAGGGCGTGCGCGTCGATCCGCCCGAAGAAGCGCGGCACCGACGGATGTCCCGCGAGCGCCCGGTAGGCGCGCGCCTCGCGGCGGATCATGAGCCGGCCGACCAGCTCCCGTACGAAGAAGCTCCGCGGCGCGTAGTCCTTCACGACGATCTCGCGATCGCCGTCCCGCACGAGCAGCACGACGGGATCGCGGCCCTCGCCGGCCTCGAGCACGCGGGTCGCACGCCGGGCGAGGTCCTCGCGGCGGAGGAGCGGACGCCCTGCGTCGCTCCCGCCCGACGTCACAGCGGGACGAGCGGCCGCAGCAGGAGGGCCACGGCGCCGAGGGCGATCGCGAGCGCGGCACCGTGCTCGTGGTTCGCGCGCATGCGCTCGCGCGACCAGCGGAGCGCGCTCCGAACCGACGCCGACCTCCAGGGGGTGATCCGAGGGAAGAGCGCGGGCACCGCGGCGCGATACGCGCGGTAGGGCTCCCCGTAGAAGCGCTCGAGCCGTGCGCTCTCGATCCGTTCCTTGTAGGGGAAGTAGTAGAGGAAGAAGAAGGCGAGGCCGATCGGAAGCAGCCAGAGCGAGGCCGCGCGGCCGCCCATCAGCAGGAAGCCGCAGCCCACGAGGAGCGATCCCAGGTAGAGCGGGTTGCGCACGTGCGCGTACGGGCCCGAGAGCGTGAGCTCGTCGTTCTTCACGAGGTAGCCCGCCGCCCAGAGCCGCAGCGCCTCGCCCGCGCCGACCAGGACGAAGCCCGCCGCGAGGCCCGCCGCCGTCGGGTGGGACATCCAGAGCAGCACGAGCGCCAGCCCGTAGAGCGGAAAGAGGCGGGGCGCGAGGCTCTTGCGGCGCGAGGGAGGCTTCACGGGTGGCGGACTCTAACAGGCGCCCCTGGTCGGGCAACGCGGTCTCAGCCGGAGCCTCCCTCCGGCTCGCCGTCGTCTCCGCTGCGCGAGCGGAGGACCATCCGCCAGAGGGTCTCCCGCAGCTGCTCCTTGAAGACCGGGTCGGCGGGCACGTCGACGTGATCCGCCGCCAGGAACTCCTCGAGCTCCGCGTTCGTGAAATCGGTGTCGAGTCCGTGCACCGGATCCTGCTCCGTGGCGCCCTCGGCCCTGCCTTCGCCGTCCCCGGCCGTCGACTTCCGCTCGCGGAGGAACCCCTTCACGCAGCCTCCTCGAGCCCGCTGCCCATCGTCATCATCCGGCTCACGGCGCTGCGGCCGAGGCTCCGGGATGGCTCGCGTCGACCAGGAGGCGCTTCACGCGGTAGAGGCTCGAGCGGATCGCATCGCTCGAGCGCGCCGTCCGTCGTGCGATCTCCCGGATCGGCAGGTTGTCGACGTGACGCAAGACGAACACCTCCGCCTGCCAGCTCGCCACGGAGCCGAGCCGATCGCGGATGGCGTCCGCGTAGCGGCGCAAGCTCAGCGCGTCCTCCGGCGTTCCAGCGTCGCGGGCGGCGGGCGCGAGCGAATCCGGTTCGGAGAGCTCCACCCACTGCTCGCGCAGCTTGGCGCGACGTAAGTGGTTGTTGACGGTGTTCTTCGCGATCCCGTAGATCCACGACAACAGCGCCGACTGGCCCCGGAAGGCGTCGATCGAGCGGAAGACCGCCGTGAAGGTCTCCTGCACGATCTCCTCGGCGTCCGCGTGGTTGCGGACGCGCAGGTAGACGAAGCTGTAGATGCGCTGGAAGTAGCGGTCGTAGAGCTGATTGAAGTCTTCCTGGCGGGATTCACGGATGCCGTGGACCAGGGCCTCGTCGGTCGCGGCGTCCGTGCAAAGCGCGGCGGCGGCAACAGCGGGCGGGCGGGCGCGGCTCGGCAGCGGGGGCAACGCAGACTCCTCGCGTCATCCCTTCCCAGTGGAAGCCGAAGCTCCCGAGGAGAAGGTGGCCGGTTCGGCCCGAACGTGGCATGCGTCCATCGAAAATTGGACGAAGCCCCGTCCGCGGGAGGCGGACGGGGCTTCGCGTGGGACGGAATGCCGCGGTCTACGCGGGCCGCTCTCAGCTCGCGATCAGGGCCTGGAGGCCGGGCACGCCCTCCTCGAGGGCGCGGCGCATCCGGTAGAGGTTCGCCTTGATCGCGTCCTCGGACTTCCCGAGGGAAGTCGCGATCGTCCGCACGGGCTGCCGCCGCAGGTGCTTCAGCTGGAAGATCCGGCGCTGGAGCGGCGTCAGGTCGTTGTGGATCACGGCCTCGCAGCGCCCGAGCATGCGGCGGGCGTCGACGGCGCGGTCCGTCGCGGGCTCGTCGGAGGCCAGCTCGACGCCACCGCCGTCGATCGGCTCGAGCGGCGGGCGCCGGCCGCGGAAGCGGCGATTCACCTTGTTGCGCGTGATCCCGAAGATCCACACGAGCAGGGACGAGTTGCCCTGCCACGCTCCGACGGACTTGAAGACCGTGACGAAGACCTCCTGGGTCACGTCCTCGGCCTCCTGGCGATCCCGAAGGCGCTTCAAGGCGAAGCGGTACACGCGGGGGAAGTAGGTCTCGTAGAGCAGGTCGAAGTCGGCCCGGCTCCCCGCCAGGATCGACTCGACGAGCTCCGTGTCACTCGACCAAGCGCTCTGCTGCGTTCGCTCTTCCAACGGCTGGCTCCTGCGGTTTCTCCGCGGGCGCCGGTCGGAACGAAGCCCCTCTTGGGGAAGATCGTGGAAGACGACGGATCGTCGCCCCTGCTGGACATGCCCCTGGCGCCTCGGCGCTTCGAGGGACGAGTCCGGTCCTGGGAGACGGACCTGCTGCGTCCTCGCTATCGACTGGTCCCTGGCTTCCTTCCTCTCGGCACGCGGATGGTGGCTTCCTAAAGGTGGGGACTCGCGTCCCGCCTGGGGCTCGAGCAAGCCCCATGCCACGCACGCTGCGCCTTCCTGCGCACGCAAGAGTGCTCGCAACTTCCTGGAACGGTGATCGAAGCGCGGCAGGAGGCTGCGTGGGCGGCGAGCCGTCCGAGCCTCGTGCTGTGGGAGATTTTTCACCAATTCGAGACCAGGATTTCCCCAGGGAGGAGATCCCCTCAGGCCTCGGCGCCGCCGCGCTCGCTGTCCTCGACGAATCCTCGCAAGGCGCGAAGCGCCTCGAGGGCCGGCTCGTCGAAGCGCAGCGCGAAGCCCGACGGCGCGTCCGCCTCCCGTCGCACGACGGTGCCGCGGAGCCGCTGGATGGCCTGGACGCCGGGAAGCTCGATCAGCACGCGCGCCTTCTCGCCGACCGCGGGCGGCTCCGCCGCCCACAGGTAGACGCCGCGCTCCGAGAGGTCCCGGGTGCGCAGGAACACCTGACGCCCGGCGTCCTCGTAGCCCGCGTCGAGGGCGGCGGCGATCCGCCGCGCGGCACGCTCGCGGGCGAAGCGCGGCGGCGCGGAGCGGGCGGGAGACGTCGAGCCGGAGACCTGGCTCACAGACGTCCCGGCAGGATCCGCCACGCGCCGTCGTGTCGTTCCCAGAGATCTTCCTGCTTGAGGGAGGTGCTCCAGAAGCGGAGCGGGAGACCGTTCTTGCCGACCATGCGGAACCGCACGTGGGCCCGTCCGGGTCCGTCCACCACGAACTCCTCCACCTCGGCGACGAGCGGCTCGTTGCGCTCGAAGTGCGCCTCGACCAACGCCTGGGCGAGGTTGGCGTAGTAGTCGGCGTACTCCTTGTCGCTGCGGAAGTAGCCGCGCAGGACGCCGTCCTGATAGGTCGCGAGCGTGTTCACGCGGCGGTTCGTGAAGCGGTCGTAGAAGGCCTGTGCGTGGATCTGGAAGTCGACGACCGCGGGATCGTCGACGATCTGCGCACCCTGGCTCACGTCCGGTCCCGGGCCGTGGGAGCCCGAGCAGCCCGGCGCGGCGCCGCCGACCAGCAGCGCGATCACGCACGCGATGCGACGCGATCGGCTCGTCACCGGCTGCGGCCCTTCGGCTTCGCAGCGTCCGCCTCGAGCGCCGCCTGGGCGGCGGCGAGGCGCGCCACCGGCACCCGGTAGGGCGAGCACGAGACGTAGTCGAGGCCGGCGCGAGCGCAGAACTTGACGCTCTTCGGATCGCCGCCGTGCTCACCGCAGATCCCGACCTTGAGGCCCTTGCGCGTGCGGCGGCCGCGCTCGACACCGATGCGGATCAGCGCGCCGATCCCTTCCTCGTCGATCGACACGAAGGGATCGTCCTCCAGGATCCCGGTCTCCTGGTAGACGGACAGGAACTTCCCTGCGTCGTCGCGCGAGAGCGCATACGTCATCTGGGTCAGGTCGTTCGTGCCGAAGGAGAAGAAGTCGGCGTGCTTCGCGATCGCGTCGGCCACGAGGGCCGCCCGCGGCACCTCGATCATGGTGCCGATCGCGGGCCGGACCTTCGCGCCCTTGTGCTCCGCCACGACCGCGGCGATCTCCTCCTCGATCAGCTTGCGGAGGCGCGAGAGCTCGCCGACGTGCGCCACGAGGGGGACCATGATCTCGGGCTGCACCCGCACGCCCGACTCGGCCACCTCGCAGGCGGCCTCGACGATCGCGCGCACCTGCATCGCGTAGATCTCGGGGAACGTGATGCCGAGCCGGCAGCCGCGATGCCCGAGCATCGGATTGAACTCGCGCAGCGAGTCGATCTTCGCGCGAACCTCCGCCGCGTCGGTGCCGAGCGCCTTCGCGACCTGGCGGATCTCCCCGTCCTCGTGGGGCAGGAACTCGTGCAGGGGCGGATCGAGCAGCCGGATCGTGACCGGCAGGCCCTCCATCGCGCGGAAGATCTCGGCGAAGTCGCCGCGCTGCATCGGCAGCAGCTTCTCGAGGGCCCGCCGCCGCTGCGGCAGGTCGTTCGAGAGGATCATCTCGCGCACGGCCAGGATGCGATTCGGCTCGAAGAACATGTGCTCCGTGCGGCAGAGCCCGATGCCCTCGGCGCCGAACTGGCGCGCGATCTTCGCGTCGTTCGGCGTGTCGGCATTGGTGCGGACCCGCACCTTGCGGAAGCGGTCGGCCCACTGCATGAGCTCCGAGAACTCGCCCCCGAGCTCGGGCGTCACCGTCGGCACGCGCCCGAGCATCACCTCGCCGGTGCCGCCGTCGATCGTGATGGCGTCGCCGGCGTGCACGACCTGGCCGTCGATCCGCATCTCGCCCTTCGCGTAGTCGATCTGGAGCGATCCGCAGCCCGCGACGCAGCACTTCCCCATGCCTCGGGCCACCACGGCCGCGTGCGACGTCATGCCGCCCCGCGCGGTCAGGATGCCCTCGGCCGCATGCATGCCGTGGATGTCCTCGGGCGACGTCTCGATCCGGACGAGGATCACCTTCTCGCCCGCCTTCGCCCGCGCCTCGGCCTCGTCCGCGGAGAACACGATCGTGCCGACCGCGGCGCCCGGCGATGCCGGCAGCCCGCGTGCGACCACCTTCTTCTCGGCGCGCGGGTCGAGGGTCGGGTGCAGCAGCTGGTCGAGCGCCCGCGGATCGACGCGCATCACCGCCTCCTGGCGGCTGATCAGGCGCTCCCGTGCCATGTCGACCGCGATCCGCACCGCCGCGCGCACGGTGCGCTTGCCGTTGCGCGTCTGCAGCATCCAGAGCTTCCCGCGCTGGATCGTGAACTCGATGTCCTGCATGTCGCGGTAGTGCTTCTCGAGACGCTGATAGATGCGCACGAGCTCGCGGTAGGCCCTCGGCATCTCCTCCTCGAGCGTGGGGAGGTGCGCCTGATCCCTGGTTCGCGCGCGCTTGTCGATCGGCTGCGGCGTGCGGATGCCGGCGACGACGTCCTCGCCCTGGGCGTTCTTCAGGTACTCGCCGAAGAACCGCTTCTCGCCGGTCGAGGGGTCGCGCGTGAAGGCGACGCCCGTGGCGCAGTCGTCGCCCATGTTCCCGAAGACCATCGCCTGGACGTTGACCGCCGTGCCCCAGCTCTCCGGGATGTCGTTGAGCTTCCGGTAGCGGATCGCGCGCTCGTTGTTCCAGGAGCGGAAGACCGCACCGATCGCGCCCCAGAGCTGCTCGTGCGGGTCCTGCGGGAACGGCTTCCCGGTCTCCGCCTGCACGAGCTCCAGGTACTCCGCCACGAGCCGCTGCCAGTCGGCCGCCGTGAGATCCGTGTCGAGGTGCTTGCCGCGGGCCTCCTTCAGCGCCTCGAGCCGCGCCTCGAACCGCTCGTGGGGCACGCCGAGGACGACGTCGCCGTACATCTGGACGAAGCGCCGATAGCTGTCGAAGGCGAAGCGCGCGTCGGCCGACGCCGCGAGGCCCTGCACCGTCTTCTGGTTGAGCCCGAGGTTCAGGATGGTGTCCATCATGCCGGGCATCGACGCACGCGCGCCGGAGCGCACCGACACGAGCAACGGGTTCTTCGCGTCGCCGAACCGCGTGCCGAGGATCGCCTCCACCTTCGCCAGGGCGGCGAGCACGTCCTTCTTCAGCGCCGGGGAGAGCCTCCCGCCGGCGCGCGTGTACTCGTGGCACTCGGCGGTCGAGATCGTGAAGCCCGGCGGCACGGGAACGCCGAGGTTCGTCATCTCCGCGAGGTTCGCGCCCTTCCCGCCGAGGACGTCCTTCATCTCCGCGCGGCCGTCCGCCTTTCGCGCGCCGAAGAAGTAGACGCGACGGGCCGCCGGCTTCCGCGCGCGGGACGCGGTCGTGCCCGCGTGGGTGGACGGCTTCGCTTGGCTTCGCGGCTTCACGGGGCGACCTCCAGTCTTTCTTCGAGCAGGCGCCGGACGCCTTCGATCGGGACGCGCACCTGGGTCATGGCGTCGCGATCCCGCACCGTCACCTGCCCGTCCGTCTCCGATTCGAAGTCGTAGGTGACGCAGAGGGGCGTGCCCACCTCGTCCTGGCGCCGGTAGCGACGGCCGATGTTGCCCGCGTCGTCGTAGAAGGTGTTCCAGCGCCGGCGCAGGCTTCGCTCGAGCTTCTGCGCGGGCTCTGCCAGCTTCTTCGAGAGCGGCAGCACGGCGACCTTGATCGGAGCGACCGCGGGGTGCAGGTGGAGCACCGTCCGGGTCTCGCCGTCGTCGAGCTTCTGCTCCTCGTAAGCGTTGCAGAGCAGGGCCAGGCAGGTGCGATCGATCCCCGCGGAGGTCTCGACCACCATCGGGGTGAAGCGCTCCTTGGTCTCCTCGTCGGTGATCGAGAGGTCCTTCCCGCTGTACTCGGTGTGTCGCCGCAGGTCCCAGTCGCCACGATCGTGCACGCCCTCGATCTCCTGCCAGCCGAAGGGGAACAGGAACTCGATGTCGGCGGCGGCCTTCGCGTAGTGGGCGAGCTCCGTCGGCGCGTGGGGCCGCACGCGCAGGCGGCCCGGCGCGAAGCCGAGCTCGCGGTGCCAGCGCTGCCGCTCCTCCAGCCAGTGCGCGAACCACTTCTCGCGCTCCGACGGATGGACGAAGAACTCGAGCTCCGCCTGCTCGAACTCGCGCGAGCGGAACGTGAAGTTCCGGGGGTTGATCTCGTTGCGGAACGCCTTCCCGATCTGGGCGATGCCGAAGGGCACCTTCTGGCGGGACACATCCTTCACGCGCCGGAAGTCGTTGAAGATCGCCTGACACGTCTCCGCGCGCAGGTACGCGACGGCTGCGGCGTCCTCCGACGCGCCGATGAACGTCTTCAGCATGAGATTGAAGTTGCGCGCCGGCGTGAAGTCGTGCTCGCTCGTGCCCTCGCGCGCGGGGCAGGGCCCGGCGTCGTCGAGCTGGTCGGCGCGGAAGCGCTTCTTGCAGGCGCGGCAGTCGACCAGGGGATCGCTGAAGTGCTCGACGTGCCCCGAGGCCTCCCAGGTGCGCGGGTGGCAGATGATCGCGCTGTCGAGCCCTTCGACGTCGTCGCGCTCGCGCACCACGCGCTGCCACCAGTGGGCCTTCAGGCTGTTCTTGAGCTCGACGCCGAGCGGGCCGTAGTCCCAGAAGCCGTTGATGCCCTGATAGATCTCGCTCGCGGGAAAGATGAAGCCGCGGCGCTTGCACAGCGCGGTGAGGTCGTCCATCGAGACGGCCGTCGAGTGGGAAGAAGATGCGGTCACGTCGCTCGTCCTTCGGTGCGGGTCGGCGGGATGCATAGCACAACGCGCGGATGCGTGCGCCCGGACGGAAAAGGCGCGCGCCGCGGGCGAAATCGCCGGATGATCAATGCCCCGTGTCGTCGTCGTCGTCGGGCCGCGAACCGGGGTTCGCCCGCTCGATATCGTCGAGCGCCTCGCGCACGTCGCCGCGGATGCAGTCGTAGCAGTCCGAGAGGCCGAGGAAGCCGCAGCCGCTGTGCGGGCTGCGGTCATAGCGCCGCAGCGTGGGCAGGTAATGCGGGTCCCTGGCCAACGCCATCGCGGCGATCGAGGCCTTGCGCGCCTTGCAGCTGCGCGCGGTCTCGAGCTCCGCGATCACGCGCAAGTACGGAAAGACTTTGTCCTGCGGCTCGTACTTCAGGATCTTCAGCGCGGCTGCGCGGCGCTCGCGC
>DATKKW010000018.1:0-71666 GCA_035542715.1 Myxococcota bacterium
CGCGCGCGCATCCCCCAGCACGGAGGTCCCACGCCATGTCGCTCTCCAGTCGCTGCGTCGCCGAGACGATCGGCACCTTCTGGCTCGTGTTCGGAGGCTGCGGCGCCGCCGTCCTGTCGGCGACGTTCCCGCAGACAGGCATCGGCTTCCTCGGCGTGGCCCTCGCCTTCGGCCTCACCGTGCTCACCATGGCCTACGCGATCGGCCACGTCTCGGGCTGCCACCTGAACCCGGCGGTGTCGGTCGGTCTCGCGACGGCGGGCCGCTTCCCGGGGAGCGAGGTCCCGGCCTACGTCGCCGCCCAGGTCGTGGGCGGCATCCTCGGCGCGGCCGTGCTCTTCGTGATCGCGAGCGGCCACGTGGGCTTCGATCCCGTGGCGTCGGGCTTCGCGTCGAACGGCTACGGCGAGCGCTCCCCGGGTGGATACTCGCTGGTGTCGTGCCTCGTCGCCGAGGTCGTGCTCACGTACTTCTTCCTGACCGTGATCCTCGGCTCGACGCACGGCAACGCGCCCGTTGGCTTCGCGGGGATCGCGATCGGGCTCTGCCTCACGCTGATCCACCTGATCGGCATCCCCGTGACGAACCTGTCCGTGAACCCGGCGCGCAGCACGGGCCCCGCGCTCTTCGCGGGCAGCGCGGCGATCGCGCAGCTCTGGCTCTTCTGGCTCGCGCCCCTCCTGGGCGGCGGGCTCGCCGGTGCGACCTACGCGATGTGGGCCGGGCGCGATCCGCGCTGAGCTGGGACCGATCCCCCGGGCGGCCTAGAGTCGCCCCGACGCCGCCCCCGCCGGCGTCGCGGAGGCTTCGATGCCGCGCGCGCTCGAGATCTACTTCGACTACCGCTCGCCCTTCGCGTACCTCTTGTCCGAGGTGATCGAGGAGGTCGCGACGCGCCACGGCGTGACACCGGTCTGGAAGCCGGTCGACCTCCACGTCCTCGCCGACTCGGATCAGCCGGCCTACGGACCGAGCAAGGCCGCCTACGTGGTGACGGACGCGCGACGCACCGCCGAGTACTATGGCGTCCCGATCCTCCCGCCCCAGCCGTTCCCCGTGAGCTCGAACCTCGCGCTCCGCACGGCGATCGTCGCGCGGCAGCACGACGCCTTCGACGCGTTCCATCGTGCGGTGTTCCGCGCCGCCTGGGTCGAGCAGCGCGACATCGGGAGCGAGGCCGTCCTCGCGGACGTGATCCGCGGCGTCGGGGGCGATCCCGCGGCCTGGCTGGCCCGGGCGCGCAGCCTCGACGTCGATGACCGCCTGCGCGAGTTCTCGACCGAGGCGCGGGAGCGCAAGGTCTTCGGCGTGCCGACGATGCTCCTCGACGGCGAGATGTTCTGGGGCGTCGACAGCCTGCCGCAGCTCGAGTGGCGTCTCGCCGGCTCTCCTCCCCGGCGTCGCGCCGGCTGAGCCTCGAGCCGTGCGGCGGGGCGCCGTTCGCCGCCGTGCCCCGCCCATGCGATGCTCGCCGCGTGAGACGGCGCGTCGTGGGCTTCCATCAGGACGAAGAGGCGCACTGGGTCGCGGACCTCGAGTGCGGGCACGGGCGGCACGTCCGGCACGATCCACCGTTCGTGGAGCGTCCCTGGGTGCTCTCGCCGAGGACGCGCGCCGAGCATCTCGGCGACTCGTTCGACTGCGTCCGCTGCGACGCGCTGGAGTGGCCGGTCGGGCTCGTTCCCTACCGGCGGACGGAGCGCTTCGAGACGGCGACGATCCCACCGGCCCTGCGCCGGTCGCATACGACGAAGCCCGGGATCTGGGCCAAGATCCACGTCGAGCGCGGGCGGCTGCGCTACCGGCTCCTCGCGCCGCCGCAGGAGCGGGAGCTCGGATCGGGCGAGGTGGGGGTCGTACCGCCGGAGGCGCCGCACGAGGTCGAGCCCTTGGGCGACGTCGCGTTCTACGTGGAGTTCCACCGGCGGGCTGCGCCGGACGAGGGAAGCTGACGACCAGACTGGAGGGAGACACGGAATGGCGATGTTCATGGACCGCTTCCAGGGAGAGACCTACGCGCTGGTGCGCATCGTGTTCGGGCTGCTCTTCCTGAGCCACGGCCTGCAGAAGCTCGTCGGCTGGCCGCTCCCCATGCCGGAGGGATTCGCGATGACTCCCCTGGTCTGGGCGGCCGGCGCGATCGAGAGCGTGGGCGGCGCGCTGATCGCGATCGGATTCCAGACGCGCTGGGCCGCGTTCCTCTGCTCGGGCCAGATGGCCGTCGCATACTGGATGGCCCACGGACTGCGTCACTGGCATCCGAACGTGAACCAGGGGGAGCTCGCCGTCCTCTACTGCTTCGCCTTCCTCTGCATCGCGGCCCACGGAGCCGGGATCTGGAGCGTCGACGGAGGTGCGCGCAGCGCGTGAGCGGGCCGGAAGACGTCCCTGCAGCGACCGCCTCGCCCCAGGCGCTCCTCGACTTCTGGCTCGGCGACGCCGCGAGCCATCCCACGGCCGCCGCGGCGCGGATGGAGTTCTGGTTCGAGGCGACTCCGGAAACGGACGCCGCCGTGCGGGGGCGATTCGCGGGCGTCGCCGAGGCCGCGCGCCGCGGTGAGCTCGCCGGATGGCGTGACACGCCGCGGGGTCGCCTCGCGCTCGTGATCGCCCTCGACCAGCTCCCGCGCAACCTCCACCGCGGCGCGCCCGAAGCCTTCGCGAGCGATGATCTGGCCCTCGTCGAGGTGCGGCGCGCGATCGAAGTCGGAGCGCTCGACGTGCTGACGCCCATCGAGACCGGGCTCCTGCTCCTGCCGCTCTCCCACGCGGAGGACGTCGCCGCCCAGCAGGAATCCGTCGCGCGCGCCGAGCGTCTCGCGCAGGAGACGCCCCCGGCCTGGCGCCCGCTCCTCGAGTCGTTCGCCGAATCCGCCCGCCGGCACCGCGACGTCGTACGCCGCTTCGGCCGCTTTCCCCATCGCAACGCGATCCTGGGGCGCGCATCGACGCCCGCGGAGGCGGCCTTCCTCGCCTCCGGGGCCGCCGACTTCGGCCAGCGCTCCCCGATCGAGCTGCGTCCCTTCGCCGACGCCGAGCTCGACTCGGTGTGCGCGATGTGGAGCGCGAGCAAGCGGGAAGCCTTTCCCTACGTGGACGCGATGCAGGCCCACACGCCGGAGCAGGATCGCGCGTTCTTCCGCGACGTCCTGCTGAAGGAGAGCGCCGTGTGGATCGCCTGGGACGGCGACGAGGTCGTCGGGATGCTCGCGCAGCAGGGCCCGGTCGTCGGTCAGCTCTTCGTGGCCGTGGGCAGACAGCGCAGTGGGATCGGCACGCGGCTCCTCGCCCACGCGAAAACGCTGTCGCCGGCCGGGCTGCGCCTCTACACCTTCCAGAAGAACGAGCCCGCGCGCCGCTTCTACGAGAAGCACGGCTTCCAGGCGACACGCTTCGGCGTGAGCGATCCGCCCGAGAGCGAGCCGGACGTGGAGTACACCTGGAGACCGAGCCCGCCGGACGCCCTCTAGCGGCGCGCCGAGGCCTCGACCGTCTCGCCGAGCGGCGCCACGAACGCGAGCTCGAAGGTCGGCTCGGCCAGGTCGGTCGGCGCGTCCGCCGCGCGGCCGCCCTCGTCTCGCAGGTCGCGCCCCACCGACCACACGATGCGACGCTCGCGCGAGTAGCGAAGCGGGGCGTCGCCGAAGGCGTCGCGCGGAGCCGCGGCCAGGTAGCGGGGCACGAGCGCGGCGAGCGAGTCCGGCAGCTCGCCGTGGTCGGCGAAGTACGCGCGCAGCGCGAGATGCACGCGCGTCGCCGCGGTGGCGGCGTCGGAGACGCAGCGCCGCGCGACGAAGTAGCGGAGGCGGCGCTCGAGGTGCTCCACGAGCGCGTCGCCGAGGCCGTCCGGGAGAGCGAGCTCGAGCGCGGAGACCGAGTCCCCTGCGGAGGAAGGCGGCTCGACGTTCATGGCCGCCGCACAGCCCCTCGGCCCGAGCGCTCCGAGCTCGCGGTAGGCGTCGGCCATCTGGTTCAGGGTGCGATTCGGCTTCACGAGGTAGGCCGTGGCGGGTCCCTGGAGGACGCGCGGCATGCCGGAGAGCTTCGCGCGCCACGGCTCGAGCGGCTCTCCTGCGCGCGTGCGCTCGAGCGGCGCGCGCACGAAGGCGAGCGCGTCCGCACGCATCGCGCGGTGCTCGGCCGCGAACAGGCCCCGCCACGAGGCGTCGTCGAACGTGAGGCGAGCGAGCTCGCGCTCGGCGCGCGCCCTGTCCTCGGCATCGAAGGCGGCGCGGTCCGCGAAGCGTCGGAGCGAGCCCAGCGCGACGTCCTTCGCGGAGACGCCGACGACGAAGTGGACGAGCGCGCCGTCGTGCGCGCTCGCGATGCGCTGGGCGAGGCGGGCCGCGTCGAGGAAGCCGTCGAGGGCGGCGGAGGCGTTCCGGTCGTCGGCGTCGATCCACGCGCGCAGACACAGGAGAGAGACGATGCGCTTCCAGCCCAGGAGGTCGCCCGATCGATCGTCGGGGCTCTCCATCCTCGGCACCTGGAGCGCTGGAGCGGCGGCGGCGACGGCCGCGACCTCGAGCGCGCGCTCGTTGGCCGCGACGAGCCGGCGCGCGTCGGCGCGCCTCCCGGGCTCGCCTTCGAGCGCCGCCGCGATCCAGTCGTCCGTTCCCTCGGGCCACGCGACGAGGGCCGCCGCGCGCTCGAGGGCGTCGAACGCGTTGTCGCCCGGCGCGAGGGCGAGACGCTCCAGCTCGAGGTCGGCGTCGTCGACCCTGCGATCGTCCTGGCAGCGCGCGGCGAGGAAGCCCGCTCCGGCGCCGACGAGCGCGACGGGCAGGGCGAGGAGGACGAGTCGGAGGCGCTTCATGCCGGCTCTCCGTGGCGGCGGCCGATGCCTCCTTCATCGGCACGTCGCGGCCCGACCCGGAGTGCCGACACGCGTCTGCAACGGTGGCGGGAGCGCGGCGGAGCGAGAACGATCCGCGAGAACGGTGATCTGGATCACCCCGGCTTCGCGCCGACGTCCTGCGACGCGCTACTGCAGGTAGCCGAGGGCCTTCAGGGCCTCGCGCTGCGCGTCGGTCAGCACGGCGGTCCCGCCGCCCGTGAGGCCGTGCTCGCGTGCGTACTGCTGCTTCGCGTCGAGCTGACCTCGCATCTCGGCGGCGATCTCGGGATGGGCGGGCCCGAGGTCCTTCGTCTCGTGCGGGTCGACGGACACCTCGAACAGCTCGCGCGGCGGGAGCCCTCGGGGGTTGCCTTCGTTCGCCTCGAGGTACTTCCACTGCAGCGTGCGCAGCGCGCGCAGCACGTTGCCCTCGTGGTCCTCCTCCGCGACGTGGAGGTCGTCCGCCGACGGGCGCGCGTGGGCCGTCGCGACGAGATCGACGCCCTGCATCGACGGCGGGATCGGAGCGCCCGCGCGGCCGAGGATCGTTGGCGCGATGTCGATCTGGCGCGCGATCCGGTCCATGAGCCGCGCGGGCCCTGCGGCCCGGCCCTTCGGCCACTTGATCAGGAGCGGGATGTGGATCGTCTCGTCGTAGAGCGTGAGGCCGTGCCAGAAGCCGCCGTGCTCCTGGAACTCCTCGCCGTGGTCGGCGGTCGCGACGATCAGCATGTCGTCGTAGAGCCCGAGCGCGCGGAGCTTCTCGAACAGGACGCCCAGGTTCTGGTCGAGGAAGCGGATCTCTCCTTGGTAGAGCGCGAGCATCTCGGGCGCGCGGCTCGCCGGCGGATCGCCCGCCACGCGCGCGATCGCGTAGCCGTCGTACGGGTGCCGGAAGTACGGATCGTGGGGATCCATGAAGTGTGCGAACAGGAAGAAGCGCGAAGCGACGTGTCGCTCGAGCCAGGGGAAGACGTGCGCGTTCACCGTCTCGGCGTCCTGGTAGTAGTCGCCGACCCGCTTGCCCGGCCGGAGCGACAGCCAGACCTTCCGTGCGATCTGGTAGAGGATCAGCTTCGAGCTCGACTCCTGCGCCCCGGCGAGGTAGTCGGGCGCGAGGTAGAGGTACTCGTCCCATCCCTGGTCGAAGCCGAAGCTCGGCGCGAGGTTGATGTTGGAGACGATTCCGCCCGTGGTGTAGCCCGCCCGCTGCATCGCCTCCGACACGAGGACCGCGTCGGGCGAGATCGACGCCGTCTTCGACATGGCGCGGTGGCTCGACGGCAGGAGCGAGGTCAGGAGGCTCGCGGCGGCGGGCTTCGTCCACGAGGCCTGGCTGAAGGTGAAGTACGCGGTTCCGCCGTCGTCGACGAGGCGACAGAGGTTCGGCGTCTCGACGGGCCCCCCGTAGCACGAGAGCTGATCCGCGCGCAGCGTGTCGATCATGATGAGCAGCACGTTCGGCCGGGCGGCGAGGGCCGCGGGCACGGGCGGAGGCGGCTTCGGCGGGGGCGGCGGCGGCGCGAGACGCTGTGCGGTGACGGCGCCCGCGAGGCAGGCGGCCGCGAGGAGCGGCGCGGCGACGAGCGGCGAGAAGATGCGACCCGCGGCGCCTCGGAAGAGGCGCGGCGCCACGAAGAAGAGCAGGAGCGCGGCGATCCCCGCCGCGCCGACGATCGCGGCGAGGACGCCGAGGGGCGGCATCTGCTCCTGGTAGACGTCGCGGCGTACGCGGAAGAGCGTAACCGCGAGCGCCACGGGCACGAGCAGGAAGAGCCAGGCGAGGGCGGGCGTCCAGCTGCGGATCTCGTCGCGGTCCATCGGCAGCACGGCGAGGAGCGCGCCGAGGCCGGCGCCCGCGAGACCCAGGACGACGCCGTAGGCCAGGGGCCCGTACCAGAGCACCTGCGCCTCGGCCCCGAAGCCCTCGCGCGCGATCACGAAGGCTTCCGCGCCACCGAGCAGGAGGCCGGCCAGGAGGCCCCCTCCGAGACCCAGCAGTGCCGCAGGGGCCACGCGCGACGCGAAGGGCAGCGGCGTGCCCGCCCGCGCCGCGCCGCGCGCGCCGGCCTCGCCGGGCCCCTCGAGCGCGACGGCGGCGCGCGCAGCCTCGGCGTAGTCGACCTGCACCCCGTCGACGCGGCAGTAGGCGGGGTGGTAGCTCGGCCCGCGGAGCCACCAGAAGACGCCACCGAAGAGCGTCAGCGCCTCCGCCGCCCAGAAGCCGAGGGCCGCCGACACGATCGCCGCGCCCGGCCCGATCATGTGTCCCAGGGTCGCGTACTGCGCCCACTCCCGGGCGCCGATGCCGCCCATGGTCGGCGCGAGGACGGTCGCGAAGATCTGGATCGACGAGCCGAAGGCGAGGGGCCAGAACTCGGCCTTCGCTCCGGCGCCGACCGCGAGCGCCGTGAAGTAGTACATGGCCGCCGTCGTGAAGTGGACGACGAAGGAGAGGCCGAGGGCCGCGAGCACGAGCTCCTTCTTCCCGCGGTACGCCGCCGCCGCCCGCGAGACGCGCAGCACGAGGCCGGCGAGGCGCTCCTTGCCCGGGAGCGGGATCGCGCCCAGCAGCCACTCGATCAGCCTCGGATACCAGACGAGGAGCAGCAGGCCGACGATCACGCCGACGGAGAGCGGCACGCTGATCGCGGCCACGAGCGCCGCGTGCTGGCCGAAGATCTTGATGCCGAACGGCAGCGCGACCAGGAACGAGAGGAACATGCCGGTGAAGCCCAGCACCTTCTCGAGGGCGGTGGCGGCCGTGGCCTCGACCGTGCGGCCGCTGAAGCGCGCTGCATCGTAGAGCTTGTAGCCGTCGAGCCCGGCGGTGCTCGGCAGGAAGGTGCCGATGAAGCGGCCGATCAAGAACGCGCCGAAGACGTGGCGGAAGGGCAGGGCGATGCCCTGGCCCGCGAGCAGGATCTGCCAGCGCCGCATCGAGGCCAGGATCCCGACGAGCTTCGTCGCCGTCGCGAGGGCCACGAAGCTCCAGAACGTCGTCGCGTCGAGCGAGCGGAGCTGCTCGGCGATGAGCCTCCAGGCGACGACGCGCGTTCCGTCCTCGAGCCGCACCGGATGCTCGAGCAGGAGCCAGAACGCGCGCACCGTGAACCACGCCTTGAGCAGGTTCTGCAGCCGCCCGCGCCACGGCGGCGGCACGAGCCGCGTGAGCGAGAGCGCGAAGAGCACGGCCAGGAGCAGGAACTCGGCCAGGATTTGCATCGGACGACTCCGCGCGGCCGACCCGCCGCAGAGGACTCGGCAGGGTACGCGAGACTACTTGGGCCCGCCCGGCGGGGTCGCCGGTGCTTCGCCGGCCTTGGGATCGGCCGCGAGGATGTCGCGTCGCTTCGTCCGGTACTCCGCCTCCGAGAGCGCCCCGCTCTGCCGCTGCTCTTCGAGGTCGGCCAGCTTGCGCAGGGTGGCCGGCGCGAGGTCGTGGGGGAGCTCTTCGGTCGGGGCGGCACCCTCGGACGCCGCACCGCCCGCCGGCGCCTCCTCGGGCGACTCCATCAGGATCGTGCGCCGCACGACCTTGCCCGTGGGCGTGACCTGCACCGCGGTCGGCCGGCGGAAGATCTCGTCGCGCCAATCGACGGCGAGCTCCTGGGGCCCGACGATCGTCATCGCCTCGCTCGGCAGCACGCGGAACTTCTGGTCCACCTGGTCGCGCCACGGCTCGTTCGACGGCTGGTTGCGCTCGTCCTTCGGGATCAGCCAGTCGATCTTCCCGAGCTTCACGTGGAGCTGATCGTTCTGCACGAAGGCGATGAAGGTGGTCAGGAAGTCCTCGTTGAAGATCCCGAGCCGGCGCGTCTGGCGCGTGGCGTAGACGACCACCTCCTGGGTCTTGTCCGCCTTGGCGAGGGCCTTCGACAGCGCGTCGCCCACGTCGAACAAGATGTCGGCGTCGAACGCCGGCTTGCGCCCCTGCTGGTCCTCCTCGTGCTGGCGCACGTCGATGCGCGAGAGGATGTGTCCGAGCCGCACGCCGGAGATCTGGGCGGGATGGTCGTAGTAGCCGTTCGCGGGCTCGCCGCCCTTCGTCTCGCTGCGCAGCACGACCTTGAGCGTCGGCGTCTCGGTCAGGACGTCGCGCCGCACGGAGGCGCAGCCCGCCGCCAGCGGAAGCGCAGCGATCAGGAGGAGAGCCGGGAGGCCGCGTCGCGCGATCAGGTCCAAAAGGCGTCCACCACCCGGTGGACGAGGTAGCTCGCTCCGTACGCGAGCGCGAGGAGGTACGAGAAGGCGAAGGCCGGCCAGCGCCACGAGTTGGTCTCGCGGCGCATCACCGCGAGGGTCGACGTGCACTGCAGCGCGAACACGAAGAAGACGAGCAGCGCCGCCACGGTGCCCGGCGTGAAGACCGGTCGCCCGGTGTCGGGGTGGACGTCGCTCCGGATCGCCTCGCGCAGGGAGGCGTCCTCGTCGGTCGTCGCGTAGATCTGGGCCAGCGTCGCGATGATCACCTCTCGCGCCGCGAGGCTCGCCACGAGGCCGACGCCGATCTTCCAGTCGAAGCCGAGTGGCGTGAGGACCGGCTCGAGAGCGTGCCCGAGGCGGCCCGCGACGCTTTGCTCCATCGCGTAGCTGCGGGCGGCTTCGGGCGCGAGGTCGGGCGGCGGGTCGACGCGCGGGAAGTTGAGCAGGCCCCACAGCAGGATCGATACGAGCAGGATGATCGTGCCGGCGCGCTTCAGGAAGGACCGCGCACCGCCCCACACCTGCGTCGCGACGAGGCGAAGCGTCGGCACGCGATAGGGCGGGAGCTCCATGTAGAACGGCAGCCCCTCGCCCGGGAAGAGCGTGCGCTTGAGCAGCGCGGCCACGACGAGCGCGGAGAGCGAGCCCAGGAGGTAGAGGCCGAGGAGCACCAGCCCCTGCAGCCCGACGGGTCCGAAGACCGCGCGCGCCGGCACGAAGGCCGCGATCAGGAGCGCGTAGACCGGGAGCCGCGCCGAGCACGTCATGAGGGGCGAGACGAGGATCGTGACGATGCGATCGCGAGAGGACGGGATCGTGCGCGTCGCCATGATCCCGGGCACCGCGCACGCGTAGGACGAGAGCAGCGACACGAACGCGCGTCCCTCGAGGCCGATCCAGCCCATCACGCGATCGATCACGAAGGCGGCGCGGGCCATGTAGCCGAGATCGTCGAGCAGGTGCAGCAGGCCGAGCAGGAGGACGATCTGCGGCAGGAAGACGATCACCGAGCCCACGCCGGCGACGATGCCGTCGACGAGCAGGTCGGTCGCGATGCCGGGCGGAAGCGCGGCGCGCAGCGCTCCGGAGGTGACCCCGACGCCCGCGTCGATCGCGTCCATCGCCGGCTGCGCCCACGCGAAGATGAGCTGGAAGAAGAGGACCATGACCGCGGCGAAGACGAGCACGCCGGCCACGGGGTGGAGGAGGACGCGGTCGACGGCGTCGGTGACACCGCTTCGGCCGGGGCGCCGCACGAGGACGTGCGCGAGCACCGACTCCGCCCACGCGCCGCGCTCGATCGCGCTCGCGGGCGGGAGGATCGGCGGCCGGCTCCAGCCCTCGGGATGCCCGAGGATCCGCTTCAGGCGATCGAGACCGATGCCGCGGTGGCCGATGACGGGCACCACGGGGATGCCGACGGCCGCCTCGAGCCGTGCCACGTCGAGCTTCCCGCCCCGGGCCACGAGCTCGTCGGTCATCGTGAGCACGAGACACGACGGGCGCCCGAGGCGGAGCACCTGGGCCACGAGCAGGAGCGAGCGCTCGAGGCTGCAGGCGTCCGCGACCACGACGAGGGCATCGGGCGGCTCGACGCCCTCGAGCTCGCCCGCCAGGAGCCGGCTCACGACGGCTTCGTCCTCGCTCACCGGCGCGAGGGAATAGGTGCCTGGAAGATCGATCAGGATCGCGCGGTGGCCGTCGAGATCGGCGCCGCCTTCGCGCCGCTCGACCGTCACGCCGGGGTAGTTGCCGACCTTCGCCCGGAGTCCCGTCAGGGCGTTGAAGATCGTGGTCTTGCCGGAGTTCGGGCTGCCGACGAGGCCGAGCCGGAGGAGACCTTCGGAAGAAGAGATCGAAGCGGCGCCCTCGTGTCCGCAGGCCGCGGCCGTCACTTGCGGCGGCTCGGCGAAGGCGCCGCGACGGGCGCGGGGGAGCGATCGACCAGGACGCGCCGCGCCTCGGTCCGGCGCAGGCAGAGCCGATAGCCGCGGAGCTCGTACTCGATCGGGTCGCCGAGAGGAGCGCGCCGCAGCACGAGCACGCGCGTGCCCGGGAGGAGGCCGAGATCCTGGAGACGGCGCTCGATCGGGCCGTCGCCACGCATGCCGTGCACCACGCCGCGCTCGCCCGGCTCGAGCGCGTCCAGCCCCACGTGCTCCGTCTCGCTCACACGCGACCGCACGGGCGACGGGGCGAAGGAGATCGGGGAGAGCGGCGTCGCAGCCATGGATCGGTCATCCCCTTGCGAGTCGATGAAAAGGAAAGTCGATTCCCCGAAACTAGTCCGCACCGAGCGCGACCGCCAGCGCGGAAAACCTGCGCGTGGAGGCCTGCGGTTTCCTTGACTCCCCCGGACGCCGCGGCTACGGTCCGCACGGTTTTTTCAGTCTGCACGCGCGGTTCCACGTTTTTCGGCGCATCCGGGACCGGGACTCCGCGGTCCTCCCGGAGGCGCGCGACGGGTCGGCCTCCGCGCCGGGCCGGGGCGGCGGAGCGGTTCGGAACGGCCGGGCGGGCGAGAGGGGGGGCGGCGGGTCATGCTCGCGGAGTTCAGCGGCGTCCTCCTCATCCTCGTGATCGCGCTCCTCGTCGCGGCCGGAATGTTGACCGTGCATCGGCTGCTCGGCCCGAAGCGCGAGTTTCCCGAAAAGCAGGAGCCCTTCGAGTGTGGCGAGCGGCAGATCGTGTCGCCGCGCCAGCGCTACGCGGTCAAGTTCTATCTCGTCGCGATCCTGTTCGTCGTCTTCGACGTCGAGGCCGTGTTCTTCTATCCCTGGGGCGCGATCTTCCGCGAGCTCGGCTGGTACGGGCTCGGCGCCATGACGGTCTTCACCGTGCCGCTCGTCGTCGGCCTCCTCTACGAGTGGAAGAAGGGCGCGCTCGAATGGTGATCACGCCCGAGCTGCGGTCGCGGATCGAGGCCGCCATGCGGAGCTATCCGCACAAGCGCGGCGCGCTCCTGCCCGCGCTGCACCTCGTCCACGAGCAGGCCGGCCACGTGACGCCCGAGACGGCGCGAGAGCTCGCCGCGCTCTTCGACCTCCGTCCCGCCGAGGTGATGGAGGTGGTCCACTTCTACAACATGTTCTACGACCGGCCCCAGGGCCGACACCACGTCTACGTCTGCACGAATCTTCCGTGCTCGCTGCGCGGCGCGCGGGGCCTGCTGCGCGCCCTCGAGGCGCATCTCGGCATCGAGCCCGGCGAGACCACCCAGGACGGGCGCATCACCCTCGGCCACGAGGAGTGCCTCGGCGCGTGCGCCTACGCACCGATGATGAGGATCGACGGCACGTACCACGAGGACCTCGACGTCGAGGAGGCGAAGCGCATCCTGGATGCGCTCGAGTAGCCCATGGGTCTCAAGGTCCCCTACGTCACGAACTACCTGACGGAGCACTGCGGCGACGACGCGTTCGCGACGCTCGAGGGATACGAGGCCAAGGGCGGCTACGCGACGGCGCGCAAGGTGCTGCGGGGCTCGACGCCCGAGAGCGTGATCGAGCTCATGAAGACCTCGGGCCTCCAGGGCCGCGGCGGCGCGGGCTTCCTCACCGGCCTCAAGTGGTCGTTCATGCCGAAGGGCGCGGAGAAGCCGAAGTACTTCTGCGTGAACGCCGACGAGTCGGAGCCGGGCTCGTTCAAGGACCGGCTCCTCCTCGAGCGCGCGCCGCACAAGATGCTCGAGGGCATCCTGATCGGAGCCTTCGCGGTCGGCGCCGCGAAAACGTTCATCTACATCCGCGGCGAGTACGCCGAGCCGGCGAAGCAGGTGCAGCGCGCGATCGACGCGGCCTACGCCAAGGGCTACCTGGGCAAGAACGTGCTCGGCACGGGCTTCTCCCACGACGTCGTGCTCCACCGCGGCGCCGGCGCCTACATCTGTGGCGAGGAGACCGGGCTCCTCGAGTCGCTCGAGGGCAAGAAGGGCCAGCCGCGGAAGAAGCCGCCGTTCCCCGCCGAGCACGGCGCGTTCGGCATGCCGACCACCGTGAACAATGTCGAGACCTTCTGCCACGTCCCGCACATCCTCGCGAACGGGGCGGAGTGGTTCCGCGGCATCGGCACCGAGAAGAGCCCGGGCACGACGATCTTCGGCGTGTCGGGCCACGTGGCGCGGCCCGGCCTGTACGAGCTCCCGCTCGGCACGCGTCTCGACGAGATCGTGTTCGAGCACGCCGGCGGCGTGCCGGGAGGGCGCAAGGTGAAGGGCGTGATCCCGGGCGGCATGTCGATGCCGATCCTGCCCGCGGGCCAGCTCGACGTCCCGATGGCGAACGAGTTCCTGCGCGAGCGCAAGACCATGCTCGGCACCGGCGGGATCATGGTGATGGACGAGACCACCTGCATGGTCCGCGCGTCGTGCGTGATCTCGTACTTCTTCCGCGACGAGTCCTGCGGCCAGTGCACGCAGTGCCGCGAGGGCACGGGCTGGCTCCACAAGATCGTGACGCGCCTCGAGCGCGGCGCCGGCTCGCTGGACGACATCGCCCTGATCGAGGACGTCTGCTCGAAGATGGAGGGCCAGACGATCTGCGCCTTCTCCGACGCCGCGGTCTGGCCGCTCCAGGGCATGCTCCGCCACTTCCGGGAGGACTTCGAGCTGCACGTGAGGCACCAGAAGTGCCCCTTCCCCGAGAGCTTCGAGCTCTGACGATGGCGCAGATCACGGTCGACGGAGAGGTGATCGAGGTCGCGGCCGGGCGCACCATCCTGCAGGCGCTCGACGACGCGGGCCTCCTCATGAACGGCGTCGACGTGCCGCACTACTGCTGGCACCCGAAGCTCACGATCGACGGCTCCTGCCGCCTGTGCCAGGTCGAGGTCGAGGGCATCCCGAAGCTCCAGATCGCCTGCAACACGCCGGTGAAGGACGGCATGGTCGTCCACACGAAGACCGAGCGCGTGAAGCGCGCGCGCGAGGGCGTGATGGAGCTCCTGCTCATCAACCATCCGCTCGACTGCCCGATCTGCGACCAGGCGGGTGAGTGCAAGCTGCAGGACTACGCCTACGAGTACGGCGTCCCGCACTCGCGCACGAAGGAGCCGCGACGCGCGGCGAAGAAGCGCGTCGACCTCGGGCCGACGATCGTGTTCGACCAGGAGCGCTGCATCCTGTGCCGGCGCTGCGTGCGATTCTGCCGCGAGGTGCCGGGCACGGGCGAGCTGGCCGTGTTCGAGAGAGGCGACCGCTCCGTGATCGAGACCTTCCCCGGGACGGCGCTCGACAATCCCTACTCGATGAACGTGGCCGACATCTGCCCGGTCGGCGCCCTCACCACGAAGGACTTCCGCTTCAAGATCCGCGTCTGGTTCCTGACCGACGTTCCGGGCGTGTGCACCGGCTGCTCGAACGGCTGCAACGTCCACCTGGGCGTCGCGAACAACAAGGTCTACCGCTACCTGCCACGGCGGAACGACGCGGTGAACGACACCTGGATCTGCGACGCCGGACGCATGAGCTACGCGGAGATCGGCGCCGAGAGCCGCCTCAAGAACGCGTACCTCCGGAACGAGCGTGGCGTGCTCGAGACCGCGGCCTACAAGTCGGCGATCGAGCGCGCGGCGGCGCGCCTGCGAGCCCTGCTCGAAGCGAAGGGCCCCGGCGTGATCGCGGCGCTGGCCTCGCCCCACGCCACGAACGAGGACCTCCTCACCTTGCGCCGGCTCCTCGACGCGGCCGGAGTCCAGAACGCGGGCGTCGCGGTGCCGCACTGGCAGCCGGACGCGCTGCTCGTGAAGGCGGAGCGGGCCGCGAACGCCGAGGGCGCCCGCGCCCTCGGCTTCCCCGACGCGCACGTCGTGCTCGACCGCGTGCGCGCGGGCGGGGTCGACGCGCTCCTCGTGCTCGGCCACGACGTGCTCGACCCGGCCTACCTCGGCGACCCCGCCGCCCTCGCGAGCCTCGATACGGTGATCGTGCTCGATACCCATCGCTCGGAGCTCGAGCGCGTCGCGCACGTCCTGCTGCCGGTGCGCGTCGCGGCGGAGAAGCACGGCACGCTCACGAACCACGCGGGCCGCGTGCAGCGCGTCCGCCCCGCGGTCGAGCCCGCCTTCGAGGCCTACGCCGAGGGCGAGGTGCTCGCGCGGCTCGGGGCGCTGCTCCAGCTCCCCGGCTTCGACGGCAAGTGGGACGTGCGCGAGACGTCGCGTGCGCTCGGCACGTCGAGCCCGGCCTTCGTGGGCGTCGACGTCGAGAGCGTGGGCGAGCAGGGCCGGCCGCTCGCGACGGTCGTGGCGGGCGCGTCCGGCACGGGAGGACGCGCCTAGTGCCGCCCCTCGACGTCATCGTCAAGACGCTCTTCATCATCCTGGTCGTGATGGCCGGCTTCCTCCCGATCATCACCTGGGTCGAGCGAAAGCAGAGCGCGGTGATGCAGGACCGGATCGGCGCGAACCGGGCCGACATCGGCGGCATCGCGGCCCTCGGCCTGCTGCACCCGGCCGCGGACGTGCTGAAGCTCCTCACCAAGGAGGACTTCGTGCCGGCGGGCGCGAACCGGGTGATGCACCTGCTCGCGCCGGTGATCGCGCTCGTTCCCGCCATCATCACGCTCGCGGTCGTGCCCTTCGGCGGGCGCTACCAGTTCGGCGACACCACGCTGAACCTGGTCGTGGCCGACGTCGACTGGGGCATGCTCTACGTGTTCGCGGTGGGCTCGCTCGCGGCCTACGGCACCGTGATGGCCGGCTGGTCGAGCAACAACAACTGGTCGCTGCTCGGGAGCCTGCGCGGCTCGGCGCAGATGATCTCGTACGAGGTCACGATGGGGCTCTCCATCGTGAGCCTCTTCATGATCTATGAGACGCTGCGCTTGACCGACATGGCGGTCTACCAGGACGCCACCTTCCGCGTCTTCGGCTTCCTCGAGCACCTCGGCCTCGTGAAGGACATCGGCTGGCTCGGCGTCCTCCAGCTCCCGCGCTGGGGGATCTTCCTGCAGCCGCTCGCCTTCTTCCTGTTCCTCACGTGCGTGATGGCGGAGAACAAGCGTCCGCCCTTCGACGTGCCGGAAGGCGAGTCGGAGATCATCGCCGGGTACCACATGGAGTACTCCGGCATGCGCTTCGGCCTGTTCTACACGGCCGAGTTCCTGGAAGTGCCGGTGATCGGGACGATCGTCGCCACGCTCTTCCTCGGCGGCTGGTCCATCCCCTTCCTGCCGCAGGCGCTCTTGATCCGCGGGCTCACCCACTTCGGCGGCGTCGGGTTCGCGACCGGGCTCACGATGATCCTGCACGTGCTCACCTTCTTCCTGAAGGTGATCTTCATGATCTGGCTCCAGATGCAGATCCGCTGGACGCTCCCGCGCTTCCGCTACGACCAGGTCATGGACCTGTGCTGGAAGATCATGCTGCCGCTCTCGATCGCGAACATCTTCGTGACCGCGATCGGGCTCCTCGTCGTGGACGGCGTCGCGCGATGACCGCCTCCGCCGTGCTCTTCTACCTGTTCGGCGCGCTCGCGCTGGGCTCGGCCATCGCGATGGTGCTGAACGTCCGCAACACGGTCGCGGCGGCGCTCTCGCTCGTGGTGACGATGATCGCGCTGGCCGGCGTGTTCGTGCTGCTCGACGCCTTCCTCGTAGGCGCGATCCAGATCATGGTCTACGCCGGCGCGATCGTGGTGCTCTTCCTGTTCGTCGTGATGCTTCTCAACCTGCGCACCGACCTCTTCCCGCCGGGCCGCTCGTTCCTGCCGAAGGTGCTGGGCGTCGTCGCGGCGCTCTGCCTGCTCGCGCTCCTCGTGCCGCGGATCGGCGCCCACCTCCCGGCGCCGGCCTTGCTGCCGGAGGGATTCGGCGGCTTCCGGACCGTCGGCCTCGCGCTCTTCACGCGCTACCTGCTCCCGCTCGAGGTGGCGTCGCTCCTGCTGCTCGCTGCGATCGTGGGAGCGGTCGTGCTCGCGAAGCGGAGGATCGACTGAAGTGGTCCCCCTCTCCCACGTGATCTGGCTCTCGGCGGCGCTCTTCACGATCGGCGTGATCGGCGCGCTCACGCGCCGCAACCTGATCGTCATCCTGATGTCGATCGAGCTGATGCTGAACGCCGTGAACCTCTCCCTCGTCGGCTTCGCCCGGGTCTGGGGCGATCTCGGCGGTCAGGTCTTCGTGCTGATGGTGATCGCCGTGGCGGCGGCCGAGGTGGCCGTCGGGCTCGGCATCGTGATCTCGCTCTTCCGGAACCGCGACTCGGTCAACGTCGAGGACGTGAGCCTGCTCAAATGGTAGAAGCCGCGCGCGCCCTCCCGACCCTCGCCGCGACGCCGAGCACGCTGCTGCGCTGGATCCCGCTGCTCCCGCTGATCGCCGCCGTCGTGCACGGCGTGATGCTCGGCCTCCTGCGCCGCACGCTCTCGCGCGGGGCGGTGATCGCGCTCTCCGTCGGCTCGGTGATCGCCTCGTTCCTGCTCTCCGTCGTCGCGTTCGGCCAGCTGATCGGCCTCCCGGAGGGCCAGCGCGCGTTCGTGGACGACGTCTACACCTGGATCGGCGCCGGTCGCTTCAGCGCGGAGATGTCCTTCCTGCTCGATCCGCTCTCCGCCGTGATGATCCTGGTCGTGACGGGCGTGGGCTCGCTGATCCACGTCTACTCCGTCGGCTACATGGACGACGACCACCGCGACGACAAGGGATTCCAGCGCTTCTTCTGCTATCTGAACCTCTTCACGTTCTCGATGCTGATGCTCGTGCTCGGCGACAACCTGCTCGTGCTCTTCCTCGGCTGGGAGGGCGTCGGCCTCTGCTCCTACCTGCTGATCGGCTTCTGGTACATGGACAAGTGGAACGCCTACTGCGGCAGCAAGGCGTTCATCGTGAACCGGATCGGCGACTTCGGCTTCCTGCTCGGGATCTTCCTGCTGTTCTCGTCGCTCGCGGCGGCGGGCCACCCGACCGTCGCCTTCCGCGACATCGCGGCGGCCTTCCCGAGGATCGCGGAGCAGACGGTGCAGATGCCCGATCTC
The DNA here is from genome assembly GCA_035542715.1 of Myxococcota bacterium. Classification (GTDB taxonomy): domain Bacteria; phylum Myxococcota_A; class UBA9160; order UBA9160; family UBA9160; genus DATKKW01. The sequence continues at coordinate 18,015 of DATKKW010000018.1, forward strand.
CTGGGCGGCGGCGAGTGGAAGCTCGCGACCCTGATCGGCGTCTTGTTCTTCGTGGGCGCGATGGGCAAGTCGGCGCAGATTCCGCTCTACGTCTGGCTGCCCGACGCGATGGCCGGCCCGACGCCCGTCTCCGCCCTGATCCACGCAGCGACCATGGTCACCGCGGGCGTCTACATGGTCTGCCGCCTGAACTTCGTCTACACGGCGGGGCCCGGCGCAGCGGCCCTGGTGGCCTGGATCGGCGGCGTGACGGCGCTCTTCGCGGCGACGATCGCCATCACGCAGACCGACATCAAGAAGGTGCTGGCCTACTCGACCGTCTCGCAGCTCGGATACATGTTCGTCGCGGCGGGCTGCGGAGCGTTCAGCGGCGCGATCTTCCACCTCGCGACCCACGCCTTCTTCAAGGCGCTGCTCTTCCTCGGCGCGGGCTCGGTGATCCTCGCGATGCACCACGAGCAGGACGTCGACAAGATGGGCGGCCTGCGGAAGGCGATCCCGATCACCCACTGGACGTTCCTGGTCGGCGTGCTCGCGATCTCGGGCATCCCGTTCTTCTCGGGCTTCTTCTCGAAGGACGAGATCCTGCTCGCCGCCCACGGCGCAGAGCAGATCCCGGGCCACGAGGCGCTCTGGGCGATCGGGCTCTTCACGGCGGGGCTCACCGCGCTGTACATGTTCCGGCTCTACTTCCGCACGTTCCACGGGAGCTTCCGCGGCACGAGCGAGCAGCTCCACCACGTCCACGAGCCGGCGCAGACGGTGCTCGTCCCGCTCGTCGTGCTGGCCGTGCTCTCCGCGGCCGGCGGGCTGATCGGAGTGCCCCAGGTCTACGGCGACATCCTCGGCGTGAAGAACGCGAACAGCCTGGCCCACTTCCTGGCGCAGGTCGTGGGCCTGCACGAGGCCGAGGTGCCCCAGGCCGAGGAGCTGCGCCTGGCCGCCCTCGCGGTGCTGGTGGCGTCGATCGGGATCGCCCTCGCCTGGTGGCTCTACGTCCAGGCGCCGTCGGTACCGCAGCGGGTCCGCGAGAGCGTCGGCTGGGCCTACCGCCTGCTCTTCGGCAAGTACTACGTCGACGAGCTCTACGACATGCTCTTCGTGAACCCGCTCAAGTGGATCTCGGAGAACGTCTTCTACAAGGGCGTCGACGCGGGCCTCGTCGACGGCGTGCTGGTGAACGGCTCGGCGAATGCCGTGCAGGCCGTGGCCGCGCGCGCGCTCAAGTACCTCCAGAGCGGCTTCGCCCAGAGCTACCTCTTCTTCATGGTCGCGGGCGCCCTCGCGATCGTGGCCTGGCTCGTGGTGTAGGTCGCGATGCCCCATCTCGGCCCGATCACGATCGTGACCTTCCTGCCCGCTGCGACGGCGCTCGTCCTGCTCGTCGTGCCGGGCCTCTCCGAGCGGCTCTGGAAGCACGCCGCGGTCGCGAGCACCGTCGTGACCTTCCTCTTCTCGCTGCGCCTCTTCCAGGGATTCGACCCCACGCGCACCGGCTACCAGTTCGTCGAGCACGTGCCCTGGATCCCGGACTACGGGATCCACTACTTCGTCGGGATCGACGGCCTCTCGCTCCTGCTCGTCGTGATGACGACGTTCCTGATGCCGGTCACGCTCGTCGCGGCCTGGAACGACGTGCATCGCTCGGTCAAGTCGTACGTCTTCTTCATGCTGACGCTCGAGACCGGCATGCTCGGCGCCTTCGTCGCGCTGAACCTCTTCCAGTTCTACGTGTTCTGGGAGGTGATGCTGATCCCGATGTACTTCATCATCGGGATCTGGGGCGGTCCGCGTCGGGTCTACGCCGCCGTGAAGTTCTTCCTGTACACGATGTTCGGCTCGCTCCTCATGTTCGTCGCGATCCTCGTCGTGTACGGGCTCCACTCCCAGCAGTTCGGGCAGCCGAACCTCGATCTCGTGGCGGCGCCGGGCACGAGCCTGCCCGGGCTCCTCGACACCACGATCCCGCTCGCGGGACAGGCCGTCTGGTGGAAGACGCAGACCTGGCTCTTCGCGGCCTTCGCGCTCGCCTTCGCGATCAAGGTGCCGATGTTCCCGTTCCACACCTGGCTGCCCGACGCCCACGTCGAGGCGCCGACCTCGGGTTCCGTGATCCTCGCGGCCGTGCTGCTGAAGATGGGGACCTACGGCTTCCTGCGCCTCGGCGTGCCGCTCTTCCCGGCGGCGGCGATCGAGTTCACGCCGATCATCTTCGGCCTGGCGCTCGTCGGCATCCTCTACGCCGCGCTGGTCGCCATGGTGCAGGCCGACGTGAAGAAGCTCGTGGCGTACTCGTCGGTCGCGCACCTCGGCTTCGTGATGCTCGGGATGTTCGCCTTCAACCTGGAGGGCGTGAAGGGCAGCATCCTGCAGATGGTGAACCACGGGCTCTCGACCGGCGCCCTGTTCCTGCTGGTCGGCATGATCTACGAGCGCCGCCACACGCGGCAGATCGCCCAGTTCGGCGGGATCGCGAAGCCGATGCCCGTCTACGCCGCGATGTTCGGGGTCGTGACGATGGCGAGCATCGGGCTCCCGATGCTGAACGGCTTCGTGGGCGAGTACCTGATCCTGCTCGGCACCTGGCTCGCGAGCCCGTGGGTCTCCAGCGCCGCCGCCTTCGGCGTGGTGCTGGCCGCGGTCTACATGCTCTGGATGTATCGCCGCGTGTTCTTCGGCCCGGTCGAGAACCCAGAGAACCGGGGGCTCATCGACCTCGACCTGCGCGAGAAGCTCGTGATGGTCGCCGTGGTGCTTCCGATCGTCTGGATCGGCGCCTACCCCGACTACCTCCTGCGTCGCCTCGACGCCTCGGTGATCGACGTCCTGCGTCGCGTCGAGGCCGCGAGCGCCCAGGCGGCGAGCGCTCCGGTGACGGTCGACGCCACGCGGCCGGGCGCCGCCCTCGCCTTCGCCCACGAGGCGGAGGGGTCGCGATGAACGGCCTTCCCCAGGTGAACGTGCAGGCGGTGGTGCCTACGCTCTACCCGGCCGTCGGCGCGATGGCGGTGCTGGTCGTCGAGGTGCTGCTCGCGGGACGAGCGACCTTCCTCGGTCGTCCCCTCACGAAGGGCCGCGTCGCCAACTACCTCGGCGTGCTCTCGGCGGTGGCGCTCGGCCTCTCGGTCATCGCCGCGGCCCAGAGCCTCGTCGCCGGCGATTCGATCCCGTTCGATCCCGAGTCACCGATGTTCCGGCTCGATCGCTTCTCGAGCTTCGCGATCCTCGTGCTCGGCGTGGGCTCGATGCTCGGCTGCCTCTTGTCGGTGAACTACCTGCTCGAGCTCGGCATCAGCCACGGCGAGTACTACTGCCTGCTCCTCGCCGCGACGACGGGCATGATGTTCATGGTCGGCGCCGTCGACCTGCTCCTCGTGTTCGTCGGCCTCGAGCTGATGAGCATCCCGATCTACGTGCTGGCCGGCTTCCAGCGCCGGAACCTGCGCAGCAACGAGAGCGCGCTCAAGTACTTCCTCGTGGGCTCCTTCGCGAGCGCGGTCCTGCTCTACGGCATGACGCTCGTCTACGGCGCGACCGGAAGCCTCGACTACGCGACGATCCGCGGCGCGATCGATCCCACGAGCCCCCTCGCCCTCGCGGGCATCGCGCTCGTGATCGTGGGCTTCGCGTTCAAGGTCTCGGCGGTCCCCTTCCACCAGTGGACGCCCGACGTCTACGAGGGCGCGCCCACCGCCGTCACGGCCTACATGTCGGTCACGGTGAAGACGGCGGCGTTCGTCGCGCTGCTGCGCTTCCTGACCGAGGCCGTGGGCCCCCCGGCCTCGGCCGTCGCGAACCTGCCGGGCCTCTTCGCCGCGCTCGCGGTGCTGACCTTCGTCGTCGGCAACGTGATGGCCGTGATCCAGAGCAACGTGAAGCGGATGCTGGCCTACTCGAGCATCGCGCACGGCGGGTACCTCCTGCTCGGCTTCGTGGCGACCACCGCCGAGGGCTACGCCGCGATGCTCTTCTACCTCCTCGTGTACGTCTTCATGAACGTAGGCGCCTTCGGCGTGATCGTCGCGCTCGCGAACCAGGGCCGCGACACCGATCGCTTCGACGACTTCGCGGGCCTCGCCCGCACGCGCCCGGGCCTCGCCGCGCTGATGACGCTCTTCATGGTGTCGCTCGCGGGGATCCCCGGCACCGCGGGCTTCATGGCGAAGTTCGGCCTGTTCTCCGCCGTCGTGCGCGCGCAGCACGTGGGGCTCGCCGTGCTCGCGGTGCTCGCGAGCCTGATCTCCGTCTACTACTACCTGCGGCTCCCGGTGCTGATGTACATGCGCGAGCCCGCCGGCGAGGCGCCGCGCGCCGAGACCGACGCGCTCGAGGGCATCGTGCTCGTGATCTGCGCGATCGCCGTGCTGGTGCTCGGCTTCTTCCCGAACCTGGGGATCTTCCTCGGCGAGCTCCGGCTGCTCGACCTCGCGCGCGCGAGCGTCGCGAGCCTGTTCTAGCCCCGCGCCCCGATCGACTCGCGCCCGAGGTAGGGCCGCAGCGCCTTCGGGATCGCGATCGTCCCGTCCGCCCGCTGATGGTTCTCGAGCAGCGCGATCGGCGTGCGCGAGAGCGCGACCGCCGTGCCGTTCAACGTGTGCACGAGCTCGGTCTTCTTCGAGCCCTCGCGCCGGAAGCGGATGCCGAGCCGCCGCGCCTGGTAGTCGGTGCAGTTCGAGGTGCTCGTCACCTCGCCGTAGGCCCCGTGCTCGCCGCGTCCCGGCATCCAGGCCTCGAGGTCGAACTTCCGGTACGCCGGCGCGCCGAGGTCGCCCGCGGCGATGTCGATCACGCGGTACGGGATCTCGAGCGCCTGGAAGATCTTCTCCTCGAGGGAGAGGAGGTGCGCGTGCATCGCCTCCGAGTCCTCGGGCCGAGTGAACGCGAACATCTCCACCTTCGAGAACTGGTGCACGCGGTAGAGGCCCTTGCTCTCGCGCCCGGCCGCGCCCGCCTCGGTGCGAAAGCAGTGGGAGATGCCCGCGAGCTTGAGCGGCAGCTGCTCCTCGTCGAGGATCGTGTCGGCGAAGAGGCCGCCGAGCGTGATCTCCGCGGTGCCGATCAGGCAGAGCTCGTGACCCGCGAGCGAGTAGATCTGCGTCTCGGGACCCTTCGGGCTGTAGCCGATGCCGTCGAGGATCTCGGGCTTCGCGACGTCGGGCGTGAGATACGGCGCGAAGCCGTCCTCGATCAGGAGATCGAGGGCGAAGCGCTGGAGCGCGAGCTCGAGCAGCACGGCTTCGTTGCGCAGGAAGTACCACTTCTGGCCGGCCACCTTGGCGCCGCCCTCGAAGTCGAGCAGGCCGAGGCGCTCGCCCAGGGCCAGGTGGTCCTGCGGCGCGAAGTCGAAGCGCGTCGGCTCGCCCCACGTCCGCACGACGCGGAAGTCCTCCTCCCCGCCGTCGGGCACGTCGGGATGGACCAGGTTCGGGATCGCGAGCAGCGCCTCCGAGAGCGCGCCCTGGGCCGCGGCGAGCTCCCCTTCGAGACGCGTCACCTCCTCCTTGAGGCGCCGCCCCTCGGCGGTGTGGGCGTCACGGTCGGCCTGGGAGAGCGGACGCTTGCCCGCCGCCTGGTGCTCGTTCCGCAGCCGGTTCGCCTCCTGGAGCGCCGTCTGCGCCGCCGCCAGCCGCTCCTGGCGCGAGATCGCGAGGTCGACGTCGACGCGCGCGCCACGCCGCTGGCAGGCGCGCACGACCTCCTCGCGGCGGGTCGCGAGCATGCGGGGATCGAGCATCGGCCCGAGGGAAGCACACGGGCCCGGGCGCCGGTAGAGCAGGAGCGCACGTTCGTCGGCGCCCGTCGACCGGCGGGCCGACGCCGATGGGCGCGGCTCATGGACGTGAGCCCCTGGGCTGCGGGGCTGGCTATCCTGCGGCCGTACCCGCGCCCGCGATTCCCTCCTCGTGACGCGGGAGGCATGCGATGAACCTTCGAAAGATGATCGAAACGATCCGCGCCTACCGCGCCGGTGCGCCGCTCGGCGACGTCGTCGTGCTCAAGCTCGACGCCCTCTCCAAGCCGCCGATCGACATGCTCCGCGCGCTCGAACGCGTCCGGGGCTACGCGCCGAAGCAGGATCTCGCTGTGCTGCGCGCGCTCCCTCCCGGCACCCTCGGCCGCGAGTACGCGCGCTTCCTCGACGCGAACGGCATCGAGCCCCTGGTGATCAGTCCCGACGTGAAGGAGCGCTACCGCGAAAACCCCTACGCGCTCCGCTACACGACCACCCACGACCTCCACCACGTGCTGACCGGCTTCGACACCGGCCTCGCCGGCGAGCTCGGAGTCGCCGCCTTCGGCGTCGGCCAGCGCTCGGCGCCCGTGGGCCCCGCGATGCTCTGGGTCGCCCGCGTGTTCTACTCGATCCTGTCGCCGGGCCAGGCGAGGAAGATCTGGCACAACCTCCGCGTCGGCCGCGAGATGGGCAAGCGCGCCGACCTCGTGATCGCCGAGCCGATCGAGTCCTGGTTCGAGGAGCCGCTCGAGCGCGTGCGAGCCCGGCTGAAGATCCCAGACCCCCGCGCGGCGACGGTGCTCCCGAGCGGGAGCAGCATCCTGGGCGATCTCATCTATCCGACGAAGAAGAAGGCGGCGTGACACCATCCGGTGAGCGGGCACCCCGGGCGCTCGCCCGCACCCGCTCCGTGCCGCGGAACCGGCGCGCCAGGCGCGCGGCGTCCCAGGCGAAGTGCTCGTGGGAGGCCGAGCCGAACAGCCAGCGCCCGTCGGCCGACACGAATGCGTTGCGGGTCTCGAGGCCGATCGGGATCGAGCCCAGCCGTGCGAGCGAGCGGCGGTCGAAGACGTGGATGCGCCCCTCGGCGGTGACCGGCACGTAGATCAGGTCGTGCACGGCGTCGACCGCCGGGACGCGGGCCAGGAGCCCCGTGCGCAGCCGCGCGATGCGGCGGCGCGTCGCGAGGTCGTAGACGTCCACGCCCAGCAGGCCCGACACGTAGAGGCGGTCGAGCGGCTCGTCGACCGTCGCGGCGAGGACGCCCCCGTTGTGGGCCGGGAGCGAGGCGCGCACGCGGCCGGTCTCGAGGTCCACCTCGTGGACGAGCGAGCCGTGCATGAACTCGCCGATGAACACGCTGCCCCGCCGACGGTCGATGCTCGCGCTCTCGACCACGAAGATGTCGCCCGGCCTGAGGAGGCGGCGGCTCGCCGCCTGCACGGCGTCGCCGACGTCCGTGTCGACCCTGCCGCCGCGCCAGCGGACGATCCGGTTGCCGGCGTAGATGATCTCGTCGCGATCGGGATCGTAGACGAGCCGCCGCGCCAGCGTGTCGCCGTCGCGCCGGCTCTCGATCCGGCTCGGCTGGTCGGCCCGGAAGCGGACCGCGCCCTCCTCGCGCGGTTGCCCGTTCTCGACCACGCAGCACATGCCGAGCTCGACCTGGTCGTCGTAGCAGACGGCCTGCTCGATGCGACCGTAGAAGTCGTCGCCGAAGACGCGATGCCGCCCCTTTTCCCGCAGGCTGCGGGCGTCGTACTCGGCCACCACGGCGTCGGCGCAAGGGGGGCCGCCCGTCGCACAGTGGGGGATCGCAGCGTAGATGCTGCTCCGCTCCGGCAGCTCGCAGAAGCTGTAGGCGAGGCCTTCGCCGAGTCGGATGCCGCCGTGCGCGAACAGCCATTCGCACGCCCCGCGCGCGAGCGCCACGGCGGCGATCACGAGGGGGGCCGCGGCGAGCCAGCCGAGCGCGCGGCGCCGACGCGCGAGGCGGCGGGCGAGCGCGAGGGCGTACACCGCCGCGAGGGGCATCAGCAGGATCCCCGCGACGTCGACCGACGCGGCGACGGCCTGCACCGCGGGCACGCCGGCCAGGGCGGCGAGGCGGAGCTCCCGGCCGCGCACCCTGCGCGGCCCCGGACCGAACAGGAGCGCCTGCCACACGCACCACAGCACGGCTCCGAACGCATCCGCGCGGGTCGGGGCGGCGGCGACGGCGAGGATCGCGACCGCGACCCAAGCCCCGACCACGAGGGTGACTCCGCGGCCGGTGCGCCGGCCGAGCCACGCCGCGCAGGGACCGAGCGGAAGCGTGCCCCACAGCAGCAGCGCCAGGAAACGGTTCAGGTCGAACAGGTCGTTGTTGAGCGCCAGGACGAGCCATGCGACGCCGTGCAGCCACCCGGCCAGCGCGAGGCGCCCGCCGACGCGCCGCACGCACCAGGAGCGTCGCACCAGCAGGCAGAGCGCCACGGCGCCCAGCACGATCAGGTCGAGCGGCAGCGCCGCGAAGGCGCTCACCATGAGCACCGAGCTGATCTCGAGCAGCCGGTCGAGCGACGGCCACCAGGAGGCGGGCAGGTCGGGCCACGCGTACGGCAGCGCCCGCGCCACGAGCAGCAGCGCGGCGGGCCCGAGCGTGGCGGCGGCGAAGAGTGTCGCCGCGGCGCGGCGCAGTCGGCTGCGCCGCGGCGACGCCTCAGTCGCGAGCATTCACGCCCGGAGCTTCGCGCGCCGGGTCCGGATCAGAGCACGGCTCCGGACTCGATGCGCTCCTTGAGGCGCGGCGCATCCGTCCGCTCGTGCAGGCGCCGGCGGTACAGGCCCGACTCATGGCGCCGCCAGATCTCTTTGACGTTCAGCATGAGCCGGAACAGGAACAGCGTGGGCACGCGCTTCACGCGGTAGTGGTAGCCGCACACGTGCACCAGCAGGAAGACGGCGTAGAACAGCGCGTTCTCCGGCCGGCGCGAGAGCCAGAGCACGAAGCGCTCGAGGCGCGGGAACACCACCGCCAGGTAGAAGAGCTTCTGGAGGTTCGCCACCTCGCGGGCGTGGGGCAGGTCGAGCGGCGTGGTGCCGTAGTTGAAGGGCTCGATCGCGTCGAAGGTCTCCTCGGAGGCGTCGAGCTGCTGCGCCTTCACCGCGATCTCGTGCACCTCGGTGCCGGGATAGGGCTGCATGATCGACACCTGGGTGTAGTCGGGGCGGATCCGCTGGTTCAGGTGCAGCGTCTCCAGCGTCTCCTCCCAGGTCTCGGTGGGCGCGCCGACGATGTTGTAGGTGACCACGCGCATGCCGTGGGCCTTGAGCAGGCGCGCGGCGCGCTCGATCTCCTCGTTCGTCACGCCCTTCTTGAGCACCTGGTTGCGCACACGCGGGCTGCCGCTCTCGACGCCGAAGGCCACCATCTGGCAGCCCGCGCGCAGCAGCGGCTCGATCGACTCCTCGTCCACCAGGTCGGCGCGCAGGTTGCACTGGAAGGGGATGCCGACGTCCTTCGCCCAGCGTTCCGCGAACTCGTGCAGCCAGCTCCGCTTCATGCCGAAGATGTCGTCGACGAACTCGATGGTGTGCGGTGCGAAGGCGCGCTTCAGCTCGATCGCCTCCGCCACGACGTTGTCCACCGAGCGGAAGCGCACGAACTTGCCGGCGTCCCGCGTGAGCTGCGCCAGCGTGGGCGCGTAGCAGAACGTGCACTGGAAGGGGCAGCCTCGCGACGAGAGCATGAACGGGTAGTGGTTGCGCATCGCGAGCAGCGAGAACTTCTGGTACAGCGAGCGGTCCGGGAACGGGATCTGGTCGAGGTCCTCGACCAGCGGCGCAAAGCCGTTCTCGTGCACCGTGTCGCCCTGCTTGGCCGTGATCCCGGGGATGGTGGTCGTGTCCTCGCCGCGCTCGAGCCGATCGCAGAGCGCGACGATCGGCCTCTCGCCCTCGCCGCGGCAGATGAAATCGAGGCCGGGGTGGCGGATCACTCGCGGGTGGTAGGTGGGATGCGGCCCGCCCAGGATCGTCTTCACGGACGGCAGGAAGCTGCGGATCTCGGCCGCGGTGTTGGCCGCCCACAGGTGGTTGCCGGTCACCGCCGTCATGCCGAGCAGCTGCGGCTGGTAGGCACGCAGCTCGCGCTCGAGATTTCTGCTGGTCAGGAAGAACTCGACGTCGTGCCCCGCCTGCTTCAGCGCCGCGGCGATGTAGAAGTAGCCGAGCTGCTCGACGTAGAGGTTGTTGACGAGTGCGACCCGCACGTCAGCCCGCCGGCGGCGCCGAGACGCCCTCGAGCTGCGCCCGCGGCGGCTCCAGGGGAACGCGGTGGATCGCGCGTCCCGCCCCGAACATGTGATGGAGATAGAGCCGCAGGTACAGGACCGCGCCGAAGTTCCCGTCGAAGAGCCAGTCGACGAGCATCTTCGAGGCCATCACGAAGCGCGAGAAGGCCACCATGCCCGGGATGCGCGTGAGCCAGCGGGGGCTCACGAAGCGTCGCAGCGGCCGCGGGATCGCCGGCATGATCTGGAAGGCGATCATGTAGCCGGCGTGGCGCGCCAGCTGCCGCCTCTGCTCCGGGGTGGTCGCGTGCACCTGGTGGTACCAGAGCACGTGGCCGCGCTTGATCTCCTCGAGCTGCTCGTCGTTGATGTCGCCGCGCTCGTGGGCGCGCTCGGTGATCTCGAGCCCGGGGAAGTAGGTGAGGAAGAAGCAGGCGATGCGCCCGGGGGTGTGCTCCCGGTAGAACTCCAGCGCGCGGTCGAGGGCCTCCGGCGACTCGCCGGGCAGCCCGAAGATGTGGTCGGCGTCGAGCTGGAGCCCCGCGGCGCGGAACGCGTCGAAGGTCTTGATGATGTCCTGCTCCTTCTCCGCGCGCCTCAGCATGCGCGACTTGTAGGCGTGCCCGTCCAGCGACTGGATGCCCATCTTCGCGCCGACGCAGCCCGTCTCCTTCATCAGGCGGGCGGTCTCCTCGTCCATGAACTTCGCGTGGGTCTCGCAGACCCACGGGACGCCGACCTCCTCGTGGAAGCGCGGCAGGAACTCGCGCAGCCACTCCTTGTCGAGCGTGAAGATGTCGTCGTGGAACTCGACGACCCGGTAGTCGTAGCGGGCCTTGGCCTGCACCAGCTCCGCGATGCAGTTGCCCGGCGAGCGGCGCCGCAGGTACTGCTTGTTGCTGGTCCGCTCGCTCGGCAGGTTGGCGAAGAAGTTGTTGAAGCAGAACGTGCAGCGATACGGGCAACCGCGCCCGGTCATCATCCGGTAGACGTATCGCTTCGGGATGGTCGGGGCGAACAGCTCCTTGTCGGGGAAGGGCAGCGCATCGAGGTCCTGGAGGAAGCCCTCCACGGAAGGCGGCGCCACGATGGCGTCGTCCCGCTTGCTCCAGATGTTCGGGATCTTCGTCGGATCGCCGCCGGACTCGAGCGTCTCGACCAGCCGGTAGAGCGCGACCTCGCCCTCGCCTTCGCAGACGAAGTCGATCTCGGGGCAGCCCATCACGAACTCCGGCACCGCCGAGGGATGCACGCCGCCGAAGATGGTCGGGATCTTCCGCACCTGGCGGACGCGGCGCGCGATCTCGACCGCCCAGGCGAACACGTTGGTGAGACAGCTGAAGGCGAGCAGATCGGGGTTCAGCTCCAGGATGCGCGCCACGATCCGATCGTCCTGGTCGAACATGCGCGCGAGGAACGGGACGTGGAGCTGGAAGCGGTCGTTGAACAGGGCCGGGTTGTGGGCGAGGCTCGTGCGATGCCCGCGCTCCTTCAGGTACGCCGAGAGATACTCGACGCCGAGCTGCTCCATTCCCAGGGTGACGAAGGTCACGTGCACGAGGTGTTCCCCCCGGCTCCATGAGGCGCGGTCCGCATCCTATCACGGCCCCCTCGCCCCTGTGGGCGCCGATCGACGCCATCCTGTTCTATCTGCTCTCGTCCGCCGCCTGGCTCTATCTGGGATGGATCCTCGTGGTGGAGCGCCACCTCTTTCCGCGCTGGCCGCTCCTGCCCGGGGCCGCCGCCTACTTCGGCTTCGCCTGGTATTTCTACGCCGGATCGCGAACCTGGCTGCGGCGCAGCCGCAGCCGGCGCGCCACGCTCGGGCTCGCCGCGCTGTGCGTGCTGGGATCGGGCGTCGCGGTGGTCGGCACGCTGCCGCTGGCCGCGCTCTCGTTCCTGGCCTTCCGCGGGCTCGACTGGGCCTCTCGGGCCCCGGGCCCGCCCTCGCGCTGGTGGTCGGGCTGGCGCCGGCTGGTCGTGATGGTCGCCCTGTTCGGCGTTCTCGCGCCGGCCATGAACCGCACCTACATGCTGAACGGGTTGTTCTTCCTGCTCGGGCGTCGCGAGCCGCCGCGGATGATGGAGAACGCGCTCTACGAGGTGAACGCCGAGGGCTTCCGTGGACCGCGGGTCCCCGTCGCGCGGCCGGGCGACGGCCGCCTGCGCCTGCTCTTCACGGGCGACTCGACGACCTTCGGCTTCCCGTACCGTTGGGCCGACGCCTACCCGGCGCGGGTCGGGGCGCTCCTCGAGGCGCGCGGCGCGGGCCCGGTCGAGGTGATCGACACGGCATTGCCATCGCAGAGCCTCGTGCAGATCTCCGCGAACCTCGACCGGGACCTCGCCTACCAGCCCGACGCGCTGTTCGTGATGTCGGGCATCCAGCTGCGCGCCCTGCTCGAGCACCGCCGCCGCATCGAGCGCTTCCGCGGGCCGCTGCTCGATCTGCGCGAGGAGTGGATCTTCGTGCCACCCTTCGTGTGGGAGATCCTGAAGGCTGGGCCCTGGAACACGTGGTGGGGCCTGGCGAGCGACCGCGCGCACCTGCGCGAGCCCGACGCGAATCTCCCCGTGTACGCCGAGACGCTCGAGGAGGTCTGCCGGCGCGTGCGGGCGCGCGGCGTGCGCCTCGTGCTGCTCGACTACCCCGCGCTGGCGCTCGACCCGCGCGTCCGCCAGATCGAGCTCGAGACGGCGCGCCGCGAAGGCGTCGACTTCCTGCCGCTCGCGCAGCTCGTGACCCGCGAGGATCAGTACGCGTTCCGCGACCGCATCCATCCCGACCGCGAGGGACACGAGCGCATCGCCGAAGCGATCGCCGACTGGGTCGCGCGCGAGGTGCAGCCCGGGCGGCCTCCCGCGCCGGCCTCTCCCTGAGCGAATCGCTGGCGGCCGCGCCTCGGGCCGTCAGCGGTCAGTCCTTATTCCGCTCAGTGCAGCTCCACCGCGAGGAGGTCGATCGTCGTCTTGCCGTGGCGGGTACCGATGCCGATCGTGGCGGTGCGCGAAGGCTTGTCGGCCAAGACGAGGATCCCGTCGTCCCGGTCCACGCGCTGCGTCGACCAGCCCTGCCCGGTGAAGGCGTCGGTGTAGTAGGAGGCCACCTTCTTCGGCTCGTCCGGGGTAGTCCAGCCCGCCTTCAGGTTCTCGCCGGGGACCTCGGTCGCCTTCGAGACCGTGGCGCCCGGATAGATCGGCAGGTCGGGCGGGAAGTCGGCGGGCAGCGTCGCGCTCCACCCCTCCTCGCCCGGATTCGTTTCGCCTGCCGCGGTGGAAGCCTCCTCCGACTTCCTGCTTCCGCAGCCGAGCGCCAGCAGCGCGCCGACCAAGAGCGAGGCCACGATTCCGACAAGTCCGAGGCGAGACCGGCTCACCGGCGTGCTCCCTCCGAATGGCTGCGCGAGCATACCAGCTCCCCGGCTGCGTCGGCGCCGCCGGGCGCGCTCTCTGGAAGCGGCGGCGGCCGGCGGCTCGTGAAGCCCGCAGAGGCCCGCGTCGGGGGGTCGAAGAGGCGATCCGCGGCGCATTGTCGAACCTCGCGAGGACCGAGTCGCATATCCTTCCCATGGGTTCGGGCCGCTCGGGCCCGCACGCCTCGCACCAGGAAGGAAGCCCCGTGCACGACTCCGACCGCCTCCAGGGACGCTCCGTCGCCATCATCGGCGGTTGCGGTCACGTCGGCCTGCCGCTCGGCGTGAAGCTGGCGCTCGCGGGCGCCTCGACGCGCCTCATCGACGTCAACCAGGCGGCCGTGGACCAGGTGAACGTCGGGCGCTTCCCCTTCCAGGAAAAGGGGGGCGACGAGCAGCTCCGCCGGGCCCTCGACCGGGGCCTGAAGGCCGTCACCAGCGCGGCGACGGCCGGTACGGCCGACGTGATCATCTTCGTGACGGGCACGCCGCTCGACGAGCACCTGAACCCGAAGCTGTCCGAGGTGCTCCGGATCTTCGAGCTCTACGAGCCGTACCTCCGGCCGGGGACGCTCGTCGTCATGCGCTCGACGCTCCTGCCCGGCACCATGGAGCATCTGCACGAGCGGCTCGCACGGTCTCACCCGGACGTGCGCATCGCGTTCTGTCCCGAGCGGGTGGCCCAGGGCTTCGCACTCGACGAGATCGACACGCTCCCGCAGATCGTATCGGCGTTCGACGAGGAGAGCTTCGAGGCGGCGGCAGATCTGTTCGGCGCCGTGGCGCCGGCGATCGTGCGGCTCACACCGCTCGAGGCGGAGCTCGCGAAGCTGATGACGAACGCGTGGCGGTATCTCGAGTTCTCGATCGCGAACCAGTTCTACCTGATCTGCGAGTCCCGGGGCGTGAAGTTCCACCGCGTCTACAAGGCGATCCGCCACGACTATCCGCGCGCCGCGGGCTACAAGGCTCCCGGCTTCGCCGCGGGGCCCTGCCTCTTCAAGGACACGATGCAGCTCGCCAGCTACTTCGACAACCGGTTCCATCTCGGCCATGCCGCGATGCTCGTGAACGAGGGGCTCGCGTCCTTCGTCACGGGGCGCGTGAAGCACGAGCTGGGGGGCCGGCTCTGGGGCAGGACCGTGGGTCTCCTCGGCATGACGTTCAAGGCCGACAGCGACGACGTGCGCGAGTCGCTGAGCTTCAAGCTGCGCAAGCTCCTCGAGTTCGCGGGAGCGCGGGTGCTCTGCGCCGACCCCTATCTCGACTGGACGGCGCCTCTGGAAACCGTGCTCGCGGAATCGGACGTCCTGGTGCTGTCGACGCCGCACCGCGAGTACCGGGACCTGGAGCTCTCCGTACCGGTCGTCGACGTCTGGGGCATCTACGACGATCCGGAGCTCGAGATCTTGAGCACCGGCGCAGGCCGGCGCACGGGCGGACGCGGAAGCTGTCCGTGAGCTCGAAGCGGCGCATCCTCGTCACCGGCTCGGCCGGATTCATCGGCGGCTACGTCGTCCAGGAGCTGCTCGACGCGGGCTGGGAGGTCGTCGGGCTGGACAACCACTCGAAGTACGGGCGGGTCGAGAGATCGTACGACCTCCATCCGGCCTTCGAGTTCATCGAAGGCAATGCGAAGGACGCGGAGCTGCTGAAGAAGCTCCTGCAGGACTGCGATCACCTGCTCGCCGGGGCCGCGATGATCGGGGGCATCCGCTACTTCCACGAGTACGCCTACGACCTGCTCGCGGAAAACGAGCGAATCGTCGCGGCCACGTTCGATGCAGCCATCGACGCCCACCGCCGAGGCCGGCTGCAGAAGATCACGGTGATGAGCTCGAGCATGGTCTTCGAGAGAGCGACCGAGTTCCCGACGCCCGAGGGCGCCGAGCGGAGCTCGCCGCCGCCGCTCAGCACCTATGGCTTCCAGAAGCTGGCGTGCGAGTACTTCGCACGCGGCGCTCACCTCCAGTACGGGCTGCCCTACACGATCGTTCGTCCGTTCAACTGCGTCGGCGTCGGCGAGCTGCGTGCGCTCGGCGACGAGGACGTCCGCTCCGGCAACCTCGAGCTCGCGATGAGCCACGTGGTCCCGGACCTGATCCAGAAGCTGGTCAAGGGTCAGGATCCGCTGCACATCCTCGGCGACGGCAGCCAGGTCCGTCACTACACGTATGGAGGCGACCTCGCGCGCGGGATCCGCATGGCGATCGAGCATCCCGACGCGGTCAACGAGGACTTCAACCTCTCCACGGAACGATCGACGACGGTCCTCGAGCTGGCTCGGGCGATCTGGGACCGGATCCACCGCGGCCAGCCCTTCCGCTACGTGAGCGACGAGCCCTTCGAGTACGACGTGCAGAGGCGGGTCCCCGATGTCTCGAAGGCGAAGCGGGTCCTCGGCTTCGAGGCCACCACGAGCCTCGAGCGGATCCTCGACGAGGTGGTCCCGTGGGTCCGCCGGCAGGTCGAGCTGGGCAACATCTAGTGCGGCAGGGCTCCATCCAGATCGTCGTTCCGATCTACAACGAGGGCGAGAACGTCGTCCGCTTGCACGAGCAGCTAGAGGCCGAGGGCGTGCCATTCCATCGACTCCGCTTCGTGTACGACCACGACGCCGACACGTCGCTGCCCTTCGTGGCGAAGCTCGCAGCCGAGGATCCCCGCGTCGAGGCCTCGAAGAACGAGTACGGACCCGGCGTGATTCGCGCCCTGCGCTGGGGCTTCGACCACGTCGAGAGCGGGCCCGCAATCGTCCTGATGGGCGATCTCTCCGACGAGCTCTCGATCGTTCCGGAGATGCTGCGGCTGTGGCGAGATGGGGCGACGCTCGTCTGCCCGTCCCGCTACATGCCCGGCGGCCACCAGCACGGCGGCGGGCTCGTCAAGTCCACGCTGTCGCGGCTGGCCGGGACGTCGCTGGGCTGGCTCGGCTTCCCGACGTCCGACCCCACGAACAGCTTCAAGCTCTACGACGGCGACTGGCTCCGCAGCCAGCGCATCGAGAGCGAGGGCGGCTTCGAGGTCGCGCTCGAGCTCTGCTACAAGGCGTACGTCCAGGGCGAAGCGATTCGGCAGCTCCCGACCGAGTGGTTCGACCGCACGAACGGCGAGAGCCGCTTCCACTTGTGGGCCTGGCTGCCGCGCTACCTGCGCTGGTGGCTGCGCGCCGTGGGGGCGGTGCTGGGCCGCCGCCTCAGCGGCCAGCCCGCCGGTTCGACGTGACGCCTGCCGGCCGTATCGGCCACCCGCCGGGCGCACCACCGGCAACCTGCCCCAGCACGGTGTCGCGCTCACCCGTTGCGCCGAGAGCTCCATGCGCAGGGCCGGGCGTTGCGGGACGCAACGCGCGAGGGCGTCACACGCGCTGCACATGCGACGTGCAGCGCGTCTGACGCGAGCCTCACCCTACCAGGGCTCAGCCGAGCTTGCGTCGGCGGAGCGCCGCGAGCCCCGCCAAGCCGGGGACGAGCAGCAGGGCCGTCGTCGGCTCCGGCACCGCCACGGACGCGCCGACGAACTGGACACTCGCCTGCCCGCCTGCGTTGTTGAACATGGCGTCGATGCCGGTGTTGAAGAAGCCGGGCGTCACGTCGATCCCATCGTCCTTCGGATCGCTTGCCACGAAGTGCACCACGCCGGCCAGGAACGGCCCGGTGGTCGGACCCGCGGCGAAGGTTCCCGCTTCGAAGGTGAGGACCGAGTTGGCGGTCGTACCCTGCACGCCCGGCGTGAGGTTGAACTGGAAGCCCGACGGGAGCTTCTCCTCGGGGGCTGCCGCGGCCAGCGTGAGGTCATCGTCGAACTGGATCGATACGCCGTAGGAGCTGATGCCGGTGGCGTCGGGCGTGATGAAGATCTCCGCCGTGAGCGGGGTGCCCGTCCCGACCGCGGCCGAGGGGGTGCCGGTCTCCTGCCAGACGACCTGGACGATCGCCGTGGCAGAGGCTGTCGACGCGATCGCAAGCAGGGCGATCGCAGCCAACCCGCCGACGAGCCGGCTCTCGACTACGCTCGAGAGTGTGTACGAGAATCTGCTCGCAAATCCCGAACCGAATCGTTGCATGCTCTTTCCTCCGCCGCCTTTGGGGCCTTGCTCCGCCGTTTTCGGGGCCTTCGGGACATGGGTCTCCGCGCTCGCAGATGTCCGATGACCGGACGATCTGCCGCTTCCGCGCCTTCGCACGGCCCGGTGCCGCTGTAGGCTAGGTGGCGGAATGCGATCGATCGTGGCAATCGAAGTGCGTTGCGCCGCCCGGGAACCCATGCTCGAGGGGTCGACCGCAGGAGGTGGCGGGCGCGCGGGGCGTCTGAAGCCCCCCCGGCTCCGCCCCGGATCGGCTCCCGCCTCGCGCTCACCCCGTCCGACCCGCGCGACGACGACACCCGGGGGTCCCGGCCGGCCAGCCCGGGGGGTTCCTGTCTGGGTGTCGGGCCCCAAGGGACGCCGACGTCTTCGCCCGCCGCTTCCGGCCCCGGCCCCGATCGTGGTCACCGATCGGTGGAACCCGCGGGGCGCGCGCCAGCGGCGGCAGCCGCGGGCTCTCCGTGCGAGCGTTCGCGCAGCTCGATCGAGAGGCGCGTGTCGTCGTCGCCGTAGGCGAGCTCGGCGTCGAGGGAATCGAGGGTGCCGAGGATCGCGAGCAAGGTGTCGATGTTGGACTCCGCCTCTGCGAGCGGTCTTCCCTTCTCGACGTCGCTCTGCACGAGCGCCGTCCGCGCTGCTTGGAGCGCGTTCGCCGCGCGTTGAGCGTCCACGTGGAGCGTGTCGCGCGCCGTGCCCTCGATCGGCGGCGGAGCCTCGTGCGACAGCAGATCGCGCACCAGCGACGAGCTCGTCGCGAGCGCGAGGACGCCGTCGCGGTGGCCGATGCTGGGCGTGAGGTTGCGCAGGGTCTCCGGGATCCGCGGCCCGCCGGCGGGCGGCGCGACGAAGCGCGCGCGAGCCCCCATGACACCGTGGCTCCCGACGAGGTCATCCACCAGCAGGGGAGGCTGGTGGATGTCGGCCGGCTTCTCGTTCGCGAGCTGGACGACCGACTCGAAGGCAGCCGTGAGCCGGGGCCCGAGCTGCTCGGGGTCCTTCAGCCGGACGGTCAGCGCGAGCCCTGGGAAGGGGGATTCGGGGGCGGGCCAGTCCGGGTCGTCGAAGCTCTGCGGCGCCGCCACGATCGTGAGCCCCGGCTCGAGCCCCGTGAAGAGGTCGCGGAACAGCGACGGCGTCTGGAGCAGGCTCTCGATCTTCCCGAGACCCTCCAGTGTCTCGGGCGTCACGCGGTGCCGGTCCTCCCAGAGCAAATCGAGGTCGCGAGCGATCTGCGCGCGGAGGATCTCTCCCGGCGCGGCAGGGCCCGGCGCGAACGTCGCGGGTGCGTAGATGCGCCGGGTGCGCTCGTCCATGGCACGCAGGCCAGCGTCGACGTGCGCCTCGAGGCGCAGCCCGCCCGGCAGCGGCGCAACGCGGCCCACGACTTCGTGGGAGGCGCCCAGGGCGGACGCGACGCCGCCGGCCACGATCAGCGAGAGCAGCCCGCCGAGCCCGTCGGCCGCCCCCGTCGGCGCGAGATGCGCGGCGTGGGGGTCGATCCGGAGCTCGAGATGACCATACCCGGGCGGGTCGCTCCCGAGTGCGGCGTTCCACTCGCGTGCGATCCGCAGCGCCATCGATGTCGAGGAGGCGATCGTGACGACGCCGTTCCCGAGCAGGAGGGTATTGCCGCCGAGGTCGAGCGCGGAGAAGTCCTCGACCTTCTTGACCACGATGCGCTTGTTCGTCTTCGAGAGCAGGGCGAGCCGCTTGGCGAGGTCGGCCACGTCGGTGCCTTCCTCGGGGAGCGCGATCAGAGCGACGGCCTGGCCGCCGGTCGGCCGGATCCAGAGCGCGCCGTGCGCGCGGCGACCGATCGCCTGCAGCAGCAGATCGATCGGATCGTCGCGGAGGACCACGCTGAGCCCGTGACGCACGGTCTCGAGCATGCGTCCCTGGTCGGTGTCCCAGAACGCGAGGTAGGGGCTGCTGGTCTGCAGGCTCTGGAAAGACTGCGACGCGAGGAAGCGGTCGTAGAGCTCGCGGGCGTTCTCCACCTGGAACGACAGCGCGGGGGGCGCATCGACCAACGCGAGGAGCTCGCGCTGGCGATAGAGTGACCACGCCAGCGGGACTGCGACGAGCAGGCAGAGCGCAATTCCCAGCGCGACACGGCGGCGGCCCATGGCTTGCTCTCAGGGCAGCAGGGCGCTGGCGGCGAGGCGCGCGTACGCGTCGGCGAACCACGGCGTGTAGAGCTCCGCGCGCTCGGCCAGGTCACGCTCCAGCTCGGCGCGCGCGACCCACCGGATGGCGGCGATCTCCGCCGGATCGGGCCGCGGCTCGCCGTCGTAGCGTCCGATGAACACGTGGTCGTACTCGCGCTCCGTGAGACCGGAGCGCTCGTCGGTCGCGGTGTACAGGAACGCCAGCGCCCGTCGCAGCGGCGTGTCGAATCCCATCTCCTCCCGCAATCGCCGGTGGGCGGCCTGCTCCGACTCCTCGCCCGGCCGGGGGTGGCCGCAGCACGCGTTCGTCCACTTGCCACCGAAGTGGTACTTCCGCTCGGAGCGCTGCTGGAGGAGCATGCGGCCCGGGTCGTCGAAGATGAAGATCGAGAAGGCTCGATGCAGGCGGCCGCCTTCGCGGTGGGCCGCCTCCTTCTCGGCAGAGCCCACCGGGCGGTCTTCCTCGTCCACCAGGATCACTTCTTGCAGGCGGGTTCCTTCGCGCGCAGTGTCGCAAGTCGGGCGGGGTTCATCTTAACAGCGAGGTCCGCCGGGCGTGGCGGTTTTGATTGCTCAGGAAGAGCGGCATGTGGACGACGCGTTGCGGGCCGAGGCGGTCGAGGTCCTCCTGGAGGTCCCGATCGAGGAAGAACCAGCGGACCGACCCGATCGCGATGCGGATCGAGGGGTCCGCGTCGAGACAGCGGAGCAGGTCCTCGCGGTCGACCCGGAAGCGTCGCCAGGCCGCGTTGTCGGACAGCGCGACGAGGGAGCGCTCGCCGTAGACGTTGAACGGATCGATCAGGCCGCAGGCCGGCTCGGCTCCGGCGATGAGGTTCAGGAAGGGATCGAACGTGAGCCACTGCTCGCCCGGCGACTGCGCGTGCGGAACGAGGGTGTAGTCGGCGGTGCGCAGCTCGACGTGGGACACGCCCGCTGCCACTCCCAGCGCCACCACGATGATCCCGACCCCGCGGGCCAGCCGCGGTAGCCGCCGGGCCTCCCAGAGCACCTGGAGGGCGGCGCCGCCGAGGAGCGCCAGCGCCGGCAGGTACTGGACGAAGTAGTGGTCCCAGACCGGCTCCCAGACGAACACCGAGAAGAGAAGGGGCAGCGCCCAGAGCGCCGTGATCAGGAGGCGGCGCCCGACCCACGCAGGCGAAGGACGCCGCGCCACGTGGATCTGTCCGAGCGCGGCGAGCAGGACGAGGTGCAGGTTCCCGAAGGGGCCCGGCAGCAGCAGGCTGCGGGCGTGCTCGTAGAGGTTCCAGCCGAGGGCGGAGTGGATGCCCGCCCCGCGCACGCGCTGCTGGAAGGGCGGGTACCCGAGCATGAGCTCGAATCCGCTCTTCGAGGCGAAGCGGCCCGTCTGGAGCCGCAGTAGCTCGGTGAAGGCGCCTCCGCTCATGCGGTCGAACAGCAGCCAGGCACAGAGCCCGGTCGACGCCGCCACGACCGCCGCCCAGATGGCGTCGCCCCAGCGCGTGCGGTCGGCGATGGTCGCGATGCCGACGGCCGCTGCCATCGGCAGAGCGATCGGCTTCTCGAGGATCGCGAGGACCAGGAGCGCGGCGCCGAGCGCCGCGCTGGCAGCCCCACGGCGGAAGCCGAGGAACCACGTCCCGGCGGTGGCGAGGCAGAGCATGACGGCGTTCGGCAGAGCGAGCATGTCGTAGAACTGGAGAGGCGCCGTGTAGAACAGGATCAGCGCGAACACGGCAGGCATCGGCGCGAGCAGCTGCCGCGCCATCGCGTACACCAAGAGCCCGGTCGCTGCCGTCGCCAGCAGCGACAGCAGTCGGTAGGGCACGAGCGAATCCGGCGCGGGCGCCGCGAAGCCGGCGAGCGTGTAGAGGTAGAGCGGCGTCTGGTGATAGAAGAAGTCGACGTACGGCCGCAGGCCCGCCATCACGAGCCGCGCCTGTGCGATGTAGACACCTTCGTCGAAGTTGTGCTCGAGGGCATGGAGTCGGAGCAGTCCGTACACGACGAATGCGGCGGCCGACGCGGCCGCCGCCAGCGTCGTCCCGCGCAGCCGCCCGCTGGCTCGTTCCACGCCTAGCGGGCCGGAATGCGGATGCACGGCTGGGAGGGCTGGGAGAGATCGCGGATCGTGCCCCGGCACGCCTCGAGGAAGCGCGGGAACTTGGCCCGGCAGTC
Organism: Myxococcota bacterium; assembly: GCA_035542715.1. Taxonomy (GTDB): domain Bacteria; phylum Myxococcota_A; class UBA9160; order UBA9160; family UBA9160; genus DATKKW01. Next base: position 39,851 of record DATKKW010000018.1, read on the forward strand.
CATGCTGCGCGGCTCCGGCTCGCCGGAGAGGCAGAAGTTCCACTGCGGCAACGTGTCGACGTACAAGACCCTGCCGCCGGCGTCTCGGGTGCGTTGCAGCAGGTCGAGGTAGAAGTCGTCGGTGCGCTCGCTCCTGATGAAGCCGTAGACGAAGCGGCCCGTGTAGTACCCGAGTCCCGCATCGTCGAAGCTCGTCACCACCACGTCGTTGGGCTTCGCGATGCCCTTGATCATGCGCGCCAGAAAACCCACGCGCTCCCAGTTGTCGTCGGAAGGGTTGAGCAGCTCGGTGCGGACATGGTCCACGAGGGCCAGCGTCGGCCGGGCGAGGGCGCCGCCGGCGGAGGGTCCGAGCCGAACGGTGGGCTCGAGCGCGATCACGACCGCGAGGAGGGCGAGCCAGCGCGAAGCGCTCCGCTCGGTACCGCGATTGCCCACGATCCACACCGCCCCTTCCGCGACCAGCACGGCCATGACCGGCATCGCCCAGATGAACAGGAAGCGCGGGAATTTGACTTCCCGTGTCGAGAGCAGGACGAGCGGCACGAGCAGCCACGCGGCGATCAGCAGCGCTGGCTCGCGCTGCCGCGGATCGCGCCACGCGCCGACGCCGAGCCCCACGATGCCGGCGACGAAGAGCACATGGGCCAGCGATACGGCTGCCGTGATCGGAGAGCCGAAGAGCTGCTCCAGCGGAGCGAGGAAGGCGTGCATCACGCCCACGTAGAAGAGGGGGCTCGGCGCGCAGCCGGCAAAATGGTTCTCGCAGCTCACCACGTGGAAGAACGGCAGGGTCCGCCAGAAGACCACCATCACGGCGACGTACACCGCCCCCGCGGCGGCGTACACCAGGGCGTATCGGCGCTGGAGCAGCCCGCGCGGCCCGAGCACGAGGATCCACGCCGCGAGGAGAGGGAGAAGGGCGTAGCCGAGCGTCTGGGCGAGCAGCGTCCCGATCGCGAGCACGGGCCAGAGGGCCGCGCTCCAGCCGGGTGGACGCCGGGCTGCTCGGTACAGGCAGTACAGCGTGGCGGTGCCGAGGCACATCACGAACGTGAAGTGGCGGGCCTCGCGCGCGTGGAGGGCGAAGGTCGTCGACGTGACGAGCACGGTGGCCGCGAGCAGGGCCGTCCGGGGGCCCCGGAGCTCCCGAACCAGCCGGTAGAGCACGAGCGCCGTCAAGAGGCCCATCAGCACCGAGAAGCCCCGGGTGGTGGCCTCCGAGAAGCCCAGGACCGCGGTGAAGGCGGCGACGCTGTACCGGTAGAGCGGCGTGGCCGGGTCCCAGATCTGGTACTGGAGCTGCCACGGCATGAAGTCGAGGTCGAAGGGGTTCCGAGGCACCAGGTCGGTGTGGATGCGCTGGGCCGGCAGGACCGCGATCGACTCGTCGACCCAGAAAGGACGCTTGCCGACGTGCACCAGCATCAGCAGCGCCGCGGCCGTCACCAGGAACGCGCAGGTCCAGCCCAGGGGATCCCAGACGGGGCGATGCGCAGAGGCGGGCGCGGAAACGGCGAGCCCGTTTTCCGTCGTCATTCGGTGGTATGGTCGACGGGTGCCAGAAAAGCGCAAGTCGAGGCGTAGGGCGTGATGCAGGGGAGAGGAGGCCCTCTGTCGGACCGGGTACTCTGCGAGATCTCCCTGGCCGAGCTGAGCCGCAACGGCAGCGTCTGGCGCGAGGTCGGCGGGCACGAGATCCTCGCGGTGGCCACCGCCGACGGTGTTCGCGTCTACAACGGAGTCTGCCCGCATCTCGGTGGCCCGCTTGCACCGTCATGCGTCCGCGGCGGCCGAGTCCGCTGCCCCTGGCACCGGTACGAGTTCGACGCCTCCGACGGCCGCTGTCGCACGGTGCCCGGCCATCCCTGGCGGAACCTGCCAGGCCGCCGGGAGCTCAGCCCGGCCCGCCTGCGCCTGCAGCCCCTGCGGCACGAGATCGTGGGCGATCGGGTTCGCGTCCTGCAGCGAGGGTCGGCATGAAGTTCCGATTCGACATCACCAAGCACGTGGCGGCCACGCGGGCGAACGTCATCGCCAACTATCTCGACCTCGAGCACCTCGACATGCACAGCGGGCTCGGGGACTGCGAGGTCCTGACCGAGACGGATCGCTGCGCGTGCTTCACGCTGGTCTCGCGGATCGGCCCGTTCCGTTTTCGGAACCTGCACTACTACGAGTTCCGGCCGCCGGACACGATCGTGAACGCCGTCCGCTCGCCGCTGGGACCGATGATCGTGACGTCGACCGTGCGGGAGCTCTACAGCGGCACGCCCCAGGTCCACAGCGAGGTCGACGTACACACCGAGATCGACCTGCCGGCACTGCTGTACCCGTTCCGCCGCCTCCTCGAGCGCTTCCTGCGCCGGACGAACCGCACCATCCTGGAGGAAGATCGCGGCATCCTGGAGCGGCGGCAGCGCCTGTTCGGCGACACGGTCCGCGACTATCTCCGCAAGGAGCAGCACCTGCTCTTCAAGGAGGCATTCCGCGCCAGCCTGGAGTCGGGACGCTCGTGATGGCCCATCTGCTGCGCCTGACCTGGCTTCCCCTCTGGAACCGTTTCCGCCGCGGCGAGGGCGCCCTCGTGGCAGTGAACGCAGCGCTCGCCGCCGCCACGCGTCCCTCGCCGGCAACGCTCGCGGTGGCGATCGCGCTCTCGGGGCTCGTCCTTGCCGTCGCCTACGGGATCAATGACTGGCGCGACGCGGAGCACGACGTCCGCAATCCGAAGAAGGACAAGCGCCTGGTCCAGGCGATCCTCGAGAGGCGGCGGCCCTTCCTCGTCTGGCTGTGCGGGCTCCACGTCGCCGCATTCGTCCTCGCCCTCGGCACCCTCGGTCCGCGCTCGGCGGCGGCCGTCGGGACCATGCTCGCCGTGAACTTCCTGTACTCCTGGTGGGTGAAGGGGACGCCGGCGGTCGACCTGGTCGCCGTCGTCGCGTGGGGCGCCAGCTATGCCGCGATCGTCTCGCCGAGCCCGGTCTTCTGCGCGAGCGTGGGCTTGATGACGGCGATGATGCACGTCTTCCAGATGCAGCAGGATCGCCCGGTCGACGCAGCGAACGAGGTCGGTACGACGGCGGTCCGGCTGCCGCACCTCGTGACGCTGTCGCTCGGCGGTCTCTGCGCCGTGCTCGCGGCGATTCTCTACCGACCGCTGGGCCCGCTCGGCGCGATCTCGGCCTTCGTCCCGCTCGGACTGCGACTCCTCTTGACGGATACCGGCCGCGCCTGGATGGCTTGTCGCGTCTACTGCGGCTTCGCCCTCGTCTGGGCGCTCTGGATGACCCATGGACCTGCGTGACGTCGGACGCCTGGCGTGGTCCTATGCGCTGAGCCTCGCCGCCTACTCGACGGCGCGCGGGCCGCGGCCGTTCTCCGCTGCGTACGCCGTCACCAACCGCTGCAACCTCCGCTGCAGCTATTGCAATACGCCCTTCATGGACCCGAACGACCTGCCGGTCGACCAGGTGCGGAGGCTCTTCGATCGCCTGCGCGACCTCGGCGTGAGCCGCCTCGGCCTCGTCGGAGGCGAGCCGCTGGTCCGCAAGGACCTGGGCACGCTGGTGGACGAGGCCAAGTCCCGGCACTTCTACGTGACGCTCAACTCGAACCTGCTGCTCTACCAGCGGCATCCGGATGTGTTCGAGAAGGTCGATCTCGTCTTCACGAGCCTCGACGGCGACCCGGAAACGCATCGCGCGCGGCGCGGCGAGCGCGCCTACGAAGGCGTTCTCGATGCGATCGCGTCGCTGGTCGCGCGGAAGAAGCCCGTGGTGGCGATCTGCGTGGTCGGCGCGGCCGACCTTCCTCAGGCGGAGCGCCTGATCGAGAAGGCGGAGTCGATCGGCTTCCAGATGCACTTCCAGCCGCAGTGCGTCGACACCGAGATCGTCCGCGGCGGCCTCGCCGACGACGTGCAGTCCGAGGATCTCCGCCGGTTCTGGGCCGGGCTGCTGGCTCTCAAGCGGGCTGGCCGGCCGATCGCCAGCTCCGCGGCCTACCTCGACACCCAGTCGCGCTGGGCGGACTTCCGCGTGTCGGCGTTCCACGACCCCAAGGTGCGCTGCGCGGCGGGCCGCGGGTTCCTCTACGTGGATCCGCAGGGTCGCGGCTATCCGTGCGCCTTCACGAAGGGAAAGGCCGAGCCGATCGACATGCTCCAGGACGACTGGAAGCGCGCCTTCCCCGGCGCAACGCCCTGCACCGTATGCAACGTGGGACCGATGCTCGAGTTCAATCTGTTGTTCCAACGCCCGCTCTCCGTGAGCGTCGACGCGCTACGCCGAATCGCGTAGCGCGTCGCTTCGACCGGAGCGCTGGCCCCCCTCCCTGGGCCACCTCGACGGTGGCAACGGCCTAGGGCGTCGGCATCAGATTCGTGAACAGGCTGATGAACCCCGCATCCTGGAAGACCGTGACCGGCACGAGGGTCAAGCCCGGGAAGCTCGGCAGCGGGACCGAGTCGAGCGTCTGGGAGATCATCGACTGGTGGAGCTGCGCCAGCAGCGCGTTCAGGGCCTGGATCTGGGCGTTGGTCACCCCGATCGTGCTCGAGATCAGGGCCAGGTTCGCGCTCTCCACGCCCGTCAGCGTGAAGTTGATCGTGTTGCCCTGGATGCTCGGGACGACATCGAACCGCCCGTCGAGGCGCGTCGTCAGGTAGGTCCTGCCGGAGACGAGCCCGACCACCGTGACATCGACGCCGGCGATGTCGACGCGGGCATTCGTGGGGTTCGAGCCGCCCGTCGAGCCGACCGTCAGCACGGGAGCGAGGCTCGGCCGGAACCGGACCACGACGTTCTCCGGGGGCAATACGGTCGCGAAGCCCGGGACGACCAGCCCGAGAAGCGCGGTCGAGATCGGCTGCGTCCCGATCGGGAGGCCCAGGAGGCTGAAGTCGAACGTGGTGAGATCGGTGTCGAACGCGCGCTTCTCCGCGTCCGACCGCAGCAGCTTGTTCAGCAGGTTCTGCGAGATGCTGAGCGCCACGTCGTAGGCTTGCCCGCCGGGTTCCGTCGCGCCGAAGGTCGGGAAGGTGGCGTTGATCGAGTAGGACGCCGGAAGCGTCAGCGGACCGGGTGTGGGGGGCAGCACGTTCGCGTCGAGCTCGAGGGTGACGCCCGTGTTGTCCTCGGGGACGGCGGTGTAGAGCGCGTCCAGGTTGAGCCCCAGGCTGGAGCCCACCGCGCCAGCGATCGATACCTGCGCGAGCGCGTTCTGCAGCTGAGCGGCGATGATCGAGTCCTGCGGACCGGCGCCGTCGGGATCGTTCAGCGCGGTCTTGATCTGCGGGATGATGCGGTCGCCGATGTCGCCGACGAACGCGTTGATCAGGTCGCCGAGGATCGGGAAGTCACAGACGCCGCCGGTGAAGGTGTTGCGCAGGTTGGTCGCTGTCACCATCACCGGCGCGTTCAGGTTCACGTCGAGCTGCGACCGTGGGCTTCCCGGCGAGAGCCCCAGCAGGGCGGAGACGTCGAAGCTGTCGGCCTGGACGCGTCCGTCGCAGCTGCTGATGATCCCGCTGAGGTTCGCGGTGTAGGAGAGGTCGAGCGAGGCGACGGATCCGTTCGCCTGTACTGCGTTCGTCACCGAGTCCAGCGAGAGGTTCACGCTCCCGATGTTGACCGAGTGGATCGTGATGGAGTCGAGCTGGACGGCGCAGAGGCCGTACACGTCGAGGAAGACGCAGTCTCCGACGGCGATCGGGCTCAGCGCCATGATTTGCTGCTCGATGGTCCCGATCTGGCCGGCCACGGCGGAGTTGATCAGCGGCTCGAGCTTCTGGATTCCGCTGTCGTTCAAGCGCACCCCGACGCTGCGGAGCGCGAGGGAGTTCTTGGGGATCGAGTCGCCGCAGTGGGCCACGTTCTGCACGCGCGTGACCGCGCCGCTGGAGTTCCGCGTCGCCTCCGCGAGGATGGGCGCGAAGATCGGCGGTGCCGTTCGGGACGTCTGGAACTGGCCGTTGCTGGTGGCCTCTTGCGTGCCATTCACGAGGAGGCTCAGATCGATGTCCGCCACGTTCGGAACACTGCCCTGCACGGAGATCTGGCAGTTGCTGCCGTTCGGCAGGATGAACGCTCCGTGGGCGGGCTGCGTGAGCACCAAGGTCGGCGGACCGAGCGCGTTGGACGGCCCGGGCGCCAGTCCGAAGTGGCTGCGGAGGACGTTGAAGTCGGAGAGGCCGATCGCGCCGTTGCCGTCGGCGTCGAGCGCCGGGTTGAAGCCCGGATCGTTGGCGGTCTTGCCGAACTGGCTGCGCAGCAGGTTGAAGTCGGAGATGCCGACCGCGCCGTCGTTGTCATAGTCCGGGTCGCATGCATCACCGATCCCGTCACCGTCCGAGTCGCGCTGATTCGCGTTGGCCGTGGTCACGCAGTTGTCGGCGGAGTCGCGGACCCCGTCTCCATCCGCGTCGGCGAGCTGCGCGACCCCCTTCGGGATCATCACGCACAGCCCCACGACGATGCTCGCCAGGATGGCGAACTTCGCCCAACGCCAGTTCGTCAGGTGATCCGGCATGGCTGCCCTTTCTCTTGGACGGACCGCGTCCGTCGGATCTGGACCGTTCTCGGATCCACCGATCGCGGGACACGCGGAAGACGGCCTCACCCCGTCCACGATGCACGGCCGACACCGCGTCGTCCTCGCTCGAGGGGCCCGGTGCAAAGCGGAGGGCCCGTGCGAAGGCCCGATGCGCAAGCATTCTCCCAGAAGCACCGATGGGTTTCATCAAAGAAGAATCGATCGGCGTCGGTTTCCTGGTGCGGGCTGGCAGGCGACCCGCGGGGCGAGCGGCCGGGAGCGACGCTCGGCGGCGGCGGGCTCGCCGCCATGGCACCTTGCCCGGATGGCGACACAGCTCCTCGGGACTCCCGGGAGCCGGGCGGCGCGCCTGCTCCACCGCCTCGCAGGCCACCCCCTCCTCATCCTGACACTGGTGGCTGCCATCCCCCGGTTCGCGAGGCTCGGCGCAGCGCCCGCCGATCTGGACGAGACCTGGAGCTGGTACACCCTCCATCTGATCCGGAGCGGCCGGGGATTCTGGCGGGTCCTCACCGTCGGCCTCGACGGACCTCTCTTCGTCGCCGGGAACCTCGGGGTCGCGGCCGTCGTGGGCGGCGATCCGCCCCTGGTCGCACTGCGCCTGCTTTCGGCGATCACGGGGACGCTCGCCATCCCGGTGACGTTCGCCCTCGCGAGGCGACTCTGGGGCGGCCGCGCGGCGGTCGTCGTCACCTGCCTCTGCGCCTTGAGCCCCTTCCTGGTCTTCTACAGCCGCCACGCGCGGCCCTACTCACTGCTGCTCCTCTGCTGTCTGCTCCACGCACGGGTGGCGGAGGCCCCGGAGTTGCGGAGGCGCCGGGTCTGGCTGGCCGCCACGGCCGTCCTGGTCATGGCGTCCCACTACTACGGCATCGTGTTCCTGGCCGGATTCCATGGGCTGCGCTGGCTCGCGTACGTCCTCGCGCGGCGTCCGGCCGACCGGCGGCGCGAGCTCAAGGACGGTCTCACGTCGCTCGCGTCGGCCGCCCCATTCGTCGCGCTCCTCGTCCACGCGCTCGCGTCCCTCTCCCTGCCCCACTGGAGCCTCTATCCGCTCGACCTTCCAGCGGTCTGGGCGGAGCAGCTCCTGTTCCTCGGAAGCACCGTCGGCGACGCGCCGCACAGCGCCGCGTTGCTCAATCGCGCCATCGCGCTGCTCCTGCTGGTGCCCTTCGCGACCGCGTCGTGGCGGAGCCGGCAGGCGCTCCTCGATCGACCTCTGCTGCTGCTGGGCCTCGCGTTGCCCCTGCTCGTGGTGCTCGGTGGAGCGATCGTGGGCCAGCACTGGCTCTTCTTTCCGCGAGGCTTCATCGGGGGCACCCCGTTCCTGCTGGCGGGCTGGGGCCTGCTCACCCTCGACCTCCCCGTGCGGCCCGCAGTGCGCAACGCCTATGCCGCCCTGATCCTCGTTCCGTTCCTCGCCTCGAGCATCGCCGTCGCGACCAGCTACCCCGGCCACGCCTTCTATCGCAACCGCCGCGTGATCGCGGAGATCGTCGAACAAGCCACCCGCATCCGCGATCGCTACGACGTCTTGCTCGTGCACCACTGGTGGCTCGCCCAGTACGTCGCGTTCTATCACCCGGACCCGGACTGCGTACGCGGCCTCGGGATGTGGCGCCGGGCCGAGGCCGCGCGCGACGGCGAGCTGACCGCCGTGCTCCAGGATCTCGCAAGCGTACCCCCCACTGCGCGCGTCCTGCTGCTTCGCAACAATTTGATCAACGTGTACGGCGATCCGGGCGACGCGGTGTTGGAGGCGTTGCGGGCCCGCCGGCCGCAGCTCGCGGTCTTTCCGTGCCGCGAAGAGCCGCCCGTGGCGGACGAATCGATGCTCTGCAACGGCCTGTTCCTGTTCGGTCCCGAGTACGATCGCGCGCAGCAGCCAGCGGGAGGGCTGCAGTAGCGAGCGAGAGAGATGGGAAGGGAGGCCGTGGGCCGCGCGATCCGCATCCTCCTCGGTCTCGCCGCGGCGACCACCTTCGGCGTCTTCTTCGTGGCGGTCGGCGTGCGGGCTCTCTACTTCACCGATGCGCTGCCCGCGGGGCTCGAGCCGGCGGTCGGCGAGGCGCTGCGGCTCGAGCTGCGCGAGATGCGACTCCTGCTTCCGTTCGCGCTCCATCAGCTCCTTGCGCTCGTCCTGCTCGCTGCCGCGTTCGTCTTGCGTCCGCGCTGGTGGCTGGCCCCCGCCGTGGGCGCGCGCCGCCGCTGGCGGCTGCGCCGGTGGGCGTGGCTCCTCGCCGGCGCCGCCTTTGCGATCCACCACTACCTCTTCGACGCCGACCCATGGGCTGCGAAGGTGGCTTGGGGGTCGCTCCCGGTCTTCGCGCTCGGCCTCGTGCTCTCGGGCGCGGCGCCGCGTGCCTCCATCGCGCTCGTCGCGCTCGCGGCAGGCGGCGTCGGCGCCGCGGCGCTCGTGGCTCCGAGCCCTTCGTGCTCCGCCGCCGCCTTGGTCTGGGCCGCGGTGCTCTGCGGGTGCGCGGTCGCGGCAAGGACCCGCCTGCGCGCCGCCGAGGCCGCGCTCCTGGCCGTCACGGCCCTGCCGCTCGCGACCTTCGTCGTGCCGATCGGGCTCGCGGGCTTGCTTCCCGACGCCCTCCGCCGCTCCGCCACGGTCCTCGACGAGCGCGGCTATGCGTACGACATCTGCGAGGAGCCCGGACGCAACCAGATGTTCATGACGGTGCCGCTCTGCTCGGCGGACGACCCTCGAGCCTGCCGGAGCGGCTACGTCGCCGAGTACGATCCGCGCACGCTCGCGCGGCGCGGCGAGTATCACTTCTTCGACGACGACTTCTACGGCGCGCTGCGCGAGCTGCTCTGCCTCGGAGACGGGGTCCAGGTGACGATGAACCACGCGCGGCTGGGCAAGCGGACGTACACGGCGAACGTGATGGAGTTCCGCGCAGACGAGCCATCCCGGTTCCGCCGCACGATCTTCCCGCCCGAGGTGATCGACGGTCCGGGGGTGGAGTTGCCGGGGCATCGCGCGGCGTGGGACCGCCTGCGCGACGCCGTCTTCTACGCGAGCGAGTGGAGCGACACCGTCTTCCGGCTCGATCGCGCGAGCGGAACGTTCAACCTCGACGTCGGTGAGGCGTTTCCCTACAAGCGCCGGGACCGGCCTGGCACCTTCGGTCTCTTCACCGGCCCCACCTCGTTCGACGAGCGCGCCGACTCGCTCTACTTCACCGAGTGGGGCGACGGCTCGCGGATCTGGGAGCTCGACCTCGCGAGCCTGCGGCTGCGCTCGATGCGGGACACCCACGACACCGGCTCCTTCGGAGTCACGGTGGACGCGTCCCGCAGGCGCCTGATCACGGCCGGCTTCTGGGGCATCAACGTCCTCGACCTCGACAGCGGGAGGCTGCTCCTGCGCCGGCGTCTCGGGCCCGGCGTGCGGCTGGCACAGATCGACGACCACGACGATCTCGTCTACGTCGCCACCACGTTCGGCGGCCATCTCTGGGTGCTCGACCGCAACACCTTCCGTACGCTCGGGCGCATCAGCACGGGGCTCGGCGGACGACGTGCCTACGTCTCCGCGGACGGCCGACACCTGCTCGCGTCGTCGCAGTGGCACACCTTCGCCATCGACACGTCGGCGATCGTCGAGCGGGTGCGCTCGAGACGATGAGACCCGGGGAAGGACGCCGTCCGGCGGCGCTCTACGCGGAACGCCGAGGTAGATCGCGAGCTGCTCTCCCGGGGCGACGGCGACGCCGAACGGCGCGAGGTCGAACCACGGCCGGACGCGGTCGTTGCCTGGAAGCACGGAGACCGTGACATCGACCGAGGCCAGCTCATCGAAGGTGGGGATGCCGCTCGCCGTGCGGAGGATGCGCGCCGTCAGGAAGAGCGGAGGGCCGGGTCGCCGATGGTCGGCGTTTGCACGGGGTCGGCACGCGGCCGCGCGTCGCGGGCGCGGAGGGCTGAGCCAGCCCGGAGCCAGCAGCCGCCCCGGCGCCAGTGGGCCTCGCCCTTCGACTCGTCGGGCGAGAGGGCGCGCCACCGTGCGCCCCAGGCGATCGGTCGAGGCCTTGCGGGCCGAAGCTCCTCCTGCTGCAGCCCGTGGGATCACCGGTAGATCGCGATCCCCGCCTTGCCGTCGCGGCCGATGCGTGCGCGGAACATGCCCGCGCTGTGGAACGGCATCGCGATGTTTCCGCGCCGATCGACGGCGACGAGGCCGCCGCTTCCGCCGAGGCGCGCGACTCCCTCCAAGGCGGCGGCTGCTGCCCGGCGCAGCGAGTCGCCGCGATGGCGCATGCGTGCCGCCACCTCGTGCGCGAGGGCGGTCCGGATGAAGAGCTCTCCGTGACCCGTGCCCGACACCGCGCAGGTCGAGTCGTCGGCCCACGTGCCCGCGCCCACGATCGGTGAATCGCCGACCCGGCCGGGGAGCTTCCCCGTGAAGCCACCGGTGGAGGTCGCGGCGGCGAGATGGCCGTCGCGGTCGCGTGCCACCGCGCCGACCGTTCCATGGTGCTGCGCGAGGTTCCTCCGAAGAGCGGCGAGCCGCGAGCGTGTATGGAAGTACGAGGCGGGCGCGAGAGCGACGCCGTGTCTGCGAGCGAATCGCTCGGCGCCGCGACCCGCGAGCAGGACGTGCGGACTGTGCTCCATGACCGCGCGCGCAGCGAGGATCGGGTTGCGGATGCGCGAAACGACGGTCACTCCGCCGGCGCGCAGGGTGGCGCCGTCCATGATCGAGGCGTCGAGCTCGTGCTTCTCGTCGGCGTCGTAGACGGCACCGCGCCCCGCGTTGAAATGCGGGTCGTCCTCCAGCACGACCACCGCGGCCGTGACCGCGTCGAGGCTCGATCCGCCGCGCTCGAGGATCGCCCAGCCGGCCTCGAGCGCGCGCGAGAGGCCGGCACGATGCCGTGTGAAATCCGCCTGGCGGATCACGCCCGCGCCCCCGTGGATGGCGATGACCGGCTTCATGTGGCTCCGGTGATGGCTGGATCCACCCGGAATCGAGGGACCGGCTTCCCTCGCTGCGAGGCGCGCATGCGTCCGGGAGCCTAACACTTGTCCCGGGGGCACAATCGCCTTCGGGTGGACGGAGAACCAAGGGCTCCTGCCGGGTGACGTTGCGGTTCGCCGACGCCGATGGAGATCCCGTCGCGAGCCCGTCCTCCTCGGCGCCGCTCGCGCTCACGACTGACGTTCCGGTTCGAGGCGTCGCGTCGCTCGACCTCCCCCGGAATTCGCTCGTCACCGGTTCCGCGCTGCGCGACGTGGTTCGCGCGGTCGTGGACTTCGACGCAAGGGACTTCCCGTCGACCGGCTCGCGATGAACGTCGAAGTGTTCGACACGGCGACGGGACGAGCAGACATGCGATACGCCTTCGAGCCCTGCCGGACCTTGCCCCACGCCTTCGTGCCAGCCTCGCAGCGCCCCGACGGTTTCGACCGGAGCAGCCGGGAGCTCGGCTTCGCGCCGCCCGGGATCAGCCTCGACGAGAGCGCCAGGCTGAACGTGATCTGCAATCCGGATGCGGCGCATCCGCAGGAGCCCTGCCACGTCGTGCTTCGGCTCGTCACGGGTCTGGAGATCATCGACTCGACGACCGGCATCGCGAGCTCTCTCTACCAACCGCCCAACAAGCGGAGACTCGTCCTCCTGCGCCAGCGGTGACGGCGGGCCGCGGTGGCCGGCCCGGCCTAGTAGAGACCCTGCGTGTCGCGAGCCACGCTCACCTTTCCGGCATAGCGCCGCGAGATGAAGACGAAGTACGCAACCGCCAGCGCGAGGGCAACCGGCCACCAGATCGCAGCGAGCAGGAGAGCGCTCGGGCTGGCGGCGACGGCGTAGGCGGTCAGGGAGTGATCGGCTGCGAGCGTCGAGTGCAGCATCACCGGGAAGATCGCCGCGCCTCCAGTCGCCAACAATCCTCCGAGGAGAAGATTCGACCCTGCAAAGGCCCTCGCTTCCCGTCGCGCGGCGAGGCCCGAGATCAGCAGGTAGATCGAGACGGCGACCCCGAGCAGCCCCAGCCAGCACAGCGGATTGCCGATCGCCTGCCCGGGCAGCTCGGGACGCACCACCCACGACTCGATCGAGATGGCCAGAAAGAGCGGACCCGCGACCGCCCACAGGATCCGCGCGCATGCGTCGCTCCGGTCGTGCACCGGCCCTTCCGTCTTCAGCGTGAGATACGTGGCGCCGTGAGCGGCCAGCAGGACGACCGCGAAGGTCGCGATCGATACCGTGTACCAATCGAGCAGCCCCACGTGGCCGGTCGCGCGGAAATCCGTGAAGAACGCCATCGAGAATCGGCCGTCCGCATCGAGTGGAACACCGCGCGCCACGTTGCCCGCCGCCGCACCGAACAAGATCGCGAGCAGGAAATTGGCCAACACGAACACGAAGTCCCAGAAGCCCTGCCAGAGCCGGTCGTCGATGTGGCCGCCCACTTCGAGGGAGACGCCGCGCAAGATCAGGCACCACAGGATCAGGAACAGCGCGAGGTAGTAGCCCGCGAAGGCCGAGGCCATCAGACGCGGAAACACCGCGACGAGCGTGCCACCAAAGCCGACCAGCCACACCTCGTGCCAGGACCACAGCGGCCCGATCGCCGCCACGACCTGGCGCCGTTCCGCCGGCGTGCGCGCGACGAGCCAGTGCAACATTCCAGCGCCGAAATTGCGCCCATCGAGCATCACGTAAGCGATCAACATGAAGCTGACGATGCTGTACCACAGCGCGATCATGGGACACGCTCCTCGCCTCGGCGGGCGATCACTTCGACGTCCGGACCGCGGCCGATCTCGCGTCCGACCAGAAAGAGGAACAGGAGACCCAGCACGAAATACAGGCCCGTGAATCCGATCAACGTGAAGACCACGTCCCCGTTGCTGACGACTTCGCTGTAGCCGTCGCGCGTGCGGAACAGGCCGTAGATCAGCCAGGGCTGACGCCCGAGCTCCGCTGTCATCCAGCCGAGCGTGTTGGCGATGTAGGGGAACGGAAACGCCAGCATCAGCAGCCAGAGCAGCCAAGGGGTGGATTCGAGGCGGCCGCGCCAATTCTGGACGGTGGCGAATGCCATCAGCACGATGAACGCGGTGCCCAGCGTGATCATCAGGTGGAACGCGTAGTACAACAGCTCGATGTTGTCGGGCCACACGTCCTCGGAATACTCCTCGAGCCCGTGGACATAGCTTTGGAACGTTCCATAGGCGAGAAAGCTGAGCGCACCGGGGATCTCGATCGGATTGTCGAGCCGCCGCGCCGCGACGTTGGGCTGGCCGATCATCGCGACGCCCGCCATCGGGCCGCCGGTGAATCGGCCCTCCATCGCGGCGAGGGTGACCGGCTGATGCCGGCCGATCATCTTGGCCTGCTGATCGCCGGTCGGGAACGCGACGAGAACAGAGGCGATCAGCGCCGTGAACGTCCCCGCGCGCAGGTAGAGCCGCGCCTGCACCGGGTGGATTCCGCGCAGCGCGTAGAAGGCGCCCAGGGCCGCGACCACGAACGATCCGGTCACCAGCGCGCCCATCTGATTGTGGGCGAACTGCACCCAGGCCCATGGATTCAGCAGGTAGGAGCCGACACTCGCGATGCCGAGCGAGCCATCGGCCTCGACCCGATAGCCGGCCGGATGCTGCATGAAGGCATTCGTGACGAGGATGAAGTAGCCGGAGAGCCAACTTCCCAGCGCGACCGCCACTGCAGCCAGGAAGTGAACCCGGGGACCCAGCCGCTTCTCACCCCAGATGAGCGCCCCGACGAACGCGCTCTCCAGGAAGAACGCGAACATCCCCTCCATGGCGAGCGTCTGGCCGATCACGCCACCGGCATAGCGCGAGAAGCCGGCCCAGTTCGTGCCGAACTGGAACTCCATCGGAATGCCGGTGACGACGCCCACCGCGAAGTTGAGTCCGAAGACCTTCGCCCAGAACCGGACCGCCCGGTGGTATTCCTCGTCGCCCGTCCGCAACGCGAGCCACTTCCAGTAGACCAGGAACCACGCCAATCCCATCGTGAGCTGGGGAAAGAGGTAGTGATAGGTGATCGTGAAGCCGAACTGCATCCGGCTCCAGAAGGCTGGATTGGAGACTTGGGAGTCCATGGTTCACGTCCCCGGCCGAAGTTCCTCGCGACACCCAATGCTGAAGACTCGCGAAGGACACGCGATATGCAATGATCGTGCGCGTGTCCTGGTCCGCCCTCTCGACGATCGCTCGCGAGGACAGGACGCCTCCGACCCGGAGGCCAGCGGATCGCGCGGCCGACATCGCGACCCTGCTGCATCGCGACCTGCGCGACGCCCGGCAGCGGCTTCCCCTCCTGGTCGAGCGAGGCGGTGTTTCCGATCGCAAACACTTCCGCGTGTCGATGCACTCCGGAGCTGCGCAGTCTCGAGGCGCTCCTCGATGCCCTCGGCTTCCGCCTGAGCGTCGAGCTGAAGGCAACGGGCTAGGTATCGTTGCCACCGGGAGGGGGCCGAGCGGTCAGACTTGATCCTTGAGCAACCTGCTCAGCATTCAGACTCCGGAGCTAGCCCCGCTCCGGCCTCGGTGCTCCGGTCCGCCAAGAGGCGCCTGACCGAATCCTGAAGGGCCAGCCGTTCCTCGGCCGTGAACGTCGCCATCTTGTTGCCTCGAAAGGCCGCCCTCGAGCGATCCTCATGCAGCGAGCGGGACGGGCAAGCATCAACATATCTGCGCGTCACTCGAGTTCCTTGCCGGCCGCCTCCTCTTCGAGCCGGCATGCGTTGCGTGTCGACGACGCGCTCTGGATCGATCGGGCACGTCTCGGCGCCTCGCTCGAAGCCATCACTTCTTCCAGGCTTGCTCGGAGCCGAGAGCGCCGAGCAGACCACCGGCGGCCTGGGCGTCGGGGTCGACGCAGATGTTGACCAGCGCGGGCTTGCCGGAGTCGATGGCCCGTTGGAGCGCGGGCGCAATGTCGCCCGGCTTCTCGACGAACTCGCCGTGGCCGCCGAACGCCTGGACCATCAGGTCGTAGCGCTGGTGGCCGAGCTCGCGGCCCGTGCCCATCGCCGCCGGGCGTCCGGTGAAGCCGGCGTTGTTGAACACGATGCCGACTGCGGGGAGGTTGTGACGGATCAGGGTGTCGTACTCCATGCCGTGCCAGCCGAACCCGCCGTCGCCCATGATCGCGAAGATCGGCCGGTCCGGAGCCGCCACCGCCGCACCGAGCGCAAACGGCACGCCGACACCCATGCAGCCATTCGGACCCGACGTGAGGTAGTTCGCCTCCGACAGGCTCGGGATCCAGCGCCGCACGTACTCGAGGGTCTCGTGCCCGTCCACGATCACCACCGCGTCTCGCGGCAGCACCCGTCGCACCTCTTCGCAGAAGCGGTTCGGATCGATCGGGACCCGGTCGCTGAGCGTCATGCGATCGGGCTCCTTGCTCGCATCGAGTTCGACGAGCTGACCGATCCACGCCTTCGCGGCCTCACCGATCCCGCCGGCATCTGCGAGCCTCGTCTGCAGCTGCCCGAGGAACACCCGCGCGTCGGCGACCACGCCCACCTCCGGAACGCGGCCTCGACCGATCTCGTTCGCATCGATGTTGGCGACGACGAAGCGCGCATCCGGAGCGAACCGCGGGGGGCGCAAATGCCCGTTGAGCCAGTTCGCGCGGGTGCCGACCACCACCACGACGTCGGCTTCGCGCTGCGCGCGGTTCCGGGACGCCACGAGCGCGAGCGGGTGGTCCTCGGGCACGACACCGCGGGTCTGCGGTGTCGTGACCAAGGGGATCCCGGTGGTCGTCACGAACTCCTGCAGCGCGCCCGCGGCGCCGGACCAGACTACACCGCTGCCGGTCAGGAGCAGCGGGCGCTTGGCCTTCGCCACGAGCTGGGCGATCGCGTCCAGGTCGTCGTCCGCCGCGGCAGCTCGCGCAGGTTCGGGGTTCCGCGCCGGCCATTGCAGACGCGAGGGGTCGACCTTCTCACCGAGCACGTCGCCGGCGATCTCCACGTACACCGGGCCCTTCCGGCCGGCGTTGGCCTCGTGCAGGGCGATGGCGAGCGTCTCGGGGATCTTGCGGGCGAGCTCGACGCGGAACGCGCGCTTGCAGGCCGGCCGCATGATGGCCATCTGGTCCTGCTCCTGATAGGCCTCGAGGCCCCAATCCCCGCGGTTCGGGCCCCCGGCGATGAGCACCACCGGCGCTGCGTCGAGCAGCGCGTTGACCAGGCCCGTCACGGCGTTCGTCGTGCCGGGACCGAGCGGTGTGCAGCACACACCAGGTCGCTTCGCGAGGCGGCTGTAGGCGTGTGCCGCCATCGCGGCACCCTCTTCGTGCCGCACGTAGTAGCCGGCGATCCCGGCATCGAGGCACGAGCGAACCGCAGGCGAGTGCGGCCCGCCGATGCCCATCATGAAGAACAGGTCGGTCACGCCCTGATCGGCGAGCGCCCGGCCCACCAGGTCGGAGCCCCGCAGGTTCGCATCGGCATCGGCCATGGGTCGCCTTCCTCACCCGCTCCTGACCCGCAACGCGAGCTCGTCCGTCGCGAGGGAGCGGATCCTCTTCTCTGAGTCGACAGACAGTTCATAGACTAGTATGATTGTCTTGTCACAGGCAAGAGAGTCCAGAGACGACGCTCTAAGCTCTGGCCGCTCCTCAGCGGCCGCTACCGAAAGGAACGACGCGTGCCGGTTCCCTTGGACGAGTACCCGATCCATCAGGTGCCGCTGTCGATGCGTTACGTCGGCACCAGTGATCGCAACTTCTTCGACCGCTGGTACTTCAATGCCCACGACCGCACGGGGGATGTCTTCCTCATCACCGGGCTCGGGGTGTACAAGAACCTGGGAGTCATCGACGCCTTCGCCACCGTGCGGATCGGCGAGCGGCAGCTGACGGTACGAAGCTCCGACGCGTTGGAGGATCGCCTTCTCGACGCGGCGGTCGGGCCGCTTCGAGTCGAGGTGATCGAGCCGCTCCAGCGGGTTCGGGTGGTCTGCGACGCCGCCGATCGCGGCATCGGGTTCGACCTCCAGTGGGAAGGCTCGTTCCCTTGCGTCGACGAGGCCCGCCACCTGATGCACAACGGCCCCCGAGTCGTCATGGACAGCTGGCGATACGCCCAGGTGGGCTCGTGGTCCGGAACGCTGCATGTCGACGGCACCGACCTGACGGTGACACCCGACACATGGATGGGTAGTCGCGACCGGGCATGGGGCATCCGACCTTCAGGCGAAGCCGAGCCGGCCGGGCGCGGAGCCGAGACGCGTCCAGGGGGGTTCTGGTGGGTGTACGTGCCGCTGCGGTTCGACGACTTCATGCTGATCGTCATCCTGCAAGAGGACTGCGACGGGAACCGGACGCTCAACGAGGCCACCCGCGTGTTCGCCGACGGTCGTCACGATCAGCTGGGGTGGCCGGAGATCGACCTGGTCTACCGGTCGGGGACGCGTCATCCGGAGCGGGCGGTGATCCACATGCGCGACAAGTCGCGCAGACCCGTCACGGTCGAGGTGGAGACCCTCGGCTCGGTGGCTCTCAACACGGGCGCTGGGTACGGGGATCCGGAGTGGCGGCACGGCGAGTGGAAGGGCCGGGGATGGGTCGATTCCGCGGTCTATGACCTGAAGGACCCGGCGATTGCCGCCCGCGGACGCTTCGGTGTGGTCGATCACGTGGCCCGAGCCACCTGCAACGGCGCCGAGGGGTGGGGATTGTTCGAGCACGCCACGATCGGCCGCCACGATCCCACCGGCTTCAAGGACCTGTCCAGCGTCGCGCCGTGATCCGGCCCGGACATCTCGGGAACACGCTCCAGAAGGGAACCGCATGTCACTGGCAAGCCATGAGGTCACCGTCCGGCGCACCGTGCCGTCCGAGGTCGACGCCGTCGTGGTCGGCGCCGGGTTCGCCGGCCTGTATCTGGTTCACCGGTTCCGGCGGATGGGCCGGTCGGTGATCGCCTTCGACACCGCCGGTGACGTCGGCGGGACGTGGTACTGGAACCGCTACCCCGGTGCCCGTTGTGACGTCCCGACGACCGACTACTGCTTCAGCTTCGACCCCGAGCTGGAGCGCGAGTGGACCTGGTCCGAGAAGTTCGCGACCCAGCCCGAGATCCTGTCGTACCTCCGCCATGTGGCCGACAAGCACGACCTGCGCCCGGACATCCGGTTCTCGACTCGGGTCACGAGCGCCCGTTGGGATGAGCAGACGCGGCGGTGGACGCTGGAGACCGACCGCGGCGACCGGGTGACGTGTCGCTTCTACATCATGGCCAGTGGATGCCTGTCGATTCCCAAGGAGCTCGACATCGAGGGCGCCGGACGCTTCGCCGGCGAGGTGTACCACACGAGCCGGTGGCCTCACGAAGGCGTCGACTTCACGGGGAAGAGCGTCGCCGTGATCGGCACCGGATCCTCGGGCATCCAGTCGATTCCGCTCATCGCGGCGCAGGCCGCCCAGCTGACCGTCTTCCAGAGGACTCCGAACTTCACGTTCCCGGCGCACAACGGGCCGCAACGTCCGGAGACGGTGGCGGCCCTGGCCGCCGACCGTGACGGCTACCGGGAGGCGGCCCGGAAATCGCGGGCGGGCGTGCCCCTGGACGATGCGCTGACGACCACCCTCATGGGCGAGACGTCGACGCCCGAGCAACGTCGCGAGCGATTCGAGTGGGCGTGGAAGCGAGGGGATCTGTTCGCCACGCAGGCCATGTTCGCCGACCAGCTGATCAACCCGAGGTCGAACGACATCGCCGCCGAGCTCTACCGCGAGCGCGTCCGCGAGATCGTCAAGGATCCGGAGACCGCGGAGTCGCTCTGCCCCAGGGACCACTACATGGGCACCAAGCGGCCGTGCCTCGATACGAACTACCTCGAGACGTACAACCTGCCGCACGTGCGGCTGATCGACGTGCGCAAGCACCCCATCGCATCGATCACCGAGAAGGGCATCGACACCGTCGACGAGTCCCTCGAGTTCGATGCGATCGTTTACGCCACCGGGTTCGACGCCATGACGGGTGCCCTCGTCTCGGTCGACGTCGCCGGGCGCGACGGTGTCACCCTCAGGGAGAAGTGGGAGGACGGCGCCTCGACCTACCTGGGGCTGGCCACAGCCGGCTTTCCCAACTTCTTCACCATCACCGGACCGGGCAGCCCGTCGGTGCTCTGCAACATGGCCGTCGCCATCGAGCAGCACGTCGACTGGGTGACCGACTGCATCGCCTACATGGACGCCAACGGGCTCGACACCATCGAGCCGACAGAGATCGCAGAGACGGGCTGGACCGAGCACGTCCGGGACTGCGCCGCGATCACGCTCCTCCCCACCGCCAACTCCTGGTACATGGGGGCCAACGTGCCCGGCAAGCCGAGGATGTTCTACGTCTACCTCGGGGGCCTGCACGAGTACCGGAAGGCTTGTGACGAGGTCGCACGATCCGGGTACCTCGGCTTCCGACTCGAGGGTCCGGCCGGCGTTGTGTGCAGGGACGGCATCATCCGTGAGATGCAGCCCGACGTGGCCATGCTGCTCGCGGCCATCGAGCAGATGCGACTCCCGCCGATGGAGACGATGTCGCCGGAGCAGGCCCGCGCCTTCACGACCGCCAGCGCGGCCATCCGCCCGGCCGGCCCTCAGGTCGGCGCCGTGCGCGACGGCCTGCTCCCCGGACCCGGCGGCGACATCCGATACCGCTTGTACCAGCCGCACGGCGACGAACCGCGGCCGGTGGTCGTCTACTTCCACGGCGGCGGCTGGGTGATCGGCGATCTCGATTCGGACGACCCGCTGTGTCGCGACCTGTGCGTCCGGAGCGGCGCCGTGGTCGTATCCGTCGACTATCGCCACGCCCCCGAGCATCGCTTTCCCGCAGCCGTCGACGACGCACTCGCGGCGGTCCGGTGGATCGCGGCCAACGCCGTCGAGCTCGGCGGCCGTCCGGGTGAGCTGGCCGTCGCGGGATGGAGCGCCGGGGGCAACCTGGCTGCCGGCGTCTGCCAGGCGGCGAACGCCCTCGGCGGCCCTGACATCCGGGCCCAGCTTCTCATCACTCCCGTCATCGACGGCGACACGACCCGGCCGAGCTACCAGGCGAACGGCGAGGGCTACGGGCTCACCAGCGCACTGCTCGGCTGGTTCTACGACCACTACATCGGGCCACGTGATCGCGACGACCCTCGCTTCGCGGTCCTCCGAGGCAACCTGGCCGGCCTACCGCCGGCAGTGTTGGTCACCGCGCAGTTCGACCCTCTTCGCGACGAGGGCGAGGCGTACGCGGAGGCACTGGCCGGCGCCGGTGTGCCGGTCCGGCACTTGCGGGCTCGGGGGCACACCCACATCTCGCTCACCATGGTGGACCTGGTGCTCTCCGGTGCGCGTGTTCGGGCCGAGATGATCGAGGCGCTTCGGGGTCTGCTTCCCGGGCCCGTTGCGGCCGCCGGCGCTCGACGCAGATGACCTTCCGCGGTGTCAGAGAGCCGGTCGGGGAGGAGGAGCCATGACCGTGACGCGCGAGCCCGAGGCGATCGGCCCGAGGAACGCCTGGCGGTTGGAGACCCCCGGCATGGACGGATGGTCACGCACGGCCCGCCCCGGCGATCCGCGCAAGTACTTCATGGTGTCCGCGGACTGCCACGTCATGGAGGGCATGGCGATCTTCGAGCGGGTCGAACCGCAGTACCGGGAACGCATCCCCCGCTTCGAGGAGCGCGCCGACGGCGCACAGTACCTGATCAGCGAAGGCAACCGTCCACAGCTGGTTCGGCCCCCGTCGAAAGGCGGCACGCCGCGTCCGGCCGATGAGGACGACAGGCCAGCGCGGTCCCGCATGGAGCCCGAGGATCAGCGTCGCATCCTCTCCGGGCGTTCCGTGGAGCAGCGGATCGCCGACCAGCGGGCGGATGGTGTCGACGCCGAGGTCGTGTTTCCCACCGTCGGCCTGCTTTGCTGGGCCACTCCGGACCCGGTGTTCGCCATGGCGATGTGCCGATCCTGGAACCGCTGGGTCGTCGACGAGATGGGGGACCACATGCGGGGCCCCAACGCTCGGATCCTGCCCATGGCACTGATCGCGGCCGGTGACCTCGACGGCGCCCTGCGGGAAATCCGATGGGCGGCGGAGAGCTCGTTCCGCGGTGTGTGCCTGGGCAACAGTCCCGTGTACGGGCCCACCGAGTTCGGGAAGCTCCAGTACAACGACCCCTGCTTCGAGCCGATGTGGTCGCTGATCGAGGAGACCGGCCTCGTCATCACGTTCCACGTGTCCACCGGCAGGGACCCTCGGGCGGCGGGCGGGAACGGCGGCGCGGTCACCAACTACGTCTGCCACTCCATGCAGACGACGATCGAGCCGATCGTGCAGCTGATCAGCTCGGGCGTGTTCCCTCGCCATCCGCGTCTCACGGCGGGAATCGTGGAGAGCGGCATCGGCTTCGTCCCGTGGCTGTTGGAGGCCATGGACCATGCCTACCGGGCTCACCACCTCTGGGTGCGGCCCGTCCTCCCGGAGCTGCCCTCCACGTACTTCCGCCGGCACTGCTTCGCCACGTTCCAGGAAGACCACGTCGGCCTGGCGCTCGCGGAGCAGCTCGACATCGTGGACAACCTGATGTGGGCGAACGACTACCCGCACCACGAAGGCTCCTGGCCGCACTCCGCCGAGGCCATCGAGCGCACCATGGGGCACCTGTCCGACGCGTCGCGCGAGAAGATCCTGGGGCGGAACGCAGTCCGGGTGTTCGGGCTTCAGGGGGCCGATCATGGCTGACCGCTGGACCGGGCTCGGGGAGTGGCTCCGACCTCGGCTGGGCGCGACCGGGAAGGTCGAGGCGTCCGGATTGGGAGGCCCGGCTGCGATCGGCTACTCGGCGGAGACGACGATCTTCCGCGCGACCTACGATACTGCTGACGGGCCCGTCGAGCGGCGGTTCGTGCTCCGCTCGGAGGTGCCCGACTCCGCGATCTACCCCGCCCAGGCGCCCGGCATCGAGATGGACATCGAGATCCAGCGCCGCATCATGGAGGCGGTCGGCCGCTTCTCCACCGTGCCGGTCGCTCCGATCCTCGGATACGAACCGGATGCCGCCGTGATCGGCACGCCGTTCTTCGTCATGGACTTCGTCGAGGGAGACGTCCCGGCGGTCCAGCCGCCCTACACCGCCAGCGGCTTCTTCGCAGAAGCAAAGCCCGAGCAACGCAGCCGGATGATCGCCTCCGGCCTGGAAGTGCTCGCCGAGATCCACCGCATCGACTGGCGCTCGGCCGGGCTGCGCTGGCTGCTCCCGTCCGCCGCGCAGCCGACCCTCGCCCGTCAGCTCGACATCTGGGAGCGGTGCGGGCGCGAAGCGCTGGGCGACCGCCGCCACGAACTGATGGACAAGGCAGCCGAGCTGCTGCGCCGTCGCCTCCCGACGGGCGCCGAACCCGGCTTGTGTTGGGGAGACGCCCGACCGGGGAACATCATATGGCGCGACTGGAAATGCGTCAGCGTCACCGACTGGGAGGCGGCGTCGATCGCGCCGCCCGACTTCGATGTCGGATGGTGGCTCATGTTCGACCGCACCATGCACGAGGGGTCCGGTGTGGAGCGGCTGCCGGGAGACCTCACCCGCGAAGAGCAGCTCGCACTCTACGAGAAGGCCGCCGGCCGGCGTGTCGAGGATCTCCTGCTCCACGAGATCTTCGCCGCCTACCGCTACTGCGTCATCGTCGTCCAGATCGCCAATCGCCTGGTCAAGCGAGGTGTCCTGCCGGCGGACAACCAGTTCTGGTCCGTCAATCCCATCGCCAACACCCTGCGGGACCTGATGAGCTCCTAGCGAGATTCACGAAGCCGTTGGAAACCTTCACGCACGACGGACTCGTCTTCGAGGTGTCCGATGACGGCCCGGCCGATGGCCGGGTCGTCATCGCGCTGCACGGATTTCCCGAGGACCGGCACTGCTGGGAGCCGCTGACCGGCCTGCTGACACGCGCCGGCTACCGGGTGCTGGCGCCCGAACAGCGGGGCTACTCACCCGGAGCCCGGCCGAGAGGTCGGCGAGCCTACACCATCGAGCGTCTCACCGGCGACGTGCTCGCCCTGGCCGACGCGGCCGGCGCCGACCGCTTCCACCTGATCGGCCACGATTGGGGTGCCCTCGTGGCTTGGGATCTCGCGGGCCGACACCCCGAGCGCCTCCGCTCCCTCACCGCACTGTCGGTGCCCCATCCCCGCGCCGTCCAGCACGCCGCTCGGCGCACCAATCAGACACTCAGGACCTGGTACGTGCTGGCGTTCCAGATCCCGATGCTGCCCGAGGCGGTGCTGCGGCTGCTTGGAGCCGAACGGGCAGCCAGGTTCTTCGAGCGGGATGGATTGGATGCTGCCACCGCCGAACGCTACGCCGCGCGGATCCCCTCGCGGGCGAAGATGACCACGCGGATCCACTGGTATCGGGCCATGCCTCTGCGCCTCCGCCAGCTACCGCCCGCGGTCACGGTCCCCACCCTCTACATCTGGGGCACCCGGGACCACTACATCCACCCTCGTTCGGCGGAGCAGTGCGGGCGCTACGTGGCAGCGCCATACCGCTTCGAGATCCTCGAAGGCGGCTCGCACTGGCTGCCCAGCACGGCTGCCGACCGGATGTGCCCGCCGCTGCTGGAGCACCTGGCGGACCGACACTGAGGAGAGATCGATGTCCGAGCCCGTGCCGTTCGAGGTCGAGATCTCCGAGGCCGCCATCGCGGACCTGCGCGCCCGCCTGCGGAACACGCGATGGCCCGAAGTCGAGCCGGTCCGCGACTGGAGCCAGGGAGTCCCGCTCGCATACGTGCAGCAGCTGGCGGCCTGGTGGGCCGACGACTACGACATGGGGCTTGCCGGGCGGATCAATCGCTTCCCCCAGGCGAAGCTGGATCTCGGCGGTCTCGGGATCCACTACCTGCACGTGTCCTCTCCCGAGCCCGATGCGCTGCCGATCGTGATGACGCACGGATGGCCCGGGAGCGTGGTCGAGTTTCTCGACGTGATCGGCCCGCTCGCGGATCCCCGAAGGCACGGCCGCGATCCCGCCGACGCGTTCCACGTGGTCGTTCCCTCGCTTCCTGGTTACGGCTGGAGCGACAAGCCGGCGCGTACGGGGTGGGGCATCGAGCGCATCGCAGCCGCGTGGCACGAGCTCATGACCGGGCTCGGGTATCGACGCTACGTGGCCCAGGGCGGCGACTGGGGAGCCGGGGTGACGACTGCGCTCGCACAGCGCGCGCCCGATGGCCTGCTCGCCATCCATCTGAACATGCCGCTCGCACTCCCCGATGCGAGCACCATGAGCGAGTTGAGCGCGGTCGAGTCCCAAGCCCTTGCCGACATGGCGACGCATGCCCGATGGGGCATGGGGTACTCGAGCCAGCAGTCCACCCGTCCGCAGACGCTCGGCTACGGCCTCACCGACAGCCCGGCCGGGCAGCTCGCGTGGATCGTCGAGAAGTTCTGGGCCTGGACCGATTGCGGTGGGCATCCGGAGGGCGCCCTCACCCGGCAACAGATGCTGGACGACGTCAGCACCTATTGGTTCACGGCCACCGCCGCGTCGTCGGCGCGACTGTACTGGGAGAGCTTCGCTCGGCTGCAGAGCGTCGGCTCCGTCGAGCTGCCCACGTGCGTCACGGTGTTCCCGAAGGAGATCCTCCGGCCCTCTCGCCGATGGGCCGAGAAGACCTACCGCGACCTCCGCTGGTTCGAAGAGGTCGACCGCGGCGGCCACTTCGCAGCGTTGGAGCAGCCGGGGCTGTTCATCGACCAGCTCCGGAAGTGCTTCCGGCAGTTCCGCTGACCGGCTCGGTCGTCGGAGGCGCCGCCGTAGCCAGCCTCATTGAGCCCGCAACGTCCGCGCCAACGCACATCATGGAGGAAGGCGACGCGGTATACTCATTAGACAGGCAGTCGAGCCGAGGAGTACTACCCGCCAATGGCACGTGTCGTCAGTCTCAGGGACCAGCAGAAGCAGCTCACGCGCCAACGGCTGCTGGAGTCAGCTCTCGAGGTCTTCTCCTCGAAGGGATACGCGAACACGACGGTGGACGACCTGGTAGCGAGCGCCGGGGCGAGCCGGGCCACGTTCTACCTGCACTTCTCGAGCAAGCTCGACATCCTGCTCAAGGCTTCGACCATCGCGACGGCGAACACCCCCGACTTGTACGCAGCACTCGACAAGGCCCTTGCAGACGGATCGCGGGCGGCACTCGAGGCGGCGATCGACGGGATCATCAGCTGGTTCGAGGCGCACAGCGGATTCCTGCAAGCCTGGGTCGAAGCGGCAATGGAGAGCCCTGACCTCAGCCGCAAGGCTCGCACCCTGCGAGACAGGTTCTTCGACGCGATGCCCTACGTTCGCTCGAGCTGGCCTCCGTCGCTGGAGGAACAGGCGAAGCTCCGCCTCTACCTCTTCGTGCAGCCATTCGAGCGTTTCTTCCAGAATCACGCGGCCACCGGCGAATGGGAGTTTCCGCGTGACGTACTGATCCGCGTGCTGGCCGATCTCTGGTCCGTCGGCTTCTTTCCGCCTGCGTCCTCAGCCGTGCCAGCGCGCAAGAGTGCTCGCAGGAGGCTGCGCGGCCCTTCGTAGCTCATCGGCCGTCGGCGGGAGGGCGTCGCCGTCGCGATGCACCCCGCGCTTGCAAAACCCGTAGGCTTGTCAGTAGACTAGTGATATAGTCACTGTCCTGGTGGTTTCGGGGCCCCCGGCGGAGGGCTCCCGCGGGCTCACGGAGGTGCTGGGGATGGCGGCCGCGTCCTCGGAGGCGATCTGGTACCCGGGTCATTGGGCGGCGGTCGATCCGGCGCGCGTCGCGGCCATCGATGCCGCCAGTGGCGAGACGATGACCTACGGCGCGTTGCACTCGTTCGCGACGCGTCTCGCCCGGACGATGCGTCGGCGCGGCCTCGAGGTCGGCGACCACATCGCCTGGTGCATGGAGAACCGCCTGGAGTTCCTGGCCGTCGCCTGGGGCAGCACCTACGCGGGCTTGCACTACACGACGATCAGCCACGCGCTCCATGCCGACGAGATCGCGTACATCGTGAACGACTGCGGGGCGGAGGCGTTCATCACCACCCCGTACAAGACGACCGAATCCTCTCGGCTGCTCGACCTCACGCCCGGTGTCGAGCACCGGTTCGCACTCGGCGGGGATCTCGACGGCCACGAGCGGCTCGAACAGGTGCTGGCCGCCGAGTCCGACGAGCCGATGGACGGGCTCGTCGAAGGGGTCGACATGCTCTACTCGTCGGGCACCACGGGCAGGCCCAAGGCCGTCAAGCTCCCGATGCGGGGCGACCCGCTCGGCACGAAGCCAGCGCTGCTGTGGATGTGCGAGCTGCTGTTCGGGTTCTCCGGCGACTTCGTGTACCTGAGCCCGGCGCCACTCTACCACGGCGCACCGCTGCGCTTCTGTCTGACCGCGCAGCGCGCGGGTGGGCCGGTGGTCGTCATGCCGAAGTTCGACGCCGAGAACGCCCTCGCGGCGATCGACCGCTACCGCGTGACCACGAGCCAGTGGGTCCCCACGATGTTCACCCGGATGCTCCAGCTCCCCGACGAGGTTCGAGCGAAGTACGACCTGTCCTCCCTGACCCATTCGGTGCACGCCGCTGCACCGTGCCCGATCCCGGTGAAGAAGAAGATGATCGAATGGTGGGGACCCGTCCTGCACGAGTACTACTCCGGCACCGAAGGGGCTGGCTTCACCTACGTGAACTCCCGGGACTGGCTCGACCATCCCGGGACGGTGGGACGGCCGCTGGTCGGCAGCGTGCACATCTGCGATGACGCCGGCAACGAGCTCCCCGTCGGCGAGGCGGGAACGGTCTTCTTCAATTCGGGTGCGCGGTTCGAGTACCACGGCGATGCAGAGAAGACGAAGGAGTCCAGGCACCCCAAGGGCTGGACGACTTTCGGTGACGTGGGGCGGGTCGATGCCGACGGCTTCCTCTACCTCACCGACCGCAAAGCGTTCATGATCATCTCCGGTGGAGTGAACATCTATCCCCAGGAGGCCGAGAACGTTCTCGCCGTCCACCCCAAGGTGTTCGACGTCGCGGTCTTCGGCGTGCCCAATCCGGAGTTCGGCGAAGAAGTGAAGGCGGTCGTCCAGCCCATCGACTGGCCGGCCACAGACGGCGAACGCGTCGCGCTCGAGGCCGAGCTGATCGCGTACTGCCGCGAGCATCTGGCGTCGCTGAAGTGCCCCCGGAGCGTCGACTTCCGCCGCGAGCTCCCGCGCCATGCCACGGGAAAGCTGCTCAAGCGGCAGCTCCGCGACGAGTACTGGGGCGGCCGCGGCGACATCATCGTGCACCGGGCGGCGACATGATCGACCTCTGCGTACCCGTCATCGTCGGCACGGCCCAGGCCACGCGGCAGGAAGAGGACACCGAGCCGATCGCCGCCATGGTCGAGGCGGTGGCCGGCGCGCTCGGTCGCAGCGGCGCCCGCCACGCGCTCGCGCGCCTCGTCGGTGCGGTCCGAGTGATGCAGGGCCTGTGGCGCTACCGCGACCCGGGCAAACTCGTCGCAGGGGAGCTCGGCTTCGGTCCGGTGCAGACCACCTTGAGCCCGATCGGCGGCAACGAGGTCTACGACCTCGTGAACACCACCGCCGCCGACATCCAATCCGGCAACCTCGACGTCGCGGTGCTCTGCGCGGCCGAGGCCGGCCGCACCCACCGGCGGCTCGCCAAGCGCGGCGAGCGTCTGCCTCGGCGCCCCGAGCCCGACGACGCGACACCCGATCGTGTCTACGGGACGGCTCCGCGGTTCGAGGCCGAACAGGTCGCCGTCGGGGGCCAGATCCCGGTCCACTTCTACGCGATGGCGGAGTCGGCCATCCGCCACGCCCGGGGCGAGAGCGTCGACGCGCACCGCAAGCGGATCGGTGAGCTGTGGGCCCGGGCCAGCGAGGTGGCGGCGCACAATCCACACGCGGCCACGCGCCGGATCCTGTCCGGCGACGACGTGACTGCCGTGTCGCCCGGCAACCGGTTGATCGCATCGCCGTACACGAAGCTGATGACGGCGAACATCGACGTGGACATGTCGGCCGCAGTCGTCATGTGCTCGCTCGGGACCGCGCGCGCCGCTGGCATCGCCGCCGACGACCTGGTCTTCGTCACGGCCGGTGCCGGCGCGAGCGATCACGGGTCGGTCACCGAGCGGTGGGCCCTCCACGAGTCTCCGGGCCTGCGGATCGCCGGACGGCGGGCGCTGGAGCTCGCCGGCCGGACCATCGACGAGCTCGATGACGTCGACCTGTACTCGTGCTTCCCGTCGGCAGTGCAGCTCGCCCAGGACCATCTCGCCATCGAGCCCGCGCGTCCCTACACGGTCACGGGCGGTCTCACCTTCGCCGGGGGACCGTTCAACAGCTACTGCCTCCACGCCCTGGCCACTGCGTGCGACCGGATCCGCGACGGCCGCTCCACCAGCGCGTTCCTCAGCGGCAACGGCGGCTACTTCACCAAGCACTCCTTCACGGTCCTGTCGGCCGAGCCGCCGGCGGCAGGCTTCCGATGCGATCGACCTCAGCGCGAGGTCGATGCCGGACCTCGGCGCCCGCGGCCGACTGCGACGCCGCCGACCGCCGAGCTGGAGACCTACACCGTCACGTACGGTCGGGACGGTTCACCCACCGGCGCCATCGTGACGGCGCTCGACGCCCACGGCGGTCGCCACTGGGCGGCGAGCAACCATGCGGACGTCATCGGCGCTTTGTCGGACGAGGACCGGATCGGCTCCAAGGCTCACCTCGCCCGCGCACCCGAGGGCCGCGTCGAGGTGACGCAGATCGTCTGAGCCAGCCAATGGAATCGCCGGCAACCGCCGAGGTCCAGACAGGAGAGTGAGACATGCACACGTACGACAGGCTGTTCATCGGAGGCTCGTGGCTGAAACCGGCGAGCGACGCCACCATCGACGTGATTTCTCCGCACACCGAGGAGATCGTCGGTGTGGTTCCGGAAGGGAGTCCCGCGGACATCGACGCCGCCGTTGCGGTTGCCCGGCGAACCTTCGATGGCGGGATCTGGAGCCTCGCGCAGCCGAGCGAACGGATCGCGGCCGTGAAGCGTCTCGCCGATCTCTATGCAGCCCGGATGGGCGAGATGGCGGCGCTCATCACCGAAGAGATGGGCTCCCCGATCACCTTCAGCCAGCTCGCCCAGGTACCGGCGCCCTGGATGATGCTGAACCAGTTCATGAAGGTCGCAGCCGAGCACCCGTGGGAGGAGACCCGAGCCGGCGTCCTCGGCCCGGTCATCGTCCGCAGCGAGCCCGTCGGAGTCGTCGGTGCGATCGTCCCCTGGAACGTGCCCCAGTTCACGACCATGTCGAAGCTCGCCCCTGCGCTGCTCGCCGGCTGCTCGATCGTGGTCAAGCCCTCACCCGAGACACCGCTCGATGCCAACCTGCTCGCCGAGCTGATCGCGAAGGCCGGAATTCCCGAGGGCGTCGTGTCCATCGTACCGGGCGGCCGCGAGGTCGGCGAGCACCTCGTTCGTCATCCGGACGTCGACAAGATCGCCTTCACCGGCTCGACCGCCGCCGGCCGCACGATCGCGTCCATCTGCGGCCAGCAGCTCAAGGCCGTGAGCCTCGAGCTCGGCGGCAAGTCGGCTGCCATCGTGCTCGACGACGCCGACCTCGCCGCGACGATGCAAGGCTTGAAGTCGGCCTCGCTTCTCAACAGCGGCCAGGGCTGCATCTGCCAGACGCGCATCCTGGCGAGCCGCCGGCGTTACGCCGAGGTCGTCGACGCACTGGCCTCGACCGTGGGCGGGATGAAGGTCGGCAATCCCGCGGATCCGACGACCGAGATCGGGCCCATGGTCGCCCGGCGCCAGCAAGAGCGCGTAGAGAAGTACATCGCGCTCGGCCAGGAGGAGGGCGCTCGGCTCGTCGTCGGGGGAAACGGCATGCCCGACGGCATCGATCGCGGCTGGTACGTGCGACCGACCGTCTTCGCCGACGTCGACAACCGGATGCGCATCGCCCAGGAGGAGATCTTCGGCCCCGTGCTCGTCGTGATCCCCTACGAGGACGAGGCGGAGGCCGTCGCGATCGCCAACGACAGCGATTACGGCCTCGCCGGAACCGTCTGGACGAGCGATGTGGATCGGGGCATGGAGATCGCACGGCGGGTCCGCACGGGAACGTACGCCATCAACCGGTACATGATGGACTTCGCCGCACCCTTCGGCGGCTACAAGTCGTCCGGACTGGGCCGCGAGTTCGGTCCCGAAGGCTTCGCGCACTACCTCGAGAAGAAGTCGATCGTCCCCGCCGCCCCGTCGCAGAACCGACGCTGATGGACCCAGGATTCGGAGACGCCGTGATGGAAGTCGAGTACGAGAAGCAGGGCCGGACCGCGATCATCACGCTCAACCGCCCGGAAGCGCGCAACGCCGTCAACGGCGCCCTGGCCAGGCGCATGGAAGAGATCCTCGACGACTATGAGGCGGACCCCGAGCTCTGGGTCGCCATCCTGACCGCCAACGGCTCGGCGTTCTGCGCCGGCGCCGATCTCAAGGAGATCGCGGGGGGCCGCGGCCACGAGCTGGGCACGCGAAAGGGCGGATTTGCCGGCCTCGTGATGCGGGAGCGGACCAAGCCGCTGATCGCCGCCATCACCGGCAGCGCGCTCGCCGGCGGAACCGAGATCGCGCTCGCTTGCGACATGATCGTCTGCTCGAACGAGACCGTCTTCGGTCTGCCCGAGGTGAAGCGCGCACTGGTTGCGGCGGCGGGCGGGCTCTTCCGCCTGCCCCGTGCGATCGGCATGGCTCCGGCCCTCGAGCTGATCATGACCGGCGATCCGCTGCCGGCCGATCGGGCCTATCAGCTCGGCATGGTCAACCAGGTCGTTCCAGCCGGAGACGTGATGCAAGCCGCCAAGGCGCTGGCGGCGCGCGTGGTGGCGGCCGCGCCCCTCGCGGTCCAACGGAGCCGGGGTGTCGCGATCCGCGCGTTCACCGACGATGACGCCACCCTGTGGCGCGACGGCGCCACGGCGTTCGTAGAGAACGCCCAGACGCAGGACTTCAAGGAAGGTCCGCGGGCCTTCATCGAGAAGCGCGCGCCCCGGTGGACGGGGCGGTAGCGCCGTGCGCTCGCGCCCGCCCTTCGAGTCCCGGAGGCAGACATGATCAAGGTGCGAAAGCTCCGCTTCGAGTTCACCGACGACATCCCCTTCTGGTTCAACCCCAGGAACCGCGAGTCGAGCCAGATGGTCAACAACCTGTCGCTCCTCGCGCCGGCC
>DATKKW010000019.1:0-17988 GCA_035542715.1 Myxococcota bacterium
GCTCGTGCTCCCGGCCGGCGTGTCGGAGCGGCTGCTCGCGCAGGTCCGCGAGCGCGGCGTGACACCGATCGTGGTCGACGTCTCGGAGTTCTTGAAGAAGGGCGGCGGCAGCGTGAAGTGCATGATCGGCGACCTCGGGCCCCTTCCCGGTCCGGATGCCACGGGAAGGTTGATCGCATAGAGCGCGACGCGCGGGAAGTACTTCTACGCGTAGCCGGGGCTGTGACCACGTTCCCGATCGCGGATGCGGCAGGCACGGAGAAGAGCAGCGGGCCTGCGCACGCGGGCTCGTCGACGTTCAGGGAGTCGGGACCACGCGGTAGTAGACGCCGTTCGCGCCGTAGCTCGGCTGGAACCAGGTGTTGCCGCACAGGTAGAAGGTCTTGCCGCCGACGCTCGGCATCGCGCATCCCGCCGGGAGCGTCGCGTAGATCGCGCCCACCGTGTAGGTCGGGGTCGCGGCGCTTCCCGCGACGTAGCCCTGCGCGTACGCGTTCGAAGCCACGGCGCTCGCGTGGGCCGATCCGATCGCCGTGCCCGCGGCCAGGCCGACCATGGCGCCCGCGGCGGCCGCGCCCGCGGTGGACCAGCCTCCGCAGTTCCCGCAGCTCGATCCGTAGACGTTCACGGTCGTGGGCGGGTGGTACGCCGGGTAGCGCGCGCCGTAGTAGGGCGAGTGGTACGCCGTCCCGCCGTAGGCGCCGTGGTAGGTCGTGCCGTAGCCGTAGGTGTGCGTCGCGCTCCCTCCGTAGGGGTTGGTGACGGTCGTCTGGCCCGACCCTTCCTGGTGCGTCGCGGTGTCGCCGTAGCGGTTCGTCGCCGTCGTGCCCTGGCCGTAGGTGTGGGTCTCGCTCCCACCATAGGCGGTCGTGCGCGTGGTCGAGCCGGATCCGTACTCGTGGGAGGTCGAGCCGCCCCACGCGTTCGCGTGCGACCACGCGCCCGCGCGCCCGCAGAAGGCCGTCGCGAGGGCGAGGCCCAAGACGATCGCTCTCATGGCACGCTCCCCCCTTCTCATGGCGTCGCGCTCTTCGCCGCCTTCGGCTTCTTCGCCGGTGCGCCCTTCGGCGGAGGCGCCGGCTTGAAGCCCGGCGGAAGCCGCGGATCGGGGCGATCGAAGGCGATTCGTGCCGCGCCGGCGACACGCGGGGACGCGAACGCGTCCGCCGGGACGGCGACGTCGAGCCTCCAGTCCGACAGGTCGAGCTGATGGCGGAGCTGCGCCGGGTCCTCGCGGTACACCGCGCGGACCCTACGCGGCAGCTTGTCGTCCGTGCCGATCCAGATCTGCGCGAAGACGCCATCGTTCGCGTAGGCGACCATGTCCGTCGTGACGCCGCCGACGACCTGCGACTGTCCGACGTAGAACGCGACGCGGAGCCCTTCGGACACGTCGGCGTAGGGGTCGGCGACGACCACGTCGCTCCACGGGAAGTAGATCGCGGCGTCGTCGTAGGCGGCCTTCAGCGCGCCGTCGATCGTCGGCGGAGCGTCCGCCACCGCCACGAGGTTCTCCGCCGGCGCGAACGCCGTCATCGTCTTGCCGTCGTAGTAGAACTCCGTCGCCTGACCGTCCCCGGGCGTGATCACGCGCAGCTTGTCCGGCCGCTGCACGGTCACCGCCGACGTCGTCGTGTAGACGAGCGGCGGGCCGAACACGCTCGGGTTCTCGTAGGAGACGACTGCGGTGAAGCTCATCGTGCGCGCGGCGGCGAGGCGGTCGCTCGCCGCCTTCAGGAGCTCCATCGCCTTCGGCTCGAGCGCCGGCCCGGATGCGGATGCAGCCGCCGGCGAGCCGGCGGGAACGGGCGCCTTGTCGTCGGCGGAGCGCCCCGTCCCGGGGAAGGTCGAGGCCGCCAGCAGCAGCGCGCACGCCGCGCGCGCGGTGCCACGCCTCGCCCTCACGGGATCATCCCGCACTCGAACATCTTGCTCGCGATCGGGCCCGCCACCTTGTCGAAGAAGCGCTGCCGCATCTGCGGGTCTTCGTGCAGCAGCTTGATCAGCTCCTGCGCCCGTTCCGACTTGGGCGCGCCCTTGTGCTCCCAGAGCTGCTCGCACGAGGCCTGCCCGTACTTCTGGATCACCTCGTCGGCCACCATGTCGAGCAGCGGATACTGCTGCGCGCGGACGAAGCCCGCGAACATCAGGGCCGCGGCCACCGCCGGAAGATGCAAACGCCGCACGATCTTCCCTCCCTCCTCGTCGCCTTCGCGACGACCGCACGAGACGTCCCTACCGATCCGCTACTCGCTCGGCTCGTTGCCCCGCTGCGCCTCCAGGGGGCCTGCATACGATGTGCCGGTCTCGGCAACGTTCCCGTGCATCGCGAGAGTCCGGCGCGGCAGCGCGATGCGACATCGCGACTCCAGCGGGGACAATCGACCACATCTCACCGGCTTCACTCTCCACGGGAGGCAAGCGTGTGCGGCCCAAGATCGCTTCGCCGGTTGTGCTCCCGGTCCATCGCCGCGTCATCGACGTCGACCGTCGCCAGCTGCGGGGCGACCTTGGAGATCGCCTTTCCGCCACTCGCTCCGCATGAGAGGATTCAAGAGGCATGTCACTGAAGGAGATGGAGAACCGATGACTGCCGAACATGGCCGCCTTGAAGAAGCCCGGACGCAGAACATTCCCTGGAAGAAGTGGGGGCCGTATCTCTCGGAGCGGCAGTGGGGGACCGTGCGGGAGGATTACAGCGAAAACGGAGACGCCTGGAACTTCTTCACCCACGATCACGCCCGTTCCCGCGCATATCGCTGGGGCGAGGACGGCCTCGGAGGGATCTCCGACGACCATCAGCACCTCTGCTTCGCCCTCGCCCTGTGGAACGGCAAGGACCCCATCCTGAAGGAGCGGCTCTTCGGGCTCACCAACAGCGAGGGGAACCACGGCGAAGACGTCAAGGAGTACTACTTCTACCTCGACAGCACACCGACCCACTCCTACATGAAGTTTCTCTACAAGTACCCGCAGGCGGCATATCCGTACTCCGACTTGGTGGAGACCAACCGGCGGCGCAGCCGCAACGAGCCGGAGTATGAATTGCTCGATACCGGCGTCTTCCATGACGATCGGTACTTCGACGTCTTCGTGGAGTACGCAAAGGCCGGTCCGGAAGACATCCTGGTGAAGATCACGGCAGCCAATCGCGGATCGGACGCGGCGGAGCTGCACCTCCTGCCGACGCTGTGGTTCCGCAACGACTGGGCGCCCTGGATCGCCGAATCCAACCGAGCGGCCGAGAAACCAAGCCTCAGGCAGGTCGAGGCCTCGCCGGGCACGAGCGCGGTCGCGGCGACCCATTCGCTGCTGGGGGAGTTCGTCCTTGCCTGCGAAGGTGAGGTGCCGCTGCTCTTCACCGACAACACAACGAACAACGAGCGACTCTTCCCCGGCCAGCAGAACGAGAGCCCGTACGTCAAGGACGGCATCAACGACTTCGTGGTGCAGGGCAAACGGGGCGCAGTGAACCCCGAAAAGCAGGGCACGAAGGTCGCGGCTCACTATCGTGTGACGGTCGCTTCCGGCCAGTCAGCGACCGTGCGGCTGCGCCTGGCCCGCCAGTCCGAGGCCCGCAAGAGTGAGAAGACCAAACCCTCCGCATCTGGCCTGGGCGCAGAGTTCGACAAGACCCTGGCCGTCCGGCTGCAGGAGGCGGACGAGTTCTACCGCTCAGTGACCCCGCCCTCGGTCTCCCCGGACGCGGCCAATGTGATGCGCCAGGCCCTCGCCGGCATGCTCTGGAGCAAGCAGTTCTTCTTCTTCGACGGTGACAACTGGCTGGACGAACACCACTCCAACCCTCTGCACACCGGATATCGGAACGCCCGGAACTGGGAGTGGTTCCACATGCTGAACGAGGACGTCATCTCCATGCCCGACAAGTGGGAGTACCCCTGGTACGCGGCCTGGGACCTGGCCTTCCACACGCTCCCGCTTTCGATCGTGGACCCTGACTTTGCCAAGCAGCAGATGGGACTGATGCTCCAGGGGGCCTACCTGCACCCCAGCGGACAGATTCCTGCCTATGAGTGGAACTTCAGCGACGTGAACCCCCCGGTCCACGCCTTTGCGACCCTGTTCCTCCATCGCACCGCGCACGCCCCCGCTGGCGAAGTGGACCTGGACTTCCTCAGGTCGACCTTCAACAAGCTCCTGCTGAACTTCACCTGGTGGGTGAACCGCAAGGACCGCTTCGGCAAGAACGTCTTCGAAGGGGGCTTCCTCGGCCTCGACAACATCGGCGTCTTCGACCGGAGCGCCCCGCTTCCCACCGGCGGCCACCTCGAGCAGGCGGACGGCACGGCGTGGATGGCTCTCTTCAGCCAGAACATGTTGGAGCTCGCGATCGAGCTTGCGGTCCACGACCCCACCTACCAAGACATGGTCTTCAAGTTCGCAGAGCACTTCTACTACATCGCCACCGCCATGAACCGGCCCGGGTCGGACGGCATGTGGGACGAGGAGGACGGCTTCTACTACGACCTGCTACGGCTCCCCGACGGCAGCGCCACGCGACTCAAGGTGCGCTCGATGGTGGGTCTCCTGCCCCTGTGCGCTACCACGGTGATCGAAAAGCAGCAGCGCGAGCTCGTTCCGCGCGGAGTGGCCGCGGTGCTGAGACGCCTGCGCCGGATGCCCGAGCTCCTGAAGTCCATCCATCCCACGGGCCCGGGGCACTTCGGCGTGGCCGAGCGGGGGATCATCGCCCTGCTCAACCCGGAGCGGCTGCGCCGGATCCTCACGAAGATGCTCGACGAGAACGAGTTCCTGAGCCCCTACGGCATCCGCTCGCTCTCGAAGTTCCACGAGCAGCACCCGTACGTGTTCCATGCCGGCGGTCAGGAGTATCGGGTGGACTATCTGCCGGGCGAGTCGAACACCGGGATGTTCGGCGGCAACTCCAATTGGCGGGGCCCGATCTGGATGCCGGTGAACGCAATGATCATCCGGGCACTGCTGAACTTCTACGTGTACTACGGCGACGACTTCAAGATCGAATGCCCGACCGGCTCAGGGAAGATGATGAACCTCTTCGAGGTGGCCAAGGAGATCTCGGACCGGCTTGCCGGCATCTTCCTGCCGTCTGCGCGCGGCTGGCGGCCTGTCTACGGTGGAACGGAGAGATTCCAGACCGACCCGCACTGGCGCGACAACATCCTGTTCTACGAGTACTTCCATGCGGATAGCGGCGCCGGGCTCGGGGCGAGCCACCAGACGGGATGGACTGGCGTAGTGGCGAAGTTGATTCAGCTCTTCGGCATGCTCGATCCGACAACGCTGCTCGAGGCTGGAAAGAGTGCGGCCTTTGCCCGCGACCTCGGGCCGGTGGCGGCGCCCTAGACGCCGCCCTGCTCCTGGAACGCCTCGACCAGCAGCTCTGCGGCCCGCGCGTAGCCCGCCGCGTTCGGATGCTGGTCGGGCTGCAGGTACTGCACGCAGGCGGTGTCGGGGCATTCCGCGCGGAAGCGTGCTCCGAGGTCGACGAGCGGGAGGCCGGCGTCGTGCGCGAGCGCGCGGAGGCGCTTGTTCGCCACACCGTACATCGATCTGTCCGAAGGGTACGTCACCAGGACGAGGCGGACGCCGGCGCGCCGCGCCTCCTCCACGATCGCCTGCAGGTCCTCCAGCCCCTCGCGCTCGATCTCGTCGATCGGGGGCACCTCTTCGATGCGCTCCTTCCACCCGAGCTCGATGCGCTCGTCGCCGAACCGGACGGTCCCGTGGCCCACGGGGAGCGCGTTCTTCGGGTCGGCCTCGACCTTCAAGGCCGGCTCGTCGGACGCCGCCCGGCGCGCGATGTACACGATCCGGTACAGGCGCGAGTGCGCCCAGAGGAACTCCTCGGCCCGCGCGAGTCCGCCCTCGGAGCCGTCGGCCTGGCTCCGCACGGTCCAATAGTCGTTGGCGCCGACCATCAACAATACGGTGTCGGGCCGGAACGTGCGGAGCACGCGCGGGAACTCGCGCCGGATCACCGACGCGTTGGTGCCCGGGAAGCCGAGGTTCAGGACCTCGATCGGCTGCCGCGCGGGATCGGCGTTCCAGCGCCGCTCGAGCTGCGCCGGATACGACTGATCCGGAGGCACGCGGAGCCCGTAGGTATTCGAGTCTCCGAGCGCGAGCACGCGGCGGCGCGAGCTGACCCAGCTCCCCGGATCGGGCCGGCCGGTCGAGCGCACGACCAGAGCGCCGACCTGCAGCACGGCCTCGAGCCCGAGCGCGGAGACGGTGAGCGCGAATACGAGGAGCGCGACGGCCCGAACGATCCTTCCCGGAAGGCTGCGGCTCCTCGCCAAGCGACGTCCTCCGTGCTCGCGTAGCTCCATCTTCGCCGGCGCACCGTAGCCTCTGATGGAGCGGCGCACCCCTCCGCCGCAGGGACGAGAGGAGGCGTGCATTCGAGACCGCTCGAGCGAGCTGCCTCGAGAGCGGCCGCGCGCCGGGACTGGCGCCGCGCGACACCAACCGGGATCCTGGCGCAGCGCGCCTGGAGGAGCTGCATGACCTCGCCGCCCACGTCCCCGCCTGCGATCGCGTGCGATCTCGACGCCCTCGGCATCGAAGGCCGGGCCCGACGTGCCTCGCTCGCGGCTGCCCTGGGCGCGGCCACGGAAGAAGTGCGCGAGCTCCCGGACGGCTACGCGATGCGGCTCGACGGCTCGGACGCGCGAGCACGCGAGGCCCTCGATTGGCTGCTGCTCGAGCGGGCGTGCTGCCCCTTCCTGCGGCTCGAGATCGATCTCGAGCCGGCTGCGGGGCCGCTGTGGCTGCGCTTCCGCGGCGCTCCGGCCGTGAAGGAGTTTCTCGCGTCGGCCGGCTTCGGCTCGCGGAGCGGATCTTCCGGGCAGCGCCGCTCTTGAGCGCGCCGCTCGCATTCCTGCACACGGCGCAGGCCCACGTCGCGACGTTCGACGCCCTCGTCGCGGAGCTCGACCCGACCGTGGCGGCGAGCCATCTCGTCGATCCCACGCTGCTGGCCGACGCGCGGGCTGCCGGCGGCGCGACGTCGATCGTCGCGTCGCGGGTGGCGGGCGCAATGCGAACGCTCGCCGACGAGGGCGCTCGCGTGGTGGTCTGCACGTGCTCGACCGTGGGCGCGGCCGCGGAGGTGGATCTCGGACCGGGACGTCACGCGCTTCGCATCGACCGGCCGATGGCCGAGGCCGCGGTCGCCGCCGGACGGCGCATCGCGATCGTCGCCGCCCTCGCGAGCACCTTCGCGCCGACCCGCGCGCTGCTCGAGGACGAGGCGCGCCGCGCGGCTCGCAGGGTCGAGCTGCGGGACGTGCTCTGCGCCGGCGCATGGCCCCTGTTCGAGGCCGGCGATCGGGCGGGCTACCGCGACCGGGTCGCCGCAGCGGCGCGCGAGGCGGGCGCGGCGTGCGACGTCGTGGTGCTCGCCCAGGCATCGATGGCCGAGGCTGCAGCGCTCTGCGCGGATGCCGGCACGAAGGTTCTCGCGTCCCCGCGCCTCGGAGTCGTTGCGGCGCTGCGCGCGCTGCGCGCAGGAGGCGAGCGCGACGGGCACGCTGGGTCGGCAACACCGCCCCGCTAGCCGCGGTAGGCGCGCTCCAGCTCTCCGATGTCGAGCTTCTTCATGCGGAGCATCGCC
Source organism: Myxococcota bacterium (assembly GCA_035542715.1). GTDB lineage: Bacteria > Myxococcota_A > UBA9160 > UBA9160 > UBA9160 > DATKKW01. The sequence goes on from DATKKW010000019.1 coordinate 7,619, forward strand.
GTCATCACCCTTCCGGACTTCTCGGGATCGGGATCGGCCATCATCCCGGGCAGGACGGTGGGCACGATCTGCCACGAGACGCCGAACCGATCCTTGAGCCATCCACACTGCTGTGCGTTGGGGTCGCCGCCTTCCGAGAGCCTCTCCCAGTAACGGTCGAGCGCTTCCTGCGTCTCGCAATTCACCTGGAACGAGATCGCTTCGTTGAACTGGAACGCGGGGCCGCCGTTCAGCGCGGTGAATTCGCTGCCGTCGAGCTCGAAGACGACCGTGAGGACCGTTCCCGGAGGTCTTCCGTGGACCTCCCGACCCGCCTCTCCGTACCGGCTGATCGCCACGATCCGCGAGTTGGGAAAGACCGCGGTGTAGAACTCGGCCGCCTCTTTCGCCTGGCCGTCGAACCACAGACAGGGCGTGATGCTCTGGATGCGTCGCATGGCGCTCCTCCCGAGCCTACGGGTAGCGGTTCGCCGGTCCTTCGCCTCCCGGGCCGAGCCGGCCGCCCTCGCCGAAGTGCCCCCTGCCCGGCACGTGGTTCACCTCGACGCGGATGCCGTCGGGGTCCTCGAACAAGACCGAGTAGTAGCCGGGCGCGAAGCCACCCTCCTCGGGCGGATGCACGATCTTCGCGCCGAGCTCGTCGACGAGGAAGCGGTGGACCGCGTCGACGTCGCCGCGCTCGCGTGCGCGGAAGCAGAAGTGATGGAGGCCCGCGCGCTCCTGGTCGAAGCGTCGATCGCGCTTCTCCGGCGGCGCGCCGCGCACCAGGATGCCCGTGCGGCTCCCGATGCAGTAGACGACGCCCTCTCCCTTGATCAGCGTCTTCATCGAGAGGAAGTGACACAGCCTCTCCCAGAACGGAAGACACCGCTCGGGATCGTTCACGGTCAGCTGGATGTGCGCGATTCCGTTCATCTCGACGCTCACGCGGGCTCCTTCTCCGGGCGCTCCCACCGAGTGTGCGGCGCGCGACGCAGTTCGCCCAGTGTCGCGCCGCGGGGCATGGGCGTCGGGGGAGCTAGGATCGAGGGGAGATCTTCGGGAGGCTGCGATGACCGCGCCGAAGCGATCACTGATCGAGGCCCGGAGCGATCAGATGTTTCCCGTGCTGGAGCCGGCCGAGATCGACCGCGTGCGGCGGTTCGGCGAGCTGCGACGCTACGGCGCGGGAGAAGCGCTCGCACGGGTCGGCGAGCCGGGCCACGGCCTCACCGTCGTCCTCGAAGGCGAGATCGAGATCACGCAGCGCGACCAGATGGGTCGCCGCGAGCCCATCGTCACCCACGGGCCCGGCGCGTTCATGGGTGAGCTCGCCCAGCTCTCGGGCCGCCCCTCCCTGATCGACGCCCACGCCCGATCCCAGGTCGAGGCGTTGATCATCGCACCGGAGCGGCTGCGCGCGCTGCTCGTGGCGGAGGCGGAGCTCGGCGAGCGCATCATGCGCGCACTGATCCTGCGGCGTGTCGGCCTGATCGAGACGCAGGCGGGCGGCCCCGTGATCGTCGGCCGCGCCGAGAACGGCGACGTGCTGCGGCTCGAGAACTTCCTCGGCCGCAACGGCCACCCGCACCAGAGGCTCGATCCCGAGAACGACGCGGACGCCAAGGCGCTCCTCGAGCGCTTCCAGATCGACCCCGGCGAGCTGCCGATCGTCCTGTGTCCCGGCGGCCAGCTCCTGCGGAATCCCGGCGAGACGGAGCTCGCGCGCTGCATCGGGCTCGTGGGCCCGCTCGACCCCGACAGGGTCTACGACGTGGCGATCGTCGGCACCGGGCCAGCGGGGCTCGCGACCGCGGTCTACGCGGGGTCGGAGGGCCTCTCGGTGCTGGCGCTCGATTGCCGCGCCTTCGGCGGACAGGCCGGCGCGTCGTCGAGGATCGAGAACTATCTCGGCTTCCCGACGGGCATCAGCGGCATGGCGCTCATGGCGCGCGCCTACAACCAGGCGCAGAAGTTCGGCGTCGAGATGGCGATCCCGCAGGAGGTGACGGCGCTCGAGGCGACGTCCGACGGGGACCACGGCCGGCTCGTGCTGCGGCTCGTCGGCGACGGGCGCGTGAGGGCGCGATCCGTGGTGATCGCGAGCGGCGCGCGCTACCGGCGGCTCGAGGTCGAGAACCTCGAGTCCTTCGAGGGATCGAGCGTGCACTACTGGGTCTCGCCCCTCGAGGCCCGGATCTGCCTCGGCCAGGAGGTCGCCTTGGTCGGCGCGGGCAACTCGGCGGGCCAGGCGGTGGTGTATCTCGCGAGCCACGTCGCGAAGGTGTGGCTCCTCGTGCGGGGCGGGAGCCTCGAGGCCAGCATGTCGCGCTACCTGGTCGACCGCATCGCCGGGCTACCGAACGTCGAGGTCGTGACACGAGCGACGGTCAGCGGCCTCGAGGGACACGGCAGCGTCCTCGAGGCGGTCCGCTGGCGCAGGCACGACGGCGCCGAGGTGCGTCGCCCGATCCGCCATCTCTTCCTCTTCATCGGCGCCGGCCCCAACACCGACTGGCTGTCGGGCTCCGGGATCGCGCTCGACGACAAGGGCTTCGTGCGCACGGGCGACGCGGCCGGCGCCGGGCGCCGGCCTCTCGAGACGAGCCGGGCCGGCGTGTTCGCGATCGGAGACGTCCGGTCGGGCTCGGTGAAGCGCGTCGCTGCCGCGGTCGGCGAAGGCGCGCAGGTCGTCGCGACCCTGCACGCCTACCTCGCTGGCGTCGCCGAGAGCCCGGCCCTCTCCCTCACGCCTCGAGCTTGAACACGCGCAGGGCGTTCTCCCGCAGGAACTTCGGCCAGACGTGGTCGCGGAACGGGACGTTCGGCATGTCGCCGAAGATGCGCTCGAGCGTGAGGCCCATCGGGAAGTAGCCGGCGTAGAGCACCTTGTCGGCGCCGCGGGTGTTCGCGTAGTCGATGATCGCCTTCGGATAGTGCTTCGGGGCGAAGGCGCTCGTGGAGTAGTAGAGGTTCGGGTACTTGAGCATGAGCTTCACCGCGAGATCGGTCCACGGCTCGCAGCCGTGGCGCGTCACGAAGCGGAGCTCCGGGAAGAACCAGCAGACCTCGTCGATCAGCTCGACCTGCTGCGGGGCCATCGGCAGGCGCGGGCCCGGCACGCCGGCGCAGACGCAGATCGGCACGTCGAGCTCGCAGCACTCCGCGTAGATCGGGAAGAACTTCTTGTCGTTGATCGGCACCTGCGGACACATGCCGCTCGGGAACGCCGTCGCGGCCTTCACCCCGAGCTCCTTCACGGCGCGGCGCAGGTCGCGCACTCCCTCCATGCCGAGGTTCGGGCTCACCTCGTAGCTGCCGAAGAAGCGGTCGGGCCGCTCGCGCAGGGCGCGCCGCGCGTCGGAGTCCTGGAAGCCGACCCCGATCATCGCGCGCTGGATGCCGACCTTGTCCATCTCGTCGAGGCAGATCCCCACGTAGTCGTTCGAGGGTCGGGTCGTCGGGATCTGCTTGAACATGTACTCGGCGGGGAACTTGAAGATCGTGCGGCTCTCCTGGTCCATGAGCAGCGGCTTCATGAACTCGTACCACTGGCTCGTGTCGCCGCTCGGGATCTGGAGCATGAGATCGATCACACCGATGCCGCTCGGCATGGCCATGGGAGCCTCCCGCCGCGGCGCAGGAGGCGCCGGGTCGGGCGGGAATCTAGAACAGGTTTCATTTCCTGGGGAGCGGCGGCGGGCTCAGCGCTCCGAAGCCGGGCCCGGATCCCGCTCGGAGTGTCCGAGATCGCGACCGGGCGCGACGCGGTCCCGCACGAGCTGCTTCAGCTCCTTCGCCTCCGGGAACCGACCCTCGTCGGCCCGCCGGAAGAGGAGCTCGCCGTCGAGCCTCACCTCGAGCACGCCGCCCCGTCCCGGCACGAGCGCCACCTCACCGAGCTCGCGCTCGAAGGTCGTGAGCAGCTCCTGCGCGAGCCATGCGGCCCGCAGCAGCCAGCGACACTGGGTGCAGTAGACGATCTCGAGGCGCGGCGCGGGCATGGCGCAGAGAGTGGCCCGGCCGCGCGGGCCGGGCCACTCGCTCCCTCACTCGCCTTCGTCGGGACGCGGCGTCGTCGGGCCCGACGGCGGAAGCGCGGGCCTCGCGACGTACGCCTCGGGAACGTCGCCCGTGAGGGCTCCCAGGAAGGTCGCGATCTCCTGCGTCTGCTCGGACGAGAGCTCCTTCCCGAGCTGGTGGTGCGCCATCAGGACCACCGCCTCCGGCAGCGTCTTCACCGATCCGTCGTGGAAGTACGGGGCCGTGTGCGCGACGTTGCGAAGCGACGGCACCTTGAAGCGCTGCCTGTCGGCCTCGTCCTTCGTCACGGCGTAGCGACCGACGTCCTGCGTCGGATACGGGTTCACGAGCCCGATCTTCTGGTACTGGCGTCCGCCGACGGTCGGGCCGTTGTGGCAGGCGACGCAGCCCACGTCCATGAACGTCGCGAGGCCCTGCTGCTCCTCGGGCGAGAGCGCGTCGAGCGCGCCGTCCTGGAAGCGGTCGAAGCGTCCGGGCGTGACGAGCCCGCGCTCGAACGCGCCGATCGCCTTCGCGAAGTTCTCGAAGCTCACCGGCTGGGGATCGCCCGGAAACGCCTTCTGGAAGCGCGTCACGTAGCCTGGGATGGACTCGATCACGCGCACCACGTAGCGCTCGGACGGCATCGCCATCTCGACCGGGTTCGTGACGGGCCCCTTCGCCTGGGCCTCCACGTCGGCCGCCCGCCCGTCCCAGAACTGCGCGAACTGGAGCGCCGCGTTGTAGGTGGTGGGCGAATTCCGCGCGCCGCGCTGGCCGCGGTGTCCGGCGGACGTGGCCTCCCCGTCGACGCCGAAGCGGTCGAGCCGGTGGCAGCTGTCGCAGGAGATCGTCTGCGAGAGCGAGAAGCGCGGGTCGTAGTAGAGCATGCGTCCGAGCTCGACCTTGGCGGGTGTCGACGTGTCGGCGGCGTTCGGCGCCTCCGTCGGGAGCGGACCGAAGATCGCCCGGGCGCGGGCCGCCAGGGCGTCGGGCGCAGGCGCAGCGGGCTCCGCCAGCGCCGACACGGGTGCGGCGCCGACGACGGCGGACAAGACGAGGGCAGCGAGGCGGGACATTCGGATCCTCCCCGAAGAGAAGCGACGGTGTCGTGGGAGCGGTGGCTCGGCCGGCGTGCGCTCAGGGCTCGAGATGGGCGCGCAGCATCCACGCCATCTTCTCGTGCTGCTCGAGCAGCCCGGTCAGGAAGTCCGTCGTGCCCTCGTCGCCCGCCTTGTCGGAGGTCTCGAGGTCCTGCCGGAGCGCGCGGATCACGGCCTCGTGGTCGGAGAGCAGCGCCTGGACCATCCCGGCCGCGTCGGGCCGGCCCTTGGGCGACTCCTTGAGGCGCGTCGCCTTGCCGAACTCCGCCAGCGAGCCCAGGGCGCGGCCGCCGAGCTGGCGCACGCGCTCGGCCACGTCGTCCACGAACCCGTCCACCTGCTCGTACTGCGCCTCGAAGAACTTGTGGAGCGCGTGGAAGTCGGGGCCCGTCACGTTCCAATGGAAGTTCCGCGTCTTGGTGTAGAGCACGTACTCGTCGGCAAGAAGCGTGTTCAGGAGCTCGACCACGGTCGAGCGCGCCGACTCCGAGAGACCGATCTGGACCTTCATCATGCGTCTCCTTTGCGTGGGGAACGGCAACTGGGGCAGACCCCCGTGAAGTGGATCGAGAAGTCGTGGATCTCGAAGCCGCGCGCGCGCGGCAGCACCAGGGCGTCGAGCGTCTCCGACTCGACGTCGCACACCCGGTGGCACACGCTGCAGTGCAGGTGATGGTGGCGCTCGGTGCGCGCCTCGAAGCGCGCCGACGCGCTCGGATGCGGGATGCGCGTCGCGAGACCCATCTCGACCAGGGCGTCGAGCACCCGGTAGACGGTGGCCCGGGAGATCCCGGGGAGCGTGGCGCGGACCGCGTCGTAGAGCGCCTCCGCCGTGGGATGGTCGTCGCGCGCCGCGAGGGCCTCGAGCACGACGCGACGCTGGGCCGTCACGGGCAAGCCCCGCGCCCGGCACGCCTCGGCCAGGGCCTCCTGGAGGGCCGGGCCGGCGCGCCTGCGGGAGACGGCCCGGAGGCTCGGCCGGGCGGCGCCCGGGGCGGCCCGACCGGACGGCGGTCTGCGCGGCGTCGTCATGGTTGAGAATCTTTCTCAGATGCGAGGCGCTGTCAAACGAGGCGGATCGCCTCGCCGCGGCCCGCGCCGTTCATGAGGCGGACGGGTCCGCCGATGAGAGGGGTCGGGCGAAACCGGGAGGCGGCGGATGGCCGAGCGCGGCGCGGCGGAGCGGTTCCTCGAGCAGATCGACCTGTTCGTGCGGGCCCGCTACCCGATCGTCTACGTGGTGACCTCCGAGGAGACGCGCCTCGAGACGCTGCTCTTCGACCTCTCGCGCCGCCACGGGAAGCCGCTCTTCTCCTGGACCTCGAGCCGGGGCCTGCGCCACGTGGGCTCGGCGCGCGAGGCGAGCAGCGTGCCGACGAGCGAGGCCGATCTCCTCGAGCGCGTGCGCGCCCTTCCCGGTGCCGGCCTCTTCCTGCTCGCGGACTTCCCCGTCCACTTCGACGATCCGGCCGTGGTGCGCCGCACGCGCGACCTCGCCGCCGAGCTCAAGGGCTCGCACAAGACGGTCTTCCTCTCGTCGCCGCGCCTCGTGCTGCCGCCGGAGCTCGAGAAGGAGGTGACGGTCGTCGATCTCCCGCTGCCCGACGCGGAGGAGCTCCGGAACCTCCTGCGCGGGCTCTGCCAGCAGCTCGCCGAGGGCGACCCCGAGCTCGTGCAGCTCACGCGCTCGGACGTGGATGCCCTCGTTCGCGCCGCCCAGGGCTTGACGCTCTCGGAGGCCGAGAGCGCCTTCTCGAAGGCCGCCGTGACCGACGGCAAGCTCCAGTCGAAGGACGTCGAGATCGTGCTCGCGGAGAAGCGCCAGGTGATCCGCAAGTCGGGCATCCTCGAGTTCCACCCGGCGGAGACGACACTCTCGGACGTCGGCGGTCTCGAGCGCCTCAAGGACTGGCTGCGTCGCCGCGGGAAGGCCCTCCAGCCGGGCGCGCGCGAGTTCGGCCTGCCGCCGGCGAAGGGCGTGCTGCTGCTCGGCGCGCCGGGCTGCGGAAAGAGCCTCACGGCCAAGGTGGTCGCCCAGTCCTGGCGCCTCCCGCTCCTCCACCTCGACCTCGGGCGGATCTTCTCGGGGCTGCTCGGGAGCTCCGAGGAGAACATGCGCAAGGCCCTGACCGTCGCCGAAGGCGTCGCGCCGGCCGTGCTCTGGATCGACGAGATCGAGAAGGGTCTCTCGGGAAACGCCGGCGCCGGCACCCAGGACGGCGGCACCGCGCAGCGCGTGTTCGGCACGCTCCTCACCTGGATGCAGGAGCAACGCGCCGGCGTGTTCGTGGTCGCGACGGCGAACCGGATCGAGGCGCTCCCGCCCGAGCTCCTGCGGAAGGGGCGCTTCGACGAGATCTTCTTCGTCGACCTGCCAAATGCAGCGGCGCGCGAGGAGATCCTGCGGATCCACCTCGCAAAGCGCGGACGCGATCCCGCGAAGTTCGCCGTGGCGGCCCATTCCAAGGCCGCGGACGGCTTCAGCGGCGCCGAGCTCGAGGCCGTCGTGGTCGAGGCCTTGTTCTCCGCCTTCGACGACGGACGCGAGCTCGCGGACGCCGACGTCTCCCGCGCGATCGCCGAGACCACACCGCTCTCCGTCACCTCGGCCGAGGACATCGCACGGATGCGGAGCTGGGCCGCGACGCGCGCACGCCCGGCCGACGCGCCCGGCTCGGCGGAGCCGCGACACCGTGGCTAGCCAGCGCTTCCGGAACCTCGAGCTCGAGGGGCCTCCGCCGCCCGCCGGCGAGGCGGATGCGGGCGCCGCGCCGGCCGCACCGCGGCGGGCGCTCGAGGTCGGGCGCGGGCTCGAGCTCGACACGAGCGGCGTGGTGCGCACCGACTTCTGCCGTCGATGCCACGCCGAGAACCCGGAAGGCGCGGGCGAGTGTCAGTCCTGCGGCGCGAAGCTCGGCGGCCCCGACCAGGAGAGCTTCGACGCAGCGATGCGCGCGGAGCGCGAGGCCCGGCGGCGCGAGCACGAGGCCGAGCAGGCCGAGACGCGGCTTCCGGCAGCGCTGCGTGCCCCACGCGAGGCGACGATCGACGCGCGCCCGGGCGCCGCGCTCGAGCCGCCCGCGGGCCTGCCCGACGTGCAGGCGCCCGAGGCCAGGCCCGACGAGCCCGGCTTCGGCGCCGTGATCGCGACCGGCGCGCTCCTGGCCGCGATCTTCGCCCTCGTATCGATGCCCGTCCGCCTCGTGTTCGCCGCGTACGCCGGACAGCGCGTGCCGTCCGGCGCCCTGGGCGAGATCGCGCTCTGCGCCGTCGTGACGCTCGGCCTCTGGTGGCGCTTCGGCGCGGCGGTGCGTCGTCTCTAGCGCCACCTGCGCTAGAGCGGCCTCGCCCCCGCGCGCGCGCCGCCGGGCGTGAACGTGCAGCGCATGCGCTTGATCCCGTGGATGAAGAACGAGAGCAGGCGGTCCGGCTCGCCTTCGACGCGAAGGTCGGGCAGGCGGCGGAAGATCTCGCGGAACAGGACCGTGATCTCGCGCCGCGCGAGGTGGGCGCCCAGGCAGTAGTGGGGGCCGGGCCCGCCGAACCCGACGTGCGGGTTCGGATCCCGACGCACGTCGAAGGCGAAGGGGCGCTCGAACACCTCCTCGTCACGATTGCCCGAGCAATACCACATCACCACCTTCTGGCCGGCCTCGATGCGCTGTCCACGCAGGATGGTGTCGCGCGTCGCCGTGCGGCGGAAGTGGATCACCGGCGTCGCCCAGCGCACGATCTCGTCGACCGCCGTCGGCGCCACCGCATCGAAGTCGGCGGCCCAGACGCGGCGCTGCTCCGGATGATCGCAGAGCGCCTTGATGCCGTGGCTGATCGCGTTGCGGGTGGTCTCGTTCCCGGCCACGACGAGCAGGATGAAGAACGACGCGAACTCCTGGTCGTTCAGGGTCTCGCCCTCGATCTCGGCGTTCACGATCGCCGAGACCAGGTCGTTGCCGGGCCGGCCGCGCCGGTGCTTCGCGAGGTCCTGGGCGAGCTGCGCCAACTCGGCGCCGGCCTGCAGCAGCCGGGGGATGATCTGCTCGGGCTCGGTCCCGCCGTACTCGGGATCGCCCGCGCCGAGGATCACGTTCGTGCGGTCGAACACGAACTCGTACTGGCTCTCCGGGATCGCGGCCATGTCGCAGACGATCTTCAGCGGAAGCGCCGCCGCGATCTCGCCCACGAAGTCGCACTCGCCCTTGTCGATCACGTCGTCGACGATCCGTGCGGCGGCGCGCTGCACGTCCTGCTCGACACGGCCGATCACCCGCGGCGTGAAGCCGCGCGACACGATGCGGCGGAGCCGCGCGTGGCGCGGGTCGTCCTGGTTGATCATCGAGCCGAAGAACTCGTTGAAGGCCTCGGGCATGTCGGAGATCTGCGTGCCGCGCCCCGAGCAGAAGCGCTCCGCGTCGCGAGAGACCTCCAGCACGTCGGCGTGTCGCACGACGGCCCAGTAGCCGGGACCGGGCGGCAGGAACGGCACCTCGAACTCGCGGTGGAAGGTCAGCCCCTGCGTGCGCCGCAGCGCCGCGAAGCCGGCCTCGATCGACTCGAAGGGCTGCATCCAGAAGGCGGGCTCGCCGAGCGCGATCTCGGGAGCGGACGATGCGGCGGTCTGTGACACGGGGATCTCCGTCGAGTGCGGGTGCCAGTCTACTGATTCGAGCCGCGCAGCTCGATCGCGACGCCGGGCGCGCCCGCGCCGCTCTCGATCGTCACCGAGTCGGCCGGGATGTCGTGATCCTGCTGGAGCGACTGCGCAACGGACTTCGCGCGGGCCTGCGCCAGCGCCTGGCGCGCCGAGTCGCCGACCTGCACGTGGCCGGCCAGCCGATCGAGCGCGGACCGCGTCTCGGCGTCGAGCGAGTCCGGTTGCTCGGGGTCGGCCTCGGCGAGCGCGCTCTTCACACGCCTGCGCTCGAAGAACCCGAGCTCGTCCGCGCCGGGCAGCTCCTGCCCCGCCTTCGCGCGCGCGATCAGATCGCGGCGAGCGAGCGCCGGGTCGTCGCTCGCGTCGGCGCGCCCGACGAGCGCGACGTGGAGCCCGGGCCGAGAGCGGAGCAGGTCGGCCAGCGCGCCGATCCGATCGTCGCCTTCCGCTCCGGGTTCGTCCTCGCCCGGGTCCATCGGGATCGCGTCGACCCCGGTCGAGAAGGCGGAGCCGGCCGAGCTCGCGACGGTGCCGAGGAGCTTCAGCGGCGCGGCGAGCGCGCCCATCAATGCCTGGCGTAGCGCCGCGGTGACCGCTGCCGCGATGCCGACCTG
>DATKKW010000020.1:0-45834 GCA_035542715.1 Myxococcota bacterium
CGCCCCGGCAGCGAGATGCCCCGCGGCCTTCTCGGCGTCGTTGAACAGGCCCGTCGACTCGATCACGTACTCCGCGCCGAGCTCCTTCCAGGGGAGCTGGCTCGGGTCCTTGGCCGCCGGGATGCACCTCACCTCGTCGCCTCCGACGACGAGCACGTCGTTGTGCTCGGCCGAGGGGCTGCTCTTCTTCGTCGACAGTGCGTGCCCGGAGCGCCCGTGCACCGAGTCGTACTTCATCTGGTAGGCGAAGTAGTCGGCATCCGTCGAGACGTCGACGACGCCCACGACGTCGATCTCCCGGCCGAGGAGGCCCCGATCGCAGAGAGTTTGGAGGACAAGGCGCCCGATGCGACCGAATCCGTTGATCCCGATCTTGAGGGCCATCGCATCCTCCGTGGCAGAGCGACCGTCTCGCGCCGCGGCGCGTCGAGCGCGATTCGCTGTGGTTGGGGACAGCAAGACCTGTACCCGCCGAACCCGGCCGTTCCGGCCTCTGCGACGAGGCGGCTTGCTGCATTCGGCTGCGCGTGTATGGCGAAACGCCCCGCCGGCCTGACGGCTGGGGGACGCCGTGCCTCGCGGCCGCGCGTTCCGATGGCGAGGCGGGGGAGTCGCGTGGTGGTGGGGGCGGTCGACGTCAGGCGCTGCAGCCCTCGAGCTGCGGTCGCTCGGCCTCGACGAGAATACGCTCGTCTTCTCCACGACCGACAATGGCGCTTGGCACGACCTCTACCCCGATGCCGGCCATACACCCTTCCGCGGCACCAAGGGCACGATGCGCGAGGGCGGCAACCGCGTGCCGGCGATCGCGGTCCGGTCAGGCGCCCGCCGGACGATTGTCGTGGGACGGCTCCTCGGCGGCCGGGAGCCAGAGCTCGAACTCGGCGCCGCCGCCGGGGCGGTTGCGTGCCTCGAGGCGTCCCCCGTTCTGGCGCGCGAGATCGAAGCTCAGCGACAGGCCGAGGCCGGTCCCTTCGCCCGGCGGCTTCGTGGTGAAGAAGGGATCGAACAGGTGCGGCAGCACGTCCTCGGGGATTCCCGAGCCACGGTCCCGCACGACGAGCGAGGCGCCGCCGGCCGCCCGCCGGGTCAGGATCTCGATCGGAGGAGCGCCGGCCGGGCTCGCCTGCACGGCGTTCACGATCAGGTTGAGCGCGATCTGCACCAGCTCGTCCTCGCTCGCGCGCACGCGGGGCGCGGGCTCCTCGAGGATTCGCAGCGCTCCCTCTTCGAGCCCGGCGCCGGCCACGACCGCCGCCTTCCTCACCACGTCGCCGAGCGCGACGCGCTGGCGCTCGCCCAGCGACTCGCCGTCGGCCCGGGCGAAGCTCCGCAGCCGGCGCACGAGACGTCCGATCCGGTCGACCCCCTCGATCGACTCCGCCACGAGGTCGGGCGCGTCGGCCGCGAGCTCGGCGAGCTTCTGCGGGAGCGCGTGACGCACGAGGGGATCGCGCAGGCCGAGGGCCAGCTCCTCGAGACCCGCGAGGTTCGCGCGCACGAAGGCCAACGGATTGTTCACCTCGTGGGCGATGCCCGCCGTGAGCACGCCCAGCGCCTGGAGCTTGTGGGTCTGCAGGAGCTGGCGCTCCGTGCGGCGCGCTTCCGTGCGGTCGCTCAGCACCGCGAAGCGGCCCACCTGGCCGAAGCGCCCGTGCACGACGAAGGTCTCGAGCTCGAGGCACGCTCCCGGCGCGCGCGCGAGCATCGTGATGACGTCGTCGAGCGAGCGCCCGAGGAGCTCGCGGCCGGCGGAGAGCCTGCGCGCCGCGGGATTCACGTCGACCACGATGCCCTCGAGGTCGGCCGTCAGCACCGCGTTGCCCAGGTGCTCGATCACTTCGAGGCGTGCGAGGGGGAGCAACCCGTTCACGTCCGCATCGACCAGGGCGAGCTGGATCAGCATCAGCCCGGCGCCGACCACGACGGGCGTGAGGTCCGTCGAGCCGTCTCCCAGCGTGACGTGATGGAAGACGTGCGCGCAGAGCGGCAGGCAGGCGCCGATCACGATCGCCGCGACGCGCATGGGGTTGCCCTGGCCGAGGCGCTGGGCGGCCGTCACCAGCGCCGCGGTGCCGATCATCGTCAGGCCCCACGTGTACGGGAGGATCGCCCAGAACATCATGCCGTGGCGGGGCGGAACCTCGGTCCACGAGGTGAGCCAGTCGTCGTTGGGCACGTAGAGGCAGGCGTACGCCGCGACGAGCGGCACGGCGAGCACCCACAGCAGCACGCGTCCTTCGCGGCGATCGAAGGAGCGGGCCAGCACCTTTCCGCTCCAGTACCAGGCGAGCGCGAGGCCGAGCCCGCCGAGCCAGAGCACGCGTCGCGAGAGCAGCACGCCCTCAGGGGTCGCCGCGCGCAGCACGCCGAGCTGGCCGCCGGTCCAGAGCGCCGTGCAGAGAGCGGGGAGCATCATCGGAACGCCGCGGCGCCACGGGCGCGCCGCGAGGGCAGCGCTGACCAGCACCCAGGAGCAGGCAGCGAGCGTCAGGATCAGCGCGATCTCTTGCATCTCGCCCAGGCTTGTCGTCCCGCCGCGCCGAGCCCCGTAGCCTTCGCCTCGGCCTGGGGCGGAGAAGGGGAAATCGCCGGGGCGCGCCGCGGGCCGGTCGCGCTAGCGTGGGCCGAGATGATCGACACGATGCGCGCCGTCGTCGCTCGCGGCGGGAGAACCCTCCAGCTCGAGCTGGTGCCGATCCCCGAGCCCGGCCCCGGCGAAGTCCGGGTGCGGGTGGAGGCCTGCGGCATCTGCGGCTCGGACCTCCATCTCCAACACCTCGGAGCGATGCACGAGGGCCGCACGCCGGGCCACGAGATCGCGGGGCGGGTGGACGCGCTCGGAAGCGGGGTCGCCGGGCTCTCGGTCGGGGAGGCCGTCGTGGTCGAGCCCCTCGCGAGCTGCGGCCGCTGTCCCGCCTGTCGCTCGGGCCGCGACTCCGTCTGTCCGGAGCTGCGTCTCTACGGCGTGCACGCCGACGGCGGCATGGCGGAGCACGTGGTCGTTCCGGCGCAGCGTCTCTTTCCCGTGACGGACGGGATCGACCCGCGCGTCGCCGCCCTCGCCGAGCCCCTCGCCGTGGTGGTGCACGGCCTCCGGCGCGGCGGGTTCCAGGCGGGACAGCGCGTGCTCGTGCTCGGTGCCGGGAACATCGGCCTCCTGACCGCGCTCGCCGCGCGCAGCTTCGGAGCGGGCGAGGTCCGGATCTCCGCCCGCCACGCCCACCAGGCGAAGCTCGCGCGGGAGATGGGTGCTACCCACGTCCTCGCCGAGGAGGACGCGACGCCGGAGGCGCTCGCGGCCTGGGCGCGCCAGGGAGGCGCGGAGCTCGTGGTGGAGACGGTCGGCGGGCAGGCCGACACCCTGCGCGCCGCGAGCGCGGCCCTCGCGCCGGGCGGCACCATCTCCGTGCTCGGGCTCTTCCTCGGCGCCGTGAAGATCGACGGCTTCGGCCTGTTCGTGCGCGAGGGGACGCTCGCCTTCTCGAACTGCTACGCGCGCTCGCCGCGCGCCGACTTCGCCGACGCGGTGGCCTTGCTCGAGGCCGAGCGCGCGCGCCTCTCGCCGCTCGTGACCCACACCGTCCCCTTCGCCGAGGCGGCGAGCGCCTTCGCCCTCGCCGCCGACAAGCGCGCCGGCGCGATCAAGGTGAGCCTCGTCCCCTGACCCCCGACAGCACGGAGAACCCCCATGAACTTCGAGCCCTCCGAGAAGGTCCAGCAGATCCAGATCCAGCTCCAACGCTTCATGGACGAGTTCGTGTACCCCGCGGAGAGCGTGGCGGAGACGCAGGTCCACGACTCGGGCGATCCCCACCACTTCCCCGAGATCGTGAAGGAGCTCCAGGGCAAGGCGAAGGCGCTCGGCCTCTGGAACCTCTTCCTGCCCGACAAGGAGCACGGCGCGGGCCTCACGAACCTCGAGTACGCGCCGCTCGCCGAGATCATGGGCAGGAGCCCGATCGCCTCCCGCGTCTTCAACTGCGCCGCGCCCGACACCGGGAACATGGAGATCCTGGCGGAGTTCGGGACGCCGGAGCAGAAGAAGAAGTGGCTCCAGCCGCTGCTCGACGGCGAGATCCGCTCCTGCTTCTCGATGACCGAGCCCGAGGTCTCGGGCGCCGATCCGACGGGCCTGCGCACGCGCGCGGTGCGCGACGGCGACGACTGGGTCATCAACGGGCACAAGTGGTACACGTCTGGCGCGATCGGCTCGAAGGTCGCGATCGTGATGTGCGTGACCGACCCCGACGCGCCGACCTACCAGCGCCAGAGCCAGATCCTCGTGCCGACCGACGCGCCAGGCTTCCGGATCGCGCGCGCGGTCTCGGTGATGGGTCATGCCGGCGGCGGCGGGCACTGCGAGATCTACTACGAGAACTGTCGCGTGCCGGTGTCGAACACGCTCGGCCCGGTCGGTGGCGGCTTCATGATCGCCCAGGCGCGCCTCGGCCCGGGCCGCATCCACCACTGCATGCGCTGCATCGGCGTCGCGGAGCGGGCGTTCGAGATCATGTGCCGCCACGCGAACACCCGCGTGGCCTTCGGCGGCCCGCTCGGCGAGAAGCAGTTCGTGCAGGACTGGATCGCGCTCTCGCGCATGGAGATCGACCAGGCCCGGCTCCTCACGCTCTACGCCGCCTGGAAGATGGACACGATGGGCAAGGAGAAGGCGCGCCAGGAGATCTCGATGATCAAGGTCGTCGCGCCGAACATGATGATGAACGTGCTCGACCGGGCGATCCAGTGCCTGGGCTCCCTCGGCATGAGCGACGACACGCCGATCGCGGCCTTCTGGCGTCACGGCCGCTCGATGCGCATCGCCGACGGGCCCGACGAGGTGCACAAGATGGTGATCGCGCGGCGCGAGCTCCGGCGCTTCGCGTGAGCGCGGCCTACCCGCGCCTCGATGCGGTGTCGCGCCACGCCCACGCCTGGCTCGAGGGGAACGGCGCCTTCGGCGTCTCGAACGCGGGCGTGATCGCCGCGGGCGGAGAGGCGCTCCTGGTCGATACGCTCTTCGACCTCGCCCACACCCGTCGCATGCTCCACGCGATCGACGAGAAGGTGGGCGCTCCGATCCGGCGCGTCGTGAACACGCACCACAACGGAGACCACTGCTGGGGCAACCAGCTCCTGCCGGGCGCCGAGATCGTGGGCCACCGGCTGTGCGCCGAGGAGATGCGGAAGCTCCCGCCGAGCGTGCTCGAGTCGCTGCGGCGCGCGCCGGTCGGCGAGGGCACCCGCCCCGCCGTGCGGAAGCTCGTCTGCCTGATGCGCGACTTCGACTTCTCGGGCATCGAGGTCACGCCGCCGACGACGCTCCTCGACGGCGATGCCACCCTCGCCGTCGGCGACGAGC
This sequence comes from Myxococcota bacterium, assembly GCA_035542715.1. Lineage (GTDB taxonomy): Bacteria > Myxococcota_A > UBA9160 > UBA9160 > UBA9160 > DATKKW01. Next base: position 5,363 of record DATKKW010000020.1, read on the forward strand.
GCGTGGAGCTCCTGTACGTGGGCCCCGCCCACACCGCGGGCGACGTCGTGGCGTGGCTCCCCGACGACGGCGTCGCCTTCGCCGGCGACGTGCTCTTCCGCCTGTGCACGCCCGTCGGCTGGGAGGGCACCTACGCGACGTGGATCCGGGCCCTCGAGCGCGTCGCCGCCCTGCCCGGCCTGCACACGATCGTACCGGGGCATGGCCCGCTCTGCGGGCCCGAGGGCGCCCTCGAGCTGCGCGACTACCTCGTGTTCGCGCGCGACGAGGCGGGGCGCTGCTTCGAGCGGGGCATGAGCCTCGCCGACGCGGCGCGCGCGATCGACCTCGGCCCGTACGCGGGCTGGATCGAGCCCGAGCGCATCGTGTTCCAGATCGATCGCGCCTGGCGCGAGCTCCGGGGCGAGCCCTGGAACGCGCCCGTGGACTTCCTCGGCCTGATGGACGTGGCGGCGGAGCTCGAGGCCGAGCGCGCCGCCTAGCTTCCGAAGAGCATCCTCGCTTCGCCGGCGACCATCGCCTCCCGCGCGCGCGCGACGAGCTCCGCGCGGCCGCCGGCCGGCGTGCGAAGCGGAAGCTGCGCCACGCCGAGGACGCGGCGCGCGACCTCGGCGGCCGCGGAGCGCGCGATCCCTCCGAGATCCACGGCCGGCGCATCCTCCGCCGATCGGTAGGCGCCGAGGAGCGTCGTGGCGGCGCCCTCCCCGGCGCCCGCGAGGGCGAGATGCGCCACGGCGACGCCGAGGTCGAGCTCGGGATCGCCCCAGAACCCGAACTCCGGATCGATCACGCGCACGCCCCCCGCGGCGAGGAGCCAGCTTCCGGGGAAGAAGTCGCCGTGCACGAGACACCGTCCGTCGGCGAGATAGGCCGCCTCCGTCGCGGCGAGCGCGGCGCGGAACGCGGCGTCGCTCGCGAGCGCGCGCCCGGCCGCCGCGAGCCCCGGCTCGAGCGCGTCGAGATCGAGGGCGGGCGGATCGGCATAGGGCACGTGGAAGACGTGCTCGGCCTGCAGCGCGCGCATCTCCCGATTGGCGAACGCGGGCTCCGCCGGGCCGGCGGTTCCCGCGTGGAGCGCGCGCAGCCAGCACGCGAGCGCCACCAGCACGGGCTCGCCGAGGCCCGCTCCCTCGCGCGCGTAGACGAAGGCGCAATCCCGCGCCGGCGAGAGGTCTTCGAGCAGGTGGGCCCGCGCCGGCGCGTCGGCGGCGAGGAGCTTCGGCATGCCGGCAGCGACGAGCGGGATCTCCGCCACCCGCGCGTAGAAGCGCTGCTCGACCAGGGCGCGATCCCAGGGCGCGGCGATCTGGTCGTACTTCTCGACCCAGGGGCGGGCCTGCTTCACGACGAGGCTCCGCCGCGTGGTGTGGATCCGCAGGACGAGGTTCATGTTGCCTTCGCCGGCGCGCTCGCTCCGCACGAAGCTCTCGTTCGGCGCGAGCCAGCCGCGCGCGCGGAGCCAGGCCTCGACGGCCGGCGCGTCGTCCGGCTCGAGCCAGGCGAAGTCGGGATGTGCGCGCCGCGCCTCCTGCCGCAGGCTCACGAGACCTCCGAGGATCGACGAGGCGAGAGCTTACGCGCCGAGACGCGCCGCGTCGCAATGCTGCACCGCTCCCGCAATTTCATGGCGCACCGGGCTCGGGATGGGCGTAGAATCCGACGGCTCTGCGGTCGCGCGGCCCGTCGTGGCGGAGGCCCGCGACGCCAAGAAGGAGATCCCGGATGCAGCTCGGCTCGAAGCTCGTGGGCGCGGCCCTCGCGCTCGCGATCACTACACCCCTCGCCGCGCGCGCGGGCGAGGACACCGCGGCCACGGCGCCCACCTTCAAGGAGGGCGACGTCATCTCGTTCGACAACGTCGAATCCCTGAAGCCCTTCCTGCCGCCCGAGTTCTGGGCGAACCGCGACTTCTTCTTCTACGAGGGCATGAAGCTCGAGGTCGGGCCTTCCTTCGCGGACTACAGCCCGGCGAAGGAGTACCAGGACGCCACGGCCAAGTACTCGGGCAACGTGAAGATCGGTCCCGACGGGAGCCTCGAGGGCTACACCGCCGGGCAGCCCTTCCCGGTCGACAAGATCGACTGCAAGGGCGACCCGAACGCCGGCGTGAAGATCATGTGGGACTTCGACTACCAGTGGGAGGGCGACGGCGGCGCCGCGAAGTTCTTCTACTCCTACTGGGACCGCGGCGAGCAGCTCCCGCTCTACTACGAGGGCCAGGCGCGCGGCATCCAGCTCGCGAATCGCGTGGAGAAGGAGTACCTGGACGAGAACCAGGGCGACATCTTCAAGGGCGAGAAGCGCAAGCTCGCGGCCTCGATCGAGGTGCAGGCGCCCTTCGACGCGCGCGGGATCGCGCTCCTCTCCTACCGCTACAAGGCCTCGGACGGGCCGCGCGACCAGGCGAAGAACGACGACACGTGGGTGTACGTGCCGCAGCTCCGACGGGTGCGCCGGATCTCCACGGCGCAGCGCACCGACGCGGTGTCGGGCACCGACTTCACCCTCGACGACCTGCGCAGCTTCGCCGGCATCGTGCCGCAGTACGAGTGGACCTGCCTCGGCGAGCAGGACATCATCGCGCCGATGAATACGAAGGTGAAGGGCTACCCGTACGAGAAGGACCACAACTTCGGGCCCTACGGCCTCTCCTTCGCGAGCGATCGCTGGGAGCTTCGCCACGCGGTGAAGGTGCGGATGAAGCCGAAGAACGCCGACCATCCGTACCACCACAAGGACATCTACATCGACAAGCAGACGATGACGCCGCTCTACTCCTTCGCCTACGACCAGAAGGAGGAGCTGTGGAAGATCATCTGGCACAACAAGCGCTGGAGCGAGGACCGCTCCTGGGATCCCGACTACTACCCGGCCTGGGAGGGCGTCGCGGCGCCGCGTGACTCCAAGGTCGTGAGCGACATCATCGTCAACGTGCAGACGGGGACGGGCAACCGCATCGAGTTCTGGGACGTCTCGGGCACTCCGCTCGCGAGCAAGGGCCAGGTGCGACGCTACATCGACGTCGGACGGCTGACCAAGGGGCGCTGACGCAGGGCGGCCTTCCGCCGACACCTTCGTGTCGGGCTGCGCGCCGCGCTCGCCTCGTTCGCCGAGGACGCGGAGCGGTGGAAGTTCTCGCGGGCGACTGCCCGAGCGCTTCCTGTCGGCCGAGATGGCCCCGCTACGCTCGACCCGCGCGCCCCGGAGAGCCCATGACGATCGACCTCGGATTCGACCCCTTCGACGATGCGACGCGCCGGAATCCCCACGCGATCTTCGCTCGCGCCCGGCGCGAGGCGCCCGCCTGGCGGCATCCGGGGCTTCCCCTGGTCTCGATCTTCCGCCACGCCGACGTGCAGGCCGTGCTGAAGGACGCGGATCTCTGGTCGAACGACTTCCGCGGCATCCGCGGCGAGGAGCTCCCCGAGGATGCCGGCCCGCCGAGCATGCTCGGCCTCGATCCGCCGGAGCACACGCGGCTCCGCGCGCTGGTGTCGCAGGCCTTCACGCCGCGCATGGTGCGCCGTCTCGAGCCGCGCCTCGACGCGATCGCCCACGAGCTCCTCGACGTCGCCCTGGTCGGCGAGCGGCTCGAGCTGGTGGACGCGCTCGCCCATCCGCTTCCGGTGATCGCGATCGCGGAGATCATCGGCGTGCCCGTCGAGGATCGGCCGCGCTTCCGGGCCTGGTCCGACGCGGCGGTCGAGAACTTCGGCACGGCGCTGTTCGTGCCGCCGGCGCCCGACACCCTGCAGCGACTGCGCAAGGTCTTCGACGAGATGGGCGACTACTTCGAGGCGCTCGCCGAGGAGCGCCGCATCGAGCCCCGGGACGACCTCCTCACGGGCCTCGTCGAAGCGGAGGTGGAAGGCTCGCGTCTGTCGCGCGAGGAGCGCATCGCGATGCTCGTGCTGCTCCTCGTCGCGGGCAACGAGACGACGACGAATCTCATCGGCAACGCCGTGATCGAGCTCCTCGCCCATCCGGAGGCGCTCGGGCGGCTGCGCGCGGAGCCGGCGCTCGTGCCGTCCGCGATCGAGGAGGTGCTGCGCTTCGCGTCGCCGGTGCAGCTCGACCCGCGCCGTGCGCGCCGCGCGACCCGCCTCCACGGGATCGAGATCGCGAAGGACGAGCTCGTGATCTCGTGGCTCGGCTCCGCGAACCGCGACGAGTCGGTCTTCCCCGAGCCGGACCGGTTCGACGTCGCGCGGAGCGACAACCGGCACCTGGCCTTCGGCCTGGGCCCGCACTACTGCCTCGGCGCGAACCTCGCGCGGCTCGAGGCGCAGGTCGCGCTCCGCGCGCTGCTCGCGCGCACCCGCGCCTTCTCGCGGACCGACGACGCGCCGCTGCCGCTGCACCCGAGCATCGTGTTCCGCGGCGTGCGCAGCCTGCCGCTGCGCATCGAGCCGGCGGAGCGCTAGAGCCCGCCGAGCTTCCGGATCGCCTTCCACTCCGCGGCGCTGACCGGCTGGATCGACAGGCGGTTCCCGCGGCGGAGGAGGTCCATCTTCGCGAGCGCGGAGGTCGACTTGATCTGGTCGAGCGTGACGGGCTTCGGGAGCGCGCGCTCGGCGCGCACGTCGACCAGGAGCCAGCGCGGCTCTGCAGGATCGGCCGTCTGGTCGTAGTAGCGCGACTTCCGATCGAACTGGTGCGGATCGGGATACGCCTCTCGCACCACCGTGCACAGACCCACGACCGCGGGGACCGCGCAGCTCGAGTGGTAGAAGAGGACGCCGTCGCCCCGCTTCACCTCGTCGCGCAGCCGGTTTCGCGCCTGGTAGTTGCGCACGCCCTCCCAGCTCGTGGTCCGGCTCGGGCTCTTCTCGAGATCGTCGAAGGAGAAGACGGACGGCTCGGACTTGAACAGCCAGAAGCGCTGGGCCACGACGGCTCCCTCGTTCTCCGGTGCGCCCGCCGCTAGCGGCCGCGCCCGAACAGGTTCAGCAGGAGCGAGAGCACGATCGAGATCAGGACGCACGACGCGAGCGGGAAGTAGAACGAGCCGCCCGGCCGCTCGATGCGGATGTCGCCGGGAAGCTTCCCCAGCCAGGGAACCTGGGGCGCCCAAGCGAGCAGCGCCCCCACCGCCACGAGCACCACCCCGAGCACCACGAGCCCTCGACCGATCTCGCCCATGCCACCACCCTACCCCATATCGATCCCAATCCCGGTCCAGGCGGTCCGCGAGCGGGACGATCCTTCCGCGCTGCACATCCAGCCGGTCCGGGCCGCGGGCCCCCCGAGCGCGGGGGTCGCGTGGCCCGCCGAGGAGGAACAGATGGCCGCCGCAGGCGGGCCACGCGACCCCCGCGCCGAGCACCCCTCCCGCAGCTACTCCTTCCGCCGGCTCCCGTAGTCCCCGAACGGATCGTCCCGCTCGCGGACCGCCTGCCGGAACCCCACCTCGCCCGCGCGGCTCACGAAGTCGAGACCTTCCTGCGTGTGACGCGCGATGCCGTCGAAGAGCGTGCCGAGCAGGCGCGTCTGCGCCATGCCCATGTGCTCCGCCGTCTGGTTGCAGAGCAGCTTCAGCATCACGAGCTGGTTCAGCGGGAGGCGTGCGATCCGCTCCGCGAGCGCGGTCGCGTGGGCCTCGAGCCCTGCGTCGGCGACGCATTCGAGGATCATCCCGATGCGCGCCGCCTCCGAGGCCGGGATCTCGTCTCCCGTGAGCAGGTATCGCTTCGCCCGCTCGAGGCCCAGGCGGTAGACCCACATCGCCGTCGTCGGCGTGCCCCAGACGCGCGCCGGCGGGTAGCCGAAGCGGGCGCTCTCCCCCGCAACGATGAGATCGGCGCAGAGCACCATGTCGGTGCCGCCGCCGATGCACCAGCCCTGCACCGCGGCGATCGTCGGCTTCCGCGCGTACCAGAGCTTCATGTAGACGTCGACGAAGCTCGACATCATGCGCAGGTCTGCGACGGAGTCCCAGACGCGGCGCCGCGCACCTCCCGCCGGCGCGTCCTCGGGCGCGCGCTCGCGCGCCTGGGCGGCCGTCGACCAGTCGAGCCCGTAGCCGGCGCAGAAGGCCGGGCCCTCGGCGCGGAGGAGGATCGCCCGCACGTCGCCGTCGGCTTCGGCGGCGTCGATCGCGGCGCCGAGCTCGTCGCGCAGGCGCGGGGTGATCGTGTTGTACTCCCCGGGGCGGGCGAGCACGAGGTGCCGCACGCCGTTCGCGGTCTCCTGCCGCAGCGTCGGCGCTTCGGGGGCCAGGACGCTAGCCCCGAAGCCGCGCCGGCTCGCGCGTCAGGTCCTTCGCAAGGTTCTTGTGGTGCGCCTCGAGCGTGCCGCCGCCGATCTCGAGCAGCTTCGCGTCGCGCCAGAGCCGAGAGACGACGTACTCGCCCATGTAGCCGTAGCCGCCGAGCACCTGGATCGCCGCGTCGGCCGCGCGCTTTCCCATCTGCGACGCGAAGAGCTTCGTGCCGTCGGCGTCGACCCGTTGGCCCGTGGCGCGGAGGTCGAGCCGGCGCGCCGTATCGTAGACGTAGCAACGCGCGGCGCGGTACTCGGCGAAGGTCTCGGCGATGTAGCGCTGGATCTGTCCGTGCTCCCGGATCGGCTTGCCGAAGCTCTTGCGCTCGTTCGCGTAGGCCACCATCACCTCGAGGCAGCGCTGCGCGATGCCGACCGACATCGCGGCGAGCGTCAGCCGCTCGATCTCGAGGTTGCGCATCATGTGCTCGGTCCCCTCGCCCTCGGCGCCGAGCCGATTCGAGACCGGCACCCGCACGCCGTCGAACACGAGCTCCGCCGTGAAGGACGCGCGCATTCCGAGCTTGTCCTTCCACTTCTGGCCGAGCGAGAAGCCCGGCATGCCCTTCTCCACGAGGAAGGAGCTGATGTGTCGGGGCGAGGTCGCGGCGTAGACGATGAAGACGTCGCCGAGGGTCTTCTCGTCGATGCCGCCGTTCGTGATGAAGGTCTTGCGCCCGTCGAGCACGTAGTGGTCGCCCTCCCGCCGCGCCTTGGTGTGCATGGCGAGGACGTCGGTCCCGACCTCCGGCTCCGTCATGCACAGGCCGCCGATCCGCGCGCCGCTCGCGGCGTCGGAGAGGATCGACTTCTTCTGCAGCTCGTTGCCGTTCACCGAGAGGTTCTGGGCGAAGAGCACGGCGTGGGCGAGCACCGAGAGGGCGAAGCCCGGGTCGGAGGTCGAGAGCGCCTCGCACAGCTGGACGGCCGCCACCGCATCGAGACCCGAGCCGCCGTGCTCCTCGGGCAGGATGACGCCCAGCAGGCCGAGCTCCCCGGCGCGGCGGAAGAGCGCGTGGTTGAAGCGCTCGTCGCGATCGTGGGCCGCGGCCTGGGGCTCGACCTCGCGGGCCACGAACTCCCGCAACGTCTGCGCGAGGAGCGCGTGCTCCGGCGTCGGAGCGAACAGGTCGAAGGAGCGCCAGCCGGTCGAGGCGTCGGAGGTGGAGTCGGCCATGGGCCGATTCTATCCCCTACGCCGCCCGCGCCTCCAGCGGCTGCCAGCGTCGCGACGTCTCCCCCGCATAGTGGACCGAAGGCCGGATGAGCCGTCCCTCGGCGATCTGCTCGAAGGCGTGGGCGACCCAGCCGCCGACCCGCGCCACGGCGAACGTGGCGGTGAACAGGTCCGCGGGGAGCCCGATGCCGTGGAGCAGGAGCGCGGTATAGAACTCGACGTTCGTGTCGAGGCGCCGGCCGGGCTTCGTCTCGGCGAGGACGCGGAGGATGACCGCCTCGACGCGCTGGGCGTCGGCGAGGAGCTCGCCGCCCGCCGCGGGCGCGAACGTGTCGAGCGCCGCTCCGAGCACGTCGGCCCGCGGGTCGCGCACGCGGTACACCCGATGGCCGAAGCCCATGATCCGGCCGCCCTCGCGCACGATCCGTCGCACCTCGCGCTCCGCGACCTCCGCGAGCGGGCGCTCCTCGCGCCGCGCCTCGTCGCGCAGCGCGAGGACGAGATCGAGGGCCGGTCCCGGGGCGCCGCCGTGGAGCGGGCCCTTGAGCGCTCCGATCGCGCCGGCGACGGCGGACACGAGGTCGCTGCGCGTGCTCACGATGACGCGCGCCGTGAAGGTCGAGGCGTTGAGCCCGTGGTCGATCGTGGTGTTGAGATAGGTCTCGAGGGCGCGCGCCGCGGCCGGATCCGGGCGCTCGCCGCGCAGCATGAAGAGGTGATTCGCGGCGTGGTCGAGCGCGGGATCCGGCGCCACGGGCGCCTCGCCGCCGCGCAGCCGATGGAACGACGCGACGATGGCGGAGGTCGCGGCCACCAGGGCCAGGCCGCGGCGCTCGTTCGCCGCGCGCGGCTCGCCGTCGAGCTCGGTGCGCGCGAGATCGGGGTCGGCGAGGGGAAGGCTCGCGACGCCGAGGCGCAGGGCGTCCATGGCGTCGAGACCCGCCGCGGCCGCGTGGGCCAGGACGGCGAGCGTCGCCTTCGGGAGCGCCCGCGCCGCCGCGAGGCCGTTCCGGAGGTCCGCAAGCTCGGGCCCGGTCGGCAGGCGGTCGCGCCAGAGCAGGAAGAGAACCTCCTCGAAGCGCGCGCGGGGCGCGAGCTCCTCCACGGGGAAGCCTCCGATCACGAGGCTCCCGGCCTCCCCGTCGACGCGCGAGAGGCGCGTCGAGCCGACGACGACGTTCTCGAGTCCGCGGGCCGCTGCGCTCATCCCGGTCCTCCTCCTGGGCGCGCTGCGACGGTACGAGACGAGGTGATATCGTCAATCTTGATCGTATGATCAATGTCCGAGGCCCGGGCGGACCGGGCACGCAGGGGAGGAAGGATGGGACGGAGCCTCTCGGCGGCGCAGGCGGCGGCCCGGCTCGGGGTCTCGCGGGCGACGCTCTACGCGTACGTGAGCCGCGGTCTCGTGCGCTCCGAGGAGCAGGCGGGAACGCGCGAGCGGCGGTACCTGCGCGAGGACGTGGAGGGGCTGCTCCGGCGCCGCGAGGCCCGGCGCGATCCGCCGTCGCTCGCGCGCGAGGCCCTGCACTTCGGCGCGCCGGTGCTCGACTCCTCGCTCGCGCGCATCGACGGCGCGCGGCTCTTCTACCGCGGCCACGACGCCGTCGCGCTCGCGCGCAGCCACTCGATCGAGGCCGTGGCGTCGCTCCTCTGGAGCGGCGATCTCGCGGCGCCGTTCCCCGACGAGCTGCCCGCCGCCCTCCCCGATCGACTCGCGGAGCTGCCGCGTGCCGCGCGCGCGCTGCCTCCGCTCGAGGGCTTCCAGGTGCTGCTCGCCGCCTGCGGCGCCTGCGACCCCGCGGCCTTCGATCTCTCGCCCGACGGTGTGCGGAAGACGGGCGCGCGCATCGTCCGACTGCTGGCCGCGGCCGCCGCCGGCGCGACGCCCTCGCGCCGGCCGATCGCCGAGACGCTCGCGCAGGGCTTCGGCCTCCGCGCCCGCGGCGCGCGGCGGCTGCTCGACGCCGCGCTCGTGCTCTGGGCCGACCACGAGCTCAACGTCTCGACCTTCACCGCGCGCTGCGTCGCCTCGGCGCTCGCGACGCCGTGGAGCGCCGTCACGGCGGGGCTCGCCGCGCTACGAGGCGTCCGACACGGGGGAGCGACGGAGCAGGTGGAGGCGCTGTTCGAGGAGGCGGAGGAGCCCGGCCGGGCGGCGCGGGTGGTGGAGGCGCGGCTGCGGCGCGGCGAGCTCCTGCCCGGCTTCGGGCATCCGCTCTATCCCGACCGCGATCCGCGCGCCGAAGCGCTGCTCGAGCTCGCACGCGGGGCGAAGCTCAAGGCGCGCGGCCTCGCGCTCGCGGAGCGCCTCGCGGCCGAGGGCTTCGCGCTCTGCGGCAAGCGCCCGAACGTCGACTTCGCGCTCGTCGCGCTCCGCCGCGCGCTGGACCTTCCGGAGCGCGCGACCCTCTCGCTCGTCGCCGTCGGCCGGAGCGTCGGCTGGATCGCCCATGGCCTGGAGCAGTACGCCGACGGGCGCCTCATCCGGCCCCGCGCGCGCTACGTGGGCGAGGCGGGCTAGGCGGGGACGCCCACGAGCTTCGCGCTCACCTCGAACAGGCGGCGCGCTGCCGCGTCGTCGGTCGCGAAGCGATTCGGGCGCGCCTCGCGCGAGTTCGCGAAGTAGCGTCCCGTGACAGCGGCGAGCTCCGGCGCGGTGCAGCAGTGGATCGAGGTCTCGGCGCCCTTCTCGGGCGTGCGCAGGAACGGGCTCCCGAGCCACATCACGGTCTTCGCGAGCCAGCCGTTGTTCGACGCGAAGCCCGTGGCGACCGCCCCGGGGTGCACCGCGTTCACCGTCACGCCGCTGCCCTCGAGGCGTCGCGCGAGCTCCCGGGTGAAGAGGATGTTCGCGAGCTTCGATCGCCCGTACACCGCCATGCTCGAGTAGCCCTTCTCCGACTGGAGATCGTCGAAGTCGAGGCCGCCGCGGGCGAAGCGGTGGGCGTCGCTCGCGACGTTCACGATGCGCGCGGGCGCGCTCGCCCGGATGCGATCGAGCAGGAGGTGCGTGAGCAGGAAGTAGCCGAGGTGGTTCAGCGCGAAGGTCGCCTCGAGCCCGTCCGCCGTCACCTCCCGTCGGAGATTGATCACGCCGGCGTTGTTGAGCAGCACGTGGATCGGGCGTCCGCTCGCGAGGCACTCCGCCGCGAGGCGCCGGATCTCGGCCTGGGAGGCGAGGTCTGCGAGCAGGAGGTCGGGCCTCCGCCCTCCGCTCGCCGCGGCGACCTCGGCGACCGCCGCCTCGCCGCGTGCCCGGTCGCGACAGATCAGCACGAGCTCGGCGCCCATGCGTCCGAGCGCGACGGCGGCGGCCTTGCCGATGCCGTTGCTCGCGCCCGTCACGACGCACGTCTTCCCGCGCATGTCGACCTGCGCCGCGCTCACGGCATCGCCGCGCCGAGGAAGTCGCGGATGGCGTCGTTGACCACCCGCGGCCGCTCCAGGTGGAGGAAGTGACCCGCGCCCTCCACGATCACCTTGCGCACGCCGGCGGCGTAGCCCGCCTCCATGCCGCGCGTCGCGCCGACGCCGATGCAGCCGTCGTCGGCGCCGTGGAGGTAGAGCGTCTCGACGGGCACCTCCGCGGACATCGCGCGCATCTGGTCGGCCGCGAGGGCGGGGTCCTGCTTCGCCGGGTCGTAGAAGGCGCGGTAGTAGCCCAGGGCGGCCTGCAGGACGCCGGGCTCCCGGAAGCAGCGCTTCAGCGCGTCCACGTCCTCGGGCTCCGGCTTCCAGCCGGGAGACCAGTCCTGCCACAGGCGTTCCAGGAAGGCGTAGTCGTTCGCGGCGACCGCCGCGTCGGCGAAGGGCGACTGGAAGAAGAACATGTACCAGGAGCGGCGCTGCTGGTCGTAGCTCGTGGCGATCGCGACGCCCGCGGTGCGGTGGGGCACCGACAGGGTCACGAGCTTGCGCACGCGCTCGGGCGCGAGGATCGCTGCGCCATGGGCCGCGACCGCTCCCCAGTCGTGCCCGATCACGGTGGCCCGCGTCGCGCCGAGGGCCTCGATCAAGGCGATCGCGTCGCGCGAGAGGATCGCGCTCTGGTAGCGGCCGTCGGCCGGGATCGCCGTCGGCGCGTAGCCGCGCAGGAACGGGGCGACGGCCCGGTAGCCGACGCTCGCGAGGGACGGGAGCAGATGGCGCCAGGTGTGTGCGGTGTCGGGGAAGCCGTGCAGGCAGAGCGCGAGCGGCGCACCTTCGCTGCCGGCCTCGAGGCAGGCGAAATCGAGACCGTTCGCGCGGACGCGGCTCTGCCGCAGCTTCGACATGGAGCGCACACGCTAGAAGGCCGCCTCGGGACAGTCAACGCGCGGCGGCCTCAGGCGCTCGCGAGCGTCTCCGTGACGAAGGCGAGGATCGACTCGCGCTGCAGCGCAGGCGTGCTGTGGAAGACGAGCCCGAAGTCCGGCACGAGCTGGTAGGCGACCTCGGCCTGCGTGACGACGAGCCCGCCCTTGGGCAGCGGGAACTCGAGCTCGACCTGGGTACCGAGCGGCACGGGCTCGGGCGAGCGCAGCAGGCAGCCGTTCTCCGAGAGCGAGAGCACCGACGCCTTCCACTCCTGGCCGTTGCGGCGGCAGCGCGCCGGGAGGTGCGTCGGCACGCGCGGCGTGGCCCGAGGCGTCTCCTCGAGGGCCTCCTGGATCAGACGGTAGAGATCGTGCAGGCCGGCGGGTCGGCGCACGGCGCCGATGATCCGCGGGTCCGTGCCCGTCACGCCGTTGCGTCCCGTGAGGACGATCATCGGCACGGGGCCGCCGTCCTCCTCCAGGTCTTCGGGCACCTCGCCGAGGCGGCGCTCGTCCACGATGCGGAGATCGGGACGGCGCTGGCGCGACGGCGGGAGATCGTCGATCTCGTCGGAGGAGACGATCCGGAATCCCATCTTCGCCAGGATCGCGCGCGCGAGGGGCGCGTACGCCTCGGCGTGCGCGTACGAGATCACGAGTCGGCGCGGCAGGGGCTGGAGCTGCATGAGCTTCTCTATCGGCGCGGCCGTCATGTCCATTGAGTGCCGGATGCGCGGCCTCGGGTGACGCGCGGGGGACCGCCCCGGAGATTGCGCGGCGCTGGCGGGATCTTCAGGGGCGCGGCGCACGTCGGAGAAGGGCGTCGGCTGCGCAGGGGACGCGCAACTTCGCGGCGCCGGGCGGCTATGCTGCGCGGTCGATGCACGACCCCGAGCTGGCCGCCTGGCTGATCGCGCGGCGCCGCGAGATCGAGAGAGCGTTCGTCCTGCGCCTGGGCGGCGCGACGCCCCGCGCGGCCGCCCCCGAGAGCGAAGCCCTCCGTCGCTTCCGCATCTTCGCGGCCGCGTCCCTCGAGCAGGGGCGCGCGGTGGCTCCGTCGCTCGACGGCCTGCGCGCCGACGAAGCGCGCGTCGGCTCGCTCGTGCGATCGTGGTGCGAGGCCGCGGCCGACGTGGCGGGCGAAGCGGGTTGTGGCGTCCGGACGGCCCTCGCTCCCCTCGCCGCGCGCTTCACCGCGGCGCTGCGGGCGACGACCCCGCTCCGCCGCGCGAGCGGCGAGCCTCGTGCGGCGCGCCGCGCCGTCGCCGCCGCGATCGATCGCGTCGCCGACGTCTTCCTCGCGATCGACACCGCCACCGCGGGCATCGTCGACGCGAACCCCGCCGCAGGCTCGCTCCTCCGCACCTCGCGCGACGCCCTGCTCGAGGGCGACGTGCTGGGCTACGTGCCGGAGGTCGAGCGTCCCCGCTGGTGGACGGAGCTCGAGGCGATCTCGGAGGGCAGCGAGCCGCGTCGCTTCCGCACGCGCCTGCGCGACGCCGCAGGCGAGGAGATCGAGGTCGAGGCCAGCGTGACGGGCTTCGCGACGCGCGAGCGCACGCTCGCCCTGTTCGTCGTGAGGTCGATCTAGGACCCGAGGTGGGTGCGGAAGAAGGCGAGCATCTTCCGCCAGGCGTCCGCCGCGGCCTCGGGCTCGTACGCCGCGGGACGGAGCTCGTTCAGGAAGGCGTGCCCGCACCCCGCGTAGCGCTCGACGCCCCCGCCCCGCCCCGCGCGCGCGATGCCCGCCTCGAGGGCCCGCACGTCGTCCTGGGGCACGAACTCGTCACGGTCGCCGTAGATCCCGAGCGTCGGGCAGCCGAGCTCCGGCAGTGCGGCCAATACGTCGCGAGGCTTCTTTCGGGGATCGAGACCGTGGGGCGCGTGGAGGATGCCGTGGGCGTGGGACACGAGGCCGTAGAACGCGACGCACGCCGCGAAGCCGAGATCACCACAGGCCGCCTGGAGCGCGTAGCCGCCCCCCATGCAGAAGCCCGCGACGCCGACGGGCTTGCTCCCGACGGCGGCGTCCGAAGAGAGCCTCTCCCGCGCCGCGCCGAGCTCACGCAGGATGGCCGGATCGTCGAGCTCCCGCATGAAGCGCCCCGGGTCCTCGATCTTCGGCTCGCCGTGGTAGAGATCGACCGCGAGCGCGACGAAGCCCGCCGAGGCCAGGCGGCGCGCGAACTCGCGGTAGAGCTCGCCGAGGCCCCAGACGTCGTGGATCAGCACCACACCCGGATGCGTCCCCTCTTCCGGCGCAGCGAGGAATCCCTGAGCGATCTCTTCCGTTCGCACGGCGGCGAGTATACTCGCTCGCCGTGTCGTCCCGACCTCTCCCCTATGCGCGCGAGCTCGAGGCCGCGCTCGCCGCGGCCGACGAGGCCGGCCGCATCCTCGCGCGCCACTACGCCGGCACCTCGGAGAGCTGGGAGAAGTCCGCGGACAACCCGGTCACGAAGGCCGACCTGGAGTCGGATCGGGCGATCGTGGCGCGGCTCCGCGCCGCGTTCCCCCGCGATGCGATGCTCTCGGAGGAGACGGCGAACGACGCCGCGCGTACGACGACTCCCCGCGTCTGGATCGTCGATCCGATGGACGGCACGAAGGAGTTCGTGGCGCGGATCCCGGAGTTCGCGGTCTCGATCGCCCTCGTCGAAGAGGGCGAGCCCGTGACCGGCGTGATCCTGAATCCGGCGGCCGGCCGCGTCGTGGCGGCGACGCGAGGCAGCGGCGCCTTCAGCGCGCCGTGGGGAGAGGCGGGGCTCGGCGCGCGTCGGCCCGTGCGCGTCTCCGCGTGCGCCTCCCTCACGGATGCCGTCGTGATCGCGAGCCGCACCGAGATCTCGCGCGGGAAGTTCGAGCCCTACGCCGGATGGTTTCGCGAGATCCGGCCGGTGGGCTCGATCGCCTGGAAGCTCGGCTGCATCGCCTGCGGCGAGGGAGACCTGAACGTCTCCGTCGCGCCGAAGAACGAATGGGACGTCTGCGCCGGCGACCTCCTGGTGCGCGAGGCGGGAGGCGTCTACCTCGACTTCGACGGGCGACCCCGCCGCTACAACCAGGCCGATCCCTTGATCGAGGCCTTCATGGCGGCGGGGCCACGGGCCCTGGTCGACGCGTTCTGCCGCCGCGAGCGCACGCGCGCCGCGAGCTGACTCGGGCCTTCCCCGGATCCGGCGCGTGCGCCGGAGCGCCGATCCATCCCGAAAGGCTCGGGAGGTCCCATGCGCACGGCAGCCGGCATCCTGTTCGTGGTGCTCGCGATCTGGGTGGGCCTCGAGGTCTTCACCAAGGGCACCGACGGCGCCTTCGACGGAGCGCTCGCCCGCTTCCTGCCCGCGCGGGCGGCGGCCGCGGCGCCCGAGAAGCCTCCCCTCGAGCGGATCCGCGCGAAGGTCTTCGGCGCACGCGACGAGCGCGAGGAGCGGACGTACCGGGCCGCCGGGGAGGACGATCCCCGCGGCGGCGAGGACTCGCGCTAGATCGTGTAGTCCGCGCGGAAGACCCGGGCCTCGCGCGGGCGCACGTACACCTCTTCGCCGGCGGCCAGGCCGAGGCCGCGATGCCGCTCGTGGCTGAGCTCGGCGTGGACCTGGGCGCCCTCGCGCGTGCGGAGCTCGACCTTCACCGTCGCCCCCGCGGTGTGGATGCGCTCGACGCGCGCCCGCCACGCGGCGCCGCCGTTCTTCCGCTCGATCTCGAGCAGGTGCGGCCGCACGTAGACGCACCGGCTCGGCTCCTCCGCGCGCGCTCGGAACACGTTCACGTCGCCCAGGAACTCCGCGACGAAGGGCGTCGCCGGCGCGTGGTAGACCTCGTCGGGCGTGCCGGCCTGCTCGATCTGGCCGTGGCTCATCACGACGACACGGTCGGCGAGCTCGAGGGCTTCCTCCTGGTCGTGGGTCACGAACACGCTCGTGAGACCGAGCTCGTCGTGAAGGCGGCGCAGCCAGCGGCGGAGCTCCTTGCGCACGCGCGCGTCGAGGGCGCCGAAGGGCTCGTCCAGGAGCAGCACCCGGGGCTCGACCGCGAGCGCGCGGGCGAGGGCGATCCGCTGCCGCTGTCCGCCCGAGAGCTCGCTCGGGAGGCGCTTCGCCAGACCCTCGAGCTGCACCAGGGACAGCAGCTCCTGGACCCGCCGGCGGATCTCCTCCTCCGGCGGCCGGCTGCGGCGCGGTCGCACACGCAGGCCGAAGGCCACGTTCTCGAACACGCTCATGTGGCGGAAGAGCGCGTAGTGCTGGAACACGAAGCCCACGCGTCGGTCCCGGGCGCTGCGCTCCGTCGCGTCCTCGCCTTCGAAACGCACCACGCCGCGGTCCGGAAACTCGAGACCCGAGAGGATCCGCAGCAGCGTCGTCTTGCCCGAGCCCGAAGGTCCGAGCAGGGCGACCAGCTCGCCACCCTTCACCTGCAGGCTCACGTCGCGCAGTGCGACGAAGTCGCCGAACGATTTGCGCACGCGGACCACGTCGATGCTCATCGCGCCCCCCCCGTTCGCCCGATCCGCCACTCGAGGGCGCTCTTCGCCGCGAGCGTCGCGATCGCGAGCAAGGCCAGCAGCGACGCGACCGAGAAGGCCGCGGCGCCCTGGTACTCGTTGTAGAGGATCTCGACGTGGAGCGGCATCGTGTTGGTGACGCCGCGGATGTGTCCCGACACGACGGACACCGCGCCGAACTCGCCCATCGCGCGCGCGTTCAGCAGCACGACGCCGAACAGGATCCCGTAGCGGATGTTCGGAAGCGTGACGCGACGAAAGGTCTGCCAGCCGCTCGCGCCGAGCGAGAGCGCGGCCTCCTCCTCCTCGACACCCTGCTCCTCCATCAGCGGGATCAGCTCGCGGGCGACGAAGGGGAAGGTGATGAAGGAGGTGGCGAGCACGATGCCCGGGACCGCGAAGATGATCTTCACGTCGTGCGCCTGGAGCCACGGGCCGAGCAGACCCTGGGCGCCGAAGAGCAGGACGAAGATCAGGCCCGAGACGACGGGCGACACCGCGAACGGAAGGTCGATCAGCGTGACGAGCGTGCTCTTGCCGGGGAAGTCGAACTTCGCGATCGCCCAGGCGGCCGCGACGCCGAAGGCGGTGTTCAGCGGCACCGAGATCGCGGCGACGAGTACCGTGAGCCGGACCGCCGACAGCGCGTCCGGCTCGGTGATCGCGGCCCAGTAGACGCCGAGCCCGTCGGCCAGGGCGTGAGAGAAGACCGCGACGAGCGGTAGCGCGAGGAATAGCGCCAGGAAGAGCAGCGCGACCGCGGTCAGGGCCCAGCGCACCGGAGCCGACTCGGACACGCCCCGCCGCGTCGCGTCCGCGGAGACCGGGGTCGAGATCGCGGTAGCCTCGCCCACGAGGACTCTAGGCCGCCGGCTCGACCCGCGACCAGCGCTGGAGCGCGTTGATCGCGAGGAGCAGGGCGAACGACGCCACGAGCAGAACGACCGCGATCGCGGTCGCGCCCGCGTAGTCCCATTGCTCGAGCTTGGTCACGATCAGGAGCGGCGCGATCTCGGTCTTCATCGGCATGTTGCCCGAGATGAAGACGACCGAGCCGTACTCCCCCACGCCGCGCGCGAAGGCGAGCGCGAACCCCGTCACCAGCGCGGGTCGGAGCGCCGGGAGGAGCACTCGCCGGAACGTCTGGAGCCGGCTCGCGCCGAGGGTCGCGGCGGCCTCCTCGAGCTCGCGCTCGAGGTCCTGGAGCACCGGCTGGAGCGTCCGCACCACGAAGGGCAGCCCGATGAAGACGAGGGCCACGACGACGCCGAGGGGCGTGTAGGCGATGAAGACTCCATGGGGCTCGAGCCACCGGCCGAGCCAGCCGTTCTTCGCGAGGACCGACGTGAGCGTGATCCCGGCGACGGCCGTCGGCAGCGCGAAGGGAAGATCCACCAGGGCGTCGACGAAGCGCCGCCCCGGAAACTCGTAGCGGACGAGCACCCACGCGACGACGAGGCCGAAGACCGCATTCACGGCCGCCGCGGCGAGGGCGGCCCCGAAGCTCAGCCGGTAGGACGCGAGGGCGCGGGGTCCCGCGACGGCCGCCAGGAACTCCGCCCAGGAGAGCGTCGCGGTCTTGAAGAAGAGCGCGGCGAGCGGGATCAGGACCAGCACCGAGAGGTAGGTCACCGTGACGCCGAGTGTGATCCCGAAGCCGGGAAGGATCGATCGGCGGCGTGCGGCCGCGCTGCCCGCTCGCGTCATGGACGCCTACTTCGACACCGAGATCTGATCGAAGATCCCGCCGTCGACGAAGTGCTTGGCCTGGGCCTCCCTCCATCCCCCGAAGTCCCGATCGATCTGCAGCAGCTCGATCCGGGGAAACTTCGACGCGTACTTCGCCGCGACGTTCGGGTCCGAGGGCCGGTAGTGGTTCTCCGCGATCAGCTCCTGCGCCTCGGGCGCGTAGAGGTACTCGAGGTATGCGGTCGCGAGCTCCGTCGTTCCGTGCTTGCGCGCCACCGCGTCGACCAGGGCGACCGGGGGCTCCGCCAGGATGCTGATCGAAGGCACGACGATCTCGAGCTCTCCCTTGCCGAGCGTCTCCGCGAGGAAGGCCTCGTTCTCCCAGGTGATCAGCACGTCGCCCAGGCCTCGCTCGACGAAGGTGGTGGTCGCCCCGCGAGCGCCGGTGTCGAGCACGGGCGCGTTCGCGTAGACCGACCTCACGAACTCGCGGGCCTTCTCCTCGCTTCCTCCATTCTCGCGGAGCGCGTAGCCCCAGGCGGCGAGGTAGTTCCAGCGCGCTCCGCCCGACGTCTTCGGATTGGGGGTGATCACCGCGACGCCCGGTCTGGTGAGATCGGCCCAGTCCTTGATCCCCTTCGGATTCCCCTTGCGGACCAGGAAGACGATCGTCGAGGTGTAGGGGCAGCTTCTGTTCGGCAGGCGGTCCTGCCATCCGCGCGGGATCAGGTTCGCCTTGTCCGCGAGCTGCTGCACGTCGCCCGAGAGGGCGAGCGTCACGACGTCGGCCTCGAGGCCGTCGATCACCGCGCGCGCCTGCTTTCCCGAGCCGCCGTGCGACTGGTGGATCGTCACCGCCTCGCCCTTCGTCTCCTGCCAGTGCTTCGCGAACAGCGCGTCGTAGGCCTCGTAGAGCTCGCGGGTGGGGTCGTAGGAGACATTCAGCAGCGTCACGTCGGCCCGGGCGATCCCGGCGCCGAGCCAGGTCAGCGCGACGAGCGCCGCCGCGAAGCCGGGTCGTTTCCGAAGAGAGAGCACTTCTCGTTCCTCCGATTCCGTGGACCGATGTCAGTACGAGAGCTGGAAGCGCGTCAGGACGACGCCCTCCGTGTCCCGGTTCTTGCCGCCCGGAGCACCCCCGTCGAACCAGGTGTGCTCGTAGTTCACGACGAACTTCGTCCAGCGGCTCATGTACCAGTTCACGCCGAACGCGAACGCCTCGGCGCTCGAGGCCGCCGTGTCGGGATTGGCGAAGAACGGGAAGACGTCGTCGTCGAGTCGGATCGAGTGGAAGCGCGCCGCGAGCTCCCACGCTCCCCAGCCGCCCTTGCTGGGCTGGAAGGGCTCGAGCGGCACGACACCCTTGTAGGACGCGGCTTCGCCCGTGAGCAGGTAGGTGGCCGAGGCCTGCCAGGCGACCTGGTCCGCCGTCACGTTGCTGGAGCCGCGCTTCATGTGCTCGTTCGAGCGGACGTACTCGCCCAGGAGGCCAGCGGGCCCCCAGTACCAGTAGGCCTGGGGTGCCAAGCGGAGCCGTGCTCCCTCCTCGCGCACGGCCGGGGTCGTTCCGGACGCGCCCCGATAGGCGAAGAACGTCTGCCCGCCGGTCGTCTTGTAGCTCGGCGGTGCCTGCTTCTCCTGGCCCCACGTCGTCGCGAAGCCGAGCCCGAGCCCTTCGAGGGGCGCGATCCGCGAGTCCACGAAGGGATGGAAGAAGACGCGCGCCGCGACATCCTTCCCGTCGTCGGTGTCGACGTCCGAGTTCTCGGCGTTGCCGCCATCCCGCACGCCGTTGAAGGCGCCGACCTGGTACGAGAAGAGCTGGCTCTCGGTGTTGCCCTGCAGCATCACGCCGAGATCGCGATTCGGCACGAGCTGCGTCGGAAACGCGCGCTCGATGAACATCAGGCTCGTGGCCGACTGCAGGCGCTCGAGGCCGACGGGCGGCTTGTACTTTCCGAGCTGGAGCTGCGCGAGGTTCCAGTAGTGCAGGTTCGCGTAGGCGTCGTACAGCACGACCGTGCTTCCCGCGAAGTCGGGCATGATCTTGAAGTCGATGTTCTCGAAGAGCGTGCCTTCGACGATGGGGCGCACGCGCCGGAAGTAGAAGCTGTCGACGCCCGCGTTCTCGTCCTCGGTGAACCAGCGCGAGTCGAACTGCGTGTAGCCGCGTAGCTTCAGCTGGAACTTCTGGTCCGGGGTCCGCAGGAAGAAGCCATCCACGCCGGCCCCGACCTGCACGGTCGTGGCGGCCTTCGCGGCGGCCTCCTCGTCCTTCACCTCGAGCCTCCGCTTCAGCAGCCCGAGCTCCTGCTCGAGCACCTGCACGCGCTCGCGCAGCTCGGCGTCGGTCTCGTCGGCCCCGCGCGCCGCGGGCGCGAGCGCCAGCACCAGGGCGGCGGCCAGCCCGGCGGTCGTGATCCAGCGGCTCCGATCCATCCCTCGAGTCCCCCCTCTTCGCGACAGTCCTGGCCACCGGAGCAACCTCCGTGCCCGAGGCCGGCGTGGGACGAGAGCGCGTCTCACGGGGGATCGAGGAAGAATCTCTCTTATTTGACGGATCGTCCGTGAAATGTGCGCTATCGATCCGTCTCATTTCACGGGCAGGGGAGCCGGCCGGCCGGCCCACCCTGCCGCGCGAGGTGTCGCATGGAGCGCTTCCTCTCCGTCCTGCTCGAGGTCTGGCGCGAAGCCTGCCGCCACATCGAGATCGAGGAGTCCCTCGCCCGGGTGGCGCCCCTCCTCATGAGCCGGCTTCCCCTCGAGCGGATGCTCGTGCGGCGCTTCGATCTCGCGCGTCCCTCCCTCGAGACCGTCGCCGCCGCCGAGCGGCGCGAGAGGCCGGCCGGAGCGAGCGCGCGCGGCGAGCTCACGTCCCCGGAGATGGAGGCGCTCCTCGCGTGGGCGCGCAGTGGCGAGGTGCTGCACGACACCGCGCGGGCCCTGCGGCGGCGGCTTCCCGGCCTGCTTCCGGAAGGCGCCGAAGGAGACGTCCTGGCCGGTCCGCTGCGCAGCCAGGACGAGCCCACCGGCGCGCTCCTCCTCCTCGCGGCGCGCGGTCGCCGCTTCGAGGCCGCGCACGCGGCCCTCGCGCGGACGCTCGTCGAGCCGTTCTCGATCGCGGTCGAGAACGACCGGCGCCTGCGCGAGACGGATTCCTTGCGCGAGGCGGCGGAGGCGGACCGGCGCTCGCTGCTCTCGCGCCTCGGTCGCACCGACCTCGGCGAGACGATCGTCGGCGCGGGCGCCGGGCTGCGCGCCGCGATGGAGCGCGTGGCGCGCGTGGCGCACCTCGACGTCCCCGTCCTTCTCCTCGGAGAGACGGGATCGGGAAAGGAGGTCGTCGCTCGCGCGATCCATGCGCGCTCGCGTCGCGCGGCCGGTCCGTTCCTGCGCATGAACTGCGGCGCGATCCCGCCGGGCCTGATCGATTCCGAGCTCTTCGGGCACGAGCGGGGCGCCTTCACGGGGGCGACCGCCGAGCGCAAGGGCTGGTTCGAGCGCGCCGACGGAGGGACGCTCTTCCTCGACGAGATCGGCGAGCTCCCCCTCGACGCGCAGGTGCGTCTGTTGCGCGTCCTCCAGGACGGATCGCTCGAGCGCGTGGGCGGGCACCGCTCGATCGTGGTCGACGTGCGGGTCGTCGCCGCGACCCACCGCGACCTCGAGCGCATGGTCCGGGACGGCCGGTTCCGCGAAGACCTCTGGTACCGCGTGGCGGTGTTCCCGATCCAGCTGCCCGCCGTGCGCGAGCGCGTCGAGGACATTCCCGCCCTCGCGACGCACTTCGCCCTGCGTGCGGCGACCCGCTTCGGGACGCCGCCGCTCGTGCCGACGCCCGAAGACCTCGACCTCCTCGTCCGCTATCCGTGGCCCGGCAACGTGCGCGAGATCTCCGCCGTGATGGAGCGCGCCGTGATCCTCGGGGACGGCCGCCGCCTCGCCGTGGCGCGCGCCCTCGGTCCGCTGCCGCGCGGCGAGACGGCGGTGCCGGAGCCTGCGGGCACCGCGCCCGGGCCGGCTCGGTCGACGGATCGCGGCTTCGAGACCCTCGACGCCGCCATGGCGCGCCACATCGAAGCCGCCCTCGAGCGCACGCACGGTCGGGTGGAAGGACCGAACGGGGCCGCCGCGCTGCTCGACATCAACCCCCACACGCTGCGCGCCCGGATGCGCAAGCTCGGTGTGGACTGGAAGGCCCTGCGGGCGCGGCCTCGTCCCCGGAACTGGGGATGACGATCCCGGGCGGATGCCGTTCCATGGCGGAGCGGCCGCGCGCGGCCGCGATCGGGGGGCACGCCGCAATGGGCGAGCCGAGCGTGCTGCTGGTGGAGGACGACGCACCGACGCGTCAGCGGATCGCGAAGGCGATCCAATCCGACCCGACCCTGCGCCTCGCCGGGCAGTGCGGAACGCTCGCCGAAGGGCTCGCGGCCCTCGAGTCCCTGCGCCCGGCCGTCCTGCTCACCGACCTCGACCTGCCCGACGGCAGCGGGATCGACCTGATCCGCGCCGCGCGCGCGCACGAGCCCGCGCCGCTCTGCATGGTGATCACCGTGTTCGGAGACGAGAAGCACGTGCTCGCGGCGATCGAGGCGGGCGCGCTGGGCTACCTGCTGAAGGACGGCACCTCCGAGTACGTCGCGGCATCGCTCCACGAGCTCTTCGAAGGCGGCTCGCCGATCAGCCCCCCGATCGCGCGACACCTGATGCTGCGCATGCAGACGCCCGCGCGCGGCGGCCCGGAGGCCGGCGAAGGCGCGCCGCACCTCTCGGAGCGGGAGCGCGAGGTGCTGTCGGCGATCGTGAAGGGCTTCAGCTACGCCGAGATCGCGTCGCTGCTCGGCGTCTCGACCCACACCGTCGCCACGCACGTGCGACGCCTGTACCACAAGCTCGCCGTGCACTCGCGCAGCGAGGCGGTGTACGAGGCCCTCCAGCTCGGCATCGTGAAGCTCGACGACTAGAGCGGGATCCAGAGCCGCACGCAGGTCCCGCCCTCCGGCACCGGCCCGACCTCGAGCGCGCCACCGAGCTCCTCGGCGCGGCGCCGCATGCTCGACAGGCCGCGCCCCGGGCGCGGGGCGGGATCGATGCCCCGCCCGTCGTCCCGCACCTCGACGAACACCCCGCGGCGGCCGTCGAGCCCCGGCGCCTCTCCCGTGTGTACGGCGATCGTGCGCGCGCCCGCGTGCTTCGCGACGTTCGTGATCGCCTCCTGCACGATCCGCAGCACCTGCAGCACCTGCCGCGGACCGAACTCGCGGAGCTGCGGCACGTCCTGCACGCGCCAGTCGAAGCGCAGCCCGGCCCTCGCGAGGCGGGGCTCGAGGCGGCTGCGAAGACCCGCGAGCACCGGGAGCAGGTCGGGCTCCGTCGGATCGAGGGAGTCGATCAGCAGACGCAGCTCGTCGAGCGCGCCGCGCAGGCCGTCGGCCACCTGGGCCGCCGGCGCACCGTCGCCCTCGACCAGCGCGAGCATCGAGACCAGGTGACCGCCGAGGCCGTCGTGCATGTCGCCCAGGAGTCGCTCGCGCTCCGCGGCCACCGCCCGCTCGGCCTCGAGGCGACGCGTGTGGGCGTAGTTGCGCTCGAGCTCGGCGCTCTTCTGCGCGACGCGCCGCTCGAGCTCCAGGTTCGCGTGACGCGACTCGGACAGGGCCTCGCCGAGGCGCACGGATTGGAGCGCGAGGCCCGCGAGGATCGCGAGGGGCGGCAGCAAGGCGAAGAGACCGATCCCCATGATCGGCCGCCCCGCGAAGAGCGAGACCAGGTCGAGGAGCGCGGCCACGATCGCGAGCAGACCGACCCACACGAGGAAGTGTCCGCCGAGCAGCAGGCGCCGGCGAGCGGCCTCGGCCACGAGGCGGAGGACGTAGAACGCCACGGCGAAGTCGACCGCGAGCCATGCCACGTCCGTCGCCACCGCGAAGAGCGGAGGCACGAGCGCGCGCACGAGACCCTGGAGGCCGACGAGGCCCAGGAGCACCCGGTCCCCGCGACCGAAGGGCCGCGCGAGGCCGCGGCGGAAGCCGAGCGCGAGGCACGGCAGGAAGCCGTGGAAGGCGACCGAGCGGAGCCAGCTCCAGCCCGCCGGCGGAAGAGGGATCTCCTGGCCGAAGGCGTCGAAGCTCGCGATCGCCCAGAGCGCGAGGCCCGCGGCGAACCAGCGCAGCTCTTGCGGGGCGTCGCGGCGCGCCGTGGCGAGGGCGAGCACCGCGGCCATCGTGAGGGCCACGATCGCGAAGACCTGCGCGAGCGTGCCGTCGACGAACGCCTCGTGCTCGTGGGCGGGCTGCAGGATCGCGCTCGGTCCGAGCTCGATCCCGCCGACCACGCCGAACGTGTCCGGTCGCGTCGCGAACCGGATCTCGATCCGGTTCCGGCCCGCGCGCAGGAGCGAGCGGGGAACGGACGCGTAGAACGGCAGACGCCAGTGCTGCGCGCCCGGAGCCTCGACGTGGCCCACCCGGCCGAGGATCTCCCCGTTGAGCCAGACCTCGGCGTTCGGATGGAGCGCCGCGACCGAGAGCGCCCACAGACCGGACGGCGCCTCGGCGAGGGAGAACTCGACGCGATACCAGCCGACCGTGGCGCGCGCGCGGCGCGGGAGGGTCCAGGCGTCGGGCAGGTCGACGGAGCGCCAGTCACCGCCCTCCGCCGGCGGCGCCGCGCCGAGCGAGAGCTCCGCCACGTCGAAGCGGAGCACGTCCCCCGTCGCGGTGTCACGCGCCGCGCACGCCGCGACGAGCAGGAGCGCGACGCCCGCGACGAGCCACGCGAGCGGGCGGCTCGCGGCAGCGTGGGCGCGCCCTACGCGCAGTAGTGCTCCGCGCAGTCGCCGGCGTAGTCGGCCGGCGCCTCGAGGCCGCCGTCCTCGCCGCGCACCAGCACGGCGACGCCCTTGCAGCCCTCCCGGAAGACCGTCACGCCCTTGAGCCCCCGCCGCCACGCGGAGGTGTAGATCGCCTCGACGTCCGCCGGCGTGGCGGACGCCGCCAGGTTGATCGTCTTCGAGACCGCGTTGTCGACGTGCCGCTGGAACGCCTCCTGGATCGCGAGGTGGCGCTCGGGATCGATGTCGGGCGCGATCGGGAACAGGCGCTGCACCGCCTCGGGCACGCCGGCGAGGCCCCGCGCCGAGCCTCGCGCCTGGATCTCCGCCACGAGGTCCGCGCTGAAGGCGCCGGCGCTCCGGAGCGCCGCCTCGAAGCGCGCGTTCGTCTCGGGCAGCCGCGCGCCGTCGAGCACGTGGCGGACGAAGGACAGCGCGAAGAAGGGCTCGATCCCGCCGGCGCAGCCGGCGAGGATCGAGAGCGTGCCCGTGGGCGCGATCGAGCAGACGGTGGCGTTGCGGAGCCGCAGGCCCCGCGCCTCGGCGCGCGAGCCCGCGAAGTTCGCGAACACGCCGCGCTCCTCCGCCAGCCCCGCCGAGGCCCGCTCCGCACGGGCGCGCACGCGTCGCATCACCGTGTCGGCGACCGAGACGGCCTCGGCCGAGTCGTAGGGCACGCCGAGCTCGACCAGGAGGTCGGCGAAGCCCATCACGCCGAGGCCGATCTTGCGGTTCGCGCGCGTGATCGCCGCGATCTCGGGATAGGGGTAGCGGCTGCGCTCGATCACGTCGTCGAGGAAGCGCACCGCCACGTCGACCGCGGCCTCGAGGCGGGGCCAGTCGATCGCGCCGTCGCGGGCGAACGCGTCGAGGCGCAGCGAGCCCAGGTTGCAGGCTTCGTTCGGGAGCAGGGGGAGCTCGCCGCAGGGGTTCACGGCCGCGAGCGCGCCGAGCTTCGGCGTCGGGTTCTCGCGGTTCAGGGCGTCGAGGAAGATCACGCCCGGGTCGCCGCTCGCCCACGCGTGCTCCGAGACCTCGCGCAGCAGCGCGCGGGCGGCCACGCGCGAAACGCTCGCGCCCGTGCGCGGGCTCACGAGCGCGACCTCGGCGCCCGCCTCGACCGCCCGCCAGAAGGCGTCCGTGGTGCCCACCGAGAGATTGAAGTTCGTGAAGCGGGTCGGGTCCTCCTTCGCGCGCACGAAGCGCTCGATGTCGGGATGGTCGATGCGCAGCACGCCCATGTTCGCGCCGCGCCGGCGGCCGCCCTGCTTCACGACCGCGGTCGCGGCGTCGAACACCGAGAGGAAGGAGACGGGGCCGGAGGCGATGCCGTGGGTCGCGCGCACGACGTCGCCCTCGGGACGGATGCGCGAAAAGTCGAAGCCCGTGCCTCCGCCGGACTGGTGGATGCCCGCCATCCGCTTCAGCGCCTCGAAGATGCTCTCGAGGGAGTCCTCCACCGGAAGCACGAAGCACGCGGCGAGCTGACCGACGGGCGTGCCCGCGTTCATCAGCGTGGGCGAGTTGGGCAGGAAGGCGCGCTCGTGGATCAGCGCACGGAACGACTCCGCGGCCGCCGCCGGGTCGCCCCCGAAGTCGCGCTCCGCCTCGGCCACGCCCCGCGCCACGCGATCGCAGAGCCCGTCCCAGTCCTCGATCACCCGTCCCGCGTCGTCCTTCAGGAAGTAGCGGGCCTGGAGCACGCGGAGGGCGTTCTCGGCGAGGGCCGTCATGCGGGAAAGGCTAGGCAGGCCCGTCGGTCGAGGCCACGGCCCCGGCCCACGCGCTAGACTCGGCGCCCCACGCGAGAGCCAGGAGCGACCGAGGCCATGACGAAGCCCCCCCGAACCCTCCGCAAGATCACCGGCAACCACCTCGAGGACTTCCACCTCGGGCAGACCTTCCGACACAAGGGCGGCAAGACGATCACCGAGGGACTGTTCACGACCTTCACCGAGTTCACCATGACGACGAATCCGCTCGCCAAGAACGCGCGCTATGCGCGGGCCCACGGCTTCCGCGGCCTCGTCGTCCCGCCGGGCCTCGCGATGCTCGTCGCGTTCAGCCAGACCGTGGAGGACGTGTCGGAGAACGCGCGCGCGAACCTCGAGTACATCGACATGCGCTTCGGCGCGCCGATCTACGTGGGCGACACGATCGAGGTCGAGACGAAGGTGCTCGGGGTAAGGCCGAGCTCGTCCAACCCCAAGCTCGGCGTGGTGCACGTGCAGTCGACCGCGCGCAAGAACGTCGGCGAGGACGACCAGGCGATCGTCATGACCTGGCAGCGCAAGGTCCAGGTCTGGAAGAAGGACGAGGCGGCCAAGGTCGAGGACGGGGAGATCGCTCCCGACGACGTGCGCTGCGAGCTCTGGCTGCCGGCCTACCAGCCCGGCGCCGACTACAAGGCCCTGGCCCATCTCTCGGGCGCGGACACCTACTTCGAGGACTTCGAGCCGGGAACGAAGATCGAGCACTGGCGCGGCCGCACCATGACGACCGAGCACATCCACCTGACGGCCGTGCTCGACAACACGAGCCAGGTGCACTGCAACCAGTTCATGATCGACCAGAACCCGAAGCAGTACGTGGGCGGGCAGCTCATCATCTTCGGCGGCATCCCGTTCACGCTGTGCCTCGGCCTCTCCTGCCCCGACGTCGGCGACAACGCCCTGGGCGACCTCGTCTACAAGACGGGTCGTCACACGGCGCCGCTCTTCGCAGGCGACACCGTCTTCGCGGCGACGGAGATCCTCGCCAAGCGCGACCTTCCCGGTCGCGCCGACGTGGGCGTGCTCTCGACGCGTCTGCTCGGCCACAAGTTCGAGAAGGCGAAGGAGGGCGAGAAGCTCGAGGGCGAGGCCGCCGAGGCACCTGCCGGCTTCAGGAAGACCCGCATCTTCGAGCTCGAGCGCGAGCTCGTGGTGAAGCGGCGCAGCCACTACGCCTAGACGGGCAGCCCGTCCGCAGCCCGGGCCCGCCGCAGCGGCAGCGTGCTGCCGGCGAGCACGAGCGCGATGCCGACGAGTCGGGCGGGGCCTGCCTCCTCCCCCAACGCGAGCAGGCGAAGCCGATCGGGAGCACCGTCGCACCGATCGCGACGAGCGCCGCCTCGGCGCTCGCCCGACCGACCGCGAACGCGAGCTGGACCAGGACGAGTCCGACGAGATAGGCGGGCAGCGAGAGCAGGAAGGGCGTCGAGCGGGCGGGCGCGGCCAGGGAAGAAGGATCGAGCACGTCGAAGCCGCCTCGGCCGCTGGCAGCGATGCCCGTCGCCCCCTTCACCAGCACGTCGAAGAGCGCGCCGATCGCCTGGAGCAGGGCCGAGAGGACGGCGAGGAGGACGCTCATCCCGCCGACGCCCCGTCGTGTCTCAGCGCGGCGCGAGGGCGCGGCCGATCACGGTCCGCAGCTCCTCGCGCCGGATGCGGCAGGCCTTCGCCGAGAAGGGCTCGTCCCCGGAGAGGTAGTTGGCCTCCGCGGCCGCGGGGTAGAACACCACGAGGCCCACGAGGTTGAAGATCGTCTGGCGCAGGTTCACGGAGCGGATCGCGCCGGCGCGCTGCGCGCGCTCGAGCCAGGTCCAGAGCGTCGTGAAGATCGTCACCACCGGGTGACGGTCGTCCCGGCCGATGTGGAGGTTCAGGTCGGAGTCGCTGGGCGCAGTCATCATCCAGACGACCATGCGCGCCGCGTCGGGCTCCGCAGCGAAGTGGTCGACGAGCGCGTCCGACACGGAGAGCAGGGTCTCGAGGCGAGGCGACGCCTCCTCCGCGAGCGGACGCAGCCGCTCGGCGACGCGCTCCATGGCGTCCTCGAACGCCTCCGCCGCGAGGTCGAGCTTCCCGCGGTAGTGGTGGAAGAGCGTGCTCTTATGCAGGCCGACCTCGTCGGCGATCATCTGCAGGCTCGCGCCGTCGTAGCCGTGGCGCGCGAAGACCCGCAGGGCCGCCGCGTGGATGCGCGCGCGGGGGGCCCCGGGTTCCGACGGGCCCGGCGCCCCCGGCGCGAGCACGCGCAGCCGCGGGGCCGCCTCCGAGCGCCGTCGCGAGCGACGCGTCGCCATCGCCTCCCCCTACACCGGCAGGAGCCGCACGCCCACGTCGAGCACGTGCCGGAAGGCGCGCGCCCCGGGCGGCGGAGCCACGCCGTCGCGCGGAAGCACGTAGTCGAGGTTGCGCTCGTACTGCGGATCGGACGGGTTCGCCGTCCGGAAGTACGGCTCGCCCGTCCCGGGCACGCTGCCGAGCTTCCGCGACAGCTCGTGGAGCATGCGATCCGCCCGCCGGAAGAGGTCTCGCGGATCGATGCCGAGCGTGCGGTAGTGCCCGATGAACCGGATCTGCGTCGCGCCGAACAGGTCTCCGATCGCGTTCACCCGCTCGGACAGCCGACGCCGGTCGCGCGCGCTCCGCTTCGCCAGGCGCTCGGGCAGGTGCAGGATGCCGAGCCCCACGTGGCGAGCCTCGTCGCGCTCGACGTAGGGCAGGATCTCGGACAGCACGGGCTCGATCCTCGCGCCTGCCAGGAACTGGAAGATGGCCTGCGCGGTGCCCTCCGCCAGGATCTGCATCGCGAAGAGCTTCAGGTCGAGGTCGCGGCTCGTGAGGAGCGCCCGCGCCGCGATCGCGAAGAAGCGATCGAGCGGCGGAACGGGCACGTGGAGCGCCGCGAGATAGTCTCGCAGCACGTAGAAGTGACGGGCCTCGTCGAACACCTGGCTCGAGGCCGCCATCCGGGCGTCGGGGTCCTCGAGGCGCTCCGCGAGCTCGGCCGACACGATCCAGGCGGCGAGCTCCCCCCACATGAGCATCGAGATCGGATGCGCGAGCGCGCGACGCTTCTCCTCCGAGAGCTGGATGCCGCCGTGGCGGCCCATCGCGTCGCGGAAGAGCGCGGGGCCGTCCCAGGCGTCGCGCTGGGCGTTCGCGTAGATGCGACGCAGCCGGCTGGTGCGCGCCTCGGCGAGGGCGAGAGGCTCGTCGAGGAGGAGCGCCTCCGAGGGCCAGCTCCGGAACCGGCCGAAGCGGGCCACGAGAGCGGTGCGGACGGCGCGCATCACGATCCGCGGAAGCAGCAGGGCGAAGCTCATGGGGGTCTCCTCGAGGCGAAGGTCCCGTGGATCGACGGGGCACCGGGCCGCAGCCCAACCGATCGGTTGGGAGCATGCCAACCGATCGGTTGGGAGTCAATCGGAATCGGCCGGCGCGAGCCCTGCGCGGGGCCGTGCGAGCCCGCGGGCCCCATCCCGACTCCATCCACTCGTCACCGATTCCCGGCGGACGTGTCACCTCGGGGCGACGTGCCCGGGGCAGGCTGCCCGCGCTCCCGCCCATTCCGGGCGCGAAGGAGCGAGCAAGGAGAGGGACGAACATGAGGCGCATCGGATCCATTGCGGCCCTCGCGGGCGTCGGCCTCGCGGCGAGCGGCTTCGCGCTCGGCGCGTTCGACTTCGGCCTCCAGCGAGACTTCCTGATGAAGATCCAGAGCTTCGCGCTGTTCGGCGTGATCGCTCCCGTCGACGCGTCGTCGACGGCCAGCATCGACGCTGCGACCGCGAACGCGAACCCCGCGGCGCTCGCGACGGTGGCGAAGGGACTCAAGGTGCGGGTGGTGACGGCGGCGGCGAACGCCGGCGCGAACATCGACATGATGGCCCTCTGGCCCGACGACATCCAGCCGACCCACCTCATCGCCTGCAACGAGCAGGACACCACGAATCCAGGCGTGCAGCGCATCCGGCTCTCCGACGGCCTGGTCGAGACGATCGTGACCGGCACGACGGAGTGCGATCCGCTGCACCGCACGCCCTGGGGCACCATCGTGTTCGGCGAGGAGGATGGAAGCGACGGTCGCGTGTACGAGCTGATCCACCCGCTCGAGACGACGGGCGTGAGCCTCGATCGCACGACCGGCGTCTTCAGCGGCGGCGTCGGCGCCGAGAACCTCACCGCGCGCCCGGCCCTCGGCCGGCTCTCGTTCGAGGGGATCGCGATCTACCCGAGCGGCGTCGTCTACTACGGCGACGAGAACCGCCCGTCCAAGGGCACGCCGGGCGGCGCCTACTTCAAGTTCGTGCCGGCGACGCCGTTCACCGGCAACGCGCCGATCACCGACCTCACGCAGTCGCCCCTCGCCGCAGGCCAGGTCTTCGGTCTCCGCCTCGGCAAGCGCAGCGGCAACACGGACTACGGTCAGGGCACGAACACCGGCCGCGGCACCTGGGTGGCCGCTGCTTCGTCGTCGTTCTTCCCCGATCTCCGCGCCGTCGCCGGCGATCTGAAGCTCACCGGCTACTACCGGCCGGAGGACGCGGCGATCGACCTCTCCGCCGAGGCGCAGGGACAGGTCCGCTTCTGCGCCAACAACACGGGCAACGAGGGCGACGACCGCGCCTTCGGCGAGACGCTCTGCATCACCGACGGCACGCTCGACGAGGCGCTCGCGAACACGGCGACGCCGGAGGTGCAGCTCCTCGTGGTCGGCACGCCGGAGCTCGCGATGATGGACAACATCGACAACCAGCCGGGGCGCGGGAACTGGGTGCTGCACGAGGACGGCGACGCGCCCGCTCTCTTCGGCCGCAACAACGACCTCTGGGACTGCCTCGACGACGGGCACGACGACGACCTGCTCTCGGACGGCTGCATCCGCGTCGCGACCCTGAACGACCTGAACGCGGAGTGGACCGGCGGCCTGTTCGACGGCCTGGGACGCCGGTTCTTCGTCAGCGTCCAGCACAACGTGACCGGACACGGCGTCGTGCTCGAGATCAGCGGCTGGCGCTAGCGCCGCCCTCGAGCCCGCGCTCCTCGGTGGGGCCCCGTCTTCCGAGGGGGCCCCACTTCCGTCTCGCGCCACCGGATGGAGGGCTCCCCGCGCTGCTGGCGAGGGCTCCGGCGCCCGGGCACAATGCGCGGCGATTTTCCGATCCGACAGGAGCCCCCATGATCGAATGGTCCGAGTCCCACCAGATGGTTCGCGACATGGTCCGGAAGTTCGTCGAGACCGAGATCCAGCCGAACCTGGAGCCGCTCGAGCACGGCGACATGCCGCCCTACGCGATCCTGCGGAAGCTCGTCAAGACCTTCGGCATGGACGAGCTGGCGCGCCAGCGCTTCCGCCACCAGATCGAGAAGGACAAGCGCGCCGCCGAGGCGAAGGCGCGCGGCGAGGCGGCGGCGGACGAGACCAAGGAGAAGAAGGCGCGCGCCGACGGCGGCGACTCTGCGGCGATGCAGATCATCCCGATCATCGAGCTCTGCCGCTTCTGTCCCGGGATGGTGACGGCGATGGGCGTCTCGATGGGCCTCACCGCCGCCTCGATCATGAGCAAGGGCACGATCGCCCAGAAGGAGCGCTGGGCGCTCGATCTCCTCACCCTGGACAAGATCGGCGCCTGGGCGATCACCGAGCCGGGCTCGGGCAGCGACGCCTTCGGCGGCATGAAGGCCACCGCGCGGCGCGACGGCCAGGGCGGCTACGTGCTGAACGGCAACAAGACCTTCATCACGAACGGCCCCTACGCCGACACCATCGTCTTCATCTGCAAGCTCGACGAGCCCGGCGTGGCGCCGGCCGACCGGAAGATCCTGCACTTCGTGCTGGAGAAGGGAATGCCGGGGCTCACGCAGACGAAGCCGATGCGGAAGATGGGAATGCACTCGTCGCCGACCGGCGAGCTCTTCCTGCAGGACGTGAAGGCCGGGAGCGACCGCCTGCTCGGGGAGAAGGAGGACGTCGCGGCGAAGTCGGGCAAGGCCGGCGCCAAGGACACGTTCTCGATGGAGCGCTCGGGCGTCGCGGCCATGAGCCTCGGCATCATCGAGCGCTGCCTCGAGCTCAGCGTGAAGTACTCGAAGGAGCGCGTGGCCTGGGGCCAGCCCATCGGCGAGTACCAGCTCATCCAGCTCAAGCTCGCGAAGATGGAGGTCGCACGCATGAACGTGCAGAACCTCGTCTTCCGCCACATCGAGACCGTCGCGAACGGCAAGAGCATGAGCTTCGCCGAGGCCTCGGCCATGAAGCTCTACTCGGCCCAGGCGGCGACCGAGGTCGCCCTCGAGGCCGTGCAGCTCTACGGCGGCAACGGCTACATGGCGGAGTACCAGGTCGAGCAGCTCGCCCGCGACGCGAAGGTGCTGCAGATCTACGCCGGCACCGACGAGATGCAGGTGCGGGCGATCGCGCGGGACCTGCTCAGCCGCTGACGCGGCCAGCGACGCCGGCGGCGCCTCGCCGGAGGCACCGCCGCCTGGCGCCTACCGCGTCACCCAGCGGTAGAACGTGAAGATCACGACCAGGCTGATCACGATCGAGGTCTCGATCATCGAGCGGTGCTCCTCGGGCGGGCGCGAGACGGCGCGGACCATGGCCCGTCGCCGCCGGCCGGTCAACCCGCCGCAGGGCGCCGATCTCATCCACTTCTCACGCAGGCGCCGCCGCGCGCTGGCAAGCTCTCCTCGGACCCCGCGACGGGGCCGCGAAGGAGGATCCGATGCCGATCGTGAACGTGAAGGTGATCGAGGGTGTGTTCTCCGAGAAGGAGAAGGTCCAGATGATCGAGAAGCTGACGGAGACGATGGTCTCGATCGAGGGCGAGACCATGCGCGGCGTGACCTGGGTCTTCATCGAGGAGGTGAAGAGCGGGAACTGGGGCATCGCCGGAAAGCCCCTGACGACCGCGCAGGTGAAGCAGCTCCAGGCCGGCGGCCGGGCCGCCTGAGCCGCGGCGGGCGCCCGGGCCAGGGCGCCCGCCGGGTGGGCTCCCGGCGGTGCTAGATTGGCACCGCCGACAGGAGAGCCCCGTCATGGCCAGACGCCTCGGTGCGTTGCTGGCAGAGCGAGCCCTGAGCCAGTTCCTGGGCCGCGCGGCCGAGCTCGAGCGTTTCGACGCCTTG
Organism: Myxococcota bacterium; assembly: GCA_035542715.1. Taxonomy (GTDB): domain Bacteria; phylum Myxococcota_A; class UBA9160; order UBA9160; family UBA9160; genus DATKKW01. Next base: position 39,027 of record DATKKW010000020.1, read on the forward strand.
CTCGAGGCGGGCTCGACACTCCGCGTCGTCCACGTCCACGGCCTGCCGGGGATCGGCAAGTCGAGCCTGCTCGACGCCTTCGCAGGCCGCGCGCGCGAGCGGGGTGCCATCGCGCTGCAGCTCGACGGCCACGCCTTCGAGCCCACGGAGCGAGGCTTCTCCCGCGAGCTCGCGTCCGCCATCGGCCACGACGGCGTCGGCGCGAAGCGGGTCGACGTCGCCTCCCTCGCGAGCCGCCTCTCCGCGCTCGGCGGGCGCGTCGTGCTCCTGCTCGACCACGTCGAGCGGCTCCGCCTGCTCGACACCTGGCTGCGACAGCGCTTCGCGCCGAGCCTCGGCGAGAACGTGCGGCTCGTCCTCGCCGGGCGCGAGCCTCCCGCCACGGGCTGGCTCGCGAGCGCGGCGTGGCGGGGCGTCTTCGAGGCGTGGCCGCTCGGGCCGCTCTCGCCGGCCGAGGTCCAGGCGCTCGTCGCGCGCAGCGGCGTACCGCCGGAGCGGGCGGGGCGCCTCGAGCGGATCGCCCGCGGCCACCCCCTGGCGCTGCAGCTCGCCTTGTCGACGGCGTCCGCCGACGGCGATCCCACGGGCGCTCTCGAGGACACGACGGAGCCGCGGGTGATCCACGCCCTCGCGCACCTGTTCCTCGCCGGGATCGAGGATCCTCTCACGCGCCGCGCACTCGAGGCGGCCTGCCTCGTGCGCCGCGCCACGCAGCCGCTGCTCCGCGCGCTCCTGCCCGACGTGGCGCCGGAGGACGCGTTCGAGCGTCTCGGCGCGCTGCCCTTCGTGGAGGCCGCGCGCGATGGCCTGCGCGTCCACGATGCGGTGCAGGAGGCGATCGCGACGGCGCTCCACGCGGCGGATCCCGCGCGCCATCGGGCCCTGCGGCGCGCCGCGTGGCAGGCCTTGCGCGACGAGGCGACGAGCGCGCCGCGGGTCGATCTCTGGCGCACGACCGCGGACCTGCTCTTCCTGATCGAGAACCCGGTGGTGCGCGAGGCCTTCTTCCCGAGCGGGGGCCCGACCCTCTCGGTCGAGCCCGCCGATGCGCGTGACGCCGCGCAGATCTCCGCGATCGTGGCCCGCCACGAGCCGCCTGCCGCCGCGGAGGCGCTGCTCGGCTGGTGGCAGGTCGCGCCCGAGGCCTTCTCCGTCGCGCGCGACGGCGCGCGGCGCGTGGAGGCGCTGTACGTCGCCTTCGAGCCCGCGAGCGCTCGAGGCGAGGGCCCGGTCGATCCCCTCGTCGCCGCCTGGCTGCGCGATCTCGCGCGTCGACCGCTCGGCCGGGGAGAGCGCGCGCTGTTCCTGCGGCGCTGGCTCGCGCGGGAGCAAGGCGAAGCCCCGTCGCCGCTCCAGGCGGCCTGCTGGCTCGACGTGAAGCGAACCTACCTCGCGCTGCGGCCCCGATTGCGTCGCGTCTACACCGCGGTGGCGCATCCCGAGCCCTGGGAGCGGCCGGTCCGCGGCCTCCACTTCCGGCGCCTCGAGCCGGCGGAGTCCGAGATCGGCGGTCACCCCTACACCTCCTTCGTCCTCGACATGGGCCCGCGCTCCGTCGACGGCTGGCTCGCGCGGCTCTCGGCGGACGAGCTCGGGCTCGACGACGACGTGACGCTCGATCCCGAGGCCGGAGAGCTGCGGGTCGACGGCGCGGTCCGGACGCTCACGCCCCTCGAGCTCGGACTCCTGGTACGGCTGCGACGGAACGCCGACGAGGTCGTCTCCCGCGACACGCTCCTGCGTGACGTCTGGGGCTACGAGCACACCGGGAGCAACGTCGTGGATGCGGTCGTCCGCTCGCTCCGCCGCAAGCTCGGCCGCCACGCGGCGCGCCTCGAATCGAGCCGCGGCTACGGCTATCGCTGGCGCGACGGATAGGACGGGGCGCCCCCGGTCACTCCTCGCTCGGCGCCACGGCCGCCACGAGGGCGAGATCGCGCTCGCGCACCTTCCCGGCGTCGAACTTCTTCGCCGCGGCGGCCATCCGCACCAGGGCCGCCGAGAGGGGCATGGGCGGCGCGGCGTCGCCCTTCTTCGTCTTGACGAAGCGCACGGGGTTCAAGCGCGCGACGACGAAGGCGCGCAGGTACGGCGACTCGAAGCCCCGCGCGCGCAGCGTCTCCATGATCTTCTTCACGTCGGCGTCGATCGCGAGGAGCCGCGCGGCGTGGCCGTCGCGCTCGCGCAGGCTCGTGACGAGGGGCCTCGCCTGGAAGCGGTCGACCTTCTTCAGCAGGGGCCCATAGGCCCCGCCGGCGAAGCGCGACTCCTGCTCGTAGACCGCGCCCAGCGTGAGGAGCTCCGGGGCATCGAACTCCGCGGCGAAGTCGGTCTCGCGGGCCTTCGGCTCCGCCTTCGCGAGGGCACGCGCCATGCGGATCACCTCGAGGCTGCGATCGCGCAGGTTGTGCGCCTTCTCCGTGTTGAGCGCCAGGATCCGGAACGCGAGGCGCTCGTCGGCCGACACCAGCGCGGTCACGACCCGCAGCCCGAGCACCTTCGCCGCCGCGAGGCGATGCCGCCCGTTCGGCGTCCAGAGCTTCCCGTCGGCGCCGCGCACGACGATGATCGGATCGAGGTAGGAGCCGCTCTCCTCGATCTTCCGGGCGAGACGCTTCACGTGGGTCGGCGAGAGATCGCGCTGGAAGGGCGTCGGCTCGACCGCCTCGATCGGCAGCGCCGCCACGAGCAGGGGCCGGCCCGAGAGCGGCTCGCGATAGCCGCCGATCGCCCTGCCGCCGGTCTCCTCGACCTCGGCCACGAGCGGCGCGAGCTCCGCCGCGGACGGCTCGAGGGGCACGTCGCCCGCGGCGAGCCCCTGCTTCTCGGCCCGCGGCGTCAGGCGCTTGCGGCCAGAGCCCCGCTTCGCCGACGCCTTGCGCCGCGGGCGCGTCGCCCTGGCGGCCTCGCCGCCCCGAGTTCGTCGCGTGGCCATCCTCCCGAGGCTACACCGCGCTCGGTCCCTGCGCGCGGCTCAGGGCTCGGCTCGATCGTGGGCGAGGGCCTCGGGAAGGGGCGCGAGGCTCCCCTGCATCGCGAATCCGCGCTCGCGCGCGAAGGCCTCGAGCGCCTCGATCCGCGCCTCGCTCACGGGATGCGTCGAGACCCAGCCGGCGACGCGGACGCCGAGGCCGGCCTCCGCGTCGGGAAGCCCGCGGAAGAAGTCCGCGGCGCCCGCCCCGTGCCCGTACTCGGCCACGACGAGCTCGAGCGCGAAGCGATCGGCGTCGCTCTCCTCGGCGCGATCGAAGCCACGTCCGGCGAGGAGGAGGAAGGGCTGCGACGTCGCCGCGGCCGACGCATCCCCGAAGCCGATCGCGGCGAGGGCGAGGCCGACGAGCGTCGAGCGACCGAGCCGTCGCAGATGGTCGCGATTCCGGAAGTGGCCGACCTCGTGGGCGAGGACGAAGGAGAGCTCGTTCTCCGATCGCACCTGCCGGAGGAGGCCATCGGTCACGAGCACCGCGCCACCCGGGAACGCGGCGGCGTTCGGCTCCCGCGCTCCGACGATCTCGACCCGCAGCGCGTAGGGCCGCTCCGGCCAGTGGGACGACAGCCGGTCGAGCAGGGCCTGGACCGCGACCCGACGCGCTTCGGCGTCATCGTGCGGGCGGGTGTCGTGCGACTCGCCGCCCACGGCCGGACGCAGCCCTCCGAAGAGCTTCGACTCGACGTCGTAGGGAAGCCAGCGCGCGGCGATCTCGAGCGTCCCCCAGGCGACGGCCACGAGGGCGAACAGGGCGAAGCCGATCCCGAGGACGAGGGACGCCGCCTCCGACAGCGGATGCGTCCGCGAGACGTTGACGTCGTCCCGCGGCGCGCGCGGCGACCACTGCACGGTGTCAGGCCTCGGGGCCGCCCGGCGCGCGCGCGAGGCGCAGGCCCGTGCCGTAGGCCACGACCTCGACGGCCGCGGTGCCACGCCCCTCGCCCTGCCCCGCCACCTGGAACCCTTCGAGGCGCAGGTTCACGACGGCGCGGAAGCCGGCCTCGAACGCGCTCTCCTGGAGCCGCAGGATCGCCTCGCGGCGCGCGCGGTCGAGCAGCGACTCGTAGGCCACCACGCGACCACCGACCAGGTTGCGCAGGTTCGCGAGGAAGCGCTTGAAGTGGTCGAGGGAGATGACGACGGTGCCCGTCACCAGGGCGGCCTCCTGCACCTCCCAGCCCGGCGGCACGTCGCGGAACGCGAGCACCGGGAGCCGGCGTGCGCGCTGCTCGCGCCGCCGGATCGACGCGTAGTGGCGGCGCTCGACGAAGCTGCCGGTGAAGTACGCGACGACGAGGAGCAGGAGGGGAAGCCCGAGCTGGATCAGCGCGCCGAGCCCCTGCATCACTCGACCCGCACGGCCGTGCCGTAGGCGAAGAGCTCGGCGGCGCCCGCCGCGATCGAGCTCGTCGCGAAGCGCACGTTCACGACCGCGTTCGCGCCGACCGACTTCGCCTGGGCGACCATGCGCTCCGTCGCCTCCGTCCGCGCCTCCTGCAGGAGCTCGGTATATCCCTTGAGCTCGCCGCCCACGATGTTCTTGAGGCCGGCCAGGATGTCCTTGCCGATGTGCTTCGCCCGGACGGTGCTTCCCGTCACGACGCCGAAGAATTCGACGATCTTCCGGCCCGGCACGTTCTCGGTGTTGGTCAGGATCATCTCGTCCCCCCGATGCGGGTCGGCCCGCGGCCGGACCCGTGGACGGGGCCCTATACTGCGCGGGCCCCGAGCCCCCTATCGGAGGAACGCGCGTGAAGATCCAGGCCGCCGTCTGCTTCGAGCCCAAGCGTCCCCTCGAGGTGACCGAGGTCGACCTCGAAGGGCCGAAGGCCGGCGAGGTGCTGGTCCGCCTCGCGGCCACGGGCGTCTGCCATACGGACGCCTACACGATGAGCGGGAAGGACTCGGAGGGGCGCTTTCCCGTCGTCCTCGGCCACGAGGGCGCGGGCGTGGTCGAGGAGGTCGGGCCCGGCGTCACCTCGCTCGCGGCCGGAGACCACGTGATCCCCCTCTACACACCCGAATGCCGCCAGTGCCGCTTCTGCCTCTCGGGCAAGACGAACCTTTGCATCACCCTGCGCGCGACCCAGGGGAAGGGAGTGATGCCGGACGGCACGAGCCGTCTCTCCCATCGCGGCCGCATGCTCCACCACTACATGGGCACCTCGACCTTCGCCGAGGCGACGGTGCTGCCCGAGATCGCCGTGGCGAAGATCCGCAAGGACGCCCCGCTGGAGAAGGTCTGCCTCCTGGGCTGCGGCGTCACCACGGGCATCGGCGCCGTCCTGCGCACCGCGAAGGTCGAGCCGGGGTCGAGCGTCGCCGTGTTCGGCCTGGGCGGAATCGGGCTCTCGGTGATCCAGGGAGCCGTCATGGCCGGAGCCGAGCGCATCATCGGCGTCGATCTCAACCCGAAGAAGTTCGAGCTCGCGCGGCAGCTCGGCGCGACCGACTGCCTGAACCCGAGCGACGTCGCCGACACGGCACAGGCGATCGTCGACATGACCGACGGCGGCGTCGACTACTCCTTCGAGTGCATCGGCCACGTCGAGGTGATGGGCCAGGCGCTCGCCTGCACCGCGCGCGGCTGGGGCACGTCGGTGATCATCGGCGTCGCGGGCTCCGGCGAGGAGATCCACGCGCGCCCGTTCCTGCTCGTGACGGGCCGCCGCTGGATGGGCACCGCGTTCGGCGGCATCAAGGGGCGCACGGAGCTCCCGCGCTTCGTCGATCGCTACATGGCGGGCCGGATCAAGATCGACGAGATGATCACGGCGACCATGCCCCTGTCGGAGATCAACCGCGCCTTCGACCTGATGCACCGGGGCGAGGCGATCCGCAGCGTGATCCGGCTCGGACGCTAGCGGGCGACGCCCGTCCCGCCGGCGGCCCGAACCTCCTGCGGGTCGAGCGGCACGTCGAGCAGCGCGTAGCCCCGCCACTCCGGGTCGTCGAAGTGCCACCATTCGGTGGGTAGCGGGACGAAGCCCTCGAGGCCCATCGCGTTCTCGAGGATCCGCCGGTGGCGGAGCGCCAGGTCGGTGAGCTCCTTGAAGTCGCGATGGGAGCGCTCGCTGAAGTCGTCGAACTCTCCGCCCATGTCGAGCTCGCCGCCCAGGAGCTCGACCAGGCTCACGTCCACGGCCGCGCCACGGTTGTGCTTCGAGCCCTGCTTGGGATCGGCGACGTAGCGCGGGTCCTGCACGTAGTCCCACATGCGCTGCTGGATCGAGAGCGGGCGGTAGCAGTCCCAGACCACGAGGCCGAGGCGCGCCTCGGCGAGGCGCTGCTGCACGCGCGCGAGGCGCGCCGCGACACCGGGCCGGAGCAGACAGCGATTCGCGGGGTAGAGCGTCTCGTGCAGGAAGTTGCTCCGGCTCGCGTAGCGCATGTCGATGCGGATGCTCGCGTCGACCGACGCGAGGTCGACGAGCTCCTCGCCGCCCGCTGGGCGATGCGCGGGAGCAGCGGCCGTCGCGGGCGGCGGCGCGCCGGGCGGGGGCGCGGGCGGCGGGCGCGCCGGAAGGGCGGGACGCGCCGCATCGGGCGGGCGGGCCGACCACGACACGAGGCCGCGGTCGAGGGCGATCGCTGCCGCGAGCCCGACGGCCACCAGGACGGCGAGCCGGACGAGCGTCCGCTTCATCGCGCTAGGCCCGGTAGAGCTGGATCCGGCCTAGATGCTTCTGGCGCAGCGCGGCGTCGACGACCCCGAGCCCCTCGCGCGGCGCGAGGCAGAGCACGCCGATCTTCCCGTCGTGCACGTTCTTGTGCACCTCGAGGGCGGCGTCGCCGGCCTGCTCCAGGGGGAACGTCTTC
>DATKKW010000021.1:0-46529 GCA_035542715.1 Myxococcota bacterium
TCGCGACGCTCTCGTAGTCCGCGATCGGCTTGGCGAGGCCCATCGCTACTCCGGAAGGCCGAGCTTCCGCGCGATCTGGCGGATCTCCTCCTTGCGTCCCGGGAGCGGAGCCGGCGCGGTGAACATCTTCTCGCGCTCGAGGTCCTTCACCACGGCGGGATCGCGCCGGAACGGATTTCCGTAGCGCCCTTCGTGATAGAGCTCCTCGAAGGGCGGGCGCGGGCGCTGGCCGCCGGCCTCGCGCGACTCCATGGAGTAGCCGACGTTCATGCAGTAGAGCGGGATCCACTCGTCGGGCACCCCGAGGAGCTTCTTCGCCGCCTCGGTGTTGAACGCGGTCCAGCACGCGCCGAGGCCCTGCTCGAACGCCATCAGGAGCCCCTGCGTTCCGGCGCCGCCGCAGTCGAACGCTGCGACGATCGGGTAGCCCGGATTGGTCGTGAGCGGCTCGAGCACCTGCGGGTAGACGAACTCGTCCACGAACTTGTGGCTCCAGCCGTGCGTGGGATTGAGCGCGCCCGCGTCGACGAGCTCCTTCAGGCGCTTGCCCTTGATCCGCCGCACGACGGTCGGGTCCAGGTAGCAGTAGATGTGGACCGGCGCGAGCTCCTGGACGAGCGCCGCGCCGAGGGCAAGGCCCTGCGCGACACAGTACCGCGCGCGACGCACGGCGAATGGAGACCGCCCGAGGACCGGCGCGATCCGATCGACGTGCTGATCGCGTCGAACGCGGGTCGGCTTCCGGATCTCGTTCCGATCCGCTTCGGGCGGATGATGCAGTCGCCCTTCGCCTTCTATCGCGGCGCGGCCGCGATCATGGCGGCGGACCTGGCCTCCACGCCGCGGTCGGGACTCGCGGTGCAGGCCTGCGGCGACGCTCACCTCTTGAACTTCGGCGCCTTCGCCACGCCCGAGCGGAACGTGATCTTCGACCTCAACGACTTCGACGAGACACTTCCCGGACCGTGGGAGTGGGACCTGAAGCGTCTCGCCGCGAGCGTGGTGGTCGCGGCGCATCATCTCAGGCTGACCGAGACCGAGGCGGCGCGGGCGGCCATCGCCACGGTGCGCTCGTACCGGGAGCACATGGCCGACTACTCGGCCATGCGAGCGCTCGACGTCTGGTACGACCGCATCGACTTGGAGCGGCTGCAGGAAGACTTCTCGAGCGAGGCGCGCGAGCGCCTAGAGGAGCGCGTCGGCGAGGAGCGGGAGAAGAGCACCCCCGAGTACCTCTTCCCGAAGCTCGTGGAGCACCGCGGGGCGCTGCCCCGGATCAAGGACGATCCGCCGCTCATCTTCCACCCCACGGCGGAGCAGGCGCCGGGCCTCAAGACGGGATATGCCGAGGCGATCGCGGGCTACCGCGCCTCGCTCCCCGAGCACGTGCGCGTGCTCTTCGACCGCTTCCGCTTCGCCGATCTGGCGGTCAAGGTCGTCGGCGTCGGCAGCGTCGGCACCCTCTGCCTCGTGGGCCTCTTCGTGGCTGCGGAAGACGATCCGATCTTCCTGCAGGTCAAGGAGGCCAAGGAATCCGTGCTCGAGCCGCATCTCGGCAAGAGCGCGCACGAGAACCATGGTCAGCGCGTCGTTGCCGGCCAGCACCTGATGCAGTCGGCGAGCGACATCTTCCTCGGGTGGACGCGGGGAGCGAGGGGCCACGACTTCTACTTCCGTCAGCTCCGCGACACGAAGATCAGCGCGATCATCGAAGACTGGGACGTGGACCTCCTGCGCACCTACGGAAGGGCCTGCGGCTGGGCACTCGCGCGCGCGCACGCGCGATCGGGCGACGCCGCGCGGATCGCGGGCTACATGGGGTCGAGCGAGGCCTTCGACGACGCGATCTGCGAGTTCGGGATGGCGTACGTCGACCAGAACCAGAGCGACTACCGGCCATTCGTCAAGGCGGTCCGAGAGAGACGAATCGAGGCGGTCGTCGAATCCTAGCCGCGCAGGAAGGCGTGCGTCCGGGCCCTCCCAGACCTCGACGGCTTCTTCGTCCTGGCCATCGACCTCCGAGCGCAGCGAGCACGGGCGCGGCCCGGAGCGCGGACTCGCCGGTGGTGCACTAGTGTTCGCCTCCACAGGCGGAGAGGTCATGCGCGCGCCCGTGCCGACCACCCGAATGACGATCCTCGTCCTCGCCCTTGCGGTCGTCAGCACCACGGAGGCGACCGCGCGGACCTTCCAGGTCGGCGAGGTCGAGGGCACTGCGAACCTGGAGCTCAGCTACGGCTTGCTCGCGCGGGTCGAGCATCGGGATGGGGACCTCGTCGCGATCGCGAACGGCGGAAGCGCCGCGTCGGCGAACTGGGACGATGGCGACCTGAACTACGGCCAGGGGATCGTTTCGAACGCGGTCCAGGCCGACCTCGAGCTCGCTGCGCGCTGGCGCTTTCTCGGCGCCTACGTGCGCGGCATCGGGTTCTACGACTTCGCGACGGAGCTCGCGAGCCGCGCGCGTACCGATCTCTTCAGCAATGCCGACGCGTACGTCGGGAGGACCCTCGCGCTCCCCGAGTACTACCTCGAGGCGAGCTTCCGCGCGGCCGGCATGCCCGTGCACGTGCGGCTGGGAAAGCAGGTGCTCAACTGGGGAGAGAGCACCTTCCTTCGCTTCGGCGTCGAGACCGTGACGCCGCTCGACCTCGCCGCGGGCTTCCGCGCGGCGAGCGCGCCGCGCGACTTCGAGATCCCGCAGGGCATGCTGTGGGCGTCGGCGAACGTCACGGAAGTGTTGGCCGTCGAGGCGTTCTACCAATACGACTGGCAGCAGGTGCGCACGTCGCCCGTCGGCTGGTACTTCTCCGACAACGACGCGATCGGCTCCGGCGGCGTCAACGCCGCGATGCTGGGCTCGGGCCTCTTCTCCGACCAGGGAACGGACCTCGACGCCGCCTTCCAGCTCCCCGCCGGCACGCTCGGCTTCGATCGTGACTTCATGCGCGTTCCCGGCCGTGGCAGCCACCCGCCGAGCAGCCAGGGACAGTGCGGCTTCACGGCGCAGCTGATCCTGCCGAGCCTCAACTCCACCAAGCTCGCCTTCCACTTCCTCAACTACCACGGTCGCCTGCCGATCGTGAGCGCGCGTGCCGCGGACGCCACCGCCGCGGCCGCCACGTCTCCGGCGGCCGTGGCCGCGCGCGCGGCCTCGCTCGCGCCGATCTACGCAGGCGAGGGGCTCCCGCCGGCCCAGGCCGCCGCGGCCGCCGCCCGCGCCGCCTCGACGCTCACGATCGGCGAGTACGCGAGCGAAGCGTCGTACTCGGCCGTGTACCCGGAGAACATCCAGATGGTCGGCGTGAGCTTCAATACCGCGACGCTCCGCACCGGTACGCTTCTCTCGGGCGAGGTCGCCCACCACTTCGGCTTCCCCTTCCAGATCCTTCTGGCGGACGTCTTCAACGCGGCGCTTTCGCCGATCGAGTTCGATCCGGCCTTCGGGCAGGGCCCGCGCGGCCGCCTGAGCCCGGGCCAGGCGGTCTCCGGGGTCAAGCGTCTCGACAAGACGCAGGTCGAGCTCGGGCTCCGCCAGCTTCTCGGCCCGCGCTTCGGCGCCTCGCAGACGATCCTCGGGACCGACTTCGGCTACGTGCACGTGTACGACATGCCGGGTCGCAACCACCTGCGCCTCAGCGCGCCGGGCGTGACCGGCCCGAGCGACTTCGACCACCTGCCCGACGCCGATTCGTGGGGCTATCGGCTGCTCGCAGCGCTCAACTACGAGAACGTCTTCGGCGCCTTCTCGGTGCAGCCCTACGTCGTCTGGTTCCACGACGTGACCGGTACCACGCCGACGCCGGGAGGTGCTTTCGTCGCCGGCCGCAAGGCCTTCAACGTGGGAGTTTCCGTCGACTACACCAACACGTGGCTGCTGCAGGCGAGCTACACGAATCTCTTCGGCGCCGATCGCTTCAATCTGCTCCACGACCGGGACTTCGTGCGCCTCCAGCTGACGTATTTCTACTGACCATGTGCCGCGAGCTCCGAAAGACCACCGGGTGGTGGCCTGCGATGCTGCTCGTGCTGGTCGCGACCACCGCCTGGGGCGGCGTCTCGCCGGAGGAGGCGGCCCGCCTCGACGCCGACCTCACGCCCATGGGCGCCGAGCGCGGGGCGAATGCCGACGGCACGATCCCCGCGTGGACGGGTGGCATCACGGCGCCGCCGCCGGGCTACGAGCCCGGCGCGCGCCATCTCGATCCCTACGCCGGCGATCCCATCCTGTACACGGTCACCGCCGCGGATCTCGACGTGCGGGGGCATTTGCTCTCCGACGGCCAGAAGGCGCTGCTGAAGGCCTATCCGGACACGTGGTGGCTGAACGTCTATCCGACCCATCGGTCCGCTTCCTTCCCCACGTGGGTCTACGAGGCCGTGCGCGCCAACGCGACGCGCGCGCGCCTCATCCTCGACGGGAAGGGATCGGTGGCAGACGCGCGGGTGGGGCCGCCCTTTCCGATCCCGCACAGCGGCGTCGAGGTGATCTGGAACCACAACCTGCGCTGGCGCGGCGCGCGGGTGGAGCGCAGCGAGGGGATCGCAGCGGTGACGCGCCTCGGCCGCTACCGTGTGGTCCTCCTCGATCAGCTGCTGGGCTTGCCCTACGCTGCACAGCGTCTCGACGCGTTCGGAAAGGAGTATCCGAACGTGCTGCTGGCGCTCAAGGCGAAGGTGGTCGCGCCGTCGCGGCTCGCGGGGAACGCCTCGCTGACGATCGAGCCGATCGACCAGACGAACGATCCACGAAAGACCTGGATCTACGACCGGGATCTGCATCGCGTGTTCCGGAATCCCTGGGTCGCGTACGACTTCCCCGCCCAATACAGCGACAACCTCCGCACGGTCGACGACCTCTGGCTCTTCAACGGCCCGCCCGATCGCTTCGAGTGGGAGCTGCTCGGCAAGCGCGAGATGCTGATCCCCTACAACGCCTACCGCCTGGACGCCGGCGACGTCGGACCCACGGCGATCCTGCGGCAGCACCACATCGAGCCTGACCTCGCGCGGTACGAGCTGCACCGGGTCTGGGTCGTGCAGGGGACGCTCAAGCCTGGCGCGAAGCACGTCTACTCGCGCCGCGTCTTCTACGTCGACGAGGACAGCTGGCAGATCGCGGTGGCGGAGAGCTACGACCTGCAGGGTCGGCTGTGGCGCGTCGACGAGGCGCACGCCATCGACTTCTACGATGTTCCCGCCCTGTGTAGTGCGCTCGAGGTCTTCCACGACCTGGAGCAGCAGCGCTACCTGGTGAACGGCCTCGACAACGAGCGGCACGCGTGGCGCTTCTCCGAGGGCAGCGACCCGCGCGAGTTCAGCCCCAACGCGCTGTCGTACGACGTTCGCTAGGGCCCGCTCCCGACGCGCGGCGCGATCCTCAGCACGTCACGTGGAAGAGACCGATCTTGCGGCCCTTCGCCCGGTTGAAGGCGACGATGGCCCCGGGCGTCGGCTCCGCGAGAACCTCGCAATGCTTGCGCGTGAAGAAATCCGCCGCCTCGGGCGAGAGACGCACGCTGTCGTGCTGGCCCGTTCCGAGGATCAGCAGCTCACTACCCTTCTCGTAGACGAATCGGGCTTCCTCCAGGGACATGATGTGGGAGGTGCCGAAGATCTTCTTCGACAGCCGCTTCTTCCGTTTCTTGATCTCTCCCGACGATCGGATGAGGACGTCATGCAGATACGTCCTTCCGTCGATCGTGATGCTGCCGAACTCGGTGCCGTCGACGTTCATGGTGTCCTCCGTCGGGGAAGGCCCTCCGAGTGTACGCGGATCGGACCCAGCGTACCGGACTGAGGTGCCCCCTGAACTCGGCTCCACTGGCCTGCCAGTCCTCCGCCGGTGCATGCAGAGATCGATCACCGCGACGACCCGAATCGGCATCCGGTGTTCCGCGGGAAGTAGCCGCCAGCGAGCGGAGAAACGTGAGATGTCGGACAGCGCGGCTCACCAGGAGGTGGAAGATCGACGGTCCTGGGAAGGCGTCGCGCGCGATGCCCTCGGCGCTCCCATCGCCCGTCCGATCGGCGGTGCGGACGCCAAGCGGGACGCGGCTCGCGACGCACCCCTTGTTCGTGGGGGGCGCCGCGACCCGCGCACCCCGCCCAGTAAGGAAACGGTAGAGATCCGGTAAAGCCACGATCCGCCCCGAGGACAAGACTCTGCGCCACCTCGATGCGAAGGAGTCTCGTCATGGGTAGGACCACCACTGGCCTCTTCTACACGGCCGTCTTCGGGCTCACGCCGCTCTTGGGACCGGGCTGCATCTCCAGCGGCGCGCAGTTCGTGCCCGCTACCGGCGTGCTCACCGTCACGGGAACCGATGGACCCGATTCGTTCGTGGTGAGCGCCACCGCGAACGGATCGATCGTCGTGAACGGAGGGATCGTCCCGATCTCCGGCGGCGTCCCGACCGTCTCCAACACCGTGCGGATCGAGCTCGTCGGCCGAGGTGGCGACGACCAGCTCGTGATCGACGAGTTCGGAGGGTCGCTCCCCGATGCGGTGTTGAACGGGGGAGCGGGGGCGGACGTGCTGATCGCCGGATCCGGCAACGACTCGGTATCCGGGGGCGAAGGCGACGACCAGATCTTCCTCGGCGCCGGCGACGACAAGGTGTTCTGGAGTCCCGGCGACGGCCTCGACACGATCGAGGGCCAGGGCGGCTTCGACACGCTGGTCTTCACCGGGAGCGACGTCACCGAGACCTTCGACCTCTCCGCCAACGGCGCGCGCCTGCGCCTGTTCCGGGACGTGGACGCCGTGGCGACCGACGTCGCCGGGGTCGAGGCGATCGAGCTGGCCGCGCGGGGCGGGAGCGACACCGTGGTCGTGAACGACCTCACCGGCACCGACGTGACCGACGTCCGCATCGACCTCGGGGCCACTAGCGGCGGCGTCGACGGCCAGGCCGACTCGATCGTCATCAACGCGACGGCCGGCGACGACGCGGTGGGCATCGCCGGGGACGCCGGCGCGGTCCGCGTCTTCGGCCTCAAGGCCGACGTGCGCGTCTTCGACGCCGAGCGGGACCAGGACCGCCTCACGTTGAACGCCCTCGGCGGAAACGACGTCGTCGATGCGACGGCACCGGGGGCCGACGGCATCCAGCTCGTCCTGAACGGCGGTCTCGGCAACGACACGATCTCCGGGAGCGACGGCGCGGATTTCGTGAACGGCGGCGACGGCAACGATCTCGTCTTCATGGGGCCGGGCGACGACACCTTCACATGGAACCCGGGCGACGACAGCGACACGGTCGAGGGTCAGGCGGGCGTCGACAGGCTCGTCTTCAACGGCGCCAACATCGGCGAGGCCATCGACATCTCGGCCAACGGGACGCGGGTGCGCTTCTCTCGCAACATCGCGGCCGTGACGACGGACCTGAACGGCGTCGAGGCGATCGACTTCCGTGCCTTGGGCGGTGCCGACGTGATCACCGTGGGCGATCTCTCGGGGACGGGCGTCGACGAGGTGAACCTGGCCCTCGCCGGCTCGAACGGCGCCGGCGACCAGCAGGTGGACGGCGTGACCGTCCTCGGCACGGACGCCGCCGACGTGGTGGAGGTGATCGGCGACGCGAGCGGGGTCTCGGTCACCGGGCTGCCGGCCCAGGTGAACGTCACGGGCATGGAGAGCGCGAGCGACGTGCTGACCATCGGCGCCGGGGCCGGCGACGACGCGGTCTCCGCCTCGAGCCTGAAGGCGTCCGGGCCGAGCCTCACGGTGGACGGCGGCCCGGACGACGACGTCCTGATCGGCGGCGAGGGTGCCGACTGGCTGCTGGGCGGCGAGGGCGACGACGTCCTGATCGGCGGACCGGGTCAGGACGCGCTCGATGGAGGCCCCGGGAACAACATCTTGATCCAGTGAGGGCGGGCCCGGCGTGGGCCGCGTCGGATGCCGCCCGACGCGTCCCACGCCGGGTGCCTGGCGCTACCTCTCGCTACCTTGCGGCGAGTCCACGAGATCCGCGCGTGTCACCGACCGTTGCCGGATCGCCAGCTCCTCAGCCGGAAGGAATCGAGCGCGCATGGAACATCTGGACGTCCTCGTCGTCGGCGCGGGCCTCTCGGGCATCGCGGCCGGCCACTACCTGCAGAGCGAGTGCCCGTGGGCGAGCTACGCGATCCTCGAGGCGCGCGACGCGATCGGGGGCACCTGGGATCTCTTCCGCTACCCCGGGGTCCGCTCCGACTCGGACATGTTCACGCTCGGGTACTCGTTCCGTCCTTGGGACGGCGAGAACTCGATCGCCGATGGCCCGTCGATCCTGCGCTACATCGAGGACACGGCCGCGGCGGAGGGCATCGACCGGAAGATCCGGCTCCGCCACCGGGTCGTTCGAGCGGACTGGTCGACCGACGACGCCCGCTGGGTCGTCACGGTGGAGCGCACGGACACCGGCGAGTCGCTGCAGCAGAGCGCCGGCTTCCTCTTCTCCTGCAGCGGCTACTACCGGTACGACCACGGCTACCTGCCGGCCTTCGCGGGCATGGATCGATTCCGGGGCACGATCGTGCACCCCCAGGCCTGGCCCGAGGACCTCGACTGCACGGGAAGGCGCGTCGTGGTGATCGGAAGCGGCGCGACCGCCGTGACGCTCGTTCCGAGCCTCGCGGCGCGCGCCGCGCACGTGGTCATGCTCCAGCGCTCTCCGACCTACATCGCGTCGATCCCGATGAAGGCCCCCATCCTCGAGCTCCTGCGCAAGACGATGTCGCGCCGACGCGCCGGTGCCGTCATGCGATGGACGCTCGCCGTCGGCACCCAGATGTTCTACCAGCTCAGCCAACGGCGACCGCGGCTCGTGAAGCGCATGCTCCGCAGGGCGCTCGAGCGACAGCTCCCGGCAGGCTACGACATCGACACCCACTTCACGCCGCGATACGACCCCTGGGACCAGAGACTCTGCGCGGCGCCCGACGGCGACTTCTTCCGGGCCATCCGCGAGGGCTCGGCCTCCGTGGTCACCGATCGGATCGAGACGTTCACCGAGAGCGGATTGCGGCTCGTGTCGGGCGCCGAGCTCGCAGCCGACGTGATCGTGACCGCCACCGGCCTCGAGATGCTCTTCCTGGGCGGCATCGAGCTCACGGTGGACGGCAAGAAGGTCGATCTCCCGAGCCTCCTCGTCTACAAGGGCATGATGCTCGAGGGCGTTCCGAACCTCGCCATGGCGATCGGCTACACGAACGCGTCGTGGACGCTCAAGTGCGAGCTCACGTGCGCGTACGTCTGCCGTCTGCTCGAGCACATGCGTCGATCGGGACGCAGGCAGTGCACGCCCCTGAACCACGATCCCTCCGTCTCGCCGCGGCCGCTGCTCGCGCTCTCGTCGGGCTACGTGCAGCGGGCGGCCGATCGCTTCCCGAAGCAGGGATCGCGCTTCCCCTGGCAGGTCCACCAGAGCTACCTCCGCGACTACTGGGCGCTCACGATGAGCCCCGTCGAGGACCGCGCGACGGTCTTCTCGAACCCGGTCCCGAGCGCGGACCGCAGCGCCGCCTGAGGGGAGATCTCGCGTGAGGAGCTTCGAAGGTCGCGTCGCCGCCATCACGGGCGCGGGATCCGGCATCGGCCGCGCGCTGGCGATCGAGCTCGCCGGGCGGAGCGCCCACCTCGCCCTGTCGGACATCGACGAGAACGGGCTGGAGGAGACCGCCGTGCGCTGCCAGGGCCGAGGCGTGAAGGTCACCTCGCAGCGCGTCGACGTCGCGCAACGCGGTCAGGTGTACGCGTGGGCCGAGCGGGTCGTCGCGGAGCACGGCAAGGTCAACCTGATCTTCAACAACGCGGGCGTCGGCCTCGGTGCGACGGTCGAGGGAATGTCCTACGACGACTTCGAATGGCTCATGGGCATCAACTTCTGGGGCGTGGTCCACGGGACGAAGGCGTTCCTGCCTCACCTGAAGGCTTCCGGCGAGGGGCACGTCGTCAACCTGTCGAGCGTGTTCGGGCTGATCAGCGTGCCGTCCCAGTCCGCCTACAACGCCGCCAAGTTCGCGGTCCGCGGCTTCACCGACGCGCTGCGCATGGAGCTCGAGATCGAGGGCTCGCCCGTCTCGTGCACGACGGTCCATCCCGGCGGGATCAAGACCAACATCGCCCGCAACGCGCGCATCGACGGAAGCGTCGCGCTGCTCGGTGGCACGAACGCTCCGGACGACTTCGAACGAGCGGCGCGCACGCATCCGGACGAGGCCGCCCGTCAGATCCTCGCCGCCGTCCGGCGGAACCGCCGGCGCGCCCTGATCGGCCCCGACGCCAAGCTGATCGACCTCGTCGCCCGGTTCCCCGCCGCCATCTGGCAGCGGCTGGTGGTCCTGGGCGCGACGCGCCGGCGATGACCGGCCGGGGATCCACGCCGATCGCAGAGGACCGCGTCTCGCGTGAGCACCGCGGACGCCGCTCGAGCTGCCTACGCCCGGCGTGAGCTCCACGCCGCGGCCCTGCGCGACGCGGCGAGGCCGAGCAGCGCGGGGGCGAGCAAGGTCAGGGTCCCGGGCTCGGGCACGGGGGGCGGTCCCGGGTCGAAGGTGCTGGCGGTGATCTGGACGGCGTAGCCGTCGGTGGTGCCGTGGTCCTCGAGCAGGATCTGGAGGAAGTGGTTGCCGGCGCCGAGGTCCCCCACGTCGACGGAGTACTCGCCGGGCATGGCGACGCCCGGTCCGCGGGCCCCGAACAGGTAGCTTCCGTCGAGCCAGACGAAGATCCCGTTGTCCACACCGAATTGGGCCACGACGTTGGTCGCGCTCAGCGTGTCGAACTCGTACATCACGGCGACCTCGGTGCCGACCGTCCACGAGTTGGGCACCGCGATCTGGGTGGGGCTCCACGAGGCGTTCAGATGGAGCGGATCGGTGAGCCAGTTGCCCAGGACGGAGGCGGCCGCGGAGAGATCCGGCGGGGTGGGGAAGCTGACGGCCGCATCGTTGCTGGTGGGGAAGTAGCCCGTCGACGTGTCTCCCCCGTTGGTCAGGTTGAGGAGCGTTCCGATCTGGTTGTTGTAGAAGCCGGGCGAGTTCGTCTGCACCAGGATGATCGCGTTCGCCCCCCCGCTCCAGAGGAGCGAGCCCGCGAAGGCTGCCGCCAGGATCGCGTTCCGCATGCCATGGACCTCGGGGGACCGGCCCGGAACCAGGCGGGCCCTCCCGTGTCTTCGTGGCGCGAGAACGAGGAAAGTGGCAAGCGCCGGAGGACGCCGCGATCGTGAGCGCGATCAGCACGTCCCCCGGCGTCGCCTTCGCGTACTCGACGAGCGCGTAGGGGAAGGCCGTCCTCGCCGTGGTTGCCCGCTGTTCGAGAGCCCGAAGAGCCGCTCGGGTCGAGGTGTCCCCCGTCATCAAGCCCGAGGGCCGGGGCTCCGTAGCGGGATGGGAACCTGGACGCCGAGGCGCCATGACCGCTCCCGACGGTGAGCCCCCGCTCCTCGCGCCCGACGTCGCTCCGGCCTACGGAACGGAGCTCGTCGGCCGGCACCACTATCGCCTCATGAAGCGCCTCGGCCGCGGCGCCTACGGCGCGGTCTACCTCGCGCGCTGCCTCGACGCCGGCCGCGGCGGCGAGGCGCCGCCCGAGGCGGTGGCGATCAAGCTCCTCAGCGCGCCCGCCGTGCGCGATCGCGCGCAGACGCTCCGTCGCGAGCTCGCGGCGCTCCTGGCCCTGCGCCACGACCGCATCCCGCGCGTCCACGACTGGGACCTCGACGGTCCCGTGCCCTTCGTCGTCGTCGATCACTACGGCGGGGGCGACGTGCGCGATCTCCTCGCGAGCGGCGCGCCAGCGCCCGAAGAGGTGGTGTGGCGGCTCCTCGGCGACGTCCTCTCGGCGCTCGTCGCGGCGCACCGCGCGTCGATCCTGCATCTCGACGTGAAGCCCGCGAACGTGCTCCTCGACGGGCGCGGAGGCTTCGTCCTCACCGACTTCGGATTCTCCCAGGCCGCGAGGATCCGCCACGGCATCCTGCCGCGCGGTCTCGGTGCGCCGGGCTACCAGGCGCCGGAGCAGCGCTCCCAGCGCTTCGATCTCTACGACGTGCGCACCGACCTCTGGGGAGTGGGCGCGACGGCGTGGTCGCTCGCGACCGGCCTCTCGCTCGGCGATCGGCTGCATCTCCTGCGCGAGATCGGAAGCGGCGCCGAGCACGGCCTGCCGATGCCCCGCGAGCTCGGCGTCGCGATCTCCAGGGAGCTCGAGCAGGTGCTGCTCGGCCTGCTGGCCCTCGAGCCCGCGCGCCGCTCGGGGAGCGCGGCGGAGGTGCTGGCCCGGGTCCAGGCGTTCGTCGGAGCGGCGCCCCGGGCGCCGCGCGATCGGCGTCGGGGGAGGCTCTCCGCGGACGAGGCGGAGGCGCTGGTCGCGAGCCTCGTCGATCCGCTCCACGCAGCGATCTGTCGCGAGGCCGGCTTCGCGCGCTACCTCGCGGTGTACGAGGACGCCGAGCATCTGTGCCGCGAGGGCGACCGCTCGTACCACGCGTTCCTGCTCCTGCGGGGCCGCGTGCGCATCGAGCGCGAGGGAGCGGTGCGCTCGCGCGAGGCGCGCGAAGGCACGTTCCTCGGCGAGGTCTCGACGCTCACGGGCCTCGCGCGCACCGCCTCGATCGTGGCCGAGGGTCGCGTCCACGTGGCGGTGCTGAACGCGGCGGAGCTCGACGAGCTCGTGCTGCGACACCCGGCAGTGGCGACGCGGCTGCTGCGCGCGCTCGCGCAGCGCGTGGCCGAGGCGTACGCGCTCGGCCCGGGTGGGGCGGGCGGCCGCTAGAAGAGGCCCAGCCGCCGATCGAACACGCGCGCCGGCGCGCCCGCAGCCCCTTCGCGATCGCGACGCTCCTCGGCGAGCTCGGCCACGAGCGCGCCGAGGTGCGTGCGGCGCGCGACGAGCGCGCGGAGCTCGCCGCGATGGAGCGCCACGAGCCAGCACTTCGAGCGCGCGACGACGCTCGCCGGCGCCGGCTCGTCGGTCGCGAGCAGCGACTCCCCGAGCACGTCGGCCGCGCCGAGGCGCAGGTGATCGCGCTCCGCACCGCCGTGCGCGGGCCGCACGTCGAGCGCGCCGCAGAGCACGACGAAGAGGGCGTCCGCCGGTGCGCCCTCGGCGAAGAGCGTGGCGCCGGCCGGCGCCTCGAGGAAGCGGAAGCGCGCGGCGAGAGCGCGGCGATCGTCGGGCCCGAGGCAGGCGAAGAGCGGGCTCGTGCGCAGGAGCGGCCCGGTGAGCGCATCGCGCAGGGATCGCAGCACGCCCGCCAGCGCGCCCGGATGCTCCCCGACGAGCGCGTGGGCGAGGGCGCGATCGATCGCGAGGAGCCGTGCCTCCGTCGCGGCCTCGACGCTCGCGGCGTGAGGCTCGTCGCAGACGAGACCGAGCTCGCCGAAGGCCTGACCCGCGCCGAGCGGCGCGAGACGCTTTCGCGGCACCGTCTCGAGCATCGGAACGAGCGTGCCCTCCGCGACGACGAAGAGCGTCTCCGACGGGTCGCCCTGGCGAAAGAGCGTCTCACCCTCCGCGAGGGTGACCGAGCGCGCACGCGCGCGAACGAATCCGAACGCCTCGTCGTCGAGCTCGCGCAGGAACGCGGCGTCACCGAGCGGCGAGGCACCGCGCTCGGGAAGCGCGCCGTCCGCCTGGAGAGGGATCTCCCACACCTCCGGGACGGGTGCGCCGTCGGCGCTCGCGAGGCGGAGCGCTCGGGCGCCGGGCACGCACTCGGCGAGCACGAGCGCGGCCAGGGAGGCCGGACGCCAGACGACGGCGCGCGCGGCGACGGCGGAGGTGACGGAGAGCTCGTCCACGTCACGCGTATCGCTCGTTCGAAGGGCCGGCTTGACCGCGGCGGCGCTAGCGCTCGCGGCGCGCGCGCCAGCTCGCCAGACGCTCGGCGATCGCAGCCTCCGCTCCTTCCCGGGTCGGCTCGTAGAACTCGCCGTCGGAGAGCTCGCGCGGGAGGTTTCGTGCGGCGACGAAGCGATCCGGAGCGTCGTGCGGGTAGACGTAGTCGCGTCCGTGGCCGAGCGCCTTCAAGAGCCCGGTCGGCGCGTTGCGCAGATGGAGCGGAACGGGCAGGGCTCCATGCTCGCGCGCCGCGGCGGCCGCCCGCTCCCCCGCGAGGTACGCCGCATTGCTCTTCGGCGCACAGGCGAGATACGTCACGGCCTGGGCGAGGGGGATCCGGCCCTCGGGCAGTCCGATGCGCTCCACCGCCTGGAACGCCGCGACGGCGAGGCCGAGCGCCGCGGGCTCCGCATTGCCGACGTCCTCCGACGCGAAGATCACGAGCCGACGGGCGACGAAGAGAGGGTCTTCACCCGCCTCGAGCATCCGGGCCATGTAGTAGAGCGCCGCATCGGGATCGCTCGCGCGCAGGCTCTTGATGAGCGCGGAGACCACGTCGTAGTGCGCGTCGCCGGCGCGGTCATGGCGCAGCGTCCGCTCGCCGGCGGCGGCCGCGACGGTCGCGGCGTCCACCGGGTTTCCACCGAGCCCGCGTTCCCCGTGGAGCGCGGCCGCCGCCTCGAGGAGCCCCAGGGCGCGTCGCGCGTCGCCGTCCGCGAGCGTCACGATCGCGTCCCGCGCCTCGGGATCGAGGCTGATCCCGCTCGCGCCGAGCCCCCGCTCGCGATCGGCCAGGGCGCGCCCGACGAGCTGGCCGATGTCTTCGGCCGAGAGGGGCCGCAGCACGAAGACGCGGCACCGGGAGAGCAACGCCGCGTTCACCTCGAACGACGGGTTCTCGGTGGTGGCACCGATCAGCGTGATCGTGCCGGCCTCGACGTGGGGCAGGAGGACGTCCTGCTGCGCGCGGTTGAAGCGATGGATCTCGTCGAGGAAGAGGACGCTCCGCCGGCCGGCGGCGCGATCGAGGCGGGCGCGCTCGACGATCTCCCGGACCTCCTTCACGCCCACGGTGACGGCCGACGTCGCATGGAAGCGCACCTCGGGCTCGCCCGGCCGACGGCTCTCGGCGAGGAGGCGCGCAAGGGTCGTCTTGCCGCTGCCCGGCGGTCCCCAGAACACGATCGAGGGTAGGCGTCCGCTCTCCGCGAGGGCGCGGAGCGCGCCGCCCGGCCCGACGAGCGCCTGCTGGCCGACGACCTCGTCGAGGCTCCTCGGGCGCATGCGCTCGGCGAGCGGCGCCGGGGGCAGCGCGGCGGGATGCGTGCCGCTTCCGAAGAGGTCGAGGGAGTCGCCTCGGCTCATGGCGCGATGCTATCTCGTGGGCACCCCGAGAGGCGCGCGATGACGAACGACCCGCTCCGCCGCGTCGGAATCTGCCTCAAGCCCGCGCAGCCCCAGGCCGCAGGCTCGGCGCGGGGGCTCGCCAAGTGGCTCACGGACCGCGGGCTCGAGGTCGTGCTCGACGAGGACGCCGGCGACGCCGTGGGCGCTCCGGGCGTCCCGCGCGCGGAGCTCGGGGCGTGCGTCGAGCTCGTGGTGGTGCTCGGGGGCGACGGCACGCTGCTCTCGGTGGCGCGCGCCCTCGGCAGCCGTCCGGTCCCGATCCTGGGCGTGAACCTCGGTACGCTGGGCTTCCTCACGGAGATCGCCCTCGACGAGCTCTTCGCGGCGCTCGACCGCGTGCTCCGCGGCGAGCACCGGATCGAGACCCGCATGCGCCTCGACGTGGTCGCCGTGCGGGCGGGAGCGGAGGATCCGGCCGCGCGCTTCCTCGCGCTGAACGACGCCGTCCTCACCAAGGCCGACCTCGCGCGCATGATCGACCTCGAGACGCGGGCCGACGGCGACATCGTCACCACCTACCACGCCGACGGACTGATCGTGGCGACGCCCACGGGCTCGACGGCCTACTCGCTCTCCGCGGGCGGTCCGATCCTGCTGCCCGACCTCGAGGCCTTCGTGCTGACCCCGATCTGCCCGCACACGCTCACGCAGCGGCCGATCGTGCTCTCGGCGGGCGTCGAGGTCGAGATCGCCGTGCGGTCGCGGGAGGAGGTGCAGCTCACGATCGACGGTCAGGCCGGGACCACGCTGCGCGAGGGCGACGGCGTGCGCGTGCGGCGCTCGCCCGATCCGGTACACCTGATCGTGTCTCCGTTCCGCACCCGCTTCGAGATCCTGCGCCAGAAGCTGCAGTGGGGAACGCGGTGATCGAGACCCTGCGGATCCGCGACCTCGCGCTCGCGGAGAGCGTCGAGCTCGAGTTCGGGCCGGGCCTGAACGTCCTCACGGGCGAGACCGGCGCGGGGAAGTCGATCGTGCTCGGAGCGCTGGCGCTCCTGGCCGGCGGCCGGGCCGACGCCGAGGCGGTGCGCGAGGGCGCTGCGGAGGCGGTGGTGGAGGCGGTGTTCCAGGCCGGCGGCGTGCCGGAGCTCGAGGCGGAGCTCGCGCAGCGCGGCATCGAGCTCGAGGACAGCGGGCTCGTGGTGCGCCGGAGCGTCGGCGCGGCGGAGCGGGCCGGGGGCGCGTCCCGGCGCAGCCGGGCGCAGCTCGCGGGACAGCTCGTGCCGGTCGCGACCCTGGCCGAGGTGTTCGCGGGACGGATCGAGATCTCGAGCCAGCACGAGTCCCAGGCGCTGCTCCGGCCCGACACGCACGGGCGTCTCCTCGACGCCCACGCGGGGCTCCTCCCGTGGCGCAGCGAGGTCGCCGAGGGACACGCCGCGCTCCGGCGCCTCGACGCCGAGATCGCGCGTCTGCGAGGCGCGGCGGAGGAACGCGCGCGGCGGCAGGACTTCCTCGGCTTCCAGGCACGCGAGATCGACGAGGCGAAGCTCCAGCCGGGCGAGCACGCGGCCCTCGCCGCGGAGCGCGCGCGCCTCGTGCACGCGTCGCGTCTCGCCGCGGAGGCGGGGCTCGCGGCGGCCTGCCTCGCGGGCGACGGGGGCGACGCGGAGGGCGCGGCCCCGGCACACGACCGTGTGTCTGAGGCGGCGCGCCGGATCGAGGCGGCCGCGCGCCTCGATCCGGGGCTCGAGCCCCTGGCGCAGCGTCTGCGGACCCTCGGCGCGGAGCTCGACGACGTGGCGCGCGAGCTCGAGCGCTACGGCGCGACGATCGAGGCCGATCCCGAGCGCGCGGGCGTGGTGGAAGAGCGCCTCGCGCTGCTCGAGCGGCTGCGACGGAAGTATGGGACCGACGAGGCGGAGATCCTGGCGTTTCGGGAAGGCGTCGGCGCCGAGCTCGCGGAGCTCGGGGGGAGCGACGAGCGCCTCGCGGTCCTCGCGCGCGAGCGCGGCGAGGTCCGCGCTCGCCTCGCCGACGCCGCCGCGCGTCTCACGGCGGGCCGCGAGGCGGGCGCCCGCGCGCTCGCCCACGAGCTCGAGCAGGCGCTCGCCGCCCTCGCCATGCCCGGTGCCCGCTTCGAGATCGCGCTCCCGCGCTTCACGCCGCCAGCGGGGGAGGAAGAGCTTCCCTGTGGGCCGCGCGGCGCCGAGGAGCCGGAGATCCTGTTCTCGGCGAACCCGGGCGAGGCCGCGCGCCCGCTGCGTCGGGTGGCCTCGGGCGGCGAGCTCTCGCGCGTCTTCCTCGCCCTGAAGAACGTGCTTCGCCGCGCCGAGGCGGGCATGGTGCTCGTCTTCGACGAGGTCGACGCCGGGATCGGCGGAGCCGTCGCGGATCGCGTCGGGCGCGTGCTGGCGGAGCTCGCGAGCGAGCACCAGGTCCTGTGCATCACCCACCTTCCCCAGATCGCGGCGCGCGCGAGCGCCCACTTCCGGGTGCGGAAGATCGTCCGGGCAGGCCGCACGGTGACCGAGGTGCTCCCCCTCGGGCCGAAGGAGCGGGTGGAAGAGATCGCGCGCATGGCCGGCGGCGAGACGGTGACCGAGGCTACGCGCCGCCACGCGGAGGCGTTGCTCGGCGACGCGGCCGGCCCGGGCGCCGCGCCGACCGGGCCGGGAGCCGTCAAGCGATCGCCCCGGGCTCCGATGAGAAGGCCGTGAGCCTCGGCGACTCGAGCGGACGCGTGGCCTATCCGGGAGGGGCTCGGGAGCCCCGCGGGCCGGTGCCTTCCGGGGCGACGATCGAGGTGTGCACCGGCTTCTACGAAGGGCTCGCGGTGCCGCTCGACCGGCCGTGGCTGGTCGTCGGCCGCGGGCGCTCGGTCGAGATCCCGTTCGCCGAGCCGACCCTCTCGCGCGCCCACGTGGGCTTCGGCTTCGACGGCGAGGCGTTCTTCGTGCGCGATCTCGGCAGCACGAACGGCACGCTCGTGAACGGCATCCGCAGCGAGGAGCGCGCGCTCTCCGAGGGCGACGAGGTCCAGATCGGGCGCCTCGTGCTGCGCTTCCACGCCGCGGCGGCCTGAGCCTCGGCCGGGCAGAAAGCCGCGCGCGGGCGCGAGGTTTGCCGGGCCTAGCGCGCTCTCGTAGACTGCGCGGCTCGAGCCTCTTCCTTCCCCCGACCGGGAGTCGTCGCGCGCATGAGCCTTCTGCGCAAGCTCTTCGGCAGCAAGAACGACCGCGAGCTCAAGCGCATCGTGCCGCTCGTCGAGCGCGTGAACGCCCTCGAGCCCGAGCTCGTGAAGCTCTCCGACGACGCGCTCCGGGCGCGCACGGCCGACTTCAAGCAACGCCTCGAGAACGGCGCGAGCCTCGACGACCTCCTGTGCGAGGCCTTCGCCACGGTCCGCGAGGCCGGCAAGCGCACCCTGGGACAGCGCCACTTCGACGTCCAGCTCGTCGGCGGCATCGCGCTCCACGAAGGCAAGATCGCCGAGATGAAGACCGGCGAGGGCAAGACCCTCGTGGCGACGCTCCCGGCCTACCTGAACGCCCTCGCCGGGAAGGGCGTGCACATCGTGACGGTGAACGACTACCTCGCCCGCCGCGACTCCGAGTGGATGGGGCAGGTGCACCGCTTCCTCGGCCTCTCGGTCGGCGTGATCGTCCACGACCTCTCCGACGCGCAGCGCAAGGCGGCCTACGCGGCCGACATCACCTACGGCACGAACAACGAGCTCGGCTTCGACTACCTGCGCGACAACATGAAGGTGTCGCTCGCGCACTGCGTGCAGCGCGACCTCCACTTCGCGATCGTGGACGAGGTCGACTCGATCCTGATCGACGAGGCCCGTACCCCGCTCATCATCTCGGGACCGTCCGAGGACAACACCGCGATCTACCAGGTCGCGAACCGGGTGATCCCGGCGCTCAAGGCCGGCACCAAGGGCGAGGCCTCGAAGGGCATCGAGGAGACCGGCGACTACTGGCTCGACGAGAAGGCCCACAGCGCGACGCTGACCGAGGACGGCGTGCACAAGGTCGAGAAGATGCTCTCGGTCGAGAACCTCTACGACCCGGCGCTCCTGCCCGTGCTGCACGCGGTGCACCAGGCCCTGATCGCGCACACGCTGAAGAAGCTCGACGTCGACTACGTCGTGCGCGCCGAGGGCGGGAAGCAGGAGGTCGTGATCGTCGACGAGTTCACCGGACGGCTCATGCCGGGACGGCGCTGGTCGGACGGCCTCCACCAGGCGGTCGAGGCCAAGGAAGGGATCGCGGTCCAGAACGAGAACCAGACCCTCGCGACGATCACCTTCCAGAACTTCTTCCGCATGTACCAGAAGCTCGGCGGCATGACCGGCACGGCCGACACCGAGGCGCCGGAGTTCGCGAAGATCTACGACCTCGACGTGCTCGTGGTGCCGAGCAACCGGCCGATGGTCCGGCGCGATCTCTCGGACGTGGTCTACAAGTCGAAGCGCGAGAAGTTCGACGCGGTGGTCGAGGAGATCAAGCTGCGCCACGGCGGCGGCGCCGACCCCGTCACCGGGGAGGCCTATCCCGGCGGCCAGCCGATCCTCGTGGGCACGATCTCGATCGAGACCTCGGAGATGCTCTCCAAGAAGCTCGTGAAGTGGGGCATCAAGCACAACGTGCTGAACGCGAAGCAGCACGAGCGCGAGGCCGAGATCGTGGCCCAGGCCGGCCGCCACGGCGCGGTCACGATCTCCACCAACATGGCCGGCCGCGGCACGGACATCCTGCTCGGCGGCAACGCCGAATTCCTCGCCCTCGCGAAGTGCCAGGGAGACAAGAACCACCCCGAGTACCCGACCACGCTCGCACGCTTCGAGGGGGAGTGCGTCGCCGAGCGCAGCCGCGTGATCGCCGCCGGCGGCCTGCACATCGTCGGCACCGAGCGGCACGAGAGCCGGCGCATCGACAACCAGCTCCGCGGCCGCGCGGGCCGCCAGGGCGATCCGGGCTCGTCGCGCTTCTTCCTCTCCCTCGAGGACGATCTGATGCGCATCTTCGGCGGCGAGCGCATCACGCCCTGGATGGAGCGGCTCGGGCTCCAGGACGGCGAGGCGATCGAGCACCGCTTCGTGACGCGGGCGATCGAGAACGCGCAGAAGAAGGTCGAGGCGCGGAACTTCGACGCCCGGAAGCACGTCCTCGACTACGACGACGTCATGAACAAGCAGCGCCAGGCCTTCTACGGCCGGCGCCGCCAGCTCCTCGCCCAGGAGAGCGTGCACGAGGAGGTGCTCGAGATGACCGAGGGCGCGCTCGTGGCGCTGCTCGACGACCACCTCCCGGAGAAGGGCGAGATCGAGGCCGAGGCCCTCGACGCCCTGACGCGGAACCTCGAGCAGCTCTTCGGCCTGCGCTTCGATCCCAAGCAGGCGCCGTTCGTCGATGCCCACGGCCACGCGCCGACGCGCGCCGACCGCGACGCCGTCGGCCACGCGATCCTCGAGAAGCTCGTCGCCTTCCTCGACGAGAAGCGCGGCCACTGGGACGAGGTCGCCGCGAAGTACGCCTCGCTCGGATACCCGGGCTTCTTCGAGATCGAGAAGCACATCCTGCTCGACACGCTCGACAAGCAGTGGAAGGACCACCTTCACAACATGGACGGCCTGCGCGAGGGCATCGGCCTGCGCGGCTACGGCCAGAAGGACCCGAAGGTCGAGTACCAGCGCGAGGGCTATCAGCTCTTCCAGGAGATGGACGCGCGCGCCGATGGCCTCGCCCTGGAGCGGATCTTCAAGGTCGTGATCCGCGAGCCGCAGATCGCGCCGCCGCCGAGCGCCCAGGTCGCCTCCGTGGCGCCGGCCCAAGGCGCTCCTGCCCAGGCCGCGTCGGCGCCGGCGCGACCCGCGCCCCCGCTCGCTCCGGGGGCGGCGATCCAGCGCGTGCCCGCCGCCCTGCGCACGCCTCCTCGCCCGGCCCCGACGGCGGCGCCAGGCGCGCCGATCCCGCGCGTCGGGCGGAACGATCCGTGCCCCTGCGGCAGCGGACAGAAGTACAAGAAGTGCCACGGCGCGAATGGCTGACGGCGAGCCCCCCGGCCTCCCGCGACCGCTCGTCCCCGGATTCCGCGCCGCCGGCGTGCGCTGCGGCATCAAGCAGGCGGGGCTCGACCTCGCGCTCATCGCGAGCGATGCGCCCGCCGCGGCCGCCGCGGTCTTCACGCGCTCGACGGTCGTCGGCGCGCCCGTCACGGTCTCGCGCGAGCACGTGAGGCGCGGCCGCCTCCGGGCGATCGTCGCGAACAGCGGCTGCTCGAACGTGGCCATGGGCGCGCGCGGCATCCGCGACGCGCGGCGCATGGCGTCCCTCGCCGCCGCCGCCCTCGGCTGCCGCGCCGAGGAGGTGCTCGTCGCCTCGACGGGCGTGATCGGCGAGCCCCTTCCCATGGAGAAGATCGCGGCAGGCGTCGCGGAGGCGGCGAGCGACCTCGCGCCCGACGGCCTCGCCGACGCGTCGCGCGCGATCATGACGACGGACCTCGTCCCGAAGCTGCGCTCCGTCGAGGCGCGCGTCGGCCGGAGCGTCGTGCGCCTCGCCGGCATGGCGAAGGGCTCGGGGATGATCGAGCCGGACATGGCGACCCTGCTGTCGTTCCTCGTGACGGACGCGGCGGTGGCGCCGAGCTTCCTCCGCCGCCTCCTGCGCGAGGCGGCGGACGCGAGCTTCAACCGGCTGACGATCGACGGCGAAGGGTCGACCAGCGACACCTGCGCGCTCCTCGCGAACGGCGCTGCGGGCAACGCGCCGCTGCGCGACGCCTCGAGCCCCGGGGCGCGCGCCCTTCGCGCTGCGCTCGTCGGTCTCTGCGAGGCGCTCGCGAAGGACGTGGCGCGCGACGGCGAGGGCGCGACGAAGCTCGTGACGGTGCGGGTCGCGGGGGCCCGCAGCGCCGCCGACGCCGAGCGCGCGGCCCGGCGGGTCGCAAACTCCGTGCTCGTCAAGACCGCGCTCTTCGGCGGCGACGCGAACTGGGGTCGGATCCTCCAGACGATCGGCGCGGGCCGCGTGCCTCTCGATCTCGCCCGCACGGAGGTCGTGCTGTGCGGCGTGCCCGTCTTCCGCTCGGGCGCCGCGACCGGGCCCGAGGCGCGGGGCCGGGCGCAGCAGGCGCTCACGGCGAAGGAGGTGGAGATCGAAGTCCGCCTCGGCCGCGGACGCGGCGCCTGCACCGTGTGGACCTGCGACCTCTCCTACGACTACGTGCGCATCAACGCCGAGTATCGGACGTAGAGGGCCGCCGGAGCCGAGCGGGCCGGTTGCCCGGCGAGCGGTGGGCCGACTCGACGCCGCCGAGCGGAGACGCGCGGGGCCGAACGCGAAGGAGGCCACCCCCTCTGCGCCCGCTCGCCCCCCGCGAACGCGGAGCGGAGCGGCCTCCGAGGCGACACGAGGCCGCGTGAGGCTGCGGGCGGGGGCGGGGTCTGCTACCTCCCCGCCACTTCACACGTTCCGGACCGCCCGAGCGGTGCCGGCCAGAGCCGCGCGGGCCTCGGCGCGCGTGGCTTCGGTCGGCTTCGGGAGAAACGGCCGGGGCGGAGGCCCAACCGCGAAGGAGCTCGTATGTCCGAGACCCCGGCCTCGGGGGCGGGCGCCGGCACTGCCGCCGCGCTCGACGTTCCGACCCTCTCCTTGAAGAGCCTGCTCGAAGCGGGCGTGCACTTCGGCCACCAGACCCGGCGCTGGAATCCGCGCATGCGCGAGTTCATCTACGGTGAGCGCCAGGGCATCCACATCCTGAACCTCGACATGACGCTCGAGCTCTTCCAGGAGTCGCTCGAGTTCCTGCGCGACACCACCGCGGCCGGCGGCAAGGTGCTGTTCGTCGGCACGAAGCGGCAGGCGGCGCCCTCGATCGAGACCGAGGCCCGGCGAGGCGGGCAGTTCTGGGTGAACAACCGCTGGCTCGGCGGGATGCTCACGAACTTCCGGACCGTGAAGAAGTCGGTGGAGCGCTTCAAGGACCTCAAGGGGATCCTCGAGAACGAGGAGAAGGCCGCGGAGTTCTCGAAGCGCGACCGCGCCCAGATGACGCGCGAGTACGAGAAGCTGCGCCGCTCGCTCGAGGGCATCCAGGAGATGTCGCGCCTGCCGGACGCGCTGTTCGTGATCGACGTCGGCCTCGAGCACATCGCGATCACCGAGGCGCGGCGCCTCGGCATTCCGATCGTCGCGGTCGTCGACTCGAACTGCGATCCCGACGGCGTCGACTTCGTGGTGCCGGGCAACGACGATGCCCTTCGCGCGATCCAGCTCTACTGCCGCTTCGTCGCGGACGCCTGCCTCGAAGGCGGACAGCTCCACCAGGAGCGGCTGCAGAGCGACGAGAAGGCGGCGCCGGTCGAGGCGCAGCGCGAGGGCGGCGTGCCGAGCTCGGGCCGCGTCGTGGTCGAGATCAAGCAGCCGCCGCGTCGCGGCCGGGGCGGCACGCACTCGGCCGGCGGTCCGCGGCGCGGTCCGCGCGGCGGCGGCGAGGTCGAGGCCCCGCCGGAGCCCCCGGCCGAGAGCAGCGAGTAGTCGACGGGCGGGCCTCGGGCCCGCCCGTCCTTTCCAACCCATCCGGCCCGCCGACGTGGGATGCTGCGGGGGCCGGCCGCGGCCGGCGCAGCCGGAGGCGAGAGCACGAAACGAGGTTCGACGTGACCGAGATCTCCGCAGGCGCGGTGAAGGCGCTCCGCGACCAGACCGGCGCAGGCATGATGGACTGCAAGAAGGCGCTGACCGACGCGGCCGGCGACATGGCGAAGGCGGGCGAGCTCCTGCGCGAGCGCGGCCTCGCGAAGGCCGTGAAGCGCGAGGGCCGCGCGACGAGCGAGGGCACGATCGCCCTCGCGCTCGCGGGCGCGTCGGGCGCGCTGGTGGAGCTCGCCTGCGAGACCGACTTCGTGGCGAAGACCGACGACTTCCAGGGCCTGGCGAAGGGCCTCGCCGAGGCCGTCGCGGCCGACGCGTCCCTCGCCTCGGTCGAGGCGCTCTCCGATGCGAAGGTCGGCGGCGAGATCGCGCGCGAGAAGATCGCGGCGGCGATCGGGAAGCTCGGCGAGAACATCGTCCTGCGTCGGGTCGCCCGTCTCGCCGTTCCCGGAGAGGGCGTGGTCTCGGGCTACGTGCACGCGGGCGGAAAGCTCGGCGTGCTCGTCGGCCTCGCGACGGCCGCCGATCGCGGCCAGGCCGCGGCCGTGGCGCGCGACCTCGCGATGCACGTGGCGGCGGCCGACCCGTCGCCCGTCGCCGTCGATCGGAAGGGCGTGCCGGCGGAGCTCGTCGACAAGGAGCGCCAGATCTTCCGCGCCCAGGCGGAGCAGAGCGGGAAGCCCGCAAACGTGCTCGATCGGATCGTCGAGGGTCGGCTGGCGAAGTTCTACGCCGAGGTCTGCCTGCTCGAGCAGGCCTTCGTGAAGGACCCCGACCGCAGCGTGACGAAGGTGCTCGAGGACGCGGGCAAGCAGCTCGGCAAGCCCATCTCGGTGGCGGGCTTCGTGCGCTTCAAGCTGGGAGAGGCGTCGGGGCAGTGAAGGCGGCGTACCAGCGCGTGGTGCTGAAGCTCTCCGGCGAGCGGCTCGCCGGAGAGAACGGCTTCGGCATCTCGACGCCGATCCTGCGCGAGATCGCGAAGGACGTGCGCGAGGTCCACGCGCTCCTGCCCCAGATCGGGATCGTGATCGGCGGCGGGAACGTGATCCGCGGCATCAACGCGGCGTCGCAGGGGCTCGACCGCGCGGCGGCCGACTACATGGGCATGATGGCGAGCGCGATCAACGCCCTCGCGCTGCAGGACGCCCTCGAGAAGGAGGGCCTCAACACGCGCGTGCTGACGGCCCTCGAGATCAAGGAGGTCGCCGAGCCCTACATCCGGCGTCGCGCGGTGCGGCACCTGGAGAAGGGACGGGTCGTGATCTTCGCCGCCGGGACGGGCAATCCGTACTTCAGCACCGACACCGCCGCCGCGCTGCGCGCGGCGGAGATCCACGCCGACGTCATCCTCATGGCGAAGCACGGCGTGGATGGCGTCTACGACGCCGACCCGCGCACGAACCCGGCCGCGCGCCGCTACGAGCGCCTCACCTACGACGAGGCGATCGTGAAGAACCTGCGCGTCATGGACCAGACCGCGATCGCGCTCTGCCGCGAGAACCGGCTGCCGATCGTCGTGTTCGACAGCGGCGTGCCGGGGAACCTGCAGAAGGTCGTGTGCGGCGAGGCGATCGGCACGCGCGTCGAGGAGTAGGGGCGCGCACCCAGGGGAGGGAGGAACGATGGCAGCGGACGACGCGGCGGTGGTGATCGAGGGTGCGAAGGACGGCATGGAGAAGGCCGTCGCCTCGCTGAAGCACGACCTGCAGCGCGTGCGCACGGGTCGGGCGAATCCCCAGCTCCTCGACGGCATCCGCGTGGACTACTACGGCACGCCGACGCCGCTCAACCAGATGTCGAACCTGACCACGCCCGATCCCCGGCTGATCGTGATCGCGCCCTACGACAAGTCGATGCTGTCGGCGATCGAGAAGGCGATCCAGACCTCGAACCTCGGCTACACGCCGACGAACGACGGCAAGGTGGTCCGGATCCCGATCCCGCCCCTCACCGAGGAGCGTCGCAAGGAGCTGGTCAAGCAGGTCCACAAGCTGGCCGAGGAGCACAAACTGGGGGTCCGGGAGTCGCGGCGGGAGGCGCTCCAGATGCTCAAGGAGATGGAGTCGGACGGCGATCTCCCGGCGGACGACAAGCACCGTCTGGACAAGAAGGTCCAGGACCTGACGGACGAGTACGTGAAGAAGATCGACGAGGTCGCCGGGGCGAAGGAGAAGGAGATCCTCCAGGTTTGAGCGAGCCGGGAAGCCAGGAGCGTCGGATCCGCAGCGACCGGATCCCGCGCCACGTGGCCGTCATCATGGACGGCAACGGGCGCTGGGCCGAGGCGCGGGGTCTGTCCCGGAACGAGGGGCATCGGGCCGGCCTCGAGTCCGTGCGCGGGATCGTCCGCGCCGCCCACGAGCTGGGCGTCCGCTGGCTCACCCTCTACGCCTTCTCGCTCGAGAACTGGAGCCGACCGAAGGCCGAGGTCGATCAGCTCATGCGCCTGCCCGAGGAGTACTTCGAGACCGAGATGGAGAACCTGATGGCGAACGGCGTGCGCGTGCGCACGATCGGGCGTCCGGATCTCCTGCCGCCCGGCGTGCGCCGGCGCGTCTCCGAGGCGATGGCGAGGACGCGGGCCAACACGGAGATGACCCTCGTCTTCGCGCTCTCCTACGGCGGCCGCCAGGAGATCGTCGACGCAGCGCGCCGGCTGCTGCGCGACTTCGAGGCCGGCAAGCTCGATCCCGATCGTCTCGACGAGAAGACCTTCGCGGCCTATCTGTACGACCCGGAGCTGCCCGATCCGGACCTCCTGATCCGAACCGGCGGCGAGGAGCGGGTGTCGAACTTCCTGCTCTGGCAGATCGCCTACGCAGAGCTCTACACGACGGACGTCATGTGGCCCGACTTCCGGAAGCTCCATCTCGTGGAAGCGATCCTCGACTACCAGCGGCGCGAGCGTCGCTTCGGGATGACGAGCGCCCAGGTGCGCGTGGGCTCCAGCGAGCGGCCCGACGAGCCGGAGGGACGGTGAGGCGCCTCGCGGTCCTCGGCTGCACCGGGAGCGTCGGGGAGCAGACGCTCGCGGTGGCAGAGGCCTTCCCCGATCGCTTCCGCGTGACGGCGCTCGGCGCCGGCCGCAACGTCGAGAAGCTCGCGGCCCAGGTGCGCCGCTTCGCGCCCGCAGTCGTGGCAGCGGGAGACGCCGCCGCCGCAGACGCCCTTCGCGCGCGCCTCGCCGACCTGCCGGAAGCGCCGCGCATCCTCCACGGCGCGGAGGGACTGCGCGAGGTCGCGACGCACGAGGCAGACCTCGTCGTGGCGGCCCTGGTCGGCGCCGTCGGCCTCGAGCCGACCCTCGCCGCGATCCGTGCCGGCCGCGACGTCGCCCTCGCGAACAAGGAAGTGCTGGTGATGGCGGGCGCCCTCGTGCTGCGCGAGGTGCAGGCGCGCGGCGTTCGGCTCCTGCCCGTGGACAGCGAGCACAGCGCGATCTTCCAGGCCCTCGCCGGCCAGCGCCGCGAGGACGTGTTCCGCCTGATCCTCACCGCGTCGGGCGGCCCCTTCCGCACCTGGAGCGCCGAGCGCATCGCCCATGCGACACTGGCCGACGCCCTGAAGCATCCCAATTGGAGCATGGGACCGAAGATCACGATCGACTCGGCCACGCTCATGAACAAGGCCCTCGAGGTGATCGAGGCGCGCTGGCTCTTCGACCTCGCCCCCGAGCGGATCGAGATCGTCGTGCATCCGCAGTCGATCGTGCACAGCCTGGTCGAGTTCGTCGACGGCTCGGTGCTCGCGCAGCTCGGCCTCCCGGACATGCGCGTCCCGATCGCGGTGGCCCTGGCGTACCCCGAGCGGCTGCCCCTCGACCTTCCGCGCCTCGACCTCGCGAAGGCGGAGCGTCTCGACTTCGAGGCGCCGGACCGAGCGCGCTTCCCCGCGGTCGAGCTGCCGTTCGCGGCGCTGCGCGGCGACGAGGCGGCGCCGGCGGTGCTGAACGCCGCGAACGAGGTGGCGGTCGCCGCCTTCCTCGACGGGCGGATCGCCTTCCCCGAGATCGTCGCGACGAACGCGAGCGTGCTCGAGAGCCACCTCGCGCGCGCGGCAGGCGCCGTGCGCGACCTCGCCGACGTACGCGCGGCCGACGGCTGGGCGCGCGCGGAAGCTCGTGCCCGCCTGGGCCTGCGGGAAGGGGACGCGGCATGACGTTGCTCTCCTACCTCTTCGCCCTCGTCGTCATGCTCGGCGTGCTCGTGTTCGTGCACGAGCTCGGACACTTCCTGGTGGCGAAGGCGTGCGGCGTGCGCGTCCTCAAGTTCTCCCTCGGCTTCGGCCCGACGATCGGCATCGGGCGCTGGAAGCTCGCGTGGACGCGGAACGGCACCGAGTACGTCGTCGCGTGGTTCCCGCTCGGCGGCTTCGTGAAGATGCTCGGCGAGAGCCCTGGCGAGGAGGAGGATCCGGAGGCGCGGATCCACCCCGAGGAGACGCTCGGCGCGAAGCCCGTCTGGCAGAAGCTCGCGATCGTCTTCGCGGGCCCGATCATGAACCTCCTGCTCCCCGTCCTGATCTTCACGGGGATGCTCTTCGTCGGGATCCCGCGGCCGCTGCCGGTGGTCGGGACGGTCGAGGCAGGGTCGCCCGCGGCGAGCGCCGGCTTCGAGCCGGGCGACGTGATCCGCAAGGTCGGCGACGCGCGCATCGAGTGGTGGGACGACGTCGACGAGCGGCTCCGCGCGCAGCCGGGCGCCGCGGTTCCGATCGAGGTCGAGCGCGACGGAAAGCCGGTCACGCTCGTGCTGCCCGTCGCGGCGCGCGCGGGCCTCGACGCCTTCGGCGGCGTCCACCAGACGGGCTGGACCGGCCTCGACCACGCGCGCCTCCCGGCGACGCTCGGCGTGCCGCGCGCCGACTCCGCCGCCGCGGGGGCCGGCCTGCGCTCCGGCGATCGCGTGAAGGCCTTCGCGGGCACGGAGATCGCGGACTGGGACGGGTTCGCGCGTGCCCTCGCAGCGCCGGACGGTGCAGCGCCGCGTACGCTCGTCCTCGAGCGCGGCGAGAAGGACACGCCCGAGCGCCTCGAGATCGCGCTGCCCGCCGGCATCCGCTCGCCCGAGGCCCTGGGCGTCGTGCCGGCGGCGGTGCTCGTGTCGCGCGTCGAGCCGGGCTCGCCGGCCGAGAAGGCCGGCCTCGCCCCCGGCGATCTCCTCGTCGCGGTCGACGGCGGCCCGGTGGGGAGCTTCGCCTCGTTCGCGGAGATCGTGCGCGCGAGCGGCGGTCGTCCGCTCGAGGTGGCCTACGCGCGCGACGGCGCGACGACGACGCTCTCGATCACGCCCGAGATGCGCGAGGCCGACACCGGCCTCGGCGTGAAGGAGCCGCGCTACCTGATCGGGATCTCCGCCGACACGCCGGCGCTGCTCGGCGCCGTCGGGAAGGAGATGGCGCGCAACCCGTTCGTGGCCGTGCCGCGCGCCGTCGGCATGACCGGCGAGGTCACGCTCACCTTCCTGCAGGGCCTCGTGAAGATCGTGACGGGCGAGGTCTCGCGCAGCCAGATCGCGGGCCCGATCGGGATCGCGGAGATCGCCCACAGCGCGCTCCAGCGCGGCTGGGAGGCGTACCTCTCGACCCTGATCCTGATCAGCATCAACCTCGGGATCCTGAACCTGCTCCCGATCCCGGTGCTCGATGGCGGCCAGGCGCTGCTGTTCCTGATCGAGGGCGTGAAGCGCTCGCCGGTCTCGCTGCGCACCCGGGAGATCGTGCAGCAGATCGGTGTCACGGTGCTCGTGACGCTCATGGGCTTCGCGTTCTGGAACGACCTCTCGCGCCACTGGTCGAGCTTCGTCGGCTGGCTCAAGAGCAGCGCCGGTCTCTAGTGCTCCTGCTCGCGCTCGAGACGGCGACGGGCGGGGCAGGGCTCGCCGTCGCTCGGGGTGAACGCGTCCTGGCCGAGCTCGACCTCGCGCCCGAGCGTCCCGTCTCGGAGCAGATCCTCCCCGCGCTCGACACCCTCCTCGGCCTGGCCGGGGTCTCGCTTCCGCAGATCGAGGCGTTCGCGATCTCGATCGGCCCGGGCTCCTTCACCGGCCTGCGCGTGGGCCTCGCGACCTTGAAGGGGCTGGCCTTCGGCGTCGATGCCCCGGTCGCGGCGGTGCCGACGCTCGCGGCGCTCGCGGCCGGCGCGGCTCCCGCTCCCGGCCCCGTGGCCGCCCTGCTCGATGCGCGACGGGGGGAGGTCTACGCCGCGGTCTTCCCCGAAGCCGGCGCCCTCGAGCCGACGCTCCTGCCGGAGGGCGTGTACGAAGCCAGGGCCCTGACCGAGAAGCTCCCGGCGGGCTGCATGGTGGTGGGAGAGGGGGCGCTCCTCCACCGCGAGGCCCTGACGGCGCCGGGCGGCGCCCCGCGTCTCGCGCTCGCGGATCGACGCCACGCCTTCGCCCGGGCCGCGGACGTGGCCCGCCTGGGCGCCCGGCTCCTCTCGGCGGGGCAGATCGCGCGGGCGGAGGACGTGGTGCCCCGCTACCTGCGCCGCGCCGAGGCCGAGGCGCGGCGCACGGGCGAGCGGCTCGAAGAGGCGACCCACCAGGGGCGGCCGCCCCGCGCCGGACCGCTTTGACACCCGCTCTCGGCCTCGAGTAACCTGCGCGGACCGGTCGCCGATCTGCAACCCAGAAGACGATCGGATCCGATCAACCCCTCGTCCGGTGATCCCTACCACGGGCCCGGGCGGAAACGCGAGGCGACCCCTCGCGCGGAGGTGTCCATGACCGCTTCTCGTGTCGCCACGAACGGCTCCGACGTGCTGCTGATGGCGCTCAAGGAAGAGGGCGTCGACGTCCTCTTCGGCCATCCCGGTGGCGCCGTGCTGCACATCTACGACGCCATCCACCGCCATCGCTTCCGGCACATCCTCGCGCGGCACGAGCAGGGCGCGGTGCACATGGCCGACGGCTACGCCCGCGCGACGGGCCGACCCGGCGTGGCCCTCGTGACCTCCGGTCCCGCCCTCACGAATGCGATCACGGGCATCGCGACCGCCTACGCCGACTCGATTCCCGTGGTCGTGATCTCGGGCCAGGTGCCGACCCACGCGATCGGGAGCGACGCCTTCCAGGAGGCCGACAACATCGGCCTCACGCGCCCCGTGACGAAGCACAACTACCTCGTGAAGGACGTGAAGGGCCTGGCCGCGACGATCAAGGAGGCCTTCTACATCGCGACCACCGGGCGGCCGGGGCCCGTCGTGGTGGACATCCCGAAGGACGTGTCGGGCGCGCTCTGCGAGTTCTTCTACCCGAAGGAGATCCACCTCGAGCACTACCAGCCGTGCGTGGACGGGCACTGGGGACAGATCAAGAAGGCGCTGGCCCTGATCCGTCAGGCCAAGCGGCCGGTCGTGTACTTCGGGGGCGGCGTGATCCTCTCGGGCGCGGGCGCCGAGGTGCGCCAGCTCGTCGAGCGCCTGCGCGTGCCGACGACCTACACGCTCATGGGGATCGGCGGCATCCCCGGAGACCACCCGCTCTCCCTCGGGATGCTGGGCATGCACGGCACCTACCGCGCGAACCTCGCGGTCGACCAGTGCGACGTGCTCGTCGCGATCGGCGCCCGCTTCGACGATCGCGTGACGGGCAAGCTCGACGAGTTCAGCCAGCGCTCCAAGAAGATCCACATCGACATCGACCCGACGACGATCCGCAAGAACGTCCACGTCGACATCCCGATCGTGGGAGACGTCAAGAACTGCGTCCAGAAGCTCCTGAAGCTCGTCGGCGAGGAGAGGGACCTCTCCGCCTACCACGAGCAGATCGCGGCCTGGTGGCGCCAGATCGGCGCCTGGGACGCGGAGCACCCGATCGCCTACAGCCAGGCGCCCGACGATCCGCTCCTTCCGCAGTTCGTGATCGACCGCATCTTCCAGCTCACGCGCGGCAACGCGATCGTGGCGACGGACGTGGGGCAGCACCAGATGTGGGCCGCGCAGTACTACCACTGCCAGCGCCCGAACACGTGGCTCTCCTCCGGCGGCCTCGGCACGATGGGCTACGGGCTGCCCGCGGCGATCGGCGCGCAGGTCGCGTTCCCGAAGGAGCTCGTGGTCTGCATCGCGGGCGACGGCTCGATCCTGATGAACGTCCAGGAGCTCGCGACGGCGGTGGAGCACCAGCTCCCGGTCAAGGTCGCGATCGTCAACAACCAGTTCCTCGGCATGGTCCGGCAGTGGCAGCAGCACTTCTACGAGAACCGCGAGTCGGAGGTCGACCTGCGCCGCAACCCCGACTTCGTTCGGCTCGCCGAGGCGTTCGGGGCCCTCGGCCTGCGCGCGACGCGCGTCGACGAGGTCGACGGCGTGCTCGAGAAGGCGTTCGCGCACCCGGGCCCGGTGGTGATGGACTTCCGCGTGCGTGAGACCGAGAACTGCTACCCGATGGTCCCGGCCGGCGCGCCGTCGGCCAAGATGATCCTCCACGATCCGATCGGCTGACGGAGACGCCCATGCGACACACGATCTCCGTCCTGGTCCGAAACGAGTTCGGCGTGCTCTCGCGCGTGGCCGGGATGTTCAGCGGCCGCGGCTACAACATCGACAGCCTGAACGTCGCGCCGACCCTCGACCCGAAGGTCTCGAACATGACGATCGTGACCGAGGGCGACGACGAGACCATCGAGCAGATCACGAAGCAGCTCCACAAGCTGATCGACGTGATGAAGGTGACCGACCACCTCGAGGGCTCGTTCGTCGACCGCGAGATGGCCGTGATGAAGGTCGCGCCGACGGCCGAGCAGCGCGCGGAGGTGCTGCGGGTGGTCGAGATCTTCCGCGGGCGCATCGTCGACGTCGGCGCGAAGTCGTTCGTGGTCGAGGTCACCGGCCGGCGCGACAAGATCGCCGCCATGGCGAAGCTGCTCGAGCCCCTCGGCCTGCGCGAGATCGTGCGGACCGGCCCGCTCGCCATGGCGCGCGGCTGACGCGGCGTCTGCCTCGAGACATCCCCCACGCGGCCGACCGCCGCAGGAGAGAGCAACGCGATGGCACTCCGGATCTTCTACGACAAGGACGCGGACCTCGGCCGGCTCGAGGGAAAGACCGTGGCCATCATCGGCTACGGGAGCCAGGGCCACGCCCACGCGCAGAACCTGAAGGACTCCGGCGTCGCGGTCGTGGTCGGCCTGCGGAAGGACTCGCCCACCGTCGCGAAGGCGGAGAGGGCGGGGCTCACCGTGCTGACGCCCGCGGAGGCGGCCCACCGCGCGCAGATCGTCATGCTGACGCTCCCCGACGAGACGGCGGCCGACATCTACCGCCACGAGATCGCGCCCCACATGAGCCCCGGCAAGTACCTGGCCGTCGCCCACGGCTTCAACATCCACTTCAAGCAGATCGCGCCGCCGGCGGGCGTGAACGTGTTCATGGTGGCGCCGAAGGGCCCGGGCCACACCGTGCGCAATCACTACGAGCAGGGGAAGGGCGTGCCGTGCCTGGTCGCGGTCGACGCCGACCCGTCCGGCGACACGCTCCAGGTCGCGCTCGCCTACGCGAAGGGCATCGGCGGCGGCCGGGCTGGGATCCTCGAGACGAACTTCCGCGAGGAGACCGAGACCGACCTGTTCGGCGAGCAGACGGTGCTCTGCGGCGGCCTCACGGCGCTCATGCAGGCGGGCTACGAGACCCTCGTCGAGGCGGGCTACGCGCCGGAGATGGCGTACTTCGAGTGCATCCACGAGGTGAAGCTGATCGTCGACCTGATCTACGAGGGCGGCATCGCGAACATGCGGTACTCGGTCTCCAACACCGCGGAGTACGGTGATCTCACGCGCGGCCCGCGCGTGATCGACGACGGGACCAAGGCCCGCATGAAGCAGATCCTGAAGGAGATCCAGACCGGGCAGTTCGCGCGCGAGTTCATCCTCGAGAACCGCGCCGGCAAGCCCGCCTTCGAGGCGATGCGCCGGCTCGGCGCGGAGCACGAGGTCGAGAAGGTGGGCGCGCGGCTCCGCGGCCTCATGCCGTGGCTCAAGGAGAAGGCCCTGGTCGACCGCTCGAAGAACTGAGGAGGGGAGCCCGCGTGGACGGGGAAGAAGGGAACGGCGGATTCGAGACGCGGCGGCGCCGGCGCCGTCGCGGCCGGGGACGCCGGCGCGGGCTCGACCTGCTGCCGAACCTCTTCACCACGGGGAACCTGTTCTTCGGCTGGTACACGATCGTCCAGGCGACCCTGGGCGATCCCTGGCATGCGGCGCTCGGCATCGTGCTCGCGATGGTGTTCGACATCCTCGATGGCCGCGTGGCGCGGCTGGCCCGGGCCACGAGCAAGTTCGGGGGCGAGTACGATTCGCTCTCGGACATCGTCTCCTTCGGCGTCGCGCCGGCGATGCTCGCCTTCGCGGCCGGGGACCTGCGCGAGCTCGGCCGCGCGGGCTGGGTGCTCGCCTTCCTGTACACGGTGTGCGCGGCGCTGCGGCTCGCCCGCTTCAACGTGGCGCCCTCGCGCTACAAGGGCCGGTTCGAGGGCCTGCCGAGCCCGGCCGCCGCGGCCATGGTGGCCTCCAGCACCTGGTTCGCGCAGTTCCTGCAGGAGCGCTTCGGCGCGGTCTGGTTCCCGGCCTCGGGCATCGCCCTCGGCATCGCGGCGCTCGGCATCCTGATGGTGAGCCGCATCCCGTACCGGAGCTTCAAGCAGATCGATCTGCGACACTCCTTCGGGACGCTCGTGGTGCTGGCGGTCGTGCTGCCGCTGCTCGCGATCGAGCCCTCGCTGACGCTCTTCCTCGTCGTCCTCGCGTACGTGCTCTCGGGACCGTACGAGGCGATCTGGCGCTGGCGCACCGGGGCGAGGCTCGAAGAGGTGGAGATGCCGGCCGTCGAGGTCCGCACCGGGGAGGCCATATGAGCCGCACTGAATCGCCGAGCGAGACGATCCGCATCTTCGATACCACGCTGCGCGACGGCGAGCAGTCGCCGGGCTGCAGCATGAACCTGCCGGAGAAGCTCACCCTCGCGCGGCAGCTCGAGAAGCTCGGCGTCGACGTGATCGAGGCGGGCTTCCCCGCGGCGAGCGACGGCGACTTCGAGAGCGTGCGGGCCGTGGCGCAGGAGCTGCGCGAGACGATCGTGTGCGGCCTCGCGCGCACGGGCCGGAACGACATCGAGCGGGCGGCGCGCGCCCTCGAAGGGGCCGCGCGGCCCCGCATCCACACCTTCATCGCGACGAGCGACATCCATCTCGAGCACAAGCTCCGCATGAGCCGCGAGCGCGTGCTGGAGGAGGTGGACCGCGCCGTCCGCCAGGCGCGGGGCGCCGTCGACGACGTCGAGTTCTCGGCGGAGGACGCGACGCGCTCGGACTGGGACTTCCTGGTGCAGGTCTGCAACGTCGCGATCGCGGCGGGCGCGCGCACCCTGAACCTGCCCGACACGGTCGGCTACACGACGCCGAACGAGTACGCCGCCCTGATCCGGCACCTCCGCGAGCGCGTCACGGGCGCGGCGAGCGTGGTGTTCAGCGTGCACTGCCACGACGACCTCGGGCTCGCGGTCGCGAACAGCCTGGCCGCGGTGCTCGCGGGGGCGCGCCAGATCGAGTGCACGGTGAACGGGATCGGCGAGCGCGCGGGCAACACCTCGATGGAGGAGTGCGTGATGGCGATCAAGACGCGGCGCGACGTGTTCGCGGGCGTCGACACGCGCATCCGGACCCCCGAGATCTACCCCTCGAGCCGCCTCCTCTCGTCGATCATCGGCATCCCCGTGCAGCCCAACAAGGCGATCGTCGGCGACAACGCCTTCGCCCACGAGGCGGGGATCCACCAGGACGGCGTGCTCAAGGCGCCGATCACCTACGAGATCATGACGCCGCAGTCGATCGGGCGGCCCTCGAACGAGCTCGTGCTCGGCAAGCACTCGGGTCGCCACGCCTTCCGCGACCGGCTGGTCGAGCTCGGCTTCGCGCTCGAGGGAGAAGCCTTCGAGCGCGCCTTCGTGCGCTTCAAGGAGCTCGCGGACCGCAAGAAGGTGATCTACAACGAAGATCTCGAGGCGATCGCCGGCGACGCGGTGATCGCGAGCGACGACCGCTTCGAGCTGGGCGAGCTCGCGATCGTCTCGGGCAGCTTCGCCACGGCGAACGCGACGGTCGAGCTCTCGGTCGACGGCGACCCGCGCAAGACCACGTGCCTCGGCGTCGGCCCGGTCGACGCGATCTTCAAGGCGATCGCGACGCTCACGGAGACGAAGAGCGAGCTCGTGCGCTACCAGGTGAACGCGATCACGGGCGGCATGGACGCCCAGGGCGAGGTCGCCGTGACGCTCGCCGAGGGCGGCCGCAAGGTGATCGGCCACGGCGCCCACGACGACATCCTGGTGGCGAGCGCGAAGGCGTACGTGCACGCGCTGAACAAGCTCGAGTGGCACAAGCGGCAGCACGCCGCGGTCGAGCCGAAGGGGATCTGAGGACGATGGATCGCATCCTGCTGCTCCCGGGCGACGGCATCGGGCCCGAGGTCACCCGCGAGGCGCGCCGCGTGCTCGAGGCCGCGGCGTCGCGCCGTGGCCGCAAGCTCGACTTCGCCGAGGAGCTGATCGGGGGTGCCTCCCTCGACGCGCGCGCGACGCCCCTCGCCGACGGCGTGATCGACGAGGCGCGGCGCTGCAAGGCCGTGCTGCTCGGCGCGGTCGGCGGCCCGAAGTGGGACGCCGCCCCCGTCGACCGCCGGCCCGAGAAGGGTCTGCTCCGCATCCGCAAGGAGCTCGGTCTCTACGCGAACCTGCGCCCGGCGACGGTGTTCCCCGCGCTCGCGGCCGCCTCGACCCTCCGGCCCGAGGTGGTCGAGGGGATCGACCTCCTCGTGGTGCGCGAGCTCACGGGCGGGCTCTACTTCGGCGAGCCCCGCGGTCGCTCGATGGAGGGGGGCCGGCGCCGCGCGGTGAACACGCTCGTGTACGACGAGGTCGAGATCGCGCGCATCGCGCGCGTCGCCTTCGAGGCCGCGCGCGGGCGCCGGAAGCACGTGACCCACGTGCACAAGCAGAACGTGCTCGAGGTGTCGCAGCTCTGGGTCGAGGTCGTGGACGAGGTCGCGCAGGCCTATCCCGACGTGACGCTCGCCCACCAGCTCGTCGACTCCTGCGCGATGCTCCTCGTGCGCGAGCCGCGGCGCTTCGACGTGCTCGTCACCGAGAATCTGTTCGGCGACATCCTCTCCGACGAGGCCGCGATGATCACGGGCAGCATGGGCATGCTCCCGTCCGCGAGCCTCGGCGAGGGCGGCCTCGGCCTGTACGAGCCCGTGCACGGCTCCGCCCCGGACATCGCGGGCCAGGACGCGGCGAATCCCCTCGCCGCGATCCTCTCGGCGGCGATGCTCGCCGAGCACTCCCTCGCCGCGCCCGAGATCGCGAGCGACATCCGCAAGGCCGTGTCGGCCGTGCTCGACGCGGGCCACCGCACGCGCGACCTCGTGCTCGCGGGCGAGACGCGTCCCACGGTCGGCTGTCGCGAGATGGGGAGCCTCGTGCTGCGCTCCCTGGAAGGGCAGGGGTGAGCGGCCGCGCGGTCCTGCGCCTGGGCGTGGTGGGAGCGACGGGCGCCCTCGGCGGCGAGCTCGTGGGCCTCCTCGAGGAGCGCCGCTTTCCGGTGGGCGAGCTCCTGCCGATCGCCACCGAGGACTCGCGCGGCGCCGCGGTCGAGCTCCGGGGCGAGGCGTGGAACGTGGTCGGGCCCGACGCGCCGCTTCGCGGCCTCGATCTCCTCTTCCTGTGCGCGCCGCCGACCGTGAGCCTCGAGCTCGCGCGGCGCGCGCTCCACGCCGAGGTGCCGTGCCTCGATCTCTCGGGAGCGCTCGCCGGGATGCCCGAGGTGCCGATCGTCGTCGCGGCGCTCGGTGCGGGCGTCGAGCAGCTTCGCGCGCCGATCGTCGCCGCGCCGGCGAGCCCCGCGCTCGCCTGGTCGCTCGCCCTCGCGCCCCTCGCGTCGGCGGCAGGCCTCGAGCGCGTCGTCGGCACGGCGCTCGTCACCGCCTCGGCGGGCGGGCGACGCGGGATCGAGTCGCTCTCGCAGGAGTCGATCGCGCTCTTCAACCAGC
Organism: Myxococcota bacterium; assembly: GCA_035542715.1. Taxonomy (GTDB): domain Bacteria; phylum Myxococcota_A; class UBA9160; order UBA9160; family UBA9160; genus DATKKW01. Next base: position 37,888 of record DATKKW010000021.1, read on the forward strand.
AGGACGCTCCGGAGCCGGAGGTCTTCGGGCGTCCCGTGGCGTTCGACTGCCTGCCGGACCTCGGCGACCTCGACGAGCAGGGCGACTCGCCCCTCGAGCGCGCGCTTGCCCGCGATCTGCGCGCGCTGATCGATCCGGACCTTCGGGTCGCCGTCACCGCCGTGCGCGTTCCCACGTTCGCGGGCGACGGCGCGACCCTCGCGGTCGAGACGGCACGGCCGCTCGCCGTCGACGCCGCCCGCGCGGCGCTCGAGAAGGCACCGGGCGTGCAGCTCTGGGACGAGGAGGCGGCGGGCCCGACGACGCGCGCGAGCGCCGGCCAGGACGACGTGCTCGTGGGACGCCTGCGCCGCGATCCGTCGGTCGAGCGGGGCCTCCTGCTCTGGATCGCCGCGGACGCCCTCCGCCTCGCCGCGCGGAACGGGATCCAGCTCGCCGAGGCCTGGCTCGCCGCGCGCCTCTGATCAGCGCTGCGCGTGGGCACCTTCCGGCTCGTCCTCGAGTACGACGGCGCGGATTTCGCGGGCTGGCAGCGCCAGGCGCCCGGCACGCGCGCGGTGCAGACGGTGCTCGAGGAGGCGCTCGCACGGATCGTCGGGCACCCCGCCGTGGTGGTCGGGGCGTCGCGCACCGACGCGGGCGTGCACGCGGAGGGGCAGGTCGCGAGCACACGGCTCGAGACCGCGCTCGATGCGCCGACGCTCCGCCGCGCCCTGAACGCGACGCTGCCCGACGACGTGGCGGTGCGCGCCCTCGGTCCCGTGCCGGACGCCTTCCACGCCCTGCGCGACGCGCGCTCGAAGCTCTACTGCTACGCGATCTGGAACGGTGACGGGCCGTCGCCGCTCCGCGCCCGCCGTTTCCACTACGTGCCGGGGCGCCTGGACGTCGGCGCGATGCGCGAGGCGGCCCGGGGGCTCGTCGGCCGCCACGACTTCGCCTCGTTCCAGACCCGCGCCGCCGAGTGGCGCGCGGAGGCGGGGGAAGCGGGGCGCGAGCGCTCGACGGAGCGGACGCTCACGCGCCTCGAGCTCCGCGGGGAGGCGGGGGGCGAGCTCCACCTCGAGGTCGAGGGGAACGGGTTCCTGCGCCACATGGTCCGGACGATCGTCGGCACGCTCGTCGAGGTGGGCCGGGGCCGGCGGAGCCCGCGGTCGCTCGCGGACGTCCTCGCCGCGCGGAGCCGCCTCGCCGCCGGGCCGACGGCGCCGGCCCTGGGCCTCACGCTCGTCCGGGTTGGCTACGCGCCGCCCGCGGGCGGCGGCGCGGCCGAAAGGCTCGATCCGACGCGAGCTTGATGCCCGAAGCGGGTTGACGCGACGGGGGGCCTCCGGTATCAACCGCCCGTCCCGGCCCACCCCGAGCTCGCTCGGGCGGGCCCACCGCTCTCGAGCAAGCCGCCAGGATCGCGCCGCTGAGCGCGCCCCCACCGACCCGGGCGCCGGCGCCGCCCGTGGCCGCCGACCGAGCGCAGCACGGAGAGACCGAGGGAGCCATGGGATCGAGCGCGCACGCCGCGACCCGCAGCCTGAAGCCCGGCGAGTACGCGCCGCGCTGGTTCGTCGTCGACGCCTCCGAGCAGGTGCTGGGCCGCCTCGCGACGCGCGTCGCGACCGTGCTCCGCGGCAAGCACCACGCGGAGTTCACGCCTCACGTCGACACGGGCGACTTCGTCGTGATCGTGAACGCCGACAAGGTGAAGCTCACCGGCCGCAAGCGCGAGCAGAAGGTCTACCAGCGACACACCGGCTACACCGGACACGTGAAGACGATCACCGCCGGCAAGCTCCTCGACGGCCCCCATCCCGAGCGGGTGATCGAGCACGCCGTCCGTCTCATGCTCCCGAAGAACGCCCTCGGCCGCCGCATGTTCGCGAAGCTCAAGGTCTACGGCGGCCCGAACCATCCCCACCGGGCCCAGAAGCCCGAGGAGCTCCGCATTGGCTGAAGCGTCCTCTCTCGTCGTGTCCACGGGCCGCCGGAAGACCTCCGTCGCGCGCGTCCGGCTGCGCCTCGGCAGCGGCCAGATCCAGGTGAACGGCAAGCCGATGGACGAGTACTTCACCCGCGAGACGCTGCGGCTCCTGATCCGCCAGCCCCTCGAGACGACGAACTCGGGCACGCGCTTCGACATCGTCGCGAACGTCGACGGCGGCGGCCCGGCTGGCCAGGCGGGCGCGCTTCGCCACGGCATCTCGCGCGCGATCGAGAAGTTCGACACGACCTCCCGCCCGACGCTCAAGCGCAACGGCTTCCTCACGCGCGATGCACGCATGAAGGAGCGCAAGAAGTACGGCCAGCGCGGCGCCCGGGCCCGCTACCAGTTCTCGAAGCGCTGAGCGACGGCGCGATGGCGCGGCGCTCGAGCGGGAGGCCTTCGGCCTCCCGCTCTGCGTTTGGGTGCCGCGGCGTTTGACAGTCCGTCGGAGCGCGTGGTAACTACCCCCAAACCGCCCCTGAGAGAGCATGCATCGACGGTTCCGATCGGCGACGTCCACGCGCCCGGCGCGACGGACGCGCGCAGACTGATGCAAGGGACGACGCGGTACCACGCGCACGATCCCCAGGAAATCCGCCTCTCCGTATCGGCGGTAGTACGCCGTTCTCCCGACGCTCGGGAGCTCCTGCTGATGCAGCGGAGCGACAACGGCCTCTGGGGCCTGCCTGGCGGCTACGTCGAGCCCGGCGAGTCCGTCGTCGATGCCGCCCGCCGCGAGGTGCTCGAGGAGACCGGCTTCCGCGTCGAGGTCGGACGCCTGGTGGGCGTCTACTCCGATCCCGCGACCCAGGTGATCGAGTACGCGGACGGACGGCGCGTGCAGGCCGTGAACCTGTGCTTCGAGGCGCTGGCCCTCGAGACCGGCCCGCCGACCACGCCGGAGGAGACGCTCGCGATCGGCTTCTTCGACGCCGAGGCGCTGCCCGAGCCCTTCGTCCCGATCCACGGCATCCGAATCGCCGACGCCACGGCCGGCGGCCCGGCGCGCGTGCGATGAACCCGGAGGAAGCATGAGCACGAGGTCCACCAAGTTCATCTTCGTGACCGGGGGCGTGCTCTCGTCCCTCGGCAAGGGCCTCGCCTCGGCGAGCCTCGGCGCGCTGCTCGAGGCGCGCGGCCTGCGCGTCTCGTTCCTGAAGCTCGATCCGTATCTCAACATCGACCCGGGCACGATGAACCCGTTCCAGCACGGCGAGGTGTACGTCACCGACGACGGCGCCGAGACCGACCTCGACCTCGGCCACTACGAGCGCTTCACGCGGGCGCGGATGTCGAAGCGGAACAACGTCACGGCGGGGAAGATCTACGACGCCGTGATCACGAAGGAGCGTCGGGGCGACTACCTGGGCGGCACCGTGCAGGTGATCCCGCACGTGACCGACGAGATCAAGTCGCGCATCCGCGACGCGGCGGCGGGAATCGACGTGCTCCTGGTCGAGGTCGGAGGCACGGTGGGCGACATCGAGTCGCTGCCCTTCCTCGAGGCGATCCGCCAGTTCCGCGCCGACGTGGGCCGCGAGAACGTCTGCTACATCCACATCGCCCTCGTGCCCTACATCGCGACGGCCGGCGAGCTCAAGAGCAAGCCGGTACAGCACTCGGTGAAGGAGCTGCGCACCGTCGGCATCGCGCCCGACGTGATCGTGTGCCGCACCGACCGCTTCCTGCCGAAGTCGATGAAGGAGAAGATCGCGCTCTTCTGCAACGTCGATCACGACGCCGTGATCACGGCCAAGGACGTCGAGTCGATCTACGAGGTGCCCCTGATCCTCCACCAGGAGGGCCTCGACGAGAAGGTCGCCCAGATCCTGAACATCTGGACCGGCCAGCCGAACCTCCAGCCGTGGCAGGACCTGCTCGAGCGCATCCGCCATCCCGAGCGCGAGATCACGATCGCCATGGTCGGCAAGTACGTCGAGCTGACCGAGTCCTACAAGAGCCTGAACGAGGCGCTGCACCACGGCGGTCTCCCGCACCGCACGAAGGTGAAGATCGTCTACTACGACTCGGAGAAGCTCACGGACCCGGGCGTGCTCTCGTCGGCGAACGGGATCCTCGTGCCCCACGGCTTCGGCGAGCGCGGCGTCGAGGGGAAGATCCTCGCGGTGCGCTACGCGCGGGAGCGTCGCGTGCCGTACTTCGGCATCTGCTACGGCATGCAGATGGCGGTGATCGAGTTCGCGCGCCACGTGGCCGGCCTCGACCGCGCCAACTCGAGCGAGGTCGACGAGAAGACGCCGCACCCCGTGATCGACCTCCTGCCCGAGCAGCGCGGGCTCACCGAGAAGGGCGCGACGATGCGCCTCGGCGCCTATCCCTGCGTGCTCCAGGCGGGGAGCAAGGCCTTCGCCGCGTACGGCAAGCGCGAGATCTCGGAGCGCCACCGCCATCGCTACGAGTTCAATCCCGACTACCGCGACCGCCTCTCCCGCGCGGGCCTCGTGCTCTCGGGCACCTCGCCCGACGGGCGCCTGGTGGAGGTGATCGAGGTGGCGGACCACCCGTGGTTCGTGGGCTGCCAGTTCCACCCCGAGTTCGAGTCGCGGCCCTTCGCGCCGCACCCGCTGTTCGCGGCGTTCGTCGGCGCCGCGGCGGGTCTGCCGTCGTCGGGACGGGGCTGAGCGGGGGAGGCGATCCGGACGCTTCCGCGACGGGTTGCCGTCGCGTCGCGCATTCGTCAAAGTCAGGGTTCGCGGGACGTTAGCTCAGCTGGGAGAGCGCCGTGTTCACACCGCGGAGGTCGCAGGTTCGATCCCTGCACGTCCCACCACCCGCCTTCCTCACCGACACGGTGAGCGCATCGATCGCGCCGAGAGGATCGGCCCAGTAGCTCAGCCTGGATAGAGCACCAGCCTCCGAAGCTGGGGGTCGCAGGTTCAAATCCTGCCTGGGTCACCACTCACGACTCGCTGCCACGTGCGGACTTGGCGAACCACCTCCTGATAGGGGGGCGATTGGAGTGGCCGGAGGGCCGACGCGGATCGCGGCGCGCACGTGTTCCGTCTCGGCCGGCCTCCCACGACCCTCGAGCGCCCGTCCCCGGCACATCGAGGAGATGATCCTCCCGGACCTTCCACAGCGCGGACCCGAGCCCGCACGAACGCAGTGGACGCGAGTCCGCATGGCAAGGAGTAACCATGCGTCGGTCGCATTCCAGCTTCGCCATCGCTCTCGCTTGGGGAGGAGCGGCAACTGCGATCCTGTTCGTTTCGGCGTCCACCTCGGCCACAGCAGCCAGCGTGCCCGAAGAGAGGGCGCTGTTCATCACGAGCCGGACAATCAGCGGAAACGAATCCATCGGGCGGGTTGGGAAGTACACGACCTCGGGAGCGACGGTGGATGCCTCCTTGATCTCCGGTCTGTCCAATCCATTCGGTGTCACGGTGTCCGACTCGACGATCTTCGTCGCCGACTCGAACGCAGGAACAATCGGGAAGTACACGACGTCGGGACAGACCGTGAACGCCTCCCTGATCTCGGGATTCAACAATGCGTGGGGCGTCGCCGTCTCCGGATCGACTCTCTTCGTCGCGAGCCAGAACGCTCCCACGTCGATCGGCACGTACACCACGTCCGGGCGGCCGCTGAATCCGTCCTTGATCAATACGAATCTCTATCTGGCGGAGAGCTTTGCCGTGTCCGGATCGAGGATCTTCGTGGGGGCCGGGTCGGGGATTCCCGGCGATGGACGGGTCTTCGAATACACCACGTCAGGGCAACTGGTGAACGACCACCTGATCACGAACCTTACTGACCCGTACGGCCTCGCGGTGTCCGGGTCCGATCTGTTCGTCGCGGACCTCAGTACCGGTATCGTGGGCAAGTATACGACTTCCGGGGCGACGGTAGACGCATCTCTGATCACCATGACGCACCCGGCGGCCATCGCGGTGTCGGGACCGGACCTCTTCATCAGCGACCTCCACGACGGCACAGACCCGACGGACGATACGGTCGGGCGCTACACGACCTCCGGCGAGGTCGTGAACGCGTCGTTGATCAATGGGGTGGGCGGGTTTGGCCTAGCGATCGTTCCCGAACCCGCGACGGGGTTGCTCGTGGCGCTGGGCGTTGGGGGCCTCGTGGCGGCAAGTCGTGCTAGAGCGTGAGGTCGTGTGTAGTCACGCGGTCTGGTGGGAGCAGTAGCGGTCGAGCGAGGAGCGTGCACGACTGCGGCGCTGCTCGATCGTCGCTCTGGGCGCATGGAGCATCGCGAGAAGGGCGATCGCCGTGGCCTGGCGGGGACATGTTCAGGATCGCCCGTCCCCGCGCCCACGACGGTTCTTCGGCGCTCTGCCGCTCCCTGGCATCGCATTTGCGTGCGCGCCGAGAGGAGAGAACGCAATGTTGCCTTCGATCTTGCACCGATCGTCTGTCTTCCTAGCCGTCGCTCCTCTCATCGTGCTTGCCCCTGCGCCTCTAGTAGCCGCCCCGATGTTCGAGGGACTCGGTCTTCTACCAGGCACCGACAGGAGTGCCGCCGTGGCTGTCTCCGCAGACGGCTCGACGGTTGTTGGGGTAAGTGTGACCGACCACCCGAACCTCGGGGAAGAGGCCTTCCGCTGGACCGCGAGTGGCGGCATGGTGGGGCTCGGCTTCCTGCCGGAGGAGAATGCGAGCTATGCCAACGGGGTCTCTGCGGACGGCTCGGTAGTCGTCGGCAACACAGGACTCTCCTTCGGAGAGGCCTTCCGCTGGACGGCCAGCGGAGGAATGGTGGGTCTAGGCTTCCTGCCGGGCGGGGTCGACAGCCAGGCCTATGGGATTTCTGCGGACGCCTCGGTGGTCGTCGGCGCGTCGGGAGGGCAAGCCTTCCGCTGGACCGCGAGCAGCGGAATGGTGGGGCTCGGGACCCTGCCGCGCGGTACCGCTAGCAACGCCTACGGGGTTTCTGCAGACGGCTCGGTAGTGGTCGGGATCGGCGACACAGCGCGAAACGGCCCCGTACAGGCCTTCCGCTGGACCGCCAGCGGAGGAATGGTGGGGCTCGGCTTCTTGCCGGGCGGGATCTCGAGCTGGGCGACTGCCGTTTCTGCGGACGGTTCGACGGTGGTCGGTATCAACTTTTCGGAGGGAATCGGTGCGGCCTTCCGCTGGACCGCGAACGACGGAATGGTCGACATCGGCTCCACGCTTGGTGTCTTCAGCGCAGCGGAGGCCGTTTCCGGGAACGGCTCGGTTATCGTGGGAGCGTACGAGCCAGACAATCATTTTCGCCATGCGTTCATCTGGGACAACACGCACGGTGCGAGGGACCTGCAGCAAGTGCTGACAGCTGATGGGCTCGACCTCACCGGCTGGACGCTCCAGGACGCGCTCGGCATTTCGGCAGATGGTCAAACCATTGTCGGCGCTGGCATAGGTCCCGATGGCGAAGAGGCCTGGATCGCGGTGATCCCCGAGCCCGCTACAGGCCTGCTCGTGATGCTGAGCGTGCTGGGCCTCGCGGTGACACGCAGCAGTTCGGGCATGCACCGATAGCGCCTCCCGTCGCGGGCCTCGCGGCGCTGTCCGTTCGTGTGAACGCCCCTCGGTGGCCCCCTACGAAGTCACACGCACCACCCTACGCCGCACGACTCCGCGTTGAGCAGCGGTCAAGAGCGCGATCCCCCAGACGAGGAGCATTGCTCCACTGGGCTCCGGTACGAGCGTGAGACCGGTGACGTTGGAGAGGCCCCCCGGCCCTGTCATGTCAAAGTAGATGGACACGCCGTTCAGGTCGCCTTCTGTGTAGCCCCCGTCGCTGGCCGTGCCCACCCGGTCGAACGCGAGCTCGGCTCCCGCAGCGGTGATGTTGCGAAGGGAGAGGGTGAGCATCCAGGGTGTCATTCCGTCGCCGATGTCGGAGCCGACCGGAGTGTCGAAGGTTGTCGTCTGGAATACGTCGGCACCGAGGAGCGTGAGGCGGATCGTGCCATCGGTCTCCGGAGCGATTCCGGAGACACCACCTGGGAAGAAGCCTGTCTGGGGGTCCTTCCAGGCCGTGACGACCAGCGTCTGCACGATGCCATAGGGAAGCGCCGCCTCGACGTGGACAGGGCTCATCGTGATCGCAAAGGGTGCGATGGTGACGTAGGGCGAGCTCTCGCTGAAGTCGAAGGTGAGCGGCGAGATCGTGAGCGTCACCGGCTGGCTCACCGTCCAGGGCCGGAAGGCCGAGGCGTGGGTCGACGGCACCGTGTAACGGGCTCCGAGTATGTTGCCAACGTCCGGCGCATCGAGCACCAGCGTCGTGGCGGGCATCGAGAGCGTGAGAGCGAGGGCGTTCGGGGCAGCGAGGGCGATGGCGAGTGACAACACGAGCCAGAGACGCACAGGGGGCCTCCTAAGCCCACCCCCCGGAACCCCTCTTTACCGTGCTGTGTTGCCGGGGCGCAAGGAATAGGGGGCTGTTCGAGCACTAGGCCTCATCGTGTCGCAAGAACACCCGCTGCGATCTCAGCAACGGAAGCTCGTCGGCTCGGAGATTTCTTCGCCAGCTAGCGAGGTTGCGTCGCATCGTCGATCCAAGGACTCCGCGCCGCTCGAGACGTCCCGCGCGCGGCGGGGCGAGACGGAGCATCACCGCCCGGATTTCTTCGCACGCCGGGACGCTGCACGGCGTCTGATACGTGGCATCGGTCGTGTCGACGCTCCTCCGGGA